>PMAT01000056.1 GCA_003152695.1 Acidobacteriaceae bacterium
GCTACCTGAATCGCAACAATGAATGGGTGGCGATCGTCGTGATCGAGAGAGTCGAAAACGCGGCAGCGCGGGATTTGCCGCTGTCTGGCGCGATCCTGCAGCAATAGGGGTCCTTCGACTCGCTGCGCTCGCTCAGGATGACAGACAGAAGTGCTTTCATTGTATGTAAGCTGCGCTACTTCGCCACCTCATGGAGCATGTCGTAGAAGTCATGCAGCCCGTTGAACATGATTTGTATGCCGATGCAGACCAGGATGAAGGCCGACAAGCGGATAACGATGCTGCTACCTAGCGGCCCGAACCAGCGCTGCAATTTGTCGGAGAAGCGGTAGCACAAGAAAATCGTTATCCCGATCAGCAAAATTCCAATCACTGCGGCCAGTGCACTGACGATCAGTTGCAGGTGCCTCTCCTCATGTATGTTGCTGCCCAGCGTGAGGGCCACGGCGATCGATCCCGGTCCGACCGTCAGCGGCATGGTGAGCGGATAAAAAGCCTGCGACAGGATTCGTTCGCGGCTGGGCGGGGCTTGCAGCTGGCCGTCCTTCTGCTCGCCCGGGCGGTTCAGAATCTGCCAGCCGGCCACTGTCACGACCAGTCCACCGCCCATTTGGACCGCCGCCAGGCTGATGTCGAAGAACTGCAGAATGTAGGAGCCGATGAACAGCGACGCGACCAGTAGCACCACGCCGTTGACCGCGACCCGCATGGCCACGATGCGGCGAATGCTGGTGTCGTAGCCCAGGGTCATTTCCGCAAAGATGGGCGCCATGCCGAGCGGGTTCACGATGGGCAGCAGCGCGGCAAAAACCAGCAGCACGTTTCGTACGATGGCGTTCATGCGAGACCCACAGCATAACCCAACAGCATCGCCCGGCGCTCGCCAGCATTGACCGCATTGCGTTTTCGAGCTTGAATGTTAAAGCGCGCGCGACGTGCGCGTGCGGTCACAGCTTATGGGAATCCCGCCTCGCACATACGGTGAGCTTCAAATCAGGCTGCGCGAATCGCTGGTGACGCGCGCCCTGGTCCTGCCCGTCCAGCGGTTTATCCACATTCAAGGCATCAGCAGCATCCTGCTGCTGGGCGCGGCCATCACCGCTCTTCTGTGGGCGAACTCGCCATGGCAGGATTCCTACCACCATGTTTGGGAGATGGAGCTGACCCTCTCCCGTCTGCGCTTGCCGGTACACGCCTGGATCAACGATGCCTTGATGGCCATCTTTTTTTTCCTGGTCGGCATGGAGATCAAGCACGAGATCGTGCATGGTGAACTCGCCGACATGCGCCGCGCCGCGCTGCCCATTTTCGGCGCCTTGGGCGGCATGATCGTCCCCGCGCTTCTCTACATGGCCCTGAACGTTGGACTTGCAGGACAGCACGGTTGGGGCGTACCCATGGCCACCGACATCGCGTTTTCGCTGGGCGTGCTGGGCATGGTCAAAGGAGTTCCGCAGGACCTGAAAATATTTCTACTGACACTGGCCATTGCCGACGACATCGGCGCCATTGCGGTGATTGCGATTTTCTATAGCGACTCGTTGCATGTGGAATCGCTGGTCATCGGCTTGCTTCTGCTTGCGGTCATTTTCCTTTTGCGTAAAGTCGGCATCTCGCAGCCCGTGTTGTATTTCATGCTGGGAGTGGGCTTCTGGGTGGCGATTCTGCGCTCCGGCATTCACGCCACCATCGCGGGCGTGGTGCTGGGGTTTATGGTTCCCACCACCGCGACCCTGTCGTTGCGCGAGTTTCAGGAAATTGGCTGTGAAATCGTAGAACGGTTCAGCAGAGCGCTGACTGAGGGCGACGAGAAAACGGCCAAGAATTTACTCGGCTCCATTGAGCAGTTGGTGCAAGGGACGGAATCGCCATCCGAGCTTTTGACTCGCAAGCTAAATGACTGGGTTTCGTTTCTGGTATTACCCTTGTTCGCGCTGGCCAACGCCGGAGTAACGTGTTCCGGAGGCGCGTGGCGCGAGTTGCTGACCAGCCGGATCGCCTGGGGCATTCTGCTCGGACTCGTCGTCGGAAAGCCGCTGGGAATCATAGGATTTGCCGCGCTGGCGGTGCGCACGCGTCTGGCCCAGCTCCCCTACGGCGTTACCTGGCGCCAATTGAGCGCGGTCGGAATTCTCGCGGGCATCGGTTTCACGGTTTCCATTTTTATCAGCTCACTGGCGTTCGACGACGCGTCTCATATTTTGCAAGCGAAGACCGCAGTACTGACGGCTTCCCTGCTGGCAGGAGTACTGGGGTATATCGCCATGCGTGATCGCGGACGTTAAGCCAGCCATCGACTGCAGCCTTTTGGTGGCAGCCCCCTGCTTTAGCAGGGGGGAGCTGGACTTCAGTCCAGCGAAAAGAGTCGATTTTAAAATGGGCTTTAGCCCTGGGACTTCTCGATGCCCAGCGCTAAAGCGCATAATCGAAGAGGGACTTTTCCCGGAGCGCTGAAGCGCTCCTTCCCCCGCATAAATGCGGGGGCTGCCACTACAAGTGCGCTCCACGGGTCTGGCTCAAACTTTTTCCGCAGCCGCTGAAGCCGTGCCCCTTCAAAGCGCGAGATCCCCATGAATAATGTAGGTTCGTAAGTTCCGAGACACTGTACAATTTGCGTGATTCTTAACCGCGTTGAGCCTAATCTTTGTAGCGCGGTAGCTTCACTCGTCTCGCGTGACTTTGCGGTATTCGTTTCCACCCCGGCTGGCCCGCCGCGGCGGGGCGCCTGTAGGGGGACCCGGCTTCCGGCAGCGCAGGATCAAGTCGTTTCACGCCCGCAGGCGGCTGTCATGCATTCTCGTCCTGTGGCCCAGCGAAAGGAAAATGCTATGCGTTCTCGATTACTCACGCTGATGTTCATAGCAGTTCTCACCATGAGCTTCGCGGCCTGTAGCAAGAAAAATCAGACCCAGAACACGGCAGCGCCGGCGGGCAACGCTTCCACGGCGGACCAGTCTCAATCTGCGGCCACAAGTCAACCGCCGGCCAGCCAGCCTGTGACCAGTCAGATGGCGCCTGCGCAGCAGAACCCGCAGGGGCAACCCACGGCGGCCGCGCCGGAGAGCGCGCAAGCGACGCAGCCGCCGCCCCCGCCGCCTCCGCCTCCGCAGCTGGTGGTCCCGGCTGGGACCCACATTGTGATCCGCATGGGCAACAGCATCACCTCGAAGACCGCGAATCCGGGCGACACGTTTACCGGTTCTCTGGCGCGCCCGGTTACGGTTGGCGGAGTGGTCGCGATTCCAGCGGGCGCGGGCGTGAGCGGAACGGTCGTCGATGTCAAGTCGCCGGGCAGATTCAAAGGCGAGGGTATATTGTCGATCGCTCTGACCGCCGTCAACATCGGCGGAGCGCCGGTGGCGATCAAGACTTCTACCTATACCCAGGTCGTGAAGGGTAAGGGCAAGCGCACCGCAGCGATGGCGGGAGGCGGAACCGGCGCCGGTCTCTTGATCGGTGGCCTGGCGGGCGGCGGCAAGGGAGCGCTCATTGGCGGCCTGGTGGGCGCTGGCGCCGGCACGGCGGGCGCGGGGTTAACCGGCAACAAGGAGTTAGAGATTCCGGCGGAGTCGGCGGTCACCTTCAAGCTGTCACGTTCCATCACACTGAACCGGCCAGCTAAACCAGTTCTGCAATAGACGTTTCCGATTTGCACGGGTAGTGCGGGCGGATGCACTATTCCCGGAACCGATCCAATCCGCACGAGTAACCTTTAAGCGCGGGAAATGCAGGGAGGCCTTCGGGCCTCCCTGCCTGTTGAGTTCCAACTATTTGGTGGCCTTGTCTAGCTTGGCGCGCCGCTCCGACGCCCAGCCTTCTTTGGTGACCTGGCGGCCGCGTCCCAGCGCCAGCGCATCGTCGGGAACATCTTCGGTGATGCACGATCCCGCACCAACGTAGGCGCCTTTTCCGATTCGAATGGGAGCCACCAGCGTGGTATCGCTTCCAATGAAGGCGCCGTCTTCAATCGTCGTGACGTGTTTGTTCACGCCATCGTAATTGCAGGTGATGGTGCCCGCCCCGACATTCACGCCTTCGCCAATCTCGGCGTCGCCAAGATAGGTGAGGTGGTTGGCCTTGGAACCCTTGCCCAGCCGCGTCTTCTTGGTCTCCACGAAGTTGCCGACGTGCGCGCCTTCGCCGATGTCGCTGCCGGGCCGCAGATGCGAGTACGGTCCAAGCTGCGCGCGATTGCGCACCACGGAATCTTCCAGGATGCAGCCCGGCCGAATCAGAACGCCGTCGCCGATTTCACAGTTGGTGATGACGGAATAGGACCGAATGCGGCAGTCGGCGCCGATCTTCGTTTTGCCAATGAGCTGCACGAACGGCTCGATCACGGTGTCCGGGCCGACCTCGACGTCGGCATCGATGTCGCAGGTCTGGGGACGGAAGATGGTTGTTCCGGCCAGCATTAGCTCGCGGGCCTTCTGATTGCGAAGCTGGGCATCCAGTTCTGCCAGTTCGATCCGCGTGTTGACCCCGAACACTTCGCTGGAGTCGGCGGCGGACAGCGCCAGCACCTTTTCGCCGGCCTTGTTCAGCAGCGCCACCATGTCAGTCAGGTAGTACTCGTGATGGGCATTGTCCGTCTTGAGCTTGCCGATGTGGGCATAGAGCGGCTTGGTCGCGAACGCGTACATGCCGGCGTTGACCTCGCGTTGCTCCGCTTCCTTACCACGCAGCGATTTCTGTTCGACGATGCGCTCGACTTCGTCGCTCGCCTTGCCTTTGACCTGCTTGCGGAAAATTCGGCCGTATCCCGTGGGGTCGGATGGCTCGGCGGTAAGTATGGTCATGGCGGCACGGTGCGCGTTGTGAAAATCGCGGACCCGCGCGATCGTCTTCGCCCTGATCAGCGGCACGTCGCCCGAGAGCACTAACACCGTTTTGAAATTCTTCAGCGCATCGCGTGCTTCCATCAGGGCGTGCCCGGTGCCGCGCTGCTCGCGTTGCAGAATAAAGTTGATCCCGGTTGGGGCCAGCGCCTCGCGCACCTGCTCGGCTTCGTATCCGACAATCGCGAAGATGTCCTGTGCAGGAACCACCTCGCTGGCGGCCGCCACCACGTGCGCCAGCAGGGGCCTGCCGGCGATCTCGTGCAGGACCTTTGGGCGGCGCGACTTCAGCCGCGTGCCTTTGCCCGCGGCCAGGATGGCGATGGCGAACTGACCGGGTTTGTTCTTACCAGACTTGGCGGGATTGGAAGTCGGCTTTGCCATTTCGCTTCAGAGAATAGCAGGAGAGCCTTCAGGGCTGCGGAAAAAGTCGATGAAGGGGGCCACCTTCAGGTGCGCCGTTGCCCCTTTTATTTTTGTCATCACGAACCGACGAACTGGGGTCCCCGACAAGCGCCGTTTTTGCGCTTGTTGGGGTAAGGATTAGTCGGTGAGGGATCTGCTGTTTCCCTCGGCAGTCGTTCCCGTTCTAACAAAAGCAGATTCCTCGCTTCGCTCGTAATGACAATTCCCTAGGGGGAGTCCGCAATCTCAGCTTCGCTCGTGATTACAATTCGAAGTTACCGCTCCCGCTGTAGCGTCGTCACCGGCGATTCGCTTAATTCCATCATAAGCTGCAGCAAATCGTGGGCGACGCGGTGGGTGTCGTGGCGGGCGACCAGGCCTTCGGTGGAATCCATGGCTTCCAGCAGATACTCGCCCAGGATCGGCTTCACCCCAAGCGCCTCGATGGCGTCCACGTCGGTTTCGATTTGCGCCTGCTGCTTCTCGGCGTACTTCAGCGCCAGCGCGGGAGACGCGGGCGTGCGATTGACCAGCGCGTAATCGAAGAATTGATGACGCGCATGTTTATAGAGCGCGCGAATGTGATCGGAAGCGGTCAGCCCGAGGCTCTCGTTGGCCTGCGTCATCAAGTTGCAGACGAACACCTTGACCGCGCGGCTGTTGGCAATCGCCTTGGAAACGTCGCGCACCAGCAAGTTAGGCGCCAGGCTGGTGAACAGCGATCCCGGGCCGATGGTGATCAGGTCGGCGCTCTCGATGGCCGCCAGCGCCATGGGCAGGGGCTTGGCGTTCGCCGGCGCCATACGCAGTTCGACAATGCGCCGCTGACTGGCGGTGATGTTGGTTTCTCCGCGGACGAAGGAGCCGTCGTCCATGATGGCGTACAGTTGCGCGTTGCTGGTGGTTGCAGGATAAATATGCCCGCGGGTGGCCAGAATCTCCGACGAATGTTTCACCGCCTGGCTGAAGTCGCCGGCGATGGCCGTCATGGCCGAAAGAAAAAGATTGCCGAAGTTGTGTCCCCCCACGCCCTCGCCTGCTGGGAAGCGGTATTGGAACAGGCGGGACAGCAGGGCCTCGTCTTCGGAGAGCGCCACAATACAATTGCGCACATCGCCGGGCGCAGGCACGTTCAGCTCTTTGCGCAGCCGCCCGCTGGAACCGCCGTCGTCGCTCACCGTGACGATGGCCGAGAGATCGTCAATACGCGGCAGCAGGCCTGGAAGTGGAATCTCTCCTGCTGCGCTGACATATTGCTTCAAGCCGTGCAGCAGCGTGGACAGTCCGGTGCCCCCGCCCATGGCGACAACTTTTACGGCGCGCGGCGCCGCGGAGTTGGAAGAGTTCTGCATGTGCTATCGGTAAGAATATACCCAGCTAATAACGCCACTGGTCTGGAGACGACGGAGTTCCGGCGCTGGTATCGGGATAAAGCAGTTCGGTGAACCGGGGATCGTCGGCCAGGTTCTTGAAGTCGCCATCGTTGCGCGCCTGGTAGCGATTGGCCGGGTTCAGGCGAATCGCCTGCTGCAAACTGGAGATGGCCTCGGGAAAGTGGCCAGTCAGGCAGTTCAACGTCGCCATTCCGTACCACACGAAGTCCAGCTTGGGGCAATTCCTGGTCAGGGCTTCAAAATTCTCGCGGGCGCTGACGTAGTCGCCCATGTTCATCAGCGACACGGCGTAGTCAAATTGTTCTTCGGGAGTCTTGAAGGTGTTGACCACCCGGCTCATTTGCTGGTTGCAGCTATTCAAGTGGACCGAGGCGCGATCGGCGAGTTCGGGACTGGGCCCGCCCACTACTTTCTCGAAATACGCCTTGGCGCGATCGTACTTGTGGGCTTGCAGGGCCTTCAGGCCGGCCTCGTAGTTTTGCACGGCCTGGGTAAAACGAGGATCGTCGGTCAACTTCATCGGTCTACTTCCCCTGGATCGCGCCTCCGAGCCTGTCGCGGACGGACCGAAGCCGCTACTGCTATTAGGCTTCGCGGTCGTTTGCTTATCCTTTTCGGCGGCTTTTTTCTTCATCCGATGACGTCCTTGGGTTGGGCGCGACCGGGAATTGCTCCGGGCGGTGCAAAACCCCAGTCTCACGCAGGCTGATTGTGCTGAGTTATACCCGCAACTTGGGATGGCCGTCAACTCGCCAAAGTTGAGGGCCGCGAAACCCTTGCTGATAACTTAGTCGCTTTTGGCCGCCGATTCCAGATCAATGGACTTCCAATCGCCTTTGATAATTCCGGCGCGAATTTCGGCTGGCGTTTTCTTCAACTGCATCTGCCGGTACGCGTAGAAAACTTCCTTCATGCAGATTCCGCAATGCGCCCCGTGCGTGGTCTCGAAGCAGCTATGCAGGCTCCCATGTCCCATGCGGTCGCAATAGCAGTAACACGGCATCTGGTACAACACACTGGGAATCTTGGCCGCCAGCTCATAGCTTTTCACCTGGTATGGATACTGGAAGGACTCACCCCATAGCTGGTCTTTGGGCAGGATGGGCATGGCATCGCCGGGCTGCAGGGCATGATCGTGGTAGACGGGCACGCGATCGCCCTGCGCCAGGCAGACCACCGCCAATACCGAAGTCAGGGCCAGCAGCGCAAATTTTCTCATGGGACAATCCTCCCCAAGGCTGATGACTCATTCTAGCGGAGCCGCGGATTTTGCCCAAATCGCCACCCCAGTTCAGCTTGACCCTGACTGGAGACGAGCGCATAATTGCGCCGCTCCAGTTAGTATGCGCGAATTTTGCGCCTTAGCTGTCCTCGCGCAACTGAACCGGCCGGCCCATTTCGAATTCGCCGCGCAGCGCTCCTGAGTTGGCGGCCCGTCCCCTTTCGAGGTTTTGATATGACAGATCCAGAACGCAAGAAAATTGGTGACTACGAGATCATCCGGGAACTCGGCCACGGTGGCATGGGCCAGGTCTTCCTGGTGCGCAACCTCATTTCCGACCGCATCGAGGCCATGAAGATCCTGCTGCCCGACTTGGCCAACCAGGGCGACCTGGGCGCTCGCTTCATCCGCGAGATCAAGCTGCTGGCCAGCCTCGATCATCCCAACATTGCCGCGCTCCGGACTGCCTTCTCTGCCGACAATCAGCTCATCATGATCATGGAGTACGTCGAAGGCGATACCTTGGCCCATCGTATGGAGCGAGGTCCCTTCCCGCCCGCCGAGGCCTTGGATTACATCGACCAGGTGCTGGCCGCCCTAAGCTATGCTCATGCCAAGGGCATCATTCATCGCGACATCAAGCCGGCCAACATGATGCTGCCGCCGAGCGGCGTCCTCAAGCTGATGGATTTCGGCATTGCGCGCTCCGGCAACGATCTCGGCCTCACCGTCACCGGCACCACCCTGGGTTCGCTGGACTACATGTCTCCCGAGCAGGTGCAAGCGCAGCCGACGGATGCGCGTTCGGATTTGTACTCGGTCGGCGTGTCGCTCTACGAAATGGTGACCGGCCAGCGGATGTTCAACGCAACCAGCAGCTTCTCCATTATGGAGGCGCAAGTCAAAGAGACTCCGCGTCCTCCTATCGAAGTGCAGCCCTCGTTGCCCAAGCCGCTGAGCGACCTGATCGTCATGTCAGTGGCCAAGAATCCGGCGGAACGTTTTCAGACGGCGGACGCTTTCCGCAACGCCCTGTCGCAGATCAGAGAGTCGTGCGGCGCGCCTGGCTTGCCCAAACCCGTCGTCGCTGCTGCGACGCCACGGCCGGAGCAACTTCCGCCAACCCGTACCTCCGATGTCAGGCCGCCGACGCCGGTAAGCCAGCCTGTCGCCAGTCCGGTCTATGCGGCTGCGACGCCTACGCCCAGTCCGGCCGGTACTCCGCTCCCGCCCAAGTCCGGATCGCGGCAGCCGTACGTGATTCTGGCGATTGCGGTCATACTTTTGCTGGCGACCTTGGCGGGCGCTCGGGCTTATCGCAGCTACAAGCAGAATGCAGCCAGCGCGGCTGCGACCGCAGCCATGGCTTCTGGCGGCAGTGCGTCGTCCACCGCCCCATCAGCGGGCAATCAGACGCCGGATCAGTCCGCTGCGAGCGTTCCGGTGGCTCCTGACCAAAGCATGTCTGGTACAGCAGCACCGGACACATCAACGACCCCGAGCGCAAAGAAGACAACGCAAGCCCGTCTGAATCCTCCGCCGGGCCCGAGTGCGGAAGAGCTGGCGGCGCAAGCCGCGATGGAACAGCAGAAAAAGCTGTTGGACGCAATGGAGATTGAAGACGATCACCTGGAAAGCCGGGCCGCCGCGGTCGAAAGCAGCCTGGGGACGTTGGAGCAGCAGATGCATCAGAGCGGTTTGGGTCTGCGTGGAGACATGGCCTCCGCCCGCGCCAGCATGCGCAGCGACATGCAGAAAGCCAAGCAGGCGCTGGAGGGCTCCGACCCCGAGCGGGCCCGCCGTTATCTGGACCAGGCCAACGCGGAGATCAGCAAGCTGGAAACGTTCCTCGGCCGGCGCTAACAATAGTTAGGATATGTCCTTCTCAATACGGTTCTTGGACGACGAGCCATTGCTCTACCCTTTCGATGACGTTAAGACTCCAGGAGCGCCTGGGATCTTGGTAATGGGAGAGTCGAAGGAACGGTTCTGTTCCAGCCTTTTTCAGTGGAGCAAGCAGCAATACGAGGCTCAGTGGCAGCGAGCAATCCATGTGCTACTGAACGAAAGTTCCAAGGCGGCGTTGATCGTTGAATATATCAGTCCAAATGCCGCCTCGCATTTGGAATGGTGGGCCATGTACAGAGAAGGAGAGACAGTCTATCTCCAAGACCACCTGCTTTTTTATACCCAGCTAAAGGAGCCATTTTCCCTGGATGCTCCATTCGCATCCCTCCGTGACCGTGAAACAATCAGCGCGGAGGGACAGCCGATTTCCGAATGGAGTGTTAGCCTCTCCGAGATTCAACAGTTCGCTGGAATGATCGGTGTCTGATCTCTGCGCTGACCTTTCGGGGGCGCCATTGTTGGGTGCCCCGGGTCTCGCGGAGTTCGAGACCCGGGAGTGTCGTCCTCGATCACTCGGTTGCTGTGCTCTTCATCGCCGCCCGGTGCCGGGATTGCTGATCGGGCCGGCCAGTCCCGCAGTCTAGATCCGTTTGATTGTCGCGAACCAAGCCGGTGCGCCGCCCTCTCCGTGGAATCTCGTCTGGATCCGGTCCGGTTCGATGGAGGCGACACTCCATCCATTGCTGGGGTTGAACGCCGCTCTCAGCTCTTCCTGACTGATGGGGTGCGGGCCAGTATCGGGACCATCGTCGCTGAAGCACAACACATACAGGGTTCCATCGTGCTCGGTCACCGACGCTAAACTTGTCGCGTATCGTGTTCGCTCGTCGTCGTCGTCGAAGGTGTGGAACAGTCCGCAGTCCAGCACGGTCTCAAACCTGCGCCCCAAACGCTCTAGCTGGAACGCGTCAGCCGCAGCGAACTCAACCTCGATCCCACGTTCGGCGGCCTTCTCGCGGGCGATGGCCAGTGCCGTCTCCGCCACGTCAACGCCCAGGACCGACAATCCCAGCGAGGCGACGTGAAGAGCGTTCTCGCCGGTACCGCAGCCCGCATCGAGCACCGCTCCCGCCAATCCGCCTTCGGATGCCAAGCGCACTATTGCCGGCTGCGGCTGGCCAATATCCCAAGGCGCAGGGCCGTCGTGGTACGACGCATCCCAGGGCAGTCCCGTCATCCGTTCGTGACTGGTTGGGCGCCGGCCACTAAACGGATCGTCAGCGAGGGTTCCTGATCGCTCCGGCAACTTTGTCCCCTTCCTGCAACTGCAGGTGCCCCATTCATTCGCGATTTTCAAATGAGTGGGACCACGAGGCGGAATACGTTATCCTCACCGGCCTGGATGCCCCATTCTAAATTTCGCGGTCCTTGCGAAATTTAGCGTGGGGATGTTCGCCGAGGCTTCGGCTTGCTCTTACTCTTGCCCGCCGCCTCGTTGGGGTGGTTGGCCGGGGTCCCCGCGAAGCCCGCTTTTGGCTTCGTGGGGTGGTTCAGCGCCACGGCAGCGCGGATGAGGTCCTTCAAGGCCGCCTCATCGATCTTGTCGCCTTCGTGGATGTCGATGGCGCGCCTGACATTCCCCTCGAGGCTGGAGTTGAATAGACCTGAAGGGTCCTGCAATGCAGCTCCCTTGGCAAATGTTATCTTGACGGCGTCCTTGTACGTCTCTCCCGTGCACACGATGCCGCCGTGGGAAAAGACGGGAGTCCCCGGCGATGTCGCCTTGACCCACTTCCGTTCTTCGACGATCTCAGGGTCGGCCGCGTGTATGATTGCGCGCACTTTCGCGAGCATCTTTCCGCGCCAGTCGCCAAGTTGCTTGATTCTCTCGTCGATGAATGCAGAGCCAGATTCCACCGGGGTCCCCGCGAAGCCCGGTGTTGGCTTTGTGGGGTGGCTGACCGGGACGGACTTTTTCATGTGCAGCTCCAAACTCTCGCACCTAATTTAGCTGCGCTCACCCTAACCTGCAACCTCCGCAAGTGGAAGCCTCTTCTGACCCGCCAAAGCTCGCGAACAAGGGGAGAACGTTAAACGGAGAAGCCGTCAGGTGAGGAGGTCCCTAGCTAGCCTGCTGGCTCAGTTCCTTAATGGTCTTGCTGGTCTTATACTCCCTACCTGCAATCCACATCTGTACCTCAATCGCAGACTCGTCCACGACCGTAGCAGCTATGATCGGCAGTTCACCTGTAAACTGGCCTACAGCACAGTCAATGCAATACTGTGTGGTCCACAGAACTCTTTTGCTGTGCGGCGGTATCATGCCCCGTCCCTCCTCTGTAAACCGGAAGCTCCGAAGTCGTGCATCGGGTGAAGACTCCTCGCCGAGGTACGACGTGTTCCAATGTTTTAGGAGTGCAGTAGGAATACGTATACGGCCGGTGTACTCGTCAATGCGGCCGTTCGTTTCGTTCACCAGCTCAACCTGTAAATGACGTGTCCGGTGCCCCTGCTGAATCTGAAAGGGATCAGACTTAACAAGCACCTCGACGCCGCCGACTTTCAGCCCTGCCCACGAGAGCAGCCGCGCAGGTAGCTCCTCCAATACCTCAGCCTCAGACGAAAATCGTATCGGGTTCAGGTGTACCAGGTCCCTTAGACCCTCGCGGCCAACTGATTGATGAATGAAGGCGATGATCGGCAACGGCCTTTTCTCTGTGCGGTGGATGTAGGTTGCAATTGCAATCTCCTGCTCAATCCACACGGATGCCCGGACGTGTTGTGAGCCATCTGGTCTAGTGATTGTCCCTCTTGGATGCAGCACGGTTATAAAACCAACTGCATCACGCAATGCGCTCAGGATGTTCGAGTCTAGGCCATTCAGGTCCTGAACCTCTTCGGCGAAGAACGCGTCAATACCTGTGTGGCTTTTAACCATTTCGGCGATTGACTTCCCAAGAGCCTTCTCCGGCTCTGTATATTGGCCACATGAAACAAAAATGAACTTCTCAGTCATGCCGCTCCCCGCTCTTTCGTTTCTTCGACACAGAAATTACTTTCGCGATTTCGCCGTCAGCATCATAGATCACGAGTTCCTCGTCGCCCTCGCCGCCGTGAGGCTGCTCTTTCCGACGCTTCTTAACCCATTCTGCGGCCCAACTGATCGCACAACCAATCGCGCCACTAGCAATTGACTCCCCAACAAAAATCACGAGCGGTATGATGTGCTGTGCTGAGGCGAACTTTAGCATCCGCCGCCGAACATCTTCAACCCCCTCTTGCTCGCGAAGATATGCTTTAAACGATTCGCTCTCAGCTGTAGAGAAACCGTGCAGGTGAACATAGACCTTTGGTCGTTCTTCTGGCATAAAGTTATTCTTACTCCTCAGTCTGGAAAACATTACTCGCCGCGCTGGTGATCCGCCGGGTGCCCCACACATTCGCGGGCTTCGAATGTGTGGGAGACCGTGGATCAATTGGCGACCTCGCTGAGACTGACCGTTACGGCAATTCATTCCCACTCGTTCCAACGTCAGGAATGAGTTGATTGGATA
>PMAT01000115.1 GCA_003152695.1 Acidobacteriaceae bacterium
AGTTTCCCCGGACAGCAGTGACTGTTGAATATCGCCATATCACACGCAATCCACGCCGACGTGGACGTGCCGTAGCCGACCCCAGCTTGGCGGATATGTCCTGCAGACTGGTAACTTTTCGGGCAGGGTGAACAATGACCCGTGCGAGACTTGACCCCGTCAGCTCTTCCCGGCAACTGCAGCCATGCGGGCTTGCAATTCGCGGGTTAGATGCGGCACCACACCCACCATCCGCTCTATCAACATCAACTGGCCTCGGTGGTGCATTTCATGTTCTTTGACTGAAAGGATCATTTCGAAACGGCTCTTGGCGGCTGGGGTCATACCAGCACGCATCTGTACTTGCTCGCCCAGGAAACTCTCCGAGAGTCCCTCGAGCCAACCAGCCCATTGCTCGCCAGAGCTGCGAAGCATCTCAAGGGTCTGCTCCTTGCTCCGCGGTTTCTTTTCTTCCGCCACCAAGCGCTGCATCAGCGATGGAAAGTCGAACCCCTCAAGCGAAGTCCGGTGCTCCTGGCCATGAATTTGGTATTGAAACGTGTACGCCATCGAAATATGCGCCAATAATTCACCGACACTGCGCGTGTTTGGGGCTGGCCGGAAACTGTATCGTTCTTCAGGAAGTTCTTGCGCAATCGTAATCGTATTTTTCCGAACGGTGCGAAAACTCTCGGCTAATTCCTTACCTCCGTAGTAGTTCAAGCAATTCCTCCTTCAGCCAAAGCCGGATGTCCTCTTCAGAGGGCAACTCGACCCAGAGTCTAACACGCTGCCGTTGCACGGTAGGCCGGTGCCAGGAAGGTGGCCGGGTTGCCTCGTAGCGTGCTGCGGTACGGCGTGCTCGGAAGTTATTCCGCCAGTAAGGTGTCTCGCTCGGCGTCGAGTCGCAGTTCTGTAGAGTTGTCCCGAAGTCCCCTTCCGGAAAGTTTGATGGGCTCGCCTGGTCAATGCAACGAAGGGCACTGCGCTGCAGTATTCTGAGGCTTGCCCAATTACCCTTGCGAATCCGCCGCACTAAGTGCTTGATATTGGAGCGCGTCAGGTCGCGCGGTTCGGCTGCCCACAAACACAAGATTTTGGAACGGTGACGCAGATGGAATCAACGACGCAAGAAGCGGGCCACGAATGCCCGCTGCCGCTTTCACAGGCGCTCGAAAGGGCGAGCTGCGCGGTTTTCTCTGGGAGGACTATGACGGCGAACAAATTCGAATCTCGCAGTCGTACTGGAGAGGCCATATGCAGGAACCCAAAACAAAGAAGAGCAAGGCTCCCGTGCCGGTCATCGCACAGCTTTCAGAGCGGCTGAACTTGCACCGAGTCCTGAAGGGAAATCCTCTCAAAGGCTTGATGTTTCCAAGCCCAGAAGGTAAGCCCCTCAACCTGGACGCGCTAACCGCCGATGTGATCCGCCCCGCCCTCAAACGTCAAGGATTGCAATGGCACGGATGGCACGCCTTTCGCCGAGGCTTGGCGACGAACCTGCACCGGCTGGGTGTGCAAGACGAAATCATTCAGCGAATCCTGCGCCACTCAAACGTAGGTGTGACGCAGAAGTGCTACATCAAAACTGTAGACGCAGATGTGGTTGCGGCCATGCGTTCTCTCGAAAATGCACCTAATATGCACCTAGAGAGTAGCGCGACGGCCGCACAGGATGTAAAACCCGTAACCGACCGAGCAGTAAGGGCTTATGCTAATTGAGCTTAAAATGACTGGCGGAGAGGGGGGGATTCGAACCCCCGATACAGCTTTTGACCGTATAACGGTTTAGCAAACCGCCGCCTTCAGCCACTCGGCCACCTCTCCGGCGGGTGCGGACGCCTGCCATGGCAGGCGCTGCTGTTTCGAGCTTTTTGATTATAGCAGCCGACTGCGCTGGGGAAGCAACCTCAGCGCAATTGGCATCGCACCTTCATGTCCCGCCGCTGCTCACTGCGGCGCGGTCAAAATGGTCTGGTAGGGATCGAGCACTAACTGCTTTACCTCGGGGGGAACGGTAACGCTGAATCGCGTTTCTTCACCTTCGGCGAAGACGCGGCCCAGATAGATTTGTTGCTCCCCCGCCACACCATAGACTGGAACGCTGGTCACCAGGTCCGGGGGCGCCAATTTCTGCCGGATCACGCCGCTCACCTTCACCGTCCCGGCGCTGCGCGCCACCTTGCCTTCGGCAACTTCCAGTTGCGGAAATGCAGTGCCGTTCACCCATCCATCGAAGAACCAGTCGAGCGACTTGCGTTCTTCGAACCACAACGACGGCGGCAGCACCGCCTCGATGGCCTGCTGGAAATCTGTATTGGTGATTTCTTTGCCCTGATAGCGGTCCACAATGCCGCGCAACAAGGCAAGAAACGCGGTGTCGTCGCCCTCCGGCTTTTCCGGGGTCCGCGAGGCGTCGCGCAACATGCAGCGCAACATGTGGATGAGCCAGGTGCCGCGGCCATAGGTAATGATTTCGTACCCATTGGGAAAGTGCGACGAAGACAGGCGTATGCCCAGCGTTACCGGCCCGGCCTCCGCGTTGGGCCGTCCCTCCTTCGATTTGAACGCCAGCCAATTGCGATAGTTTTGCAGCGTCAGCTTTACGTCTGCGGGGCGAGTGCGTTCCAGCAGCATCAGCGAACAGTAATTGGCCAGTCCTTCCATCAACCATTGCTCGTGATAGCTGGCCCACGACACTTTGTCCCCGAACCACTGGTGGGCGAGTTCATGCGGCATCATGACATCGCCATAAATGACCTGGTCAGCCGGCGGAAGCTTTAAGGCGGCGCGCTGCTCCGGGCTGAGGTAAACATAGCTGGAAAGAAAAACCAGTCCCGGCCATCCCTGGCTGTCGGTACTGGGATTTTCCGCCAGCGAGAGCGTGCTGAAGGGATAGGCTCCCAGCATCTGCGAGAGTGCGGTCAGGGTTTGGGCGGCGCTGTCGGCCAGCGATTGTCCCCGGCTGGCGGTGCTGGGCAATGGCTCCGGCTTCATCCCCGGGGTCCGCGAAGCGAGCAACGATTCCGGCCCGGGCGAGGTGGCGATCACGCCGGGCGGAGGTATGACTTTGATGATTCCGCCGCGCGCCGAGTAGGCGTCCACCTCGACATCGCCGGACTTGGCTTCACTGCGGACGTACACTCCCATGTTAAATCCGGCGATGGGAATGGGTTTCTCGGTGATCCAGTGGGCCAGGAAGTCGCGACCCTGTCGCTGCAGCGAAACCAGTTTCCCGGTGGCCACCACCGTCCAGGGCTCAGGAAAGCGGAAGGTGACATCGTAATTGGTCATGGCGATGCCGCGGTTGGGATACCAGGTCCCCCGCGCACCGGCGTAGAGCAGTCCCCCGCCCGCATCCGACAGTACCGAGCCGGCGTAGCTGAAGCGCAGGGCAAAATGCGCTCCCGCCTGCAAGGGCTGAGGAAAGACGACCGCGACAATGTCGTTGCCACGCCGCGCCATCTCGCTGCCTTCCACCGCTTCGTTCTGGATGTACTCGAGAGGCTGGCCATCGGCGTCAACCTGTTTCAGTTGCAGATAGCGGGACAGTTCGAAGAGCACCATGCGCGCGCCGCTCTGTTTCACCTCCACGTCGAGGGTGGCCTCCGCCGCCAGGTCTCGAGGCGGGTCGAGCTTTCCGCTAATGGTGTATTTGCTGACGGTCAGAATGTCCCGCGTCCACGCCGGTCCGGTGGGTCCTTCGAAGCGGAGGTTGGAAAGCGGGGTCTTGCGCTGCGAGCGCATGGGGAAGGTCATCCACAGGTCGTAATAGATTTGCTGGTTCTGTGACGAAGTATTGCCGACTACGATCTGCTCTGGACTCAGGGTATCGAAATAGACGTCGAACACTCCGTAGTGCTCTCCCGCTATGCGAGCATGCAGAAAACGGTCGGCCGCGGCAACGGCTTCGCCAGCCCCGGGCGCGGGCGGTGCGCTGGTAAACGAAAGGCAGAGCCGCATGGCGTCGACCTGCGCGAGCGAGCGCGCCGGCCCAGCAGCCCGCGTGAGGAAGGCGGCGGCATCTATGGGCGGGCGCAGATACGGCCCCAGGTCCTTCGCCGTGTTGTCGTTGAAGCGCAGATACGCGGTCGTAAACCGCTCTTCCAATACGCCGGCGCCGATGAAGCGGCCCAGCGACGCGCGCTCCATGCGGTCGGGAGGACGCACGAGCACCTCGCCTTCTCCTTCAAAGAAGGCGCCTGTCACCTTGCCATCGACGGACTGGGTAAACGCGATGGTGCCGTCGTTCAGCCAGATATGAATATCTTCGCGATTGATCTCCGCCTCGCGGATCTGGAACACCCGTTGGGGATCGAGTTCGACACTGCGCAGCGCCCGATACAACGGCAACACCGGCCCCGAGGTCAAGGGAATCGATTGCGCCTGCAGCGCCGCGCTCACTGCGCAAAGCAACATCCCCACGAGAAAAGCAACGCGGGCCATCGGACCTCCGACCAGTTTGTACGGCAGCGTCATGGGTGCTTAATCAAGGATGCTACGGGAGGCAGGGGCTTGTCATCTCGGGGGAGGACAAGATCAGCGGGGCAGGCTGTCAATCTTTCACGCCGACGATCGTCACCCTATGCTTAGTCCACATCGCGGGCTCGGCGCGATGCAGCTTGACGATTCTCCAGAGAAAGAAAATCGCCGCCATCAGGCAGACCAGGACCGCCACAATCGAGGCTTCCGGGCCGAACGCGCCACCCGTCAGCATTCCCGGTCCACTCAGCGATCCACGCAGCACGCCCTCGGTCATCTTGTTGCCAGACAGCGTCATCCCGAACAGCGGGCCTTCGGTGAAGTTCCAGCCAATGTGCAGCCCGATGGGCAGCCACAGCCGTTGCGTCGCGGCGTAGGCCGCACCCAGCAGAACGCCGGCTTCCAGCGCAATCGCCACGGAACTGGCGAGGGTGGCGCCGGGATTGGCCTTGTGCGCCAGGCCGAATAGTAGGGATGTGAAGATCAACGCGCCCCAGGTTCCGACGATCTTCGAACTTAACCGGAACAGCAGTCCGCGAAACAAGATCTCTTCCGTTATGCCCGCCATCACCGCGAAGAAGAATCCGTTGGCCAGCCCGCTGGTCGTGCCCCAACCCGCCGGATGATAGACGCCCACGGCCAGCAGGATCGCCATCACGGCGGCGAACAGCAGAAAGCCGATGCCGACTCCGGCCGCGCCTTCCGGCAAGACGCGATTGGCGGCCAGCTCCGTGGGAGTGCGCCGCTCGATCAGTCGCGCAGCCAGAATGTAAGTGGCCAGACAGAGCACCGCCAGCACGGCCGCTCCCGCCGAGGGGATGTACTTACGCAGCATCGGCTGGGCCAGCGCTATGACCAGACCAACGGCCACCAGGTTCAGCAGGCCAAGGCCCACTTCTTTCCATTTCTTGCGCAGAATGTCCTCCAGGAATCACTAGGTGGTACGTTCGCGTATCGAATGAGGTTCCGGAATTGTACTGTGGGGTCGCGGTGCCGCTGGCTGAAACAGGCTTCTGAAAAGGATGATTCTTAGCCGCACATGAAGGGGCGCACCTTTAGGTGCGCCGTTGAACGCTGTCTTTTTGTCATCCCAAGGGGCTTCAGCCCCGAGGAATCCCCGAATCTTACGCGGGAAGCGCGGCGGAGTTTATCTCGTCCTCAACGCTCTGCGCAGCGCTCGGGACTTTCCCGCCGAGGAGCGTTTCGAAGAATCGGTCCACCGCGTCAAGAATTTCCATCTCGCGCTTCGACTCATACACCGCCTTGCGCAACTGCGCGCCATGCGGCACGCCGTGGGTGAACCACGCCGCGAACTGCTTCATCTTGCCTTCGGCGCCGCCAACCTTCTCTTCCACCAGCATGCTGAAGTAGGTGCGGATCATCTGGTAGCGGTCGGCGTCGCTGGGCAGATCGTACGATCCGGTGCGAGTAAATTGCTCGATCTGGCGGAAGATCCAGGGATTCGAAGCCGCGCTGCGCCCGATCATCACCGCGTCGCAACCAGTCTGCGCCACCATGGCGGCGGCATCCTCGGGCGAGCGCACGTCGCCGTTGCCGATCACCGGAATCTTGACTGCGTCCTTCACCGCTGCTATCCACTCCCACTGCGCCTGCCCGCTATAACCCTGCTCGCGCGTGCGGGCGTGCAGTGCGACCGCGGCCAGCCCGCAGTCCTCAGCCATCTTTGCCAGGTTGATGTGCACGATTTCCTTGTCGCTCCAACCCGCGCGGAACTTCACGGTGAAGGGAATCTTCACCGCCGCGCGCACCGACTCGAAGATGTTTTTGATGAGCGGCAGATCGCGCAGCAGCCCCGAGCCGCCATTGCACTTCACCACCTTCTTGGCCGGGCAGCCGAGGTTGAGGTCCACCAAGTCGAAGCCTAGCGCTTCGACGACGCGCGCCGCCTCGGCCAGCGTCACCGGGTCGCTGCCGAACAGTTGCGCCGAAATGGGGTGCTCGTTTCCGTAGAACGTCAGGTATTGCTTGGCCTTTTTGTCCTTGCGGCGGATGATGCCGTCGGCCGAAGTGAACTCAGTCATCATCAGGCCGCAACCGCCCAGGTTGCGGATGAAGCGGCGGAAGACCGTGTCGGTGATACCCGCCATGGGCGCCAGCACGGTCGCAGGCCGAATTTCGACGCTCCCCAGCGACACCCACGCGGGCACGCGGGCGTCAGCCGGCGCGCTGCGCTCAGCCGGAATGTCGAAATACTTGTGCATTACCGATTCCCTAGATTCAAATCCGCACTTCTATGTCGGGACGCACTCTTTTGTTGTTGATCAAGTTCTTCTCGACCTTAGTGAGCTTGGCTGCGTCAACGCGAAAACGCTCGGGAGTAATCACGATCTCAGCGCTAGGAGGTCCTTCTCCTTGATCTGTAATCGAGATAATTCCAATTCGTCCGATTCCGTCGGAGGAATAGGAAGAAACTTCGGGTTCCTCCTTAAGCGCGTCCCAAATGTCTCCGGGTATCGCCAGATATCTGTAATGGGCCGCCATTCGCATGAGCTGCTGGTTCATCGTCTTCATCATCATCTTTGCATCTAGACGCATCCATCGCCTTGAATCCAATGCCGCCGAAGCGTGCTTCCTTACAATCTCGGCTTCCAGTTTGATCCTGACGGCATGCAAATCGCCTGCCCCTGCTCGATCTACAGCCAGAACATCCACAGCAAGGGAAGGGGAACGCGGCTCAAGATAGATATTGGGAACCAAAAGCTTCTTCCGCAGAACTTCGGCCACGACGTTCACGGCACGCCCCCTCTGCTGCCGAAACGTCAACCTTCGAGGTTCGCCCTTGACTATCGTTGCCATGCGCCTCCCCTTTCATTCTCAAGAACGTGTTCAGCCCATGCCTGGAATCGTCCTGCGGCAAGGTAGAGAACATTGACGGTCTGTTTATCTACTTCTCTGTCACCATACGAAATGTCGGTCTTCGCGCTCACCAGTTTGTCTAGATGTTTGACGCCGTCAGTCTGGATTTTGGCTCTCTTGCATGCGTCAGTAATAGCGTCAATCGTTTTCCGATGGTCCTTGCTGCGTGACCGCTGACCGGTCAATCTGATTAGGACGGCATCGCTAAATGAGATGGCACTGTGTACAGCTAGTAGAGCTACCGCCGAGGCATAGCTTTCCATCCCGTCGTGGCAGAGGTTCATCGCGTCTGCCAGTTGCAATGCGCGATCGTGATGAACCCTTATGCGAATCTCGTCCATGCAACTGAAGGCAACATATGCCTATTCCTCAATTGTAGCGAACCCCACCTAACGGCGAACCGCGCGGTTGAACACTGCCGGAAAAAGCAGAGCCTCCGCCGCAGCGGAGGCTCTGGCTCAAACCCTTGCAGACGTTAGTTCTTCGCGGCCTCGACTTTCGCCGCCTCCACTTTCGCGGCCTCGGCCTTGGCTGCTTCGGCCTTGCCCGCATCGCTCTTGGCGTACTTGCGGCGGAAGCGCTCGACCCGGCCCGCGGTGTCCACCAGTTTCTGTTTGCCGGTGAAGAAGGGGTGGCACGCAGAACAGATTTCCACGTTGATGTCGCCCTTGTGGGTCGAACGGGTCATAAAAGTGTTGCCGCATGCGCAGTGCACACGTACTTCGTCATAAGCCGGATGGATGGCTGCTTTCATCAGAACTCCCTTACTCGCTGGTGGCAAACCTTTATTTTAGCGGAAATTGGCCAATAGCGGCAATTGCCTTGGTTCCAGCGGTGACTAACCTTCAAGCAATTTGATTCGGACCGGTAGGAAACGATTCGGCGAGGCGACGTCTGGCCCTGACTTCGCCGGGCGTACATCCCGGCGTTCCTGCGCGACCTCGCGGCAAAAATGACGCGGCGAAGCTTTCCCTCCGCCGCAGCATTGCAAACCCGATTGGCCCCAATTCAGCTACTTCTTGTTGACCGCCTTCTTCAGATCGACGCCGGGAGTAAACTTGGCAACTTTCCGGGCCGCAATTTTAATGACGCCGCCGGTTTGCGGGTTGCGTCCATTGCGCGCTTTACGCTGCGAGACGGAGAAGGTGCCGAATCCCACCAGAGTCACCCGATCGCCTTTTTTCAGGGCGGCCGTGACTGCATCAATTATTGTGTCGATCGCGCCCCCCGAGGCGGTCTTGCTGATCCCGTGGGCGGCTGCGATTTTCTCAACCAGATCCCCTTTGTTCATGCTCGCTCCTCGCCAGGTCAGAACCTGTGGCGCCAGTATTTACGTGCGAAACGGGTCGAATGTCAAGAAAAACCGTGAAATATGCGCTTTTTTCCCAGGGCAACCCGCCAGTCGCGGCTCCAGGTTGAAGGAGTCCCGATCGTCACCTCCGCCATCTTGCACGCGACCCTTCAACACTTTGACCGACTGAATCGCGCGCACTACACTGGCTGTAAAACCACGCGGGAGGCGGGCCATGATCCGTGAAGACATTCTGCAACAATTCCCCGAGTTGTTCGGAAGCAAGAGCGTCAACGGTCGAGAGGTCAGCGTCGAAGAGACAATTGCGACGCTCACCCGCGAACTGCGTCCTGCCATTGCCGAGGCCCTGAGCGCCCGGCGAGCGCTACTCCAGAGTGCCGAGCCGGTGCGAAGCAAATACGGCTGGCCGGCGTGGGAGGAGACGTTCGACGACCCGGTCACGGGACGTACCTGGGCGTTTCACCAGATTGTGCAAGGCATGGTCGACAACTTTGTGGGCCGCGAGAGCCAATGGCGCTGGCGGCTCAACGACGAGGTGCCCATCCCCGCCGACGTGCATCCGTTGAACAACCCCGGATTGGAGCTTACCGGTCCCTGGCACCCGCTGGACATGGCGTTCAACGCTTTGAATAGCGCCGCGCCCATGAACATGCCCGATTTCGAAGACGCCTCACCGTCGCACTTCCAGCCTCAGGGCGCACCCAAGGGCCAGCCGGTGGGAATGTTCGCTGCCTTGCAGAACGCCAAAGACATTTTCCAGGGCCGCTGGGCCGGTAAGCCATACGAAGTGCTGAAGAAGGACAACAAGCGCTCTTACAGAATCAACCCGCCGCCCGAGAAGTGGCCCACGCGCCTGGTTCGTCCGCCCAGCATTCACGTGCTCTACGATCATGTCACGGTCGATGGCCAACCCGCCCCCGGCCTGATTGCGGTTGTCATTCTCTGGGTGTTGAACAACTACGAGGCCTTGAAGAACGCCGGCACCGGAGTGTATTTCTACATCCCGAAGATGCAGACGCCGCGCGAAGCGCTCATCGTGGAGAAGTTGCTGGCGCGGGTGGAAGGAATCATCGGGGTCCCGGCCGGCACGTTCAAGATCAAGATTCTCTACGAGGAGGGCAATGGCGGCCGTTATCTGCCGGCGATCGCGTGGGTCTTCCGGCGGCGGCTGCTGGGGACCAATGTCGGCCGCTGGGACTATCTCGGTAGCCTCATCGAGATGTGGAAAGACGACCCCAACGGCGTGTTTCCCGATCCGCAAACCATCGGCATGGCTTCGCCAAACATGATCGCCTACCAGCGCTACAACGCGCTCATGATGCTCATGGCAGGCATGAAACATGGTGAACTCACGCAGGGTGCGCCCATCGGCGGAATGGCGGCGGTGATGATCTATCACCCCAGCGATGTCTATGGCCGCTCGCGCTATAACCCGGTGGCGCTGCGCGCGGTCGCCATCGACAAGCTGCGCGAGCGACTGCTGGGACTGATGTTCGTGCCCGACGAGCCCGCCGGAGCCCAGCAGGTTACGCTCGACGATATCCTTGCGGGACGCGTCAAGGGCCGGCTCTACGACGCGTATCGCCAAAGTTGGGTGGCCAGTCCGGAGCCCGCTTACGTGGAGGCAGGGAATGTGCCCTTGCGCGCTCCCCTTGAGAAGCTGCAAGCAATGATCGACGCCCCACAAGAGATGGTGCAGGTAAAAGATAAGCCGGTGCCAACTGTCGCCAGCGGCCTCATCGACTCGGAGCGCAGCTTATTCCACAGCCGCGGCTTGCTGAATGCGCAGGGCAAAATTACGCCTTCAATCGTCGCAAAGAAATTGGTGGATACGCCGGAGAAACTGTTAAATCCGGAGCGGTGGAACGCCATTTACAGCGTGCCGACGGGCGACATCACCATCGAGCACATCCAGCACGCCTTCTACATGGCCGCCAACTACGGTTTCCAGATCCTGAACGGCAACTTCGCCGCCGCCATCGACGACTACGAACTGAAGCAGCGCTTCATGAACGATTTGGCCACCTACCGCATCGACGTTTCCTGGCTGTGGACGCTGGTGGCCCATCAGGCGGTCATCGGCAAGGATGGATATTTTCAGCGGTGGGCGCTCACCGAAGACGGTGTGGTGCTGGCGCCCAGCACCGAGCAGGTCAAGGCCGGGACCCGCTTCACCCAGGAGCTGTTCCAGAAAGTGTGGGATTATCACAACGAATGGACCGCGGAGTTCTTCGCCGAACTGGACCGGCGTGGCGATCCGGGACGCTTTGACCGGTCGAAAGCGCCGGTCATCATGGAACTGCTGAAGCGGCAACTGCTTTCGCCGCAATACATACAGCACAGCGCGCGCGTGCTGTTCTTGCTGGCACAAGCCAGCGCTGAGGAGCGAGCGCAAATCCTGGCAGCCATCTTCGATGTCTCCCGGGAGGAAATCGTGAAGCGGCTGGAAGGCGGCGCCATGAAGCCCGCTGCTTTGTCCGTGCATGATTATGTGTACGACATTTTCCCGGCGGGGAAAGAGCAGCCCGCGGCTATGCCATGACAGGGGCTGAAGCCCAGTGCAGAAGCGAGCTTCTTCGGCACGGCTGAAGCCGTGCCCTGATGCAAGCTATGAGATGGCTTGGTAGTGGGCTAGTTTGAATCGAGGCCGGAGCGCTTAGGTTCCGGCCCGCTCATCGAAAAATTAGGCCTTGAGCTTGCGGCGCAATATACCGGCGAGTCCGAGGATGCCAGAGCCGAACAGCAAAATGCTGCTGGGCTCAGGGGTAATTGGTTGAGGAGTACTGAGCGTGAAGGATTCCCCGCCCAACCCACAATCGCCAAAGTTGGTGCCGCTCTGCCGGAAGTTGCAAGTCGCAGGACCGCCAAGACCGCCGTTGGGTATGTCCCACGCTTCCGTCCCCGAGTTCTCGGCGTCGCTGGCATTGCTCAGGGAGAGCCAGTACTCGTTGCCGGCTGTCATGGGTGTTGGAAGGAAAAATCGAGTAGTAACGTCGTAAACGTCGTAACCGTCAGCATTCGTGAAGAGGAAGTGGCTGTTACGACTATCTAGCGCAACGGTTCCGACGCTCACATCGGTGCCGAACGCCGCGGTGCCGAGCTCATAGCCGATACTCGACGGCGTGAACCCGTTGGCTATCCACTCACCGAACTCGAGGTCGATGGCCGTGCCGCGGCTGCTGGAAGCTTGCGCAACAAACCCGTTCGAAATGTCCTGGACATAGCCCACGAAATTCGGGTTGTTGGGGCCGGTGATAAAGAACGCATTGTCGTTGCCATCAATCGGGCCCTCGCTAAAGGTTGTTGTTTGTGCGAAGCCGGTCAAGGCAAGACATAGAATTGTGAGCAGTGAAAGGGATATAGTGCGCATGGAAGGCGTACCTCCTGGGTCGGCTAGAGGCCATCCCCATTCTCATCCGCTCTCCAGTGCTTGCAACACAGAATTTGTACGAAAGTGCATCGGGTTCCCGTATTGGGACTCACCCACAGAGACCCCCATGTCAACGTTATTTCTCACGCCGCTCTTTCGGCCCTGCGCTCGTGTGCTCCCAGAGAGCAACCAAGGTCCGCAACGTTCCGATCTGTGACGCCAGCGGCCATTGCCGGAGTCATGCAAAGTTACGATGACTCTTGATGAAGTTCCGATGGCTTGGCACAGAGCCTATTTATGAGTTGGCTTGTGGCACCTCCTCTGCTGCTGAGGAGCGTTTACTCGATGATTTCCACCGTCAACCACAGATTCCTGCTGCTTTGCGGAGAATCGGTGCAAATCTGCGTCTCAATTGATTTGCGCATCGCTGCGCCCGGCAGTAGATTCAAACTCGTGACCACCCCGACCGAGACATGCCCCATCTGCGGCGGCACCGGATGGCAGACCATTGAACGCGGCAAAGAGCGCGAAGCGGTGCGCTGCGAGTGCCGCGTGCGCGACCGCGGCGGACGCCTGCTGGCCGCCGCACACATCCCGGCGCGCTACCAGCACTGCGAGCTCTCCAACTTCCAGTGCGATCCGCCAGGGCCGCCACAGGGTCGGACAATAATGGCGATGCCCGAGAAGGCTTTGGTGCATGGCCAGCCCGCCGACACATACCAGAAAAGCATCCGGGACGCACGCTTCTTCGCCGGGCGTTTCGTCGAAGAGTATCCCACCGACAAGACCGGCCTGCTGTTTGTGGGATCGGTCGGCGTCGGCAAGACACACTTGGCGGTCGGCATCATCAAGGACTTGATCCGCGAGAAGGGCATCCACTGCCTGTTCTGCGATTACCGCGAGCTGCTGAAGTCGATCCAGAATTCCTACAATCCATCGGTGCAGGCAACCGAGATGGAAATCCTGCGGCCGGTCTTCGACGCCGAGGTGCTGGTGCTCGACGAACTGGGCGCGGTGCGCAGCACAGAGTGGGTCTTCGACACCGTCAACTACGTTCTCAACAGCCGCTACAACGACAACAAGACCACCATCATCACCACCAACTTTCCCGACAAGCCGGAGCAGGACAAGGCGGAGGTTGACAACCTAAGCAGCCGCTCGGCCGCCGATCGCGCCGCCCGCCGCGAGACCCTGGGCGATCGTATCGGAGAGCGCATGCGTTCACGCCTGCACGAAATGTGCAAGAAGGTGGAGATCGAAGGGCTCGACTTTCGCGAGCATTCCAAACAAGCGCAATTTCGCCGGCACGACGCGCCCTCGCGGGTGACGCTGCGCAGCACTAAGAGGAACGGCTAGGCTGCTTGGACGGGCATTGCTTGCGTAAAACGCCTGATTTCGCCAGTTGGGAAAAGCAGCTCCGGAGAATTGCTGAAAGCTTCCTCAATAACGGCCCGGTCCCATTGGGACCGCTGCTTCGTTGGGGACAATGGTCACTTTAACCTCGTTCGAGTAGACCCACTCATGAGGCGGTTCGTCGTTCAGCCGCTTAGCCACAATGGAATAGACTCCGGGACGGCTCATGTCGTAATAGCGATTGGGCGTCGCTCCGAAACTCACGGATTTGCCCGGTTCCAGTGTCTGTTGGTCATCAAACGGGGGGCCGTCCCACGCGCTATCGCCAGTTATCGTACGGGGGTCATCAAGCTCCGGATGTCCCCACACATGCCCGCGCCACTGGCCGTCCTTGTAGAAGTCCCGTTTTCGTTGCAGAAATTCCTCAGTTTCGGGCGCGAGATTGCCTTCTGCATCTCGGATTTCAAACTCAGTTGCTGGTCCCCACCTGAGGTTATAGTACGTAACTGCATGACCGGAAACATTCGTAATTAACAGGCTAACGTGCACATCCGTACCTGCGGGGATAATGTCACATCGAGGGTGCGTACCACAGGAAGGCACATCCGTACGCCCTGCAGTGATGTACAGCGCATGTTCATAGAGCGCAGGTTCAAAAACCGCCCCTAGATACGACAAGTCCTGCGCAGAGGCGAGGTGGAAAACTCCAAGCATCACGAGAGGACCTAACACGCGCCTGAACATATATGTCGCCTCGCCGCGTAAATTATGGCACAAGATGATTGGCGTAAAATCGCCATTACATAAGCGTCCAATCCTATTAGCTTAGCGAGAGGACACTGAAATCGCTATCCCTGATCCTTGGTTCGTTCTACCTGCAATACAATCTCCTCGTGCTATCGTATCGCATCGAGTTCATTCCCGACCGTGACGCTGAGCTGTTCGCCGCCGTGCCGGCGAGTGCAGCGGTGAAACGTAGCCTCATGCGCCTCGATTGTCCTTATCCGTTCGATTGCGTCGCCTTTAGGCAAATCGCGCGTCCGCAAGTGGGAGATCTTCGCGTCTCGGTGTGGTTCGATGTCAATGTGAAGCGCCAGATTCTCCCATGGGCAGCCCCTTCGTACCATTGACTTGCGCCCAATTCAGGAATATCCATGCTTCAGTAAGTCTGCGCCATGGGTGCAGGCTTTCAAACTCAAGGGGGTCGTCCGTGCTTGGGGCCAAGCAGCCGACCTTGATGTGTGATGCACCTCCATACTCTTGACTATGTGTTGTGGCTGACATCTCCGTGCTTGCAAGTGGGCGTGGTGATTGTCATGCGCCGGCGCGGACTTGATCGGAACTTCCCCTTCTTCTTCACCTACACCATCCTGCAGGTGGTATCGGATGCATGGCTGGTCAGCGTGGAAAGGCTTTCTTATAGTGTTTACTTTTACTCCTACTGGATCGTGTCGGCGTTAAGCGTTCTGATTTCGTTGGCGCTAATCCACGAGTTGTTCAGAGCTGCCTTTCGGCAATTTGCGGCCCTGTGTGAGCTTGGCGAGATCGTTTTCCGCTGGGCCGTGATCGTGGGCTTACTCATGGCGGCCGGCGCCGTTCTGTTCTACCGTCATCTCCGGCTCCCGAGACTTAGCGAGGGAATCCTGGTAGCGGATCGCAGTGCCCGCGCCATGCTTTGCGCACTAGTCATCCTGCTGTTGCTGGGCAGCCGTTACCTGCTCATCTCGCGGCGTGACCTGCTGTTCGGCATATCCTCGGGCTTCGCCCTCTTCAACCTGGCCAAGGTGGTCCTGGATAGCGTTGCTTTGCGGTGGCCGCCGCCCTACCTCGTGCTCGGACGGATCAATGGCGTGACCTACATTTCCGCCTGTGTCATTTGGCTGGCGTATGTAATTTTGGCCCAGCGCCCGGCTTTTGAGGCGGGAGCCTCCGACAAGTTACACCCGGCTTTGCGGGCTGATGACGCGCCACCGGGAGCCCTATTGGACGCGATCAATAATCGGGTGGAGCGGACGTTGCGACGCGCCTCCACTAACCCCTAGCCCTAACCGCTGTGTCTCTGCGGTAGATAGAATGTCTTGGTGCAGCGCATCGAGTTCGTTCCCGACCGCGATTCCGAGCTGTTCGCCGCTGTGCCGGCGAGTGCGGCGGTGTTTCTGCTGCGTGGAGAGGACGAGGCCGGCGAGCCGTATGTCAGCCGGGTGTCTCACTCATTCCTGACGTTGGAATGAGTGGGAATGAATTGTCGTACCAGCCGGGTCGCCTCCAATTGATCGATGGTCTCCCACACATTCGAAACCCGCGAATGTGTGGGGCACCCGGCTCGTGGGAGCGTAGCCGGTAGGTGCTCGGAATTGCCATGAGGAGCGAAGCGAGGCATCTGCTTTTCTTTCCGGTCGAAAAGAGAGTTTGATTCAATGGGTGTTATTTTCTAGTGATCGCTCTTGCCAGACCGGTGGTGAAATAAGGTGTTACCGACAAGAATCGCTGCGACGATGCGGCCTGTTACCATCGAGCCTGCGGAAGTGCTGGGGACAAATAGATGTCGATTCGTCTGGCAATTCCATTCACGGTTCTGTTGTTGTTTGCAACATCTGCTGCCGCTCAGTTGCAACAGGGACTGATCCGTGGCACGGTTCTTGCCCCTAATGGTAACGCGGTTGAAGATGCCCACGTATCAGCGGGGGTAATGAAAGGATCAAACATTTTGACAGAACAAAGTGCAGACACCGATAGCCACGGGCAATTTGTCTTCTCGGGACTTGCCTTGGGGGAATACAGGCTGTCTGCTGAAAAGACTGAAGCGGGCTATCTCTCTACCGGAATCGACATACTCAACGGCCGCAAGCCAGCCCTCACGATTACTCTGACGGAAGAGATACCATCGTCAACTGCGCTCATTCACCTCGGGCCCAAAGCGGGCATAATCACTGGGTGGGTGCTAGATTCATTGACCGGCAGCACGATTTCCGCAAAACTGAGCCTGAGTCCGGTGAACGGGAGCAGTTGGTCAATGACTGGTACCAATCAGAAATTCAAGTTTCGAGTTCTGGTACCAGCCGACACCGCCTTTAGACTCGGCGCATGCGCAGACGGCTACAAGCCTTGGTTCTATGCCGATCCGTCCAGGCCCGGCAGCCCCGTTCCTGTGCAACTCGCGTCGGGTGCCGAGTTGAATGTTGTAATCAAGTTGGAGCCTGTGCCTGACAGAGCGAAGATGTCGTGTGCGGCTAGCACCTTCTAGTAAAGCGACATCACATGGCGATAAATCGTGATTACAAAAGGGAAGACTCATACCAGCTAAGGATGCTACTTTCCGGCCGGCGGACATAGAAATTGCTAAATCCCTAGTCGCTGGCCTCCCCCCTTATGAATAACTCCGGTCGTAATTCCCGGCTCCTAGTCTCCAGCCCCTTTCTCCGTGCAATACAATTCTTTCGTGCCCACGCAGCGCATCGAGTTCGTTCCTGATCACGACGCCGAATTATTCGCCGCTGCTCCGGCGAGCGCGGCGGTGTTTCTGCTGCGCGGGGAGGACGAGGCCGGCGAGCCGTACGTCAGCAAGACCTCGAACCTGCGCCGCCGCTTGCAACGCCTGCTGGGCCCCGTCGATGGACAAACCCGCAAGCTGAACCTGCGCGAGCGCGTGCGCTGGGTCGAGTGGACGGCCACCGGCTCCGACTTCGAAGCTTCGTTCCTGCTCTACCAAACCCTGCGCCGCGAATTTCCCAAGGCCTACGACAGGCGCCTGCGCCTGCGTTTCGCGCCGCTGGTCAAGCTGATCCTCGACAATCCTTACCCGCGGGCGACAGTCACCACGCGCATCTCTGGAATGAAAAGCGGCGGGGGCGTCAAGGGCAACGCGCAATATTTTGGGCCGTTCGCCACCCGCGTCGCCGCCGAGAAGTTTGCCAACGATGCGCTCGACCTGTTCAAGATGCGCCGCTGCGTTGACGATCTCCATCCCGACCCGCAATTTCCCGGCTGCATTTATTCCGAGATGAAGATGTGCCTGGCGCCCTGCTTCAAGGGATGCACGGACGAGGAATACGCAGTCGAAGTGGGGCGCGTGCAGCAGTTTTTCGAAAGCGGCGGGCACTCGCTGGTGCGCGAGATCGAGCGGCAGCGCGACGACGCCTCCACCAATCTCGATTTCGAGGCCGCCGCCGCTTTGCACACCCGGCTGGAGAAGGTGAAGGCCGCGGCCGCGCAACTGCCCGACATTGTGCGCCGTCTCGACGAACTGAACGGCGTGATGGTGCAGCCGTCGGCGGACCGCGAATCGGTGGCGCTGTTCAAGATTGCCGGCGGGCGCATCTGCGCTCCCGTCGCCCTCAACGTCGGTCAGCCAACGGGCACCGCGCAACTCGTCTCGAAGCCGCAGTCCCAATCCATGGAGTCGCGTATCACCGAGGCGCTGGCCGAGGTGGAAGCCCCCAAGCTGCGCGGGGCGCTGGAGTGGATGGAGCACCTCGCGCTGCTGAAGCGCTGGTACTACCGCACCATCAAGGCCGGCGAATTGTTTCTGGCCGATGACGGCGAGCTGCCGATGCGGCGCGTGGTGCGTGGCGTGTCGCGCGTCTTTCGCGGCGAGAAGCCCGCCGGCGACCTCAGCGAGACCGCCGGAGACTACTGGAAGTTCCGCGCTCGCGAAGCCGGGCTGCGGGAAAGCTAGGCACATTACCCATACACATCTGAATTGTCCTGCTGAGCGAGCCCGCCGCGGCGGGCGACCTCGTCGCTCAGGATGACACTTCAAGAAATTATGTCCGCTTATGAATAATCTTCCCCTAGGCGCTACTTTCCCGCGTTGGCTATTTCGAAGTCGGCCATCGACTTCACCGCGTCGTAGGGAATATTGGAACTGAGGCCCAGGATCCTGCGTCCGTTGAGGAAGAACGTTGGCGTGCTGGTGATGTTGAGTTTTTCGCCGAAGGCGACGGAATCCGCCACCCGCTTCGCCGTCTCCGGCTTGGCGACGCAAGCCGCAATCGCATCCGGATCGCCGCCCGCATCCTTCACATACCCCTTCAGCATCTGGTCAACGTTCTGCTCATTCACTTCGGCTTGGTGCTCGTAAACCGCAGCGATGAACTTCCACACGGCGTCGTTATTCGTCTGCCCCAGGCATTCTACATACTTGGCGCCAGGCAGCGCCCATTTGTGAATCCCCTCCAGCGGGAAGTTCTGAAACACCAGCCGGGCCTTGGGCTCTTCTTGCATCAGCCTGGTAATGTTCGGCTGCGCGGCCTTGCACGCCGGGCACTGCAGATCGCCGAACTCCACGATGGTGATGACTGCATCCCTCGGCCCCTGCGAGGGACCGTTGGCGCCCTTCAGCAGCTCGCGGTCCACGGCAAACGGATCGGCGCCGAACGGCACCAGGTCGCCAGTGAAGGCGTGCTTCTGATCGGCGGTCACGTAGATGCGCGTCACCTGCTGACCCTGCGGCGTGTTGAAGACGACCGCGGCTTCGGAAAGACCGGCCGCCTCCGACGGTTTAATGTCCACCACTTTCCAGGTGAGGTCCTGGTTCCAGCCGAACATGTGCTTGAGGAACGCGTTGAATGTGGCCTCGCTGGGAAGCGACCCCTGCGAGTTGGCGGAGGACACGCCAGGAGCGGTCTTGGCGGGAGGCTTCAACGTGGTCGCGGGCGGTTGCTGCGCGTTGGCGCAGAGGCTGGCCAAGGCCAGAGCGGCGGTCATCAATACGACAGTGCAACGGTTCATGGTTCCTTCCTTGTCTAAAACAAATGTCTAAAGCAAATGTGCAAATCCAATGTGCAAGGGTAGGTTACATCTCCGCCTTGGCGGCGATGGGATAGCGGCGCCCAAAGCCGAATGCTTTTTCGGAAATCTTCAGGCCGGGAGCGGCTTGCTGGCGCTTGTATTCGCTCTTGTCCACCATGCGAGCCACCTTGCGCACCAGCTCTGGAGCGTAGCCGCGCTGCGCTGCAATTGCCTCTGGAGACAGGTTGTCTTCCACGTAGTCTTCCAGGATGGCATCGAGAACTTCGTAGGGCGGCAGCGAGTCGCTGTCCTTCTGGTCAGGCCGCAATTCCGCGGATGGAGGCTTTTCTATGGTGGACGCGGGAATCACCGGCGAACGCGAATTCACGTAGCGTGCCAGGCGGTAGACCAGCGTTTTGGGCACGTCGGAGATGACCGCCAGTCCGCCGCACATGTCTCCATAGAGAGTGCAGTAGCCCACTCCAATCTCCGACTTATTTCCGGTGGTCAGCAGCAGCGCGCCGAACTTGTTGGACACCGCCATCAGCAACGAGCCGCGAATACGCGCCTGAATATTTTCTTCGGTCACATCCTCCTGACGGCCAGCGAAGGTGGGCTTCAGCGCTTTCTGGTAGCACTCGAAGATGTCAACAATCGGCACCAGGTCAAACGAGATACCGAGGTTGCGGGCCAAGGCCGCAGAATCATCAATGCTGCCGCGCGAAGAATACGGCCCGGGCATGCCTACCGCGATAACGTTCTCGGGCCCCAGCGCGTCCACCGCGATGCAGGCGGTGATCGCCGAATCGATACCGCCGCTCAGTCCCAGCACGACCTGGTGGAAGCCGCACTTGTGCACGTAATCGCGAGTGCCCAACACCAGCGCCGAATAAACGCTCGCCTCCAGTCCTTCCTCAGCCGGGTGCAGGTCGCCGGTAAGCGACTCGCTGTCAAAGCAGACGAAGTCCTCCTCGAACGACTTGGCTCGCGCGATTACCCGCCCATCGGGACCCAGGGCGAAACTCGATCCATCAAACACCAGGCTGTCGTTTCCGCCCACCTGGTTCACCAGCACAACCGGAATGCGGTAGTGCCGGGCAATCGTAGCCAGCATGTCAAGCCGCAGTTCGCGTTTGTGAAGATAAAACGGAGAGGCCGAAATGTTCAGCAGGATCTGTCCACCGGCGCCGATCAAGTCTTGCACGGGATCGACTCCGTACAGTTGGCGGTCCCAGAAGTTTTTGTCGTTCCAGGCGTCCTCGCAAACCGTGAGCGCCAACTGCTTCCCGTCAAGGGCCAGCAGTTGCTGGCGATCGGCGGGCGCGAAGTTGCGCATCTCGTCAAACACGTCGTAGCTGGGCAGCAGGCGTTTCGATTGGATGGCGGCGATCTTTCCGTCGCGCAGCAGCGCCGCCGAATTCATCACCGACTTGCCGGTAGTGGAATTGGCCGGAGTCACCAGACCGCAAATCACGGCAATGCCCTGAGTCGCTACGGCGATCGCTTCCGCGGCTTGCCGGTTGCGCTCCACAAACCACGGGCGCTCCACCAGATCGCGCGGGGGATAGCCGCAAACACTCAGCTCGGGAAAGAGAATGAGATCGGCGCCGGCGCTTTTCGCCCGTCGCGCGTACTCGATGATTTTTGCCGAATTGCCCGCGAAATCGCCGACGGTGGTGTTGATCTGGCCAAGTACAATCCTCACCTTAACAGTGTAAAGGGGCGCGCGTGGGGCTGCCAAATGGACTGCACATCAGAGACTCGCGACCCAATGCGGCGGGGTCCCCGGATCCGTTCCCGGGGTGGAGGCGGGACCAGGAGAGCCTGGAGGATACGGCGGGTTGGGCTGAGTCTGGGTCCCGCTGTCTTGCGGATACACCTCTTGCTCCCCCGGACGGAGCAAGGTGGGAGCGTTCGCCGGTTTTCCGGCCGGCTTCTTCTGGGCAACTTCCGTATCGGCGGTCTTGAGGTCCACTTCCTTTTCCGTGCGGACAATCTTCTCTCCGCCCACGGTCATGATCTCCAATCGCGCCACCACGGCGCCTTGGAAGCGCACAAACTCCACTTCCTCAGGGGGATTGCCGTAGATCCATTCTTCGTAGTCCTGGCCCTTGTCGTCCTTGTCGCGAATCTTTTTGGCCGGCCGTCCTTTAGCGTAGATCACCATATCGCGGTCCATGCCTACCAGGACCTTGTGGTTCTTGATGGCCTCTTGGACCTTGGGCGGCAAGGTCTTCTGGTAAGCCTCAGCCTGATTGAGCGCCTTGAAATCGAAGACTGGCGACAGCAAATCGCGGACTTGATCGCCGGTCAGCTCGGGCACATATTTATCGAACGCCAGCGTTACCTGGGAGCCTTTGGCCGCGAGGCTCTTGGGTGCTCCGCCCACCGGGCCCATAACATTTCCGTTGCCCGCCTGAATGTGCTGATACCACTTCTCGTGTTTCTTGAGGCCGCCGTTGATCTCGAGGACGATTGAGTTGTCTTTGATTACCACGTTGGAAATGACGACCCGGTCGCCCGGCCGGGCCGCCAGTCCGTGTTCGCTGATCAATTCCGTAACCTGCTTGTCGTTGGGAGTGACGACTCCATTCTTGATTTGCAATCCCTTTTCACCCATGGGGAACAAGCGGCGCGCAAAAACGCGCTCGGCCGTCAGATCGCGCATCACCAACATGCGAGTTTGCGACGTCATTTTTTCCGTCGGTAGTTTGGCCGGCGCCTTGGCGTCATCGGCAAATGCGAACATCGCCGGCAGCAGAAGCGCCGTAGCGAATAGCGGGAAACAATTGCGGCTCATGGAAATCCCCACTTGCCTCAAATTATAGGCCCATCCCAGCCGGGATACACCCTAGGGTTGGATGCCCGAAAAGCTGTCGCGGTGTTCTGTCTCCGGCAGAGGCATTGCCGGTCGAGCGAAATGCGCCAACGGTAGCTTCCAAACCATCACGATCCCCGCCAGGATGATGACAACCGTCGTCGCGCTGGCCTCTACGCCGTAGCTCCCGCCTGTGACCCAAGTCGGCCCGCCCACGGTGGTCCGCACCACAACGTTGAAAAGCCGAAAGCCGCTTACCGGCAGGCCGAAGAGGGCCCCGAGAGCGAAATTCCAGCCGAAATGAATGCCCCATGGCAACCACAAAGCTCGGGTCCGCAGGTAGGAAATGGAGAGAAGCACGCCGATCAGGATGGTATTCACCAGTCCCCAAAGGCTGGCGCCGGGATTGGCCAGGTGCACCGCCCCGAACATCACCGAGAAGACCGCGATCGCGCCGCTTGCGCCGATGCCCTGTTCCAGGTGTTGAAAGGGATAGCCACGAAACACCAACTCCTCGGCGAGCGCGCCCAGGAGAAGAATCAACAGTACGGCGCCGAACCTCGGTAAGGTGTGCACGCTGAGGCGAAAGCGGGTGCTGGTGTGGCCCCAAATCTCGATCGGAACAGCCGCCAAGACCGCCAGTCCGAATGCTACGAGGCAGCCGAATGTGAATTGCTTGAGCCAGCCTTTTGCCCGCGGCAATCCCAAGGCGGCGAAATAATGACCTTCAACGTGGTCGGCGGCGGTCAGCATCCAGACGAACAGCGCGATTAGCAGCAAAGCCAACAGAGGACGGAAGACCGCCTCCAGGAGCAGGACGCGATCGCCCGCTACCGCCCCGGCAGCGTAACCCGCGACCAGAAATGCCAGCACCGAAAACAAAGTTGACACCACGAACGCCCACATCGGATGAAGGCGTCCCGTGCTGGTGGTGAACATAGCTAGACCTTGGCCGTCTTCCGCCGCGGCGCTGAGTGAAACGCCAGTCCCTGGCGTGCGACAGAAAAATTCAGCAGTTCGCCGCCCTGGTTGCGAATAACGTTGCGAACCGCGTCCTCGACTCGCTGGCGTGAGCCCGGTTCAATGAAAACAATCACGCAGCCGCCGCCTCCGGCGCCGCAAACTTTGGCGGCCCGCGCACCGTTCCGCCGGGCCACGCCGATCAGCTTGTCAATCAACGGGGTAGCGATGCCGGGAGCGTTGGTCCGTCGCAGCTTCCACTCCTCCCGCAGCAGGCGCTCCACGTCGTCCCATCGTGTTTCAGCCAGGGCGCGGTGCATGGCCTGGGCAATGCGCGAGATTTCCGCGAAGTTGTGTATGACGCGCTTGTTGCCGTCAATGTGCTGCTTGAACACCTCCCAGTTGTTGATGCCCGACCGCCTCGGCACGCCGGTGTAGAGGAGAACGAACCGCTGATCGATCTCGTCGAGCGAAACCGGGACCGCCTCCCAGCGGACGCCGTCAGGCTCCAGATGGATCGCGCTCACCCCGCCATACATCGCCGGATAATAATCCTGGCAGCCGGTAGGCACGCGGATCAGTTGCGCTTCGACATTCTGGGCAAGGACGCGAATCTGTTCGATATCAATCTTGCGCCCAACAAAGTGCGCCAGTGCCGCGGCGGTGGCGATCATCAGCGCCGAAGAACCGGAGATGCCTGCGCCCGCGGGGGATTCCGAGTGCGTCTCCAGGGTGAAGCCTGCGTCCGGCTTGAAGAAGCGCACCAGATGGGCCGCCAATGGGTGCTGATAGGTCTTCGCCGCCAACAATTCGTCAAGCCCGGCAAAGCGTTCGTGTCGCCCGGTGTCCTGCGATCGCAGAATGATTTCCCGTCCGCGGCGCGGAGTGATTTTGCAACGGGTCAGGATGTTGAGAGCAACGTTTACGCTCACCGCGCCGGGATGGAAAAGGTACAGCGGCCAGATGTCGAGTGTCCCTCCGGCCAGATCGGCGCGGCACGGCGCTGTGGTAACAATCTCGTCGCGGTTCACCGGGGACATCGGTTGAGACATGGTTTTCATAAGAGCGCCTGCGGAGAAAACCGCTTTGAAGGGACCCGGCCTCAGCCGCGTCGTCTCACAACAGTTGCGATTAGACGGGACAGCTATTGTAGCGCGGCGAGCGATTGACGCAGTCACAGATCCCAATACGTGATCAACTCAATCCCCCGGCGCTGCAGGACCTCTTTCGCTTCCGGCGAGGTCAGCAGCGCGAGTTCCTGCACTCGCGATTCCCGCAATCGGGTGTCAACCTTGTCGAGATCAGCGTCGTTGTAGCCGGGGTGGCAGACAAACTCCCATGTGCCGTCTGGAATGCTGTCGGCGATCGCGGTGAAGAGTTTCAAGTCGAGACATCCGGTGACCAGCACGGCAAGCGATCCGTCGGTCGTGCGCATGCCGTGGGCCTCAACCTCGCGGCGGAACCTGGCGGCAAAGTTGCGCAGCACGTTCAATTCGGCGAAACGCAACCACAGCGTGCGCTTGCGCAGCAGATCTACGATCGGCAATGGCCACACCCGGCCAAATGGATTGCGCACCGCTGGAACGCCGCGCTCCCGCGCCGCTCGCAGCAATGGCTTCAGCGCGGCGGGAAACATGTGGGCATGCTTGTGGGTGTCGAAATGAGACAGCCGCACCCCCGCAGCTTGCAGGCGCTCGAACTGCGCGCTGGCTTCCGCTTCGATCTCGCTAGGGTTGAGCTTGTTGCGGAAAGAAGCTATGACAAAGTCATTGAGCTTGACGCGAAATTGGCGGCTACCGTTTTGTGCACCTGGTTGCAGCAGGCTGCCTACGCGGTCCGCCGGCAAGAGCGGCTCGCCATCAAGCAGCACAACGTGGCAGCCCACGCTGAAGTGCGCGTGGCTTGCCGCCAGCGCGCGCGCCATACCGGCCGCTTCGCCGAACGCTCCCGCATTCGCCATCAGCGTGGACGAGGTCACAATCCCGCCCTCTTGCGCCTCGACGATGGCGCGATTCACTCCCGCGGTCAAACCGAAGTCGTCGGCATTGACGATGAGCCTGCGCACGGCATCAGTGTAGCAGCGGAAATCGGATGGGCGGCGCTCAGAGCGGGCGGCCCGCAGAGCCTTCTAGCCTGGATTATTCATAAGTGTCATCCTGAGCGACGAGGTCGCCGTGGCGACCGAGGAATCGAAGGAACCCTTTGGTTGCCAGCAATCCCCGACTCGGTGCTCAGCACACGCGGCTACGCTGTGATTTCTCGCAGCTATAGGGGTCCTTCGACTCCTCGCTGCGCTCGTCGCTCAGGATGACAATTCAAAATCATGAATAATGCAGGCTAATGCCACGTGTACCCCAGCATGAATTGCAGGGACGCATTGATGCCGGGATTGTGCTTGCCCAGCGAAGCGTTGGAAAGGTGATAGGCCTTGACGGCCAGGTCCCAGGAGTTGCGCTCGTTGCGGAATATCTGCGCGCCCACTTCGGCGCCGCTGGTGAAGTTCACGTTGAAGGTGTCGCCCGGCGGCAGATTGTGGGGACTGAAGAGCACGCCTCCCACCGCCGCGAAATAGGGTGCAACTTTGCCGGGGCTGGTGAAGTTCCACTTGGCGATGAACGGATTGATTCCTGCAGCGTACTGGCCGCCGTGGATCCAGTATTCGTCCACCGGAATGATGTCCCCCGCCATCTCGAAGGTGCCGCGGAGAAAACCGCCGCCATGTTCGTTGGTCAGCACGCGACCGAGGCGGAAGCCGACTAGGAATGACCCCCCGCTAGGTGAACTGGCGACGGAGGTGCCGCCCCCGACGAACACTCCCTTGTTCCAGCCGGGATGACGAAGTACATCAACCGGGCTATCGGTCGGAAGTTGCGCCAGCAAGGGCGCACCGGCAAGGCAGCAGAACAGGACAAGACGAATGGCTTTGTTCATTGTGTTTTTAAGGGTAATGGCAAAAGCTATCAGGTTTCGGTGCAAGCACGCAAACCACCCACGAAGAAGGCCAGGAAACCAGGCAGCGGTAAAGTCAATTTACGGAGCGATCGCCTTCAGCAGCCGAAAATAGCGTCGCGCCTTGTGCACGTCCTTGGCGATCTGCTCGCGCAGCGCTTCCACCGACGGAAACTTGATCTCGGGCCGCAGCCGCTGCAGGAAAATCAGTTCCAGCTCCGTCTCCGGCAGCAACTCGATGGGATGGAAATTCAGCAGGTGGCTCTCGATGGCGAAAGATTCCGCCCCAAAAGTTGGGCGGTTTCCCACGTTGGTCACCGCCTCGAAACATTCGCTGCCGATGCGCAGCCACGTGATATACACCCCGAGGGCGGGAACCAATTCGTCGTAGCGCGCCAGGTTCACCGTCGGCACCGTGTATTTGTGCCCATAGCCGCGTCCGCGCCCCGGATTCGAGAAGATGCTGAAGGGGCGGCCGAGCAGCGCGCGCGCCTTCGCCATTTTTCCTTCGGCGATCAGTTTACGAATCTCGGTGCTGGAGACGTGATGACCCCGCAATACCTGCTCGGGATAGATGATGGCGGCGAAACCAAACTCTTTGCCCAGATCGGCCAGCGTGTTTACGTTGCCTTGCGCTTTGTGGCCGAAATGGAAGTTGTAACCCTCATGTACTTCGCGCGCATGGAGCGCATCCACCAGCACGGTCTTGGCGAAGTCGTGCGCCGTCATCAGCGAGAGGTCGCGGGTGAAGGGCAACACCAGCACGGCATCCACGCGGGTCTGTTGCAGCAGTCGCAGCTTGATGGGCAAAGGCGTCAGCAGCTTGGGCGCGACATCTGGACGCAAAATGCGGTAGGGATGCGGCTCGAAGGTCACCACCACCGCTTGGCCGCCAAGCGCGTGGGTGCGGTCCGCCATCAGCCGCACCACTTCCTGATGAGCGCGGTGGACGCCATCAAAGTTCCCCACGCTAACCACCGTGGGACCAAGCTCGGCCGGCACTTCTTCGAGACTGCGGAATACTTGCATGGGGAACTGGTGTCCTACAGGTCGAACTCGAGTTTCAGGCCGTCGTGCGCCAGGCGCACGTTATCGGGGAGCGCCGCATTAGTTTCTTCATGCGGCAGGTCGTGCGAGATGTGCGTGAAGTACGCCCGCTTGGGCCTCAGCCGCTCCACCAGCTTCAGAGAGTTCTCCACCGTCGAGTGCGTGGGATGAGGATGGTGCCGCAGGGCATCGAGAAACAAGATGTCGAGCCCGTGCAACTGTTCCAGCGACTGCTCCGGGATGCTGCTGAAGTCCGTGAGATACGCGGCCGAGCCGAAGCGATAGGCTTCGATCGGAGCGTCTCCGTGGAGCACCTCCAGTGGCGTGAAGATTGCTCCAAACAGGTCCACCGGCCCATTGATCGCGCGCAACTCGACTTGCGCCAGACTGCCGTACTTGTAATCTGCCTCGAAGATGTAGCGGAAAACGCTGCGCAGCGTCTGCGCGGTGGCGTCGCTGGCATAAAGCGGAATTTTGCCGCCGCCGGTCACGCGAGGGAAGCTGAGCGGCCTCACGTCGTCGAGCCCAAGAATGTGATCGGCATGGCCGTGGGTGTAAAGCACGGCGTCAATTTTGCGAATGCCTTCGCGGAGGGCCTGCTCGCGGAAGTCGGGCGTGGTGTCGATGAGAACGGTGTGGCCATTCCACTGCACCATGACCGATGGGCGAGTGCGCCGGTCGTGCGGGTCGGAGGAGGTGCACACGCGGCAGTCGCAGCCGATGGTGGGCACGCCCATCGAGGTCCCGCTGCCCAAAACCGTGAGCACGGCTTTCATCAGGGCTTGCCGTCGCCCGCCGGTCCACCCTGCGGCGGATGCGCGAGCAAGTTGGTGACCTCAAGGTAGGCCATGCGCAATTCGTAAAGGCAGTTCTGCAGCATATTCTGCTCGGCCGGCGTCAAGTTGCCCTTGGTCTTGTCTTGCAGGATGGCCAGCGTGTCGATGGTTTGCCGGGCGCCCAACAGGTCCACCTGCGGCTTCGCGCCTTGCGGCGCCGCCAAACCAAGCTGCATCAGCGAACTCATATAAAGCGAGGCGACAAACTTCTCGAAAGTCATCTCGAAGTCTTGCGCGCGGTGCGGCTGTCCCTGCTTGCGCATCTCCTTCTCGATGCTTTCGTCGATCTCGCGTGTGGACTCCCGGTAAGCCGCGGCAGAGTCGTGCTGCTCCTGGGCGCTCGGCCCTTCGGGAGCGGCTTCATCGGTCACGATGGGCGTGGACTGCGCCGCGCTTTCTGGCGCAGGTTGTTGTTGTGCCGCGCGCCGCTCTTCGTTGACCACTCGCTGCGCTTCACTCTTCTCGCGTTCGCGTTCGGCGCGGCGCTCTTCGTCTTCCACCACGTCCTGGCGCAACTCGCCATCGGTGCTGAATAAGCGGCGGTCGGTTACTACGAATTCAGGTTTCTTCTCTTTGTCGGCCATAGGTTGTTTACTCGCTGAAGGGGAGGGTCCGGACGGTGGCGCTCTGCTCCCCAATCTGCACCGTAGCGCCGGGAGGTGCGGCTTCGCGCCGCGCGTAGCCGAGCGCCAGCGTCCGCTCGCCACTCGGAAATGGAATCCGCGCCGCGCTGGTTATCTCTCCCACATCCTTGTCGTTGGCGCGAACTTTGGTTCCCGGCGCAGGAAGCTGGCCAGCCGGATGTCCCTGCACTTCGAAGCCGGTAAACATGCGATGCACGCTGCCGCGCGAGCGAATTCGCTCTACGATCTCCTGCCCGATGTAGCAGCCCTTTGTGAAATTCAACGCATGCTGCTGTCCCGTCTCCTGCGGCAAATCGCGTTCCCGAAGATCAACTCCGAAGCGCGGTACTCCTCTGACGATGCGATAGAGTTCGATTGCATCGCTGCCCACGGGCGTGAGGCCGGCCGCGACCAGCGCGTCCCAGATTACGTCCATGTTCTCGGAAGCGAACCAGATCTCGAATCCATCCATCTGCGGCTGCGCGCTGCGCGCGATGGAAATCCCAACCTTGCGCCACACTGCGTCGATCACCTGCCCGGGATCGAGTTGTGCGACGTCCAGACCGGCCGCCGCCAAAATCTCGCGCGACTTCGATATTGGGCCAGCCACGCCAATCGCGGCCAGTTTGTCGCTGATGTCGGCGACCTCGACATCGTCCATGATGATGTAGCGATCGAAGATATCGGCTATCGTCGGCGCTTGCTCGCGGTCGGTGGTGACCAGCAGGTAATCGCCGCGGTTGTAGGCAACCAGGTCTCCCTGGATGCGCCCCTGCGCGCTAAGCACGAAGCTGTACACCCCATGCCCCGGCGCCAGGTCGCGGACATTGTTGGTGACCATGCCATTTAGCCAGCGCACGCGGTCCTCTCCGGCCAGCACCAGCTTGGCCTGCCAGCTCATGTCGAGGAGTGCGCAGCCCTGCATCAGAGCTTGAAATTCAGCCGCGGAATTGCCAAAATCCGCCGGGGTTTCCGCGCCGCGATACATGCCCAGGTGCGCGCCGCTGGCCGCAAGCTTCTCTTGAAAGGTGGTAACACTCATACCGAATCTTTGATTATAGCGAAGGAAGGGAGGCAGCATTCGGCGCTCAGCAGTCAGCCATCAGCCAACGAAGTTTAGCTGCTGGCTGATAGCTGATAGCTGACGGCCGCCGTGCTGAGTGCTGAGTGCTACTATTTTCCCGTGCCTACTAAGAAGCGCATCGCAGTGGTTCCCGGAGACGGCATCGGCAAAGAAGTCGTTCCCAACGCTCTCGAAGTGGTTCGCGCCAGCGGAGCGGCGGTCGAGTTCACTACGTTCGACTGGGGCGCCGACCGCTACCTGGCCGACGGCACCACGGTTCCAGCAGACGGCTTTCCCATGCTGGCGCGTGACTTCGACGCGATCTTTGTCGGAGCGCTGGGCGATCCGCGCGTGCCCAGCAATATCCACGCCAAGGAAATTCTGCTCGGCATGCGCTTCAAGATGGACCTTTACGCCAATGTGCGCCCGGTGCGCCTGCTCGATGCCTCGCTGTGCCCGCTCAAGAACGCCTCGCCTGACGACATCAACTTCACGGTGGTCCGCGAAAACACCGAAGGTGTTTACATGGACATGGGCGGCAACTTCAAATTCGGCACGCCCGATGAAGTTGCCACGCAAGAGGACATCAACACGCGCAAGGGTGTGGAGCGCATCATTCGTTTCGCCTTCGAATACGCGCGGGCCAATGGCCGCGAGAAGGTCATGATGTCCGGCAAGTCAAACGTGATGACCTACGCCGGCGGCCTGTGGCAGCGCGTCTTCAAGGAAGTGGCAAAGGAGTTCTCCGAGATCCAGACGCAGCACATGTACGTGGATGCGCTCTGCCTGCAGATGGTGCGCGAGCCGCGCTCACTCGACGTGATCGTCACCAACAACATGTTCGGCGACATCATTACCGACCTGGCTGCCGCGTTGCAAGGCGGGCTTGGCATGGCCGCCAGCGGAAATATTCATCCCGGCCGCACTTCGATGTTCGAGCCGGTGCATGGCTCGGCGCCTTTGATCGCGGGAAAGAACATCGCCAACCCCATGGGCTCAATTCTCACCGCGGCCATGATGCTGGCGCACCTGGGCCTGAAAGCCGAGGCGCAGAAGATCGAGAGCGCGGTGCTGGATGCGGTCCGCGAGCTGAAGATGACCGTCGATGTGGGAGGCTCGCTGGGCACACGCGAGTGCGCGCAGTGGATCGCGGAGCGCGTAGCGAAGTAGTTGCGATTGTTATACTGCCCTTTCATGCTCAAGGACACGCTGCAACAAGGCCGAACCGTTACCGACAAGACGCTGGAGCGCCTGCTCCCGCCGGGTTCACAGTATCCCGCTTCCATTCATCAGGCGATGCGGCACAGCATCTTTGCCGGAGGCAAGCGCCTGCGGCCGATCCTGTGCATGGAAGCCGCGCAGATGATTGAGGGCTGCATTCCGCCTGGCATCGAGGAGTTGGGCGCGGCATTGGAGATGCTGCACACCTACTCGCTCATCCACGACGACCTTCCCGCGCTCGACAATGACGATCTGCGCCGTGGGCGCCCCACGTGTCACAAAGCATTTGGCGAGGCGACGGCCATCCTCGCGGGCGACGCGCTGCAGACCTATGCCTACGAAGTGCTGGCTAAGTTGCAGTGCCCGGCGGAGGCCCGGGTCGCCATCATCGCCGAGATCGCGCGCGACACTGGTACCATCGGCGGCATGATTGGCGGCCAAGTCATGGACCTCGAGGCCGAACATGTGCATCCCGACGCGAAGACGCTGGAGTACATTCATCGCTCTAAGACGGGCGCGCTGCTGACGGCGAGCGTCGTCACCGGCGGCATGTATGCGGGAGCGAACGCGTCGCAGCTCCAGAGTCTGCGCGACTTCGGCCAGAACATTGGGCTGGCGTTTCAGATTGTGGATGATGTTCTCGACGTGACCCAGACCTCGGAGCAGTTAGGCAAGACCGCAGGCAAAGACACCGCGCACGACAAGGCGACCTATCCCGCGCTGTTCGGCATCGAGGCCTCGCTGAAGAAAGCCGACGAGCTGGTCGCAGCAGCCGAAGCTGCGCTCGACCAGTTCGGCGAACGCGCCACCACCCTGCGCGAGATCGCGAAGTTTCTGGTGGAGAGGAAGAAGTGATTCAGCAGCGTTCGGCCCGCCCGCGCGATACCGGCAGTCCCCGTGTCGCTCAGTTCACATCGGTGATCAGCCTGTTCTGAAGACTCACGCACTCCAGGGATTAATTACGGAAACCACAATATCGTCAAAGTGCACCGTGTTGCGCGTAGCCAACGTCGCCCGGTGGGCGAGGGCAATACCGGCGATCATAGTGTCACGCAGGTCACCTGGACGCCCCTCCTTGTGGCGTGAAGCCATCAGGTCAGCCGCGTGCTGCGCGGCAGCAGCATCAAAAACGGCAACCCGTTGGCCGATCCTGTCCAGAAGCGCCTCGAACGCCTGAATCAGCGAGGACCGGCGCTTCCCGGCAGGCATGATCTGCAGCCCGAAGCGGACTTCGAGAACAGTGATGGAAGTGGTCCAGACGGATATCCGAGGTTGCTTATCAAGCCACGCGACGACTTGCTCGTCGGGCGCCTGGCGCATCAGTGCCGAAAGCACGTTCGTGTCCAGAATGATCATTACTTAAATGTGGGGGGCCTGATAGCGTGGCCTCGCAGCTCAGGAATGTCTGAAACCAGGCCGTCCTTGGCAAACAAGGCGGCGATCTCCGTCCCCAGTCCGCCAGCCGGGTTTTCGTCCTGGTTGACGGCGCTGCGCAGAATCTCTCGCACCTCTTCTTCCATGCTGCGGCCATGTCGCGCGGCGCGGCGTTGCAAGCGCTGCTTTACCGTATTCTCGATGCTGCGAACAACAAACTGGGCCATGCCGGTCTCCTACTTCTCATGATGATATCATGATATCACAGCTTCGAGCGCCCCGCGCTGCCAGCCAATCCTCGAATGGCCGCATGATAGGACTTGGGCTTCTTCAGGAGAAGGACCCGTTTGCCACGAACCACCACAAGTAGCTTGTCTCCGGGCTTCAGACGCAGAGCTGCGCGCGCCTCACGTGGGATCACGATCTGGTTCTTCGCCGTAAGAGTTACTTCCGCCATCGCTCCATATTTTGCCACAACGTAAAGTGGCAGGAAGAACTCGTCCGCCTAGACCGACTGGACCGGTATGGCCAGTAGGTCCTCCACCAGCCCGACTTCTTTCTGCACGAAAGGCTCGGCGTATTGGACACCCGCAAGCAGGCCATAGAAAGCGGCCATGGCGGCGAGTCGCTCGCGGATTTCCACCTGGCGGGGGAAGAGTCCGCTGCCCGCCGACTGGTCCTGGTACTGCGACTGGTAGGCCATCAGGGCGGCGAAGCGGGTCTCAAATTGTTCGGAGATGTCCACGACGAACGACGGGCGAACATCGGCATAGAGGCTGGCATAGACGATCTTGTAGGGGCGGTGTGGCGGAAGAGAGCACAGCGCACTCAACTCCTCGGGAGGAACATCCGCGGTCGCGTCGGTGTGGCCGAGTTTCGCCAGTCCCGCGAGGAACGCGGCTTCATAACAAAGCACTGACGCGGTGGCGTGGTCAGGATGCCGCGCCTGCCAATAGGGAAGAATGAGCATGCGCGGGTGCAGTTCACGAATGACGCTCGCGACCTTGATCCGATTGCCGAGGGTGTTCTCCACGCGACCGTCGGGAATATCGAGCGCTCGGCGCCAACTGACTTTCAGGATGCGCGCCGCCTCGCCAGCCTCACGTGCCCGGTCTTCAATGCTGCCGCGCGTGCCCATCTCGCCCCGCGTGAGGTCGAGGATGGCAGTGCGGTGTCCGCGCTCCGCCATCTTGAGCAGCGTGCCGCCGCAGGTCTGCTCGACGTCGTCGCGATGCGCGGCAATGGCCAGGATGTCGCAGTGTGGCGTGTCAGGCATAAAAAGCTACACCCGCAGCGCCACCGCTACGCCGTCGCGCAGCGGAACGATCGTCGTAAACCAATCCTTCGACGAGTACAGCAAGCGATTGAACTCCACGACACCCTTGGCGTATTTGTCGGGCTCGGCGCTGTTCGCCAAGTCTGGATTGCCGGCTGCGTACGCTACGCTGCCGCTCCACAAAGCATTGTCACTGATGAAGAGTCCGCCCTTGCGCACGCGCGCCGCCGCCATATTGAAGACGCGGGGATAGTCGTGCTTGTCCACATCGTTGAATACGATGTCGAACTCCTCTTTGCGCTCTGACAGAACCTCCAGCGCATCGCCAACATGGATCTGGATGCGATCGGCGACGCCCGCCTGCTCGAAGTAGCCACGCGCTTCGTCGGCATTCTTGCGGCTGCCATCGGTGTAATGGACCGTGCCGCCTTCACCCACCGCCTTGGCCCACCAGATGGTGGAGTAGCCGATCGCTGAACCCAACTCGAAGACCGTCTTGGCGTTGATCAGCCGTGCATATTGATAGAACAGGCGGCCGACTGCGGGCCCGACGATAGGGATGTCGCGCGCCTTGGCCTGGCGTTCCATCTCCTGCAAGACGGGCTCGCGCTGGGGAAGCATAGCGTAGAGATAGTTTTCGACGCGTTCATCGGTAAAGCTCTTCATCTAGGGTATTCACTCCTCAGCTCAACGTTTGCCCGGGTTTCATTTCGACCACCTCCGGACCGCCCGTCCCCAGCAATTTCTTCAGATCAGCAGGCCGTCCGGTCAACATCGGAAACGTCGCGAAGTGCATAGGGATTACGGTCTTGGGCTGGAGCAGATTGCACGCGTATGCCGCCTCGCGCGGGCTCATGGTGAAGTGATCGCCGATGGGCAGCATGGCGATCTCAGGCGAGTAGAGATCGTGGATGATCTGCATATCGCCGAACACGGCGGTGTCGCCGGCGTGATAGAGCTTCACTCCGCCGGGCAACTCGAGAACATAGCCGCACGCCTCGCCACCGTACACGATGCTGCCATCGTCGTCCTGAATGCCGCAGGAGTGAACCGCGTGCGTCATCGTAATCTTGATGCCGGCAACCGTCTGCGTCCCGCCCTTGTTCATGGGGGCGATCTGCTGGGTGCCCTTCTTCTCCATCCAGGTGCAGAGTTCAAAAATGCCGACCACGATGGGATTGTGCTGCCTGGCAATCTGCACCGCGTCGCCGATGTGGTCCATGTGGCCGTGAGTGCAGATCAGCACGTCGGCCTTTTTCACCTGCTTCTCACTCTCCGGACACGCCGGATTACCCATCACCCAGGGATCCACGTACACGGTGACGCCGTCTTTGGTTGCAATGCGGAACGTGGCATGGCCCAGCCACGTAATGCGGTTTCCTTGCAGGTCCATGGTTCACCTCGATTGCGGAGCGAAAAACCGTATGAGGAAGGTTTAGTATGTATCCCCTTGGCGCCAGTCGCGATAGCCGCCGGCAAGCGAGAACACATTGCGAAAGCCCATCTTCTTGAGATTGAGCGCGGCGAGCGCCGAACGGCTGCCTCCGCCGCAATACAAAACCAGCTTGCGGTCCTTGTCGGTAGTGATCTTGTCGATGTTCACTTCCAGAATGCCGCGCGGCAGGCTGACCGCCCCAGGGATGACTCCCTTGGCCTGTTCGTCGCGCTCTCGTACGTCGACGAGGGTGAAGTCTTCGCTCGATTGCTGCATGCGTCTGAGATCATTGGGACCGATTTCGCTGATCTGCGACCTGGCTTCGTCGACCAGTTGCTTGAATTCCGGTAATGGCATGGCTCGTCTCTCCTCTGCAAGCCGCGTGAACGATTCGAACACGGCACGAACGGCAACAAACTTACAGGCTACTGCAAAGACAGTGAAAAGGTAAATGCGTTACCCGGCGGTCAGGGAGTCGGCTGAAAGAACGGACTTCCACGTGTCTCGGCGGAACGAAGCCATTGAGTATTTTAGACAGCTTAGACGTCAGTCAGGCCGAGTTCCAGCAGCGAACCTGCATTGGCCGTTCTGGATAGTACAACGAGCAGGAGTGCTTAGGTTAACGGGCGACTTTCCTGTCCACTGCGACCGGGTGGGCGCTGCGCGGCGGCCGGCGCGTACCGTGACGCAGGCCTTTGGCGTCCAGCTTAAGTTCGGCGATGGCGCGGCTCAGGGTGTTGCGGTGCATACCCAGTTGGCGCGCAGCCTTGCACTGGTTGCCCTTGCATTCCTGCAGCACCGTGAGAATGAATCGCTTCTTGAATTCACACACGCCTTCGGAATAGGTTATGCCGTTTTTGTACATCTGCAGGATCAAAGCTTCCAATTGATCTTTCACAAAGCCTCTCTCTTTTGCTTCGGTAAGGCCACAAATGAACCCCATCTTCACAGGTAACGATCACTGCCGTTCGCCTGGAATGGAAACGTGCTGGGGAACGGTCCGTAACAGCTCCCAGCCCGTGCGAAAGCGCTGCCGCAATTCCGCCGGCGCCGCCCAGATCAAAGCGCGGCCGCTGACCAGCAGGAAAGGCGCGATCCGAGACTGCTGCAACCGTCCCCACTGCGGCGCGAAAGCGGCGAGCGCCAGCACCACGACGGTGGCGATCACGGCGCCGCGCAGAAACCCAAAGGCCGCGCCCAGCAAGCGGTCGAACCAGCGAAGTCCAACGCCGTGCACCGCCCAGCGCGCAATCCGTCCCAGCACTCCCGCCAGCACCACGACGACCACGAATATGGTAAAGAACCCAGCGATATCCGCCGCCCACTGGGAGTTCACGTGAGGCGCAAACCACGCGGCCACCCGCGGGTACTCCCATGCAGCCAACAAATATCCGACGATCACGCCCGCCAGCGAAAAGAATTCGTAAAAGAACCCCTGCGCGCTGGCCTGTAACACCGACAACACAATGATGAGCAGAATGACCCAGTCGAGAATAGAGACGCCCATCATTCGGCTTTTCCTAGGCCGGCAGCGGATGCCCGGTCAATTGGGTGTAAGCCTCCACATACTTCTCACTGGTTCGGGCCGCCACCTCCGGAGGTAACGCCGGGGCTGGCGGCTGTTTGTTCCACTTGATTGCTTCCAGGTAGTCGCGCACGTATTGCTTGTCGTACGAGTCCTGCGGCCCACCCGGCTGATACTTGTCCTTGGGCCAGAAGCGCGACGAATCCGGCGTTAGCACCTCATCAGCCAGCACCAGTCCGGCAGCGGTATGGCCGAATTCAAACTTGGTATCGGCGATGATGATGCCGCGCGTCTCCGCGTAATCGGCAGCCGTCTGGTACACCTTCACGCTCAACTCGCGCAACTGTTGGCTGAGTTCGCGGCCCGCCAGCGTCACCATGCGATCGAACGAGATGTTTTCGTCGTGACCGCTGCTGGCCTTGACGGCGGGGGTGAAGATCGGCTCCGGCAACTTGTCCGATTCGCGCAACCCCGCGGGCAGTTTGATGCCGCAGACCGAGCCGCCGGCCTTGTACTCTTTCCATCCCGAGCCGGAAAGATAGCCGCGCACCACGCACTCGATGCCGATCATGTCGGCCCGCACCACCAGCATGGAGCGGCCATGCAACTGCGCGGCGTATTTTTGCAGCTCCGGCGGATATTTGCGCACATCCGCGGTCACCAGGTGATTGGGGACGATGCGCTTCAGGAACTCGAACCAGAAAAGCGAGAGCTGGGTCAGCACTCGTCCCTTTTGCGGTATGCCGGTCGCCAGCACGTAGTCGAAGGCCGAGAGGCGATCGGTCGCTATGAAGAGCAGATGTTCGCTGCCTACCTGGTACAGGTCGCGGACTTTTCCACTGGCGTAGAGCTCGAGCCCGGAAAAGTCGGTGCGCAACAGAACGTCGGAAATTTGAGCTGAATCTTTCACGGTGGCGCAAATCAAATTGGAGAAGTCGTCGGGTATTCTAAATTTCCCGTCTGGTTTGTCAACGTCTGATGAAAATTAGTTGCAGCCTATGGGAAAAAATCTGTGAAAAATTTCTTGACAGAGTGCCGAACCTCGCGGAACCCTTGCGCCTCGCGGCTTTCGCAGCACTCGGATGCCAGCCCCGTAAAATCTTTGGCGGTTGTCCTGGGCTGCAACCAGGCGACAATTTGGAAACCAAACTTCGCCTGGTGTCAAGACCGCGCGAAAAAATTTTCTAGACCCGGACCGCCGGCGCGCTAGTCGGCCGCGCTGCGATGGACCGTACGCACGTCCTCGATGTACTGCACATCAGGAGGGCCTTCGACCCCGGCCTGTTGCATCGCCTTACGCAGGTCATCGGAGTTCATAAACTTGCGCGCCTGCTCGACGCTCTCCCAATCGAAGAACAGGACCACTTCGCGGGGATCGTCAACGCTATGAAAAATGCGGAACGCGGTTTCGCCGGCATGCTTGCGGGTATTGAGGTGAGAATCGAACGCTTGCTTCCAGCGGTTGTAGTCCGCGACCTTGTGGCGGACCAGCACATGCACCATGAGAGCGCCTCCCAAATGAAATCGTCTCTACGTCGTCTCTACTAAGATACGTAATCTCCAGCCGAATGTGAAACGGCAATGTCCCAGACCTCTGTGACGACGAGTATTGACAGCGAAGCCATTGGGGTGCTGAAGGGGTGCGCGCCATGAATCGCTCCTGCGCAACCTCCACTGGGTTATACTGCAAACCGAATTCATCGGGAGCACTTCTTCTTGCCGCGCCTCATCATTCGTTCCTCAGACATTCACGCCGCCGGATGTTTCGCCCTGGAAAATATCCCCACGCGCACGCGCATCCTGGAATATACCGGAGAGCGCATCACCAAAGCGGAAGGCGACATCCGCTACGAAGGCCGGCCGTTCACTTATCTGTTCGGCCTTGGCGACGGCGAGGTGGTGATCGACGGCCATGGGATGGCGATGTTTGTGAACCATTCTTGCGATCCCAACTGCGAGACCGACGAAGAAGAGGGACGGGTTTACATCGCCGCCATTCGCGACATTGCCGCCGGCGAAGAATTGACCTACGACTATTGCCTCTACGATGGCGACGACGAGGCGCCCTGTTCCTGCGGCAGCAAGAGTTGCCGGGGCAGCATGTACTCTCCCGAAGAATTGAAGAAGATGGCACGTGCCGCAGCCCGCCTANNGCCCGCAAGAAGAAACAGGTCGAACCGGCGGCCAAGAAGAACGGCGCCGGTCGAAACGTGAGAAACCAAAAGCGAGCAAAGTGAAACGGGGCGCTTCCACCCTGGCCTTCTGCTATATTTAGCTTTTGATTACCCCCATTCCTTAAGCACAGGAGCGGTCCTCATGGCTAAGAGCGTCAATAAAGTCATTCTCATCGGCAATCTCGGAAAAGATCCGGAAGTGAAGTACACCCAAACCGGCATGGCGGTGGCGCGCTTCTCCGTGGCGACCACCGATCGCGTCAAAGACAAAGACGGCAACTGGCAAGATCGCACCGAGTGGCACAACCTGGTGGCCTTCCAGCGTACCGCCGAAATCGCCGCCGAGTACCTGAAGAAGGGTGGCAAGGTCTATATCGAAGGCCGCCTGCACAGCGATTCCTGGGACGACAAGGAGACTGGCCAGAAGAAATATAAGACCGAGATCATCATCAACGATTTGGTGCTGCTCGGAGGACGCGATGCCGGCGGCGGCGAAGGCGGTGGACGCGCGGGCAAGTCCAGCGGCATGGACCAGCGCACGCCCGAGCCGGAACATTCGCAGGCGCCGACCGGGGCGGAGATCACGGACGAAGATATTCCGTTTTAGCTGCGTTACCTCTCTGTTGCTGTCGTCCCGATTATTGCTGTCATCCCGAGCGGGGTCGCCGCGGCGACCGAGTCGAGGGACCTGCTTTTTCTGCTGAGTTGCCTGAAGGGAATTGAATGTACAAGTTGATCGGGGTCATGGCGCTATTGCTGCTTTCTTCGGGCGTTAATTATGCGCAAAGCTCAACGCCAAACCCACAAGAACCCTCCGCACGCAGCGACGTCTCATCACTGCCGGTTTATTCCGACTCTCCTGCCGGACTGGAGTCCCTTTTTTCGGACGCTCTGAAGGCGTCCGTCGAGGGCCGTTCTACAGCAGTTCTGGCGTATGGCCAGTCGCTCGTTCTTCCGGATGCTGAAGCTTGGTTTGTTTCGAAGTTTGGGGACGTTAAGTGCAAAGAGAAGACTCTGGCAGCTAACGATTGCCTCGGCCCGCGGCTGGCTGCTGCTTACGGCACATATTCGCCAGTGTTACCCGCCTCGTTCGAAATGACACTTGGTGACCTCGCGCAGGAAGGACTAACGAACTTTGAAGTAGTCGATTACACCGGGCCGTGTGCCTCTCCTCAGCGGATTGTGCCATCGGTAAAACTCGTGGGCAGTCTAACGACCACACCGGTACTTTCGTCAATGCTGTCGGGATTGGTCCAACGTCACGAGCCGGTATACGTGGTTTGGGCATACAGCCAGGACAAGGAAACAACATTGGCCTTCTTCGTCTATGACGAGGGAGCGTTTCGATACACTGGCATGCCTCATCCGTTCTTGCCTGAAACTTATATCCAAGTGCGGGACTCGGGAGCATCCATTAGCGGGCCTGCGGCGACGCCGCACTACCTCACCGATGATCAACTTCCCATGCAAAATGTAATTGTCGATCCGGTAATCGTCGCCAACACCGTGGTTCTGAATGTCGTGGTGGACAAAGAAGGAAAACCCAAAGAGATCTCGTATGTCAGGGGCTCTGAGCAGCTTAAGGAAGAGGCTATTCGAAGCGTGAGGAAACGCCGGTTCGACCCACCAGGCTTTGGACCGCGCGGTATGCATCCGAACGAGTTCTGTCTGAACTGGACACCTGCAAAGTGAGCGACGCGATTGTGCTTCGACCAACGTCGCACTCGGGATTGCGATCTAACATCACAGCATGAGCTTTCCACGATCCAGTGGCATCCTGTTACATCCAACTTCTCTTCCGTCGGTTTACGGCATCGGCGAGCTGGGGCCTGAGGCGCATGGCTTCGCCGACTTTCTGCGCGATGCCGGGCAGCGAATCTGGCAAGTGCTGCCGCTGGGGCCGACCGGATACGGCGACTCTCCTTATCAGTGTTTCTCCGCCTTCGCCGGCAACCCTCTATTGATCAGCCTCGACACGCTGGCGGAGCGCGGTTATCTCGATTCTCGACAGTTGGACTCGCGTCCGGAATTTTCCGCCGGCCAAGTGGATTTTGGCGCCGTAATCGCATGGAAGGTCCCCTTGCTGCGCCATGCTTTCCGGTCGTTCCAACGCAGTTCGCCGACCGAGCGCGAAGCCTTCACCGCTTTCTGCGAAACTCACTCCGCCTGGCTCGACGAATTTGCCTTGTTCATGGCGCTTAAGGAAGCTCACGATGATGTTGCGTGGACGCTGTGGGATGCCGATCTGGCGCTGCGCCAGCCGGACGCCATTCAGCGCGCACGTACCCAACTTCGCGACGAGATTGAATGCCATAAGTTCATCCAATTCGAGTTCGAGCGGCAGTGGTGCGAACTGAAGGCGCATTGCGGGCGCAACGACATTCGCATCATGGGCGACGTTCCCATCTATGTCGCGCTCGATAGCGCGGACGTGTGGGCCAACCGCGACTTGTTCGAACTGGACGAGTTGGGACGGCCCACAGCCGTCTCGGGCGTGCCGCCCGACTACTTCAGCGCCACCGGCCAACTGTGGGGCAACCCCATCTACCGCTGGGAAGCCCACGCCAGGACGGGATATGCCTGGTGGATCGCCCGCCTGCGCCGCTCCCTGGAAATACTCGACATGATTCGCCTCGACCATTTCCGCGGATTTGAGGCCTACTACGAAATTCCCGGAGGCGAGATGACGGCGGTTAACGGCGCGTGGGTCAAAGGGCCGGGCGCCCCGCTGTTCGAAGCGCTGGAGAACGCGCTGGGCAGGCTGCCCATCATCGCGGAAAATCTGGGCGTGATCACGCCGGAAGTGGAAGCACTGCGCGAACGCTTCGGATTTCCCGGCATGGCGATTCTGCAGTTTGCCTTCGGCAAAGATCCGCAAGCCCCGGACTTCAAGCCCCATAACTATCCGCGCCATCGGGTGGCCTACACCGGCACGCACGACAACGACACCGCCGTTGGCTGGTGGACGAGCACGGCGGGAGCCGGAAGCATTCGCACCTCCGCGGATGTCGCGGAAGAGTTGGACTATGCGCGGCACTACTTGAACACCGACGGCCACGAAATCAATTGGGTAATGATCCGCACTCTGTTGGCATCGGTCGCCGACACCGTGCTGTTTCCGTTGCAGGATGTGCTGGGTGTCGGCAGCGCGGGCAGGATGAACCTGCCGGGCACCTCGTCCGGCAACTGGCGCTGGCGCTTCCGCCAGGAGGATCTGACATCGGCGACGAGCGCGCGGCTAAGGCAGTTGGTGGAAACCTACGAGCGTTAGAGGGACCGCTCCGCACGTGCGCGGCTCTAGCCCACCATCTCTTCGAATTTCAAGGGATCGGGCGGCACGGGAACGGGCGGCGGTTCAATCACTTTCAGGACCTGATAGGTGTGGCTGATGCGGTGAATGACCGTAATCGTGCTGAGCACGGCGATCACCCATAGCACCGGGCCCATGCGATTGAACAGCGCTCCGATGATGATCAGCACGATGCGCTCCGGCCGCTCCATGAAGCCGACCTTGCAGCTGGGGATGAGCGACTCGGCGCGGGCGCGGGCGTAGCTCACCATCACCGAGCTGATCATGACGAGCGCGACCATCACCACGTAGAAGAACCGGTTGGCGCGAGCGTAATACACCAGCAGCCCGAAAAAAATGGCCACATCGCTGTAGCGATCGATGATGGAATCGAAGAAGCCGCCGAATTGCGTGACCTGGTTGGTGGCGCGGGCCACACGGCCATCCACCATATCGAAAATGCCTGCCCCAATGATCACCAAGCCGGCGTAGAGGAACATGCGGCGCTGGTTCTCGGCGTGGGCATAGCCAAACAGAACGCCGGCCACCACATTGATCAGCAATCCAATGAAGGTGAGCGCGTTAGGCGAAATGCGAGTGAGCGCCAGGCCGTGGACAATCTTGTACAAAAGCCACTTGCAGGACCGCCCGACTGCGCTCGTCCAGGTCATTCCGCGTCATTGTCCTTCATCGTGAATGGTGGTCAGTTTCAGTACCTCTAGTTCACGCTTGCCGGCCGGGGTGACGACCTCGCTGACGTCGCCTACTTTTTTCCCCATGAGGGCGCGGCCGATCGGGGAACTGGTGGAGATCAATCCCTTGGTCACATCCGATTCTTCGCTGGTCACCAGCTTGTACTCGATCTTTTCCTCTTTGGTGGAATCATAGACCAACAAGGTCGAGCCAATGGCGGCGCGGTCGCGTGGGATGTTGGCCATGTTGATCATGGAGAGGTCAGCCATGCGCTGCTTGAGTTGACCCAGGCGGGCGCGGACGAACTCCTGCCGCTGCTTGGCCATGTGGTACTCGGCGTTCTCGCTCAGGTCGCCCATGGCTACAGCTTTCTTTAGCTCTTTGGGCAGCTCGTGGTTGAGCTCGTGCTCGAGGACCGTAATCTCTTCCGACAGCTTCTTCTTGATGTGTTCAGGCATACTTCGGAGTTGATGGCTTCGGGCCGGCTGGACGCCTCCCACAAGCATTACACCATTATACGACGAGGGACTCGCCGCCAAGCTCAGCAAGGCCGATTGAGGTAGTGTCTCAGTTTGAAATTCAGGCTGCGCTTTCGTCGCCAAATGGAGACGTTCGAGTTCGTCGGCGCAGAAACAACGGAACTCATCAGAAAAATCATTGCCTTCTGCGCCTGACGAGCCAGACAAGTGCATCGTCCAGGTGTTCAAGTGCGACCGCTACGGACGGGCCGCTGCGGATTGGGAGCTTCATTTCTTTCCGCCCAAGTGGTCGCCGAAGCGGAAGGTGATGCCTGTCGAATAGCGGAAGGCGTTGATGTTGTAACCGTAGTAGTGGAAGACGCCGTGCCGCACTTCCACCTCGCAGCAGGCGCGGTCCAGCAGATATTCCGCCTGGATGGGGCGCAGCCAGATGCCGTGCCCGAGGGCGATGTCCAGGCCTCCACCGGCTGCCATGGCGAATTTGGTAGTGGAGCCGCTGCCGGTCGTGCCCACTGGCGGAAGGTTGCTGCAAGTAAGCGGGGGGGTGCAGATTGGCTCAGCCAGCAGCGTACTGCTTGTCCACGTATGCTGCACACCGAACAAGGTTTGAACGAAAGGCGCGTAACGCGAGCGGCGATAGGTGAAATGTGGCCCAAACAGAAAATTGTGCGCGTGCGCGGTCTCTCGGTAGACTCCCGGAGTGAAGTCCGGTGTCGCAGGGAACGTAATGTTGGCGCCGCCGTAGTGGCCGGAAAAATCGCTGGTAATCCCGAACCAGCGGTTCAGGAAGATCGTTGTCGAGGTGTCCCATCCACTGAGACTCGAGCCTTGTGGAAAGTATGCGTTGCTGTGAGTGAGTGAATATCCTCCGAAGGTCTCAAATCGTTGCGCGTCCTGCGCGGCGGCCGATGCGATGAAAGCAATACAGACAACGAGCAGAAATCCGAGTTTACCCGCGCTGGTCATATCCGCCTCTTTCGTCTCGCTAGCAGTATGACGTGCAGCTGTCGTGTGCGGGTTGAGCCTTCAGGTTAAGAAGTGTGTTCCGAGTGCCATATTGGGAAGCGGAGAAGACAGAATCTCCGGAGAAGGCGCCGCCACCATAGCCCAAGATTTCAAACTGAGACACTACCCGGATTGACGAGGGCGTTATCCTGAAAGCACTTGGAGAGCGTCAGCAATGAGCGATGTGACTTCACTGCAAGGGCCAGTTGAGAAGATAGAGGGGAAACTTACGTTATTCATCCCGCTCGAGGCTGGTGAGGACCAATTTATCGAATGTTCCAGGGGCATCGGAGAGGTAGAAGGCGAGTACTTGAGAATTACCATTCCAGAATGGCTTTCGGGCATGCTCGGGATTGAAGAGGGCAGTATCGTCTCCGTCGATAACGAAGGGGAAAAGTTCAACATTCATCCTGTCGCTCCGTTACCTCTCCAGTGACCTGTGGCAATCCAACACCCACTGCCCCAACACCCCGTCAATTGACCCCCTCGGAGAAATCGGGGTATACTACTGGTATCGAACGAGCCGTTCTTCCCCGTAAGACCCAGGTCCAGTCTCTGGGTGTAGTACTCCGGCCCTCATGAATAACCTAAGTTTCAGCATCGGAGACAAGGTCGTTTACCCTAATCACGGGGTGGGCGTAATCGAGCAGATCAGCAGCCGCACGATCGGCTCACAAGTCGAGAAATTCTACCTCTTGAAGATCAAGGCCAGCAGTTTGAAGGTCATGGTGCCCTTTCACAACGTGGGCAGCGTGGGGTTGCGAAAAGTGGTGCGCAACGGCGAGGTGCAGAAGATTTTAGATTTTCTCAACGATGGAAAGTGCGAGAACCACGCCGATTGGAAATACCGCTTCAAGGAAAACTCTGACAAGATGCGCACCGGTTCGCTGCTTGATGTTGCCGTGGTCCTCAAAGGTCTGCTGGTCCTGGCCCAATCCAAACCACTCAGCTTCCGGGAAAAGAAAATGCTGGAGCGGGCCCGCTACCTGCTGGTGAGCGAACTGGCGATGTCAAAGAATCGAGCAGAAGCCGAGGTTGAGGACTTGCTTAACAAATCGTTGTCGAAATCCAAGCTGCGCTTTCCTGAAGCGTCAAGCATGGAAGCCTGAGTTTTCCCCGGAAAGCCCATGCCCGGAACCTTACACATCTTCCGCTTGAAACCCGATCCACTGCAATACCAAGCGAACATCAACGTGGGCGCGAATTCGTGGGTGCGGGTTTTCGACGCTCCTGGTCTCGCTGAGTTTCTGCGCCACAGTTGGGCGCTACCCGAGAGTGAGGTCGAGGCCATGCTGGGGGAACTCCGCACCATCGGGCGTACCACCGAGGCCCTGATAGACATCCCGGAATCTCACCTGGCGGAAATGGGCTTCGCCGAATCGCCGAGCGACGAGTAGCCGCCTGATTATCCCACCAGCACCGCGCCCCCGTTTACGTTGAAGATCTCACCAGTGATGAATCCTGCGTACCGGGTGCAGAGGAACAGGATGGGCGCGGCAATCTCGTCGGGCGTCGCCACCCGGCCCAGCGGAATCGCGGCGAAGATTCTTTGGCGCCGCGCAGGATCAGAGAGCGCTCCCGCGGTCATGTCCGTCTCAACCCATCCCGGCGCAACGCAATTGACGTAAATGCCATGCGGCGCGAGCTCGGTCGAGAGCCCCTTGGTCATGCTGATGACCGCGCCCTTGGTGGCAGCGTAATCGACGTGGCCGGCCTCGCCGCGCTGCCCGGCAGTGGAGCTGACCATCACGACGTGTCCACCGCGCGCCTGCCGCTTCATCTGCGCCACCGCGTGTTTCACTAACGCGAAGGTGCTGTCGAGGTTGACGGCCAGCGTGGTGCGCCACTGCTCGTCGGTCATCTGGTCGATGTCAACCTCTTCCGACAGCCAGATACCGTGATTGACGACCAGCGCATCGAGCGACGCGAAGCGCTCAATGGCTGCATGCACCAGAGATGCGGCGTTCGCGGTGCCGGTGAGATCGGCTTGCACGGCATGGCAGCTTTCGGCGCCGCATTCCTCGACCAGACGCTGCGCCTCAGACCGCGCCCGCACGTAATTGAAGACGACTCGGGCCCCTGCGCCAACGAACATGCGCACGGTCGCCGCGCCAATGCCGCGCGAGCCTCCCGTGACCAAGACGACCCGTCCTTCAAGCGATAAAGTCGGAACCGATGGCATGGCTAAGAAAGCTATCACATGGCAGGCGTGGCCAGTTGCCGCATGGCCAGGTAGCTCAACCACATGGATCCAGATTCGGGTAGCTGGCAGCAGCAAGGCGCCACTAAAGAACTGCCCTACCACGGCCGATATTACCAACAATGCCGACTAGGCTGTGCAGCAAGGCAGGGATGGTGGGAGCGTGGGGCCCTCGACGAAGGACGCGCTCCCACCATCGCTAATAGCGACGACGATCACGGTTTGCCTGACCGGCGCTGCCCTGATTGTCGTGCGAGCAAGAAGCTCCGCTGGCAGGCAGGAGCCTCAAAGCTTCCTTTCTCCCTTTGGGTCAAGTGAATGTTCTTGTGATTTCTCTCTTCTGTACCTAGAGTCAATAGGCGTCCTTGCTGGGCGGGCGCTACATGGCCGACCAACTTTATGGCGTGCGCTCCTATGATCCCGTGAGCATCTTACTTGCGGTAGTGGTATTGTCGCTGGCAGCAGCCTTGGCGGGCTTCCTTCCGGCGCGCCGGGCAGCCAGCATTGGGCCCATGGAGGCGCTGCGCAACGAATAGCCACGGATGTTGGCGGCTGATCACGATGCGCGAGTGCCCCCGTGCTCGCGACGCCCGCGCAGGGAGTAGCGAATGGACATTGAAGCGATTCGGAAGTACTGCCTGCAATTCCCCCACACCACGGAAATCGTGCAGTGGGGAGCCGACCTGTGCTTCAAAGTGGATGGCAAGCTGTTCGTGGTGGCGGCGATGGAGATGGTGCCGCAACGGGTTTCGTTCAAGTGCACGCCCGAGAACTTTGCCGAGTTGTGCGAGCGGCCTGGAATCATTCCGGCCCCTTACATGGCGCGGGCGCAATGGGTCAGCCTCGAGCGGCTGAACGCGCTGCCTGATTCCGAGCTACGCGAAATGATTTCTGAATCCTACCGGCTGGTGTGGGAGCGCCTGCCGATGAAGAGGCGGGTGGAGCTGGAGAGCGGCGCAGCGGCGGGCACAAAGCGACCGGCAGTCCGCAAACCAAAGCCTGCCTTGCGGAAGGGAGCGGTCAAAGCCAAGTCAGCCGTCAAAGCCAAAAGTACGAAGGCGGGCCGGCGCGGATGAGGTGGATAGCCGGCCTGCGTCGTGCCGTCATTTTCAGCGCGATGTTTTCGTCCATCCTGACGATGCAGACGACCTCCGCCGCAGCCCAGTCAGCTTCCCCGGCAGGTGCATCGAGGGCGCCACATAGTTCGATCTCGCCGCAAACCGCCGCACTGGAGCGCGATTTCTTCGCCGCCATTCGCCAAGGGAACGCCCGGAAGTTTTTGTCGTACGTACCCGAGGAAGGTCTTCACGTTGGCCCGCAAGCCAAGCCGGTGGGCCGCGCCGAGGTCGAAGAGCAGTTGTCGCATCACCGCGATCTCTACTGCAAACTGTTCGACTCTTCCTGTATCGACGCTTCCATCAAGCTGGATGCCAGCTCGCGTGCCTGCTCGGACCGCGAGCTGCTGACGCATTCGGAAAGAGTCCGCACCGCCGCCAGCGAGACGGTTCGCAACGGCGTGCGTCAGGCAATTCTGGTGGCTGAGGTCAAGAACAAGCGGTGCGGTGGCGCGAACCTCGTCGATTTCATCTTCAATTACGTGCACGGCGAGTGGAAGCTGTTCTCGGTGCCGTAGGCCCGGAAAATCTCTTACGCCTTGTCATCCCGACCGAGCCCGCTTTAGCGGGCGAGCGGAGGGACCTGCTGTTTCTTCATTGGGCAGGAACGTGTTTTATCCCGCCCAAATCGGGAAACGCGTCGGAATTGCGTTGATTCCGAATTTCTCGTTTAGAGGCGTTTGTAGCCATGCAGACGATCCGGAGGTACTTTTGGGCCATCTGCAACCGCAAAACGCTGCCTACGGGCTTGCCAGCGCGTTTAAAACGGCATTTTAGATGGCCATCATGATTGCCAAATAGTGGTATACATGGCTGTCATATAAGTTAAACACTTTATAGCATGAAAGTGTAACATTGGCGCTTCGGCCCGACGACGGAATTACCCGACCGGCAGCCTCTATAGCTTTTGTTAGCCTGTCGCCGGGACATCGTGATACGTTGGAAACCCAAACTTCGCCAAAGGAACCACACCGTCATGATGTTGGAAACCGAAGTCTTCCAATTCGAACCCGATATCACCGGGGTCTCCTGCGCCGGCCGCTTCACCCTGGGGACGCGCCTCAGCGAAACCGAAGCGCTATTCAATTCGCTGATTCAACAAGGCGCGCGCAAGCTGGTGCTGGACCTAACCCACGTCGAGTTTGTGGACAGTGCCGGTCTCGGGATCATCATGCATATCTTTGGAGAGATTGGTCAGCAAGGCGGGCACTTCCGGGTTGCCGGCCCCAGCGATCAGGTGAAGCGCCTGTTTGAGATCACGCACACCAAGGCCATACTGGCGATCGATCCCGACCTGGTTACCAGCGTGAAGAAGCTTCAGGCTGGCGATGCGACGGCTGCGGGTGTAACGGCGTGAAGTCGGTGCGCGAGCCGGATTAGTCCAATTTCAACCCGCCGGTCAGATCGCTGATCTTTTCGATGCGGTGTTCCAGGCACCATTTCTCCAGGGAATCGACCAGCGTCTCACAGGCGCAGGGGTCCCAGAAATTCACCGTGCCGACCTCGATGGCACTCGCGCCGGCCAGCAGGAATTCAATCACATCTTCAGCGGTGCTGATGCCGCCGATTCCGATGACGGGTATCTTTACCGCCTTGGCCGCTTCCCACACCATGCGCAGGGCAATCGGCTTGATGGCGGGGCCGGACAGTCCGGCGGTGACGTTGGAGATGCGCGGCTTGCGGGTTTCGGCGTCAATCGCCATGGCCACAAAGGTATTGACCAGCGAGATGGCGTCGGCCCCCGCTTCCTCAGCAGCCCGGGCTACTTCGGGAATGCTGGTCACGTTGGGCGAAAGTTTCACGATCAGCGGACGGGTAGCAATCTTCTTCACCGCGCTCACCACATCAAACAGCATCTTGGGGTCGCTGCCAAAGCTGATTCCGCCGCACTTGGTGTTGGGACAGGAAACGTTGAGCTCATAAGCGGCGATGCCCGCGCCGTCGTTGAGCATACGCACCACGTCTTCGTACTCCTCCTGCGAATGCCCAAAGACGTTGCAGAAGAAAACGATGTTCTTGATGTTGTTCAGAAGCGGCAGCTTCTCTTCCAGAAAGGCCCGCACCCCAACATTCTGCAGTCCGATGGCATTGAGCATGCCGGCAGCGGTTTCAAACAGCCGCGGCGGCGGATTGCCTGCCATCGGCTCGCGGGAAAGTCCCTTCACCACGAACCCGCCCAGACGGTCAAGCGTGACCACGTCCTCAAATTCCACGCCATAGCCAAAACTTCCACTGGCGGCCATGACCGGGTTCTTGAGCGTAATTCCCGCAACGTTGACGCTCATATCTAGCGCGGGCTTCGGAGCAGGACTCACCAGTTGGCCTCCATCAATGCGCCTCTCTTTCACGGCCTACGGTAATGGGCTGTCTCACACTGGCAGTGCGCTCCAGTTTGTCCCAGGCAAAGCTGCCGCCTTCCATAGCGCGCTTGAGGGTCTTGAGGAGCACCAGGGAAAACAGTTGGCGGTAAGCGAAACGTTGCAGCCAGACGTGGCCCAGCAAGAGGAAGTCGCGTTTTCCGCCGGGCTGTTGCCGCTCCAGCGTAAAGGCGATGGCCGAGGCGATGAAATCAATCACCATGAACAATGCGAAGTACACCACCAACTTGTGGAAATCGGCCGGATTCGCCGACTCGGGATGCCGGTACTTGTCGACGAAGTAGATGGCGGAGCCGGCGACGAACATGATGTCGATGAACGGCGAGACCAAGGGCAGCAGGACCTGGAAGATGACCATGTTGGGTATCGCGACCCAGCCGAGAGCTCCTTTTTGCTTCACCGCCGCGCGGTGCTTCCACACCGACTGCATGATGCCGAAGGACCAGCGGAAACGTTGCCGCATCAGCCCGCGCGCCTTGGTTGGCGCCTCAGTGTAGGCCAGCGCGCGGTCCTCGTAATTGACCCAATAGCCCGCCTGCAGAAGCGCCATAGTGAGATCGGCATCCTCGGCGACGGTGTCGTGCTGATAACCGCCGGCGGCGCGAACCGGCGCGGTGCGCCATGCGCCAATGGCCCCGGGGACCACACTCACGGCGTTGAGCGTGTTTAGCGCGCGCCGTTCAAAGTTCTGGCTGGTGATGTATTCCAATGCCTGCCAGCGGGTCCACAGATTGACGCGATTGCCGACTTTGGCATTGCCCGCCATGGCCGCCACCCGCGGATTACTGAAGTGCGGCACCAGTTTCGAGATCGCGTCGGGCGCGACCAGGGTGTCGGCGTCGATACCGACAAACAGCTCTTCCGTCACTTGCTCCAATCCGAAGTTCAGCGCGTCCGCTTTGCCGGAGTTTGGCTTGGTCAACACCATGACCCGGCCGGCCGCGATCTCATTCTGGAAGGCGGTGCGCGTGACCTCCAGAGTCGCGTCCGTGGAACCATCGTCGATGACAATCACGCGAAGGTTCTTGTAATCGGAATCCAGGACCGAACCGACGGTGCGCTCGATGACCTTTGCCTCATTGTAGGCGGGGATGAGCACGGCCACCGCTGGCTGGTAGCTGGGATCGAAGTTGCTCTTGCGCCGATGGAAGCGGTCGAAGATGGCCAGAGTCCCGACCAGCACCAAGCGCCCGCTCATCAGCACGTCGCCCACGAAGAAAACGAAAATGATGAACGAGGAGATGACTCCGAACATGCCGAAGGTAAGTCCGTCGACCCAGGCGGCCCAGCGTTCATTGGTCGAAATGGGAGGCATGACTTCAGCGCGTGTCTTGCCCAACAGATTGGAAACCGGAACGATCTCGTAACCCCGGGCCCTCAGGCCGTCGATCATCATGCCCAGCGCCTTGACGGTCTGGCTGCGGTTACCACCGCCATCGTGCAACAGGATGATGTTTCCACAGCTGAGATTGGCGGGCTGACAGGGCGGCAGGTTGGCCAACACGTCGGCCACAATGTCATCTGCGGAGCGCCGCGGATTATCGTGCCAGTCGTTGGGGTCGATCTTGTCTCCCACCGTGATAAAGCCCATGTCCTGCGAGAGCTCCAGGGGGCGGACCTGGTCGGCGGTATCCGGCTCCTGGTCAATCGAATAGGGCGGACGGAAGAGCACGGGCTTGACTCCCAGCTTGCCTTCGAACAACCGCTCGGTGAGATTCAGTTCCACCTCGAAGTAGCGCTTGGAAATGTTGCTGATATCGGGATGGGTGAAGGTGTGGTTCCCGATTTCGTGGCCTTCCTGGTAAATGCGCTTGGCAATGCCGGGATACTTTTCAACTTCCAGCCCGATGAGGAAGAAGGTGGCCTTGACGTTTTTTTCTTTCAGTACGTCGAGAATCTTGGGAGTCCAGGTCGGGTCGGGGCCGTCGTCGAAGGTGATGGCAACCTTCTTTTGCGAGGTCCCGCCGTACATGTCAACTTCGTACGGCGAAGGCATGGTCTTAAAAACTTCGTCGCTGACCAGGTTGGTGTCGGGATCCACCTTGATCGTGCGCTCGCCCGAGGCCGGACGTGAAGTGATGCGCAGGACTTCGCCTTGCCCTTCGATGTCCACATCCTGGCCAGGTGGAACAGTGCTCAGCTTGGCCGGCGCATTGGCCTCGAATGGCCGGTCCCACACCGCCCACAGAGAGCGGTCTTCCGAACCGAGCCTCCATAATGCGAAGGTGTTGATGCCCAACGAGTGCGCCGCCCGCATCTGGTTGAGCACCGTTACCCCATCGAGAAACCACACGTCGTGGCGAACATTGCTGTCGTCAAGATAAGCAAAGTGTGGGTTCATGGCGTCGTCATCGAAGTTCACGTCGGTCTCGGCGTCCTCGGCTTCCAGCCATGCGTCCTGCGCCGAGACGGTGTGCACGGCGGCGGGCGGCGTGCCTTTCTTTTGGCCCTTTCGCATCGCCCAGTCGTAGCCGTAATTGCCGACTGCGCAAATGATTTTTTCCTTAGGGATGACCTTGAGGGCGTCCTGCAGGTTCTTCACGAACCAGTCCTGCCCGGCGACTGGGCCGGAATCGCCGCCGGGATAGTGCTGGTCATAGTTCATCAGGATCAAGCCATCCGAGACCTGCGCGATGGCGGGATAGTCGAATGTCTTGTCGTTGACCGGTACGGCGATATATAGCTTCAGGCCTTTAGCGTGGAGATCGTCGTAGAGTTCCTGCACCAGCGCGTGGTAGTCGCCGCGTGAGCTTTCGGGAAAGGCTTCAATGTCGAGCGTGAGGCCTTTGTACTGGTCGGTGGCCAGGAAACTCATGAGCTCGCTGCGGAAGCGCTGGCGTGCCGCAGGATCGGCCATGAACTTCGCGGTAATATCGGGTTGCCACTCGTTGCGGATGGGATCGAAGTTGTTGACCAGCGGCAGGACCTCGGTTTGCGCCTTCTCGCCCTTGAGGAATGGCATCACTCTTTCGTCCACCGAACGGGGTTTGCCCTTGTTGTCCATCAGGTCGTACAGAGTGTTCAGTTCGGTGACCGCTTGCAGCCGGCCGTCCGCGGTCAGGACATGCATCCATTCGGGAAATAACAGATCGATCTGCGGGTAGTACTCTTTCAGCGAGGCGAAGCTGGCCGCGTCCCACTGCACATAGAACGCTCCACGAATGCCTTCGTCGGAGTTCAGTACCACCTGCGACGCGGGCCGTTTGGTATTGCGGTGCGTATTCTGCCGCCGTGGCGGCTTGCGCTTCTGGTTCTCTTTAAGTGCGTGGTAAGGCTTCTTCACTCCAGGGAGGAGCACCCCCGGAACGGACGATCCACGGATGATGGTCGCGACAAAAAACACCACCAGCACCGTGACTACAATCACGCTGGTATCGAGCACCAAGCGTAAACGCCGCCAGCGCTTGCGATCGGGATCGAAGAAAATCGGTTTCGACTTAGGCATTCGGAGCCAATTTATCGTAGCAGCAGTTAGCACTTAGTCGTTAGCATTTGGCATTTTAGTTAAGCCACTCCGGCCAAATGCTAAGCGCCAAAGGCTAATTGCTATCTGCAAGCTGTTATATTCGCCACGTGCTGGAACCGGAGCGCAACTCGCTGGGGAGAACGGATCGGCACCCGTTCTGGAACATGCTGCGGGAGTCTGGGAAGTACTTCCTGCTGGTTACCCTGGCGGCTCTTGCGCTGCGGCTTTTCCTCTACCTTAGATTCCCGCACGTGACCGGCGATTCGCTGGTTTACGGGGACATCGCCAAGAACTGGATTCAGCACGGCATCTACGGCCTGACTCACGCCGAGGGGCCGCGGCCTACCTGGATTCGCCTGCCCGGCTATCCCGCGTTTCTGGCCGTCTGCTTTGCGCTATTTGGAAGCGAGCATTACAACGCCGTCCTGCTGGTGCAAATCGTCATTGACGTGGCGGGCTGTTTCGTCATCGCCGACCTGGCGCGCAGAACGGTGTCGCCCCGCGCTGCGCGGATCGCATTTCTTCTGGCTGCGCTGTGTCCCTTTACCGCCAACTACACGGTGGCTCCGCTGGCTGAGACGCTAAGCATCTTCTTCACTGCGGTGGCCCTCGATTGCGCCGTCGCCGCGTTCCAGGCCTCGGAGGAGGGGCTTATCCGCTGGTCTGCTTGGATGGAATGCGCCTTCGCGGTTGCGGCGGGAATCTTGCTTCGCCCCGACGGTGGCATTTTGCTGGTGGCGCTGGGCCTGTTCCTCCTGTGGCGGATGTGGCAAAGGCTTGCGGAGCGCACGCGCCTGTTCTGGGCGGGCGCGCTGGTGCTGGCGGTTTCGCTGGCTCCCCTGGCGCCGTGGACGGCGAGAAACTGGCGCGACTTCCACCGCTTCCAACCTCTGGCCCCACGTTACGCCAGCGATCCCGACGAGTTTGTTCCCTCTGGTTTCGACCAGTGGATGCGAACCTGGGTGGTGGATTACGTTTCCACGGAGGAAGTTTACTGGCAGGTCCCGGGCGATGACGTTACTTTGCAGGACCTGCCCTCGCGGGCCTTCGACAGCGCCCCGGAGCGCGAGACGACGCAAGCGATCTTCAACGATTACGCCAAGACGCACGTGGTCGATCCCGAGCTTAACGCCCGCTTTGCGGAAGTGGCCAACGAGCGCATACAGCGAGCGCCATTTCGCTATTACGTCTGGCTGCCCGCGTTGCGCATCGCCGACATGTGGCTGCGCCCGCGCACCGAAATGCTGCCGCTCAACACGCGCTGGTGGGAGTACGCCAACGACCGTGAGAGCAGCGTCCTGGCTGCGCTTTGGGGCGTGCTCAACCTGCTGTTCCTGTTCGCAGCAGCGATGGGAGTCATGCGCGGGCCGAGGCCTCGTTATCTCGTGCTCATGTTGTTGTTCGTGCTGCTGCGCTCGGCGTTCATGGGGACCATGGAGAACCCCGAGCCGCGTTACACGCTGGAATGTTTTCCGGTAGTGCTGGTGCTGGGCGGGGTATGGATGTCGGGGATCAAGCGAAGAAGAGTCCTAAGGTGATGAAGCTGTGACCAGAATGTTCTTGGGTGCCCCATCCTTTCGCCCGCCTTTGGCGAAAGGGTGGAGACGGATTCACTACATCCCGCTCCTGTTTGTCCCGCGACTAGTCCGTGGGGAGGATTACTAGCGAGTTGGCGATTTATCAACACCTATTCGGATGTCATGCTTTCGGAAGCGGCCTCGCAGTGTTCTTGAAGGTGGCTGTAGATAGTCTCGGACGCTTCGGGCGAGTCCCCTACAATCAGGGTCACTTCATTGCGAAATATGTTCGTAATGCCGCCTTGCAAGCAAAAGGTGCTTTCATGCGGGTTGTTCCAGATAATCTTTGCAACCGTGAGGTTGTCTCCATCTAACACGAGTATTTTTTTAGACGCTCCGTTTCGCTCGAGGTGTGCGTACACTCTGGTGTAATCCGACGCTAGGCCAACTCCATGGAAGGTTTCTACGGTATAGAAAACTCCGGTCACAGGCGATTTGAACGTTTCCACCCTATTGGGGTTTGCACACCCTGAAACAAGCAAGACCGACGCAAGCACAGCGGCAGAAAAGAGATGCTTCTTCGTTGTAAACACAAGGAAACGGAGAACTCTTGGGCCTTCGAGCATGTCGTGATTATAAGACCGTTGGCTGGGGTACAAGGGATAGTTGGCGTGAACAGGCCATCTCGCACCCAATCCGGATCAACGACGCTCGGCATCCGTTATTTACCGGGATGACGCTGTAATCAGGACATTGTCGATCAGCCTCGTGCTTCCTACATACGCTGCAACGGCCACTAGCGCGCAGTGCGACACATCCACAACAGGATCGAGGGTGTCGAGATCGACGATGGCGAAGTAGTCCAGCTTCGCTCCGGCCTCGTTCGCAATCACGTGCTTGCCAATCTCGATCAGCTTGGCGGAGTCGCGCTCGCCATGGTCCACAGCGGCCTGCACTCGCAGCAGCGACCGATACAACACCGTTGCCTGCTGCCGTTGCTCGGATGTCAGGTAGGCGTTGCGAGAACTCATTGCCAGGCCGTCTTTTTCACGCACGATGGGACAGACGACGACCTCCACGTCCATATCGAGATCGTTGACTAACTTGCGAAGCACGGCTGCCTGTGCGGCGTCTTTCTGGCCGAAGAAAGCGAAATCGGGGCGGACGATTTCGAACAGCTTTGCCACAACCGTCGCCACGCCACGGAAATGTCCCGGACGTGATGCGCCGTCAAGCTTGTCGCTCAGTCCCTCGACCAGCACATAGGTCTGCGCGCCTGTGGGATACATTTCCTCCACCCCAGGCGTGAACAGAAGGTCGGCGCCCAGCTGCTCCAGCAGCGCAGTATCGCGTTCCATGGTGCGGGGATACTTGTTCAGATCCTCTGCCGGACCGAATTGCAACGGGTTGACGAAGATGGAAACGGCGGTCACATCGCAGCGCGCCTTTGACGCGTGCACCAGCGAAAGATGGCCTTCGTGCAGCGCGCCCATGGTGGGCACGAATCCCAGGGTCTTGCCGTTACGGGTCACCCGTCGGCAAGCCGCCTTCATCTCGGCGATGGTCGCAATGCGTTTCACGGGATGGTTGCGTTATAGCAGTTTCAGGGCCCCGTCAACTTAGTGGCTAGTAAAACTCAGCCAGAAAACCAGGATGTGAAATTCCTAGTGGGAGCCCCCGCATTTATGCGGGGGAAGGAGCGCTTCAGCGCTCCGGGAAGAAGTTAGTTTTTTATCCCGCGCTTTAGCGCCGGGAAAACCCCCGGGGGCTAAAGCCCACTCCCAAAATCGACTCGTTTCTCGCTGGACTGAAGTCCAGCTCCCCCCTGCTGAAGCAGGGGGCTACCACCAAGAGCTCTCCAGAGTTTTGCTGCGTAAAGTCGGCTTACTCCCGAACCTTAACTGCACCGCTGAAGCGGTGCTCCACCTTGCGCTGCGCGAAACAACTTTAGTGGTCAGGCGGCGCCGCTTTCGAAGGTGGAGGCGCCTGCTTGGGCACATTCTCTTCCTCCTCACCCGCCGGAGGTCCAGGCTCGGGCAGCATCCAGCTCTCCAGCACACCCGCAAATAACGGTTCCAGGCGCGCCAGATTTTCCGGCGCACATTTCAAGGCGACGGAATATATTTCGCCCTCCGGGCCCTGAATAAAAACGATCTCTTCGATCCAATCGCGATCGGTCGCCTTCTCGTGATAGCGGACTTTCAGCATCTGGGCCGGTTTGTGGTCCACCGTGCGCTGCTGGCGTTGCAAGGTTTCGAACGCCTGGCCGCCCTCGCGCATACTGTTGGACGCCTGTTCGATCATCATGTCCAGGCTTAGCGGCTCTTCATCGCCTTCCGACAGTGGCGTGATCAGCGCAACCGTGATTTCATCCCACAGTGCCTTGTCCAGCTTTTGAGGAGGCGCAACCACCACACCATCGCCATCGTAAACCTCGCCCAGCATGGTCCAGGAACCGGGATACCTGAAGCAGAACCCGCCATCCGGCTGGCAATAACGCTTTCTGGGAACAGGCTTATGGAGCGGCGCTGGAGCCGTGGAAGGCTTCTGGCCGGCCGCAACCGCGGGCAGGCCCAGCGCCAGGACTAACCAGATGACAACCCGCAGCAACAGCCGCATGTTCCTACAGTTGCACAGCTCGCTTGCGTTGCGCAATTCCCGCTAACGCGGAGAGCGTCTCCTTGGGCAGGTGATAGGACTCGGCGTCGGACGGATAGCTTCCGGCCTTCACATCATCCTTGAAAGCAACCACCGCGTTGCCGATGACGGATGCCAGGTCCGCGTAGCGGCGGACGAACTTGGCTGGCGGCGCAAACGTCAGCCCCAGCAGATCGTGGAAGACCAGCACCTGCCCGTCGCAGTCGGGGCCGGCGCCGATGCCGATGGTCGGGACCTCCAGCTCGCGTGTGATCATGCCCGCGACCTCGCGCGGGATGCCTTCGAGAACGATGCAACAGGCGCCCGCGCGTTCCAGGGCGATCGCATCGTGCATCAGTTGCTCGACGGCTTGCAGGGTCTTGCCTTGCACCTTGTATCCGCCCATGGCGTGCAGCGATTGCGGCGTAAGTCCGATGTGGCCGACCACGGGAATCTCGGCCTCGACCATGCGTTCGACCAGGCGCGAGCGCTTTTCGCCGCCCTCGATCTTCACCGCCTCGGCGCCCGCCTCTTTGATAAAGCGGGCCGCGTTGCGCAGAGCGTCGCGCAACGTGACATGGAACGACGCGAAAGGCATGTCGGCGACCAGAAACGCCCGTTTGACGCCGCGCCTCACTGCGCGCGTGTGGTGCAGCATCTCCTGCATGGTGACGGGCAGGGTGTTTTCATAGCCCAGCATCACCATGCCGAGAGAGTCGCCGACCAGGACCATGTCAATGCCGGCCTCATCTACCAGCCGCGCGCTGGGATAGTCGTAGGCGGTCAGACAAGTGATGAGTTCCTTGCGCTGTTTCTTTTCGAGAAGAGTGGAAGAGGTGATCTTCGAGCGGAAGTCGCCGGTGGTAATACTCACGATGTCCTCCAGTGCAGTTCCCCGACCTGGCAGGGATACCGCCTGTATCCGGCTGAATTTTACACCCGGATTCCATGATGATGCGAATTGAGGGAGCGAGACACTACTCCGCGCAGCTGTGATCGTGGATGATCCGCCAGCCCTCAGGGAACTTGCGAAAGACCAGCGTGAACACACCATGGGGCTGCTTGCCATCCGGCATGATGAGCTGAAACTTCCCGCGCACGAATGCGGAATCGGGACCCAGCGTCCGCACCTGCAAATCGCTGAACGACAATGTTCCCATGGCATGCCCCTCCGATTGGTAGCTGCGACGGTAGCGCTCCAGGGTTGGTTCCCATCCCTTGGTCTCAGTAGTGCCGGAAAAGAATGTCAGATCAGGCGAGCGCCAATAGCCGTTCATGAACAGTTCCAGATCGTGATGGTTCCAGGCATCCACCTGGGATTGCAGGACCGCTTGAATTGCCTGGTCCGCACTCGATGTAGCGGTGTGGTGAACCTGCGCGGGCAGCGAAACAACTACTGACAAAAGCACCACGGCGAACCCAAGACCGAACTTTGTCATCTGTACCTCCGCTCGCAGCAGTGTAGCCGAGTCGGATAGAAGGCTATACTTTTGGGACGTCAATGACGCTCGGCGCACAAAAAAGCGGCGAGCCGAAGCCCACCGCTGCGTCGCGACTACAAAGTGGTTTAGTGCGCCTCGGCCTGCGCCTCGGCCTTGCCGCGGCGGACGGTTGCCAGGAAGTGATCGGCGGCCGCCGGCGGCTTCACCTGTCCCAGCAGCGTCGGACGGAAGCGCTCCGGGCGTCCGTACAGGGCGACCGTGGAATCGTCGTCTTGCTTGATCACCGCGCCGTTCAGGGTCAGTCCGGCAAACAGACCGCGGGTGCGCGAATAAGCCAGCACCTCTGCCTTCATCTTCCAATCGGTGGAGGCGCTGGCGTCGCGGCCCACCGGGCCGGCCGCCACGCTGCCGTTAGCGCCCAGCTTAAATTTGGAACTCAACAGATCGTTCATGCCCTGCTGGTTCATGATCAGCATCACCAGGTCCGCAGCCTGGACGCCGATCTGCAAACCCCAACTGCCCCCGGTGATGACAAAGAAAGCCGGCGCGCTCCAACCATGGTCAGTGCGGCACGTCGCCACCCCCCGGCCATGCTCGGCGCCAAAGACGAAGCCGCCTTTCACCATGGAGGGGACCACGGCCACGCACTTCGCGCTCTCGAATACCTCGTTCGGAATACCTTTGTCGGGAGCGCTCAACAATTCATTCAAAATCTTGGAAGAATCGTCCAGCCGGGCCATGACTTTGTCGCGCTCCTCTCCAGCCTTGGTGCCTTCATTCTTCGCGTCTGCCTTTTCCTGATCGGCAGCATTCTGGTCCTGTGCCGCGGCGTTCCTGTGCGCTTGATCTTGCGCATCGCTGTTCTGGGTGTCGGTTGGGGTGGTCTGCGTGGCAGTATTGTCGCTGTTGGGATTGGCAGTATTACTTTGATTGTCCTGCGCCAACATGGTGAATGCGCAGAACATCAACAAGGCCAACAGAATTCCGATTCTCTTCATGACTTTTGCGTCCCTCCTGGGAAACCCGCTGAACGTGCCTGGGTTCCTCGTCCTTGTATTTGGATGGCGGATTTACGTAGCGGGTTTGCGAGCCGGAGGTGGTTTATCGGCGGGAAACTTACAACCTGACGGAGCCGGGGGGTAGTGGGCTACTTTGAAAACGTCGAGTCATAAAAGGTGGTCAGGGTCAAGCCAGACGATTTGAAACAGGTTGTCGATTAGGAGACCGTGCACCCGCCATTGTTGATTTCTGACGGGCGCGAACTGCCAAGCGTCATGATAAGCCAACTGATCTTCGTCGAGGGTCGAGAATCCCTCTGGGTGATTCGTTGTATCGAAAACAATTATGTGCCGACGATCTTGGTTATTTTGGTCGGTAAACTGGGCAACTGTCCAATGGCTGTACAGTTGAATGGATTCGATCAGAGCTTGTAGGAATTCAACATTGCAGCGCTGGAGGGAGAACTCATCGAGGCTAATATCTAGATACTTAAATGAGAACTCTAGGAGTCTTTCATCGTCTGCCTGAAAGTCGGGCGCAGGAATCCTGCGCCCTTGATTGATGTTAGACACCCGTTATTGCTGCGTTTGCAGCAATGAAGAGTAAAAGCGCCTCATCACCTCCGTGTCGATGACAGCGTTACATGGTTCATCAACGGGCCTGTCTCCTCGGGCGACCCTCCACGGTTCTTCTCGGTGAGTGAGGCTTTCCAGCCTCGTCGCTTGAATGCTCCCGTAGGCATCCAAAACCGAGTTAATGTGAGCGGTCACGCGTGCGTCCGCAACTGGCGATACCGTGCAATCAATTGCATTCCACCGATATCCCTTAAACTTTCTGAAAACGGATGGAACGACCGGGCCATGCACCCAAGCCTCAATTGAGTCATGGAACAGCGGTTCTCCGGTAAACGCTAGATTCCACGCTTGGGCATAGTACAAGAGCTTTTGCAGTTTGAGATTCGTAATCTCAATCCCGCGCTCCCGAGAGAGGTGGATAATCGTGTCGGCAATTTGTTCCGCCGTGTAGTAAGTCATTTTATCCGCCCCTGTTTTGCACACGTGTGTGCATATAAAATTAGATGCCAAAGCGGTGAAAATGTCACGTTAAATAATGCTAATACCCAGATTCTAGGCCGCCTTTTCTTCTTTTTTCCCGAATTCTAGCAACCCCACCAATTCTCCCAAGCGCCAAACGTGGTCTGTGAGTCCCGCTTCCATCGCTGGTGTAACCCGCAGCGACTGGTGGACGCGGCAGAAGTCGTAGTGCATGTAATTGAGGGCAGCCGGGACACATCGCGGCTGGAGGGAAGAAGCTATGCGCGGCGCTTGCCAGTGGACGATTGCCAGGGGCGTTGGGGACGCTCCGCTTCCGGCAGATCGCGTCCACCTATGCGATCGTACATATACGACTCGCTTACCGTGCCCAGGCCTTCATTGTAGAGGCTGATGGCGCCGGTCCCTTCCTTCAGCTCGTCCGTGAACTGGTGCAACGCTGTGAGGTGGTCGGCGGTAGCTGGATACTCGGCTTTGGTGGTCTTCAAGACCTTTTGGTAGCCATGATCGACCAGCTTTGAGATCTCGCCATCGATGAGGTATCCGGGATAGGCGAATAGCTTGATCCCACCATCCTCGGTGCGCTCAATAGCGGCCGAGCAGTGGTGCTTCTTCAGAAACACCCGGTTACTGGTGCCCGGAGCTTCCAGCACGTCGAATTCATGACTGCGTAACCACGCCAGCGCGTCTTCGTACGATTTCGCCTTGATCTTTTTGGTCATCTTCAGCAATAGTCCTTCGCGAACGACCCCCGTCAGACGGGAGTCGCCATGACCGTCTTGGTCATGGAATGCGATACCGGAATACGGTACTTATGTTGCATCGGCTTCAAACACAATTTACTCGAGCCGGCAGCGCAGAGACTCACACTGTCGCACACTGCACGGTCCAACGGCAACTTCCGTTGAGGCCAGAATCGCAAGCCTAACCAGTCGTTGTGCCACGAGCGAAGAAGGTTTCCCCGGGGAATCGCGCATGAACGTGATAGAAAAGGCGGCGAAGACATGCTGAAACTCCGCCAGCCCATTTACGACGAGATTCGCCGCCACGGCGAAGAGACATATCCGTACGAGTGCTGTGGCGCGCTATTGGGCAGGGTCGAAGGTGACGCTCGCATCGTGAGCGCGAGCGTGCGCTGCCGCAACACGCGGACCGACTCTGCAAGCGATCGCTATGAAATTGATCCGGTGGAGGTGGTGCGTATCCAGCGTGACGCGCGAACCCGCGGGCTCGACATCATCGGCTTTTATCACTCGCATCCCGATCATCCGGCGTACTGGTCGCGAACCGATCTCGAGCAGGCGTATTGGTTGGGCTGCTCCTACGTCATTACCAGCGTAGAGGCTGGCAAAGCCCAACTTACGCGCTCGTTCGCGCTCGCCGGCACCACCGTGGAAGACAAGGCCTTTGTGGAGGAAGAGTTGCTGACCGAGCCGTAGGCTGGTCGCGAACCCTGGCGACCTTGTGAGCGGCGGGGACGCCGGTTCTTCATGGTTCTCAACCAATAATGGTAACGGCGACCGCCTTACGCCGCTTTCGCGGCGTAAGGCGGTCTGTTCTCGTTCCGGTGGTTATCGGTGCTTTGCCGATTTCGGTTTCGGGTACGCGTTATTGCTCGGCTTCACCTTGGTCTCGTCCACCGGCACGGTGGATTGCAGCAGAGTCGAGCTGCTGACGTCCGCGCCCTGAGGCACCCAGAAGATGTCAGCCTGGTGCTGTTTGCCGGCACCGGTCCGCACCTCGATACGGCTGGGATCGACGCCCTGCCCATCGGGCGGAGCCGCTACCAGGTATGCCTTTGCATTTACGGCGCGCTGTGCCGCCAGATTCATGGGCTCGGCCTTCTTGCCTTTGCCCACCTTGGGCGGCTCCTCGCCGTCAGCGTAACCAACGATCACCAGTTTCGCGCCAGGATCGTTCTTCAGGGCGCTAGCGTCATCGTCGAGAATCGCCTTGGCTACGTTATCGACCCGCCACGGTATGTACCGCTCATGGGGCCGCGGTATGAACTCGATGGGGGTCCGGGGGCTGACCGGGGGTGGCACATTGACTTCGACCGCACAGCTTCCTGTGCCCGTGAGTTGTCGGGCATCGGTGGCAGTGACGGAGATGGTAACGGTGCCGGAAGAAGCAATCCCGGCGGTGTTCAGCGTAGCCGTCGTACCGCTCCCGTTGATGCTGCCGGCGGTAGCCTGATACGAGTAGCTCGTGATTTGCGAATTATCGGGGCTGCTCGCCGTGGCTGCGATGGTGACGGTCTCACCGGCCTTCACGTTCGTCGGGCTGGCGGAGCAACTCACCACGGGCGGATGCATTGGCGGTATCGGACGCTCCTTCACTGTGAAAGGCGCCGCGCACGTGGCCAAGCCGTTCTTCTTCATTCTCGGATCGGCGATGGTCGCCTTGGCTGTGTAGCTGCCCGCCGCCATTCCGGTCGTATCGATTGTGACGGTTTGGACGGCATTGCCCGAAAGCTTGCCACCGGTTGCGGTCCAGCCGTAGTTTGGTGTGTGTTTCGGGTTAAAGTTCGTGCCGGTAGTGCTGAGCGTTACCGGCTCGCCTGCCCAAACTTCCGTGGGCGCCGCTGACGCGGTACAGGAAAGCGGTGCTGGTGCGGCGTAGCTGCCGAGGTTGAAGACCACGCCGGCCGCCAAACGGACACTGTTCCATTGGGTCGGGTGGGTGCTTGCGAATATGTGACTGTAGTTTGAATAAATGTAGTCGGCCTGAATCAGGCGAATAGAGAACCGCGGCTTCACCCTCAGATCGAGTCCGCCGCCGCCGCCCGCTGCGAAACTCCACTCCGTGTCATGGCAGCAATCAGGAGATATATTTGCCGTTCCCACGAAACCACGGAAAAACGGCGACAAGGAGTTGGTGTGGTACTTGTACTGGAGCCCGAACAGGGCATAGCCGACGCTGGTTTTGTCGTTTGCAGTAAAAGGATTCCCGGGTGTGGTGGCGCCATTAAAATGGCCGCTGCCGTCCATCACGACGCCAAGATTATGCATGCCAGAAAAGTAATAGGTATTGGAAGCGTCAAAGCCTTTTGGAATGTTGTTGATCTTATAGTCGAGATCACCCCATCCATTCGGCGCTAACCAGGAATATCCGCCGAAGATCTCATCTTTTGGCTGAGGCGCGTTCTGCGCTGTGGCGCAGACAGCCAGTAAAGCCACCGCGAACGCGGTTGTGAGAAACCTTGCAAGAACTCGTTGGGGCGCTACTGCAATATGACAAGACATGAGCCATCCTCCGTGGGCCATCAGAATCGGTACAGATCTTGCTGCGTGCAAAGTCTAGCGCAACGCGCCAGCATTTGTCTGTGACATGCAAGGTCCCTGGCTTGCGTCGTCAGCAGCTCGGCAAACCGGAAGCGTTCCTGTTTTTGCTTGATTAGTTCCTGGGAAAGCGTCCCACTTCTAGGCGACGAATGCAAGGGCCATTCGTAGTAATCTCAATTCTTCATGATCGGAACAACTGAACCAGCAACCCCGGTCGAAGCTGTGGCTGCGGTCTCGCCTCGCGGCGCGGCTCTGGCGATCGGGCTGATGAGCTTCTCTGCCTTGCTGCTGGAATTGGGCCTCACTCGCCTTTTCTCCGTCGTGCTCTTCTACCACTTTGCTTTTCTGGCTATCTCGATTGCGCTGCTCGGACTGGGCGCAGGCGCGGTCTTCGCTTATCTGCGGCGGCAGTGGCTGGAGCGCTGGAGCGTGGGACAACTAGGCGCATGGCTGTGTGCGGCAAATGCCGTGGTCATCCTTGCCGTGCTGGAGATCGTTCTACACAGCCAAGTGTCGCTGCACCTCGACTGGTCGAACTTCCGTCACCTTTCGGTGCTCTACCTGGCTTCGGCCATTCCTTTTTTCATCACGGGACTGCTGTTTTCCCTTGTCTTTGCGCGCCATCCGGCACGGATAACCCAGCTCTATGGGGCCGACCTGCTGGGGGGATCGCTGGCCTGCCTGGCGCTGGTGCCGCTGCTGAACGTTATCGGCGGTCCCAATACCATCTTGTTTGCGGCGGTGGCAGTCGCCTTGGCAGGCGTGGCTTGGGGCACTTCACGGACCCGCCGCATTCCGGCGGGCCTCGCGCTGGCGTTGCTGGTGCTGATCGTGGCGAACTTTCGCGGCAAACTGATTGACATCGTTTATGCCAAGGGCATGAAGCGCGAGACGCCGCTCTACGCCAAGTGGAATGCGCTCTCGCGCGTGGAAGTGGACAGGTGGGGAGACGCCAAGGCAATCGTCATCGACGCCGACGCCAGCACCTACATCATGAACTCCGATCCCTATCACTGGGACGAGGCTTACCGTCGCAATCTGATGTCGGCGGCATCGTCGATGGCCAACGTGCTGCGTCCGCGCGGAGACTTCGCCATCATCGGCCCGGGCGGCGGAGTGGATGTGCTGCGCGCCGTCGCCAACGGCAGCCCGAGCGTCACCGGCATCGAGATCAATCCCATCATTGCCACCGACATCATGCGCGGGACATTCGCTGATTACGCTCACCACCTCTACCAGATTCCCGAGGTGCACATGCACGTCAGCGATGGACGCTCCTTCGTGCGCAACAGCCGTGACCGGTACGACGTGGTGCAGATGACCCTGGTTGACACCTGGGCTTCCACCGCGGCCGGGGCGTTTGCCCTCAGCGAAAACAACCTGTACACGGTAGAGGCCTTCCGCGAATACTTCGAGCACTTGAAGCCGGACGGGATGGTCGCCATCACGCGCTGGGAATTTACCCGGCCCCGCGAGGCCCTGCGGGTGGTTTCGCAGGCCATGGAAGCGCTGCGTCAACTTGGCGTGCGCGACAGCACGCAGAATTTCATCGTGATCAGCGACGGCGAGTTGAATGTGGATGGGCGTCCCGTGCTGGTGCTGGCCAAGAAGTCGCCCTTCACCTTGCAAGAGCAGCGGGCTGTGCTGAACCACATCCAGGGGGCAACGTCCGGAGATTCGAACCTGAACCTGCACGTGCTTTACCTGCCCGCTACCGCTGCCACTCCGGGCATGGCACATCCCGCGTTCGCGGATTTGATTCGCAGCCAGGACGCGCGTGGCTTCTCCGCGCATTACGCGTTTAACGTTTCGCCGGTCACCGATAACGCGCCGTTCTTCTTCTTCACTCTGAAGCCGGGGCAGGTGTTCCGCGGCCAGGACCGCGGCGGTATCGATTGGAAGGTGAACCTGGGGATCGCGATTCTGGGGCTGGTGTTGGTCATATCGGTCGCCGCCGTCATCGGTTTTCTCGTGCTTCCGCTGCTGCTCTCGCCGCAGGCGCGAAGTGGCCGCAGCGTTCGCCTGCTGTATTTCATCGCCATCGGATTGGGATACATCCTGGTGGAGATCGCGTTCATTCAGCGCTTCGTTTTGTTTCTGGGGAATCCAACATACGCTCTTACCGTAGTGATATTCCTGATGCTGCTTTCCAGCGGATTGGGAAGCGTGCTCTCGCGGCGATGGTTCCACGAGCCAATTCGAGTCGCGTCGGCGATGGCATTCATCGTGGCGGCGCTGGTGATCTATTTATTCGCTCTGCCACATCTGCTGGAGGCGCTGGTGGGGCTTCCCTTCGTGGTGAAGCTCATGCTAAGCGCGGCGCTGTTGATTCCGCCGGGCTTCGCCATGGGCATGCCGTTCCCCAGTGGCCTGCGCGCCTTGTCGTCCCAGGATTCTCACCTGCGGAATTCCACGGCCAAACACGGCGCGGTGGAATGGGCATGGGCCATGAATGCTGCGTCGAGCGTGTTGGGTTCAGTGTTGGCCATGGTGATTGCCATCCAATTCGGATTGAATGTCACGCTGGCCTGCGGCGCAGTAGCGTATGTGCTGGCCATGCTGTTGTTGCGCACGTTGAAGAAGCAGGAAGCAACTAGCAACTAGCAATCGGGACTAGGTATTTGTTGAAAACGTCAGCCTGATACATGCTCCTTGCCTACCGAAAGAAGTTCGACGCTCGCAAGTTTTAACGTATAGATTTCAATGCCCACGATTCGACCCGCCAGCGTGACTTCGGTTCCTGCCGCGAGCGGCGTGAATTCTCCGGCTCTCCAGAACGGCACGAAGAAAAACACGCTGTAATCGAGGCGGCTGCCTTCGACCTTGATGTTCACGATGACATGTACGATGGGGGCGGGCGGAAACAGCCATGAGACCTCAGAAATTGTCCCTGTCAGACGTATCCATTTGTGCAAGAACGGCTTTGTCTTTATTCTTGCGTAAACATCGGTTACTCCGCGCACTGACGCCGTAATCTCCTCAACGTTGACTGTGATGAACCCCCTGCCGTTTCGTATCCATTCTTTTCGCCATGCTGCGAATGCAGCGAGTACCAAGGTCGCACCCAATACCGCCCAGTTAACCGCTCTCGGCGGTGCTTTGCCAGTCACAACTGTAGTGATGTACAAAACCGCGAGTATTCCACCCCCGGTCAAGAGTACCTTCCACTCGTCCCACAGGGAGCGCATAAATTGCAGTAGATCTCGCAGCACGCCAGAATGCTAGCACTCGCCCACTTGTTTCCAAAGATGTAAATCGTTGTGTGCAAATTAGAACGGTGCCTCCATTTGTGCGGCTGGTTTCGGCAGATACGGCGGCTTCTCGACTAGTTACCGGACTATGCTTCAACAAGTACATAGTCCCGTTGGCAATCATCAAATGCCTGTTCGCCGTCGTATCACAGTCGGAATATTCAGTCCTTTTTTTTCTTGCGAGCATTGCGCCACGATTCCCGATTCGGGAAGCACCTGAATGCTTGTTTTATGCGCCTCCGAGCAATTTCTTTAGCGAAGTGCCACTCCTCGAATTCGCCCGCCAGCAAAGATTCTTCGCCGATTCTGGCGTCCCACTTGCACATTGGGCAACCTACCTTGTTATAATCACTCGCTTGGGTGATGCACGTCACATTTGGCTGAGACGCGCGCTTCGCCGTACCGCACGAACCTGGGCGCCGAAGGGGTAATCGGCTCCCCAACCCGCAACACTGGAAAGCTTCATAAATAATGGCCCAAGTCTTTCATCGCAGCGCGAACACAATTGCACGGGCGTCGATCATCGGAGTGGTGGTGGTCGTGTCGGTGCTGCTGTGGGCGGCCCTGGAGATACAGCGCTCGCCGTACGCCACGTATCAGAACGTGGCGCAGGCGCAACCTGTGCCGTTCAGCCACCAGCACCACGTGGGAGGCGACGGCATCGACTGCCGCTACTGCCACACTTCGGTTGAGAGCTCTGGGTTCGCGGGCATTCCTCCCACCAAGACGTGCATGAATTGTCATTCGCAGATCTGGACCAACGCGCCCATGCTGGAACCGGTGCGCGAAAGTTATCGGACCGGTGAGTCGCTGATCTGGACCAGGGTCAACGACCTTCCTGACTTCGTTTATTTCGACCACAGCATTCATATCAATAAAGGCGTTGGTTGTGCGAGTTGCCACGGGCCGGTGGACAAGATGCCGCTGACCTACGCGGCCAACTCGCTGCAGATGGAATGGTGTTTGAACTGTCATCGCGCGCCGGAAAAATTTCTCCGTCCGCGCGACCAGGTGTTTAACATGCGTTACGAACAGCCCAGCTCGGACAATCCTGTCAAGCTGGCCGATGGCAGCGTGTTCACCGATCAGATCGCCCTGGGCAACGAGTTGAAGCACCGCTACAACATTCGCAGCACCGAGGACATTACCAGTTGCAGTACTTGTCACCGCTAGTCGCGTGGGGTGGACTGCGGTAGTTGGACGAACGACCCTTTCCGGAAACCGACGAGAAGATGGAAGAAAAAGAGAGCCCGAACAAGTCTGAGGCAGTCTGTCCCAGCAAACTGGAGCTTGTCCAGATCCAAGACAAGCTGGCGCGCGCCAAGAGCGGTCCGCAGTATTGGCGGTGCCTGGAGGAACTGGCCCAGACCGACGGCTTCTATGAGATGTTGCACCGGGAGTTCCCGCGGCAGGCATCGGTCTGGCCCGAGGGCGCCTCGCGCCGCGACTTCATGAAGCTGATGAGCGCCTCGCTGGCGTTGGCGGGACTGTCGGCGTGCGTGAAACAGCCGCTGGAGCCCATCGTGCCTTACGTGCGGCAGCCGGAAGAAATTGTCCTGGGCAAGCCGCTCTTCTTCGCCAGCGCCATGCCGTTTGGCGCGTATGCGACGCCGGTGCTGGTGGAGAGCCACGAAGGCCGGCCGACCAAGGTGGACGGAAATCCCGAGCATCCGGCCGGTCTGGGAGGAAGCGATGTTTTCGCGCAGGCTTCCATCCTCGACATGTACGATCCCGACCGCTCGCAGATCATCACCTACCTGGGCGAAATGAATACCTGGAGCGGATTCACCACCACTCTAAAGGGGGCGCTGAATTCGCAAAAGGCGGTGAAGGGAAGTGGCCTGCGGATTCTGAGCCACACCGTCGGCTCGCCCACCATGGCTTCGCTGATGGACCAGGTGCAGGCAGCCTATCCCCAGTCGAAGTGGGTGCAGTATGAGCCGCTGAACCGCGACAACGTTCGCGCTGGGGCCAAGCTGGCGTTCGGCCAGTTCGTGGAAACGCGCTACAACCTGGAGAAGGCCGACGTCATTCTGACCCTCGATGGCGACTTCCTTTCCAGCGGCTTCCCTGGATTCCTGTATTACGCCCGCTCGTTTGCAGCGCGTCGCAATCCTGATTTGAAAGAAAAGATGGCGCGCTTCTATGCCATTGAGAGCACGCCCACCAATACCGCGGGCAAAGCCGATCATCGGCTGCCAGTGCGCGCTTCGGAAGTGGAGCAACTGGCGCGGGCCATCGCCGCGGGAGTCGGCGCTGGCGGCGGAGCTTCGGCAAAACCCGAGCACCAGAAGTTTGTCGCCGCGCTGGTCAAAGATCTACAGGCGCACCGTGGCGCTGCGGTGGTGATTCCCGGCGACAACCAGCCGCCGGCGGTGCATGCACTGGCGCACGCCATGAATCAAGCGCTGGGCGCGACCGGCAGCACCGTGACCTACAGCGATCCGGTCGAAGCCAAGCCGCAAGACCAGACCGCTGCGTTGAAGGAACTGGTTGGCGAAATGAACGCCGGCAAGGTGGACCTGCTGCTCATCATGGGAGTGAATCCGGTCTATGACGCCCCTGCGGATTTCGATTTCCTCGCCGCCATGAACAAGGTCCCGCTGCGCGTGCAACACAGCTTGTATCGCGACGAGACCAGCGAGCATGTTCACTGGCACATTAACGGCACGCATTATCTGGAAGAGTGGGGAGACGCCCGGGCCTTCGACGGAACCTATAGCATCGTGCAGCCGCTGATTGCCCCGCTTTACAACGGCAAGAGCGAGTACGAATTCATCGTTTCCCTGATCGGTTCCCCGGAGACCGCGGGCTACGACATCGTACGCAAGTACTGGCAGGGCAAGATGCCGGGTGGTGATTTCGAAGCCCAGTGGCGCAAAGCGCTGAACGATGGTTTCGTAGCCAACACGGCGCTGCCTGCGAAGGGCTTGTCCGCCAAGGGCGGGAACATCCCGGCGAGCAACAACAGCGGCAATGGCGAGGCGATGGAGGTCATCTTCCGTCGCGACCCGATGATCTACGACGGCAGCCGGGCCAACAACGGCTGGCTACAGGAGACTCCGAAGCCGATCACCAACCTATGTTGGGACAACGCCGTTTTGATCAGCCCGAACACGGCCAAGAAGCAGGGGCTGGCAACCGGCGACATCATTGAGATCGATGTCAACGGACGCAAGCAGAAGGGGCCGATCTGGCCGCAGCCCGGACATCCCGACAATTCCATCACGGTATTCCTCGGCTATGGACGGACCAAGGCAGGCCGCGTCGGCAATAATGTCGGATTCGACTTCTATCAAATTCGCACCAGCGATGCGGCGTGGATGGCGACCGCCAAGATCAGCAAAGTCGGCGCGGGATATGGGTTCGCTCACCCGCAGGGCTTCCAGTACATCGACCATTCCGACCTGCCCAAGGGTACCGAGCCGCTCAGCAACCGTCACATCATTCGCAAAGCGACCTTGCAGGATTTCATCAAGAACCCCAACTTTGCGCACGAAGGAATCGAGTCGCCTGGGCCGGAGATGACGCTCTACCCCAACTATCAGTACACCGAGCTGAAGTGGGGCATGACCATCGACATGAACTCGTGCATTGGCTGCAAAACCTGCATCGTAGCTTGCCAGGCGGAGAACAACATTCCCGTCGTCGGCAAGGAGCAGACGATGCGCGGCCGGCAGATGCAATGGTTGCGAGTGGATGTGTACTACGAAGGCGGCACCGAGAATCCGTCGGTTTACTACCAGCCGGTCCCTTGCCAACAGTGCGAGAACGCGCCTTGCGAAGTGGTTTGCCCCGTCGGCGCCACGGTGCACAGCACCGAAGGCCTGAACGACATGGTGTACAACCGCTGCGTCGGCACCCGGTATTGCTCTAATAATTGTCCGTACAAAGTGCGCCGCTTCAACTTCCTGCTGTTCCAGGACTTTGAAACTCCGCAGTTCAAGATGATGCGCAATCCCGAAGTCAGCGTGCGCAGCCGCGGCGTCATGGAGAAATGCACCTACTGCGTGCAGCGCATTACGCACGGCCGCATTACCGCGGAGAAAGAAAACCGCAAGGTCCGCGACGGCGAAGTGATTACCGCCTGCCAACAGGCTTGTCCGGCGGGCGCCATCGTCTTTGGTGATTTGAACGATCCCAACAGCCGCGTGTCGAAGCTCAAGGCCCAGCAGCGCAATTACAACCTGCTGGAAGACCTGAACACGCGTCCCCGCACCTCGTACATGGCGGTGGTGCAGAACCCGAACCCCGATCTTGAGCAGTCGGAGCCCAGTTAGCAATGCAGCAGGGACCAGAGGAAAATACGGTTTTGATGGACGTGCCCTGGCCGGAGGAGCCACCGGTATTAGGGCCGGGGCAGACCTTCGGTTCGATGACCGATACCATTGCCGATGCCGTGCTGACCCGTCCCATCGGCTTGGGCTGGCTGGCGGGCCTGGCCATCGGCATGGGCCTGGTCGCGATCCTGATGGCGGCGGTCACCTACCTGTTCCTCATTGGCGTCGGAATCTGGGGCATCAACATACCGATAGGTTGGGGCTTCGCCATCATCAACTTCGTCTGGTGGATCGGTATCGGCCACGCCGGCACGCTGATTTCGGCCATTCTGCTGCTGTTGAAGCAGACCTGGCGCAATTCCATCAACCGCTTCGCCGAAGCCATGACGCTGTTTGCGGTGGCTTGCGCCGGCATGTTCCCGCTATTGCACATGGGCCGTCCTTGGCTGGCTTACTGGATGTTCCCTTACCCCAGCAGCATGGGCGTGTGGCCGCAATTCCGCAGTCCGCTGGTGTGGGACGTCTTCGCGGTTTCGACCTACGCCACCATCTCGGCGGTGTTCTGGTACGTCGGCCTGGTCCCGGATTTTGCGACCATGCGCGAAAAGGCCAGCCATCCTCTGACCAAAAAAGTTTACGGAATGCTGGGTCTGGGCTGGCGTGGTTCGGCCCGGCATTGGAAGCGTTACGAGGCGCTGTATATCCTGCTCGCCGGTATTGCGACTCCCCTGGTGCTCTCGGTGCACACCGTGGTCAGCTTCGATTTTGCCATCTCCATCGTTCCCGGCTGGCATACCACCATCTTCCCGCCCTACTTTGTTGCAGGCGCAATTTATTCGGGCTTTGCCATGGTGCTGGTGCTGGCGATTCCCATCCGGCACTACTATCACCTCGAGTCCATGATCACCATGCGCCACTTGCAGAATGCGGCCAAGATCATGCTGGCTACCGGGTTGATCGTTGCCTACGGTTATTTCTTCGAGGCCTTCATGGCTTTCTACAGCGGTTCGACTTACGAACGCTTCATGATGCAGAACCGCTGGTTCGGTCCCTATGCGGTGTTCTACTGGACGCTGATTCTCTTCAACCTGGTCATACCCCAGGTCCTTTGGGCGCCGAAGATTCGCGCCAACACCAGATGGCTTTTCCTGATCTCATTGGTGATTCTGGTAGGCATGTGGCTGGAGCGCTTCATCATCATCGTGACCAGCCTCAGTCGCGACTTCCTGCCTTCGTCGTGGGGGCATTACGTGGCTACGCGCTGGGACTACGCGGTGTTTTTCGGCACCATCGGATTCTTTACCGCGGCCATCTTTATCTTCATTCGCATCATGCCGGCCATTTCGATCTTCGAAATGCGCACGCTGCTGCCTGAGGCGGAGGTGAAAGCGAAATGAGCCACGCCCCGCTCTCACCGGCAATCTACGGCATTCTGGCCGAGTTCGATTCGCCCACCGATCTGGTCTATGCGACCAAAGCCGCCTATGCGGCTGGGTATCGCAAGATGGACGCGTACAGCCCGTTTCCCATCGAAGAAGCCAGCGAGGCTCTCGGCTTCCACAAGAGCCGCGTGCCGCTGATCGTCTTGCTGGGCGGACTGCTGGGTGGGCTTTCGGGCTTCGGCCTCCAGTACTGGATCAACGTGATTTCCTATCCGCTCAACATCGGCGGGAAACCATATAACTCCTGGCCGGCGTTTATTGTTCCGACTTTCGAAATGACTATTCTGTTCGCCGGACTTGCGGGCGTCTTCGGCATGTTCGCCTTAAACGGCCTGCCCATGCCGTATCACCCGCTGTTCAACGTTGACCGCTTTTCCGCCGTCACTCGCGACAAATTTTTCCTGTGCGTGGAAGCCGCCGATCCCAAGTTCGATGTGGTGGACACGCAGCGCTTCATGGAAAGCCTGAAGCCGCTGTCGATCTCGGAGGTGCCCCATTAAATCGTCAGCAAAATTTGACGTCCGGGCATCGACCGCAGCTCCGCGCTCCAGAAACAACCAGCGCAGCTCCCGCAAAGCAGCGGTTTACATCCTGCTGGCAGCGGCATTGCTGTTGCTCTCAGGCTGCCGCGAAGACATGCAGAACCAGCCCTACTACCGCCCGCTGCGCGAGAACGATTTCTACGCCGATAAGCGCTCGGCGCGGCCCATTATCCAGGGCACGGTGGCGCGTGGGCATCTAGATGCCGACACCTACTTCTACACCGGCAAGATCGGCAGCAACGATGGCGATTACATGCCTTTTCCGGTGACCGCCGAGGTGATGGCGCGCGGACAGCAGCGCTTCAACATCTACTGCGCGCCCTGCCACTCGGAGCTGGGCGACGGCAACGGCATGATCGTGCAGCGTGGTTTCAAGCACCCGCCTTCGTACAATACCGAGCGTCTGCGGAAGGCCCCGATCGGCTATTTCTTTGACGTCATGACCAACGGCTTTGGCGCCATGCCCGACTACGCTGAACAAGTTCCACCGCAGGACCGCTGGGCCATCGCGGCGTACATACGGGCCTTGCAGTTAAGCCAGCACGCCAGCGAATCCGATGTTGCATCCGGTGAGCCGATCGCCAAACAGCCGCCGCCCGGCGTTATGGTTTCGCCGCCCTTTGACACGCAAGGGGCCACCACCGCGGTGTCGGCGCCGCCAAAGCCGAATTCGGCTCCGGCCAACGGAGGCGAAGCAAAACCATGAGCAGAGAGATTCCACAAATCGGGCCCGCCGACTACGCCGTCCCCGCCGCGGCGGCGCAGTGGCAGAAGCGCTGGCTGATTGTCGGCGTGGTGGGCGCTGCCTTGTGCGTCATCGGCGCAGTTATCTCGCGAGATCAGTTGGACCAGGTCCTGCGCGGTTATCTGATCGCCTACATTTTCTGGCTGGGTCTCAGCCTCGGCTGCCTGGCGTTGCTGATGGTGCAATATCTTTCCGGTGGACTGTGGGGCTTGGTGCTGCGCCGGGTATTCGAAGCCGCCAGCAAAGGCCTTCCCCTGATGTTCGTGTTGTTTCTGCCGATCCTGTTCGGACGGCACCACCTCTACGCCTGGATGAACGACCCGAGTCTGACCGCGCGCAACAGTTGGTACCTGCACACGTCAGGCTTCGGCGGCTGGATCGCTCGCTGGATTCTCTACTTCGCCATTTGGGGAGGGCTGGCCTTAATCCTGGTTCGCCGTGGCAATACACAGGACTATCCGCAGCCGGCGGGCACGTGGCTGCGCATCCAGGGGATTAGCGGTCTGGGGCTGGTGCTGTATTCCTTGACGGTCTCATTCGCGGTGGTGGACTGGATCATGTCGCTCGATCCCCACTGGGGCTCGACCATCTACGGGCTCATCTTCCTGGCCGGGCAAGGTTTGTCGGCGCTGGCGTTTGGCATTGTGATGCTCACGCTGTTTACCCGTTACAGCCCGTTTCGCGAAATCATCAAGCCGATGCAGTTCCACGATATCGGCAAACTGATGCTGGCGTTCGTGATGTTGTTCGCCTACTTCTCGTTTTCGCAGTGGCTCATTATTTGGGCGGGCAATCTGCCCGAGGAGATTGGCTGGTACCTGGACCGCATACGCGGGGGATGGGGCGTGGTGGCGCTGATCATCATCCTGTTCCACTTTGCGCTGCCCTTTGCGCTGCTGCTGTCGCGCGAGCGCAAACGCGCGGGCAGTCGCCTGATTGGGCTGGCCGTGTTTCTGATGTTCATGCGGGTGGTGGACATTTACTGGTACGTGGTGCCCAACTTCGCCCACGAACAGGGACACTTTTATCTCAGCATTTGGTACGTCGTGGCGCCGCTCGCCGTGGGCGGATTGTGGCTGAGCTTCTTCTTCTACAACCTGCGGGACCGGCCATTGTTGCCGCTCTATGAGCCGCAGATACCGAGCCTGTTGCACCAGAGGTCCCATGGCCACTGAAAATTCCAAATACGATCCCTTGCGGAATCCCGAGGTCGATTACGAGCGCGCCGACTTAAGTGCGCGCGGAATCGTGCTGTTCCTGGTCGGACTGCTGGTGGCCGGGGTTTTTATCGAGCTGGTTCTGTGGGGAATGTTCCGCTTCATGGCCAAGAGCGATGTCCTGTTTCCGCAAGCCCAGGCCAATCCGATGATGAGCGCGCAAAAACTTCCGCCCGCGCCTACTCCCCAGTCGCCGCTGCAAAACCGTCCGCCCGTGGACGTCATGATCTTCCCGGAGCCGCGGCTGCAAACCGGCGATGCGGCTGACATGGAAAAGTTCTTGGCTTCGGAGCAAGCGGCGCTCGATCCGCCGCAGCCATTCATGGACCAGAGCGGGGTGGTCCACATTCCCGTTTCGCAAGCCATGAAGCTGATCGAGGAACGAGGTTTGCCGGTGCGTCCGAATGCGCCGCCGCCGGAGCTCAACACGCAAACCGAAGCGGGTAACCCGAAGAAATAACATGCGCTCGGCGCAGGAATTGGATTTAAAGCTGTGAAACGTTGGTTGCAGGAAATCTCGAAAGGATTGGCAATTCTGCTGACAGCGGGCGCCTTCGCCGTTGCCCAGCCGCCTTCTTCTTTCCAGGACAAGGGCGCGGGTGCCGCCTCCCAGGTCAGCCCAGCCGACTTGTCGAACATTGGGATCGAGCAGCGGCTCGATCAGCAGGTGCCGCTCGATCTGCAGTTTAAAGACGAAACGGGAAAGACCGTGCAACTCGGCGACTACTTCAAGTCGGGCCGGCCGGTCCTTTTGAACCTGGTGTACTACACCTGCCCCATGTTGTGCGGAGAGGAACTGGCGGGCGAGGCCAGCGCGCTCGGCGTATTGCGATTTACTCCGGGAAATGAATACGAAGTGGTATCGGTGAGTTTCAACCCAGACGAGACGCCCAAAGATGCGGCCGAGAAAAAGCAGGTTTACGTCGCGCGTATGAATGAGCATCGGGAGCACAAGACCAACGGCGAGGGCTGGCATTTCCTTACCGGTCAGCAGCCCGAGATCAAACAACTGGCGGACGCGATGGGCTTCCACTACCGCCGCGACGCGAGCACCGGGCAGTTCATTCACGCCGCCGGAATCATGATCGTGACCCCGAGCGGCAAGATCGCCCAGTACTACTACGGAGTTGAATTCTCCCCGAAGGACATTCGCCTCGGCCTGATCGAGGCTTCGCGCGACAAGATTGGCACCCTGGTCGACCAGGTGACGCTGTATTGCTACCACTATGATCCCAAGACTGGACGATACGGCGCGGTGGTCACCAACATTATGCGGCTGGCAGGGGCCGCGACCATGCTGATTCTGGGCGGCTTTCTCCTCGTGATGTTCCGGCGGGAGTCGCACGACAACAAGAACGGAACAGGACGGGCCCGATAGATATGTGGAAGAACTTCCCACTTTTTCCGGAGCGTGCCTCGGCGCTGGCTTGGCAGGTGGACGGCCTTTATTTTCTGCTGATCGCGGTATCGGCGTTTTTCACGCTGCTGATTTTTGCAGCGATCTTCTACTTCGCGGTCAAATATCGCCGTTCGGTCCATCCCCATGCGGTGCAGATTGAAGGCTCGTTGCCGCTGGAATTGGCATGGACGCTGATTCCTCTGGGAATCTGCATGATCTTCTTCGCCTGGGGTTCGCTGATCTACTTCCAGGAGGCCCGCCCCCCGAAGGATGCGATGGAGGTTTACGTCGTAGCCAAACAGTGGATGTGGAAGTTTGAGTACGAGAACGGACAGCGCGACATCAACCAGCTGCACCTGCCAGTTGGCCGCGACGTCAAGATGATCATGAGTTCACAGGACACGATCCACAGCTTCTTCGTGCCGGCTTTCCGTATCAAGGCTGACGTGCTTCCCGGACGATTTACCACGACCTGGTTCCGTCCCACCAAGGTTGGAACGTATCACCTGTTCTGTTCGCAATATTGCGGCACGAACCACTCTGCCATGATCGGTGAGGTGATTGTGATGGACCCCGTCGCCTACCAGGCGTGGATGAGCGGCGGTGCGGGTGGCTCCTCGGGGACACTGGCCGCCAACGGGCAGCAGCTTTTCCAGCAACTGGGATGCGCGACCTGCCATCGCGCTGATACTCAAGGACGCGGTCCCAACTTGGTTGGCCTGTTCAGTAAGCCGGTGCTGCTGGACGACGGACGCACAGTGATGGCCGACGAGAACTATATTCGCGAGTCCATTCTCAATCCCGGCGCCAAGATCGTTTCGGGTTTCAAGCCCATCATGCCCACGTTTCAGGGGCAGGTTTCGGAAGAGAACCTGATGGCGCTTGTGGCCTACGTCAAATCGCTGGCGCAAACGCAGCCGCAGGGAGGGGCGAACGATGTTTCGTCCGCTCCGAATACGTCGAACGTGCAATGAGGAATTAGACCTAAAGGTGTGACATGGCAACCGCAGTACAGACTGTCGAGCGCGAGAACTACCTGAATTCGAACTACGGCATCAAGTCGTGGCTGCTGACCACCGATCATAAACGGATCGCGGTCCTGTACCTGATCTCGATCACCGCCATGTTCTGGCTGGGCGGGTTCTTCGCCATGATGATTCGCCTGGAGCTGCTGACGCCGGCGGGTGACCTGGTCTCGTCCGACACCTACAACAAGCTGTTCACCATGCACGGAATCATCATGGTTTTCTTCTTTCTGATTCCGTCAGTGCCGGCGGTGCTCGGCAACTTCCTGGTGCCTTTGATGGTGGGCGCCAAAGATCTGGCGTTTCCCCGGGTAAATCTGCTGAGCTGGTATCTCTATATGGCGGGCGCCATCACCGCGCTGACCGCCATGGTCACCGGCGGCGTGGATACCGGCTGGACCTTTTACACGCCCTTCAGCACCACCTACTCCAACACCCATGTGATTGGAGCGGCCATCGGTATTTTCATCGCCGGATTTTCCTCCATCCTGACGGGACTGAACTTCATTGTCACCATCCACCGAATGCGCGCGCCGGGCATGACGTGGCGCCGCCTGCCGCTGTTCTGCTGGTCGAACTACGCCGCCGCCGTCATTATGGTGCTGGGAACGCCGGTGATCGCCATCACCTTGCTGCTGGTCGCTTTGGAACGCGCCTTCAACATAGGGGTCTTCAACCCGCAGCTGGGTGGTGACCCGCTGCTGTTCCAGCACTTGTTCTGGTTTTATTCGCATCCCGCCGTGTACATCATGATTCTTCCCGGCATGGGCGTGATCAGCGAGATCGTCTGCTGCTTCTCGCGCAAGCGCGCCTTCGGTTATGAGTTCATCGCCCTGGCCTCAATCGCGATTGCCGTGCTGGGCTTCCTGGTATGGGCGCACCACATGTTCGTCGCCGGAATTTCGGTTTACGCCGCTCTGGTGTTCTCGCTCTTGAGCTACCTGGTCGCCATCCCGTCGGCGGTCAAGGTCTTTAACTGGACCGCGACCATGTACAAGGGATCGATCAGTTACAACACGCCGATGCTCTATGCCTTCGGGTTCATCGGCTTGTTCACCGTCGGTGGGCTGACCGGCATTTTCCTGTCTTCGCTGGGCCTCGATGTGCACGTCCACGACACCTACTTTGTTATCGCGCACTTCCATTATGTGATGGTGGGTGGCATGGTGATGGCCTACATGGCGGGGCTGCACTTCTGGTGGCCCAAGATCACCGGCAAAATGTATCCCGAGGCCTGGGCCAAGTTGTCGGCGCTGCTGGTCTTCGTCGGCTTCAACACCACGTTTTTCCCGCTGTTCATTCTTGGATACATGGGCTCGCCGCGCCGCTACCATGCTTATCCGCCGGAATTCCAGGTGCTGAACGTGCTCTCGACGGCGGGCGCTTCCATCCTGGCGGTGGGCTACGTTTTACCCATGATCTACTTCGTGTGGTCGCTGCGGTACGGAGCGGACGCCGGTCCGAATCCCTGGAACGCGGTAGGGCTGGAGTGGATGACCTCCTCGCCTCCGCCGACCCACAACTTCGACGAGACCCCGGTGGTGACTTGGGAAGCGTACGACTACGAACATCAGCCGCAGGAGGAGATCACCGTTGGCCACTAGCGATATAGGCGATATTCAGGTCGCTGAGCGCGCGCTGCAACACCACTTTGCCGACATGGAGCAGCAGCGGGAGACCTCTTCCTTCGGGATGTGGATGTTCCTGCTGACGGAAATCATGTTTTTCAGCGGGCTGTTCTGTGCGTACCTGGTGTATCGCGCCTCCTACTACCATGCGTTCGTCGAAGGCAGCCAGAAGATGAATATCACTCTGGGCGCGACCAACACGGCGGTGCTGATTTGCAGCTCGCTGACCATGGCGCTCGGGGTGCGGGCGGCGCAGATGGGCAAACCCAAGCTGATGGCTATCCTGCTCCTGATCACCATCCTCTTCGGTTTCGGATTTCTTGGCATCAAGGCGGTGGAGTACCACGAACACTGGGTGAATCACGAATTTCCCGGACCGAACTTCCATTTCGAGACCGGCGACCCGGCACATCCTGCGACCGATGCCCAGCATACTGAGATCTACTTCTCCCTGTACTGGGCGATGACCGGATTACACGCATTGCACATGGTGATTGGGATCGGTCTGGTGGCGTGGCTGGTGATTGCGGGCTTGATGGGCGCTTACACGCCGCACTACTACAACCCGGTCGAAAACGTCGGACTGTACTGGCACTTTGTTGACCTGGTGTGGATTTATCTTTTTCCGATGCTCTACCTGATCAGCAAGAAACACGGCGGCTAACGAGGAAGTACATGGCAAAACACGCAGAACACAACGAAGAAACGGGCTCCGTCGGCCACATTGCCCCGGCGAAACTCTACGTGGCAATTTGGGCCATTTTGATGGTGCTGACGCTCACCACGGTTCTGGTATCAATGGTCGATATCGGGCCAATGAACATCGTGGTAGCGCTGGTCATCGCGACCATCAAAGGGACCCTGGTGGTCCTGTTCTTCATGCATCTGCGTTACAGCCCAAAATTGACCATGGCAACCGTGATCGCTGCCGTGTTCTGGCTGTTCCTGCTGCTTTCGCTCACCATGACCGACTACCTGACCCGCGCCTGGTCAACCTATCCGGGGCGTTGAACGGCCGTTCCGCGTCTCGTGCGCCGGTGCCAATGCAGATACGGTCCCGAATACGCGCCTCGGGTTTCATCATCCTGTAACAGAGTTGTGTGTACTGTATTGCTGTGATACCGACACATGACAGTCCCTCGCCTACCCTCGGCTACAATACAGCCGTGAAGCAAACCATCTTTGCCGTGGAAGACGACACGGATATTTCACGGCTGGTCAGCCACCACCTGGAGGCCGCCGGATATGGGGTGCGAACGTTTGCCGCAACCGCAGGAGTGATCGCGGAAGCCGAGAAACAAGCCCCGGCGCTTTTCCTTCTCGACATCATGGTTCCCGGCGGAGACGGACTTGAACTTTGCCGCCGCATTCGCCAGACCTCGTCGCTGGCCATGGTGCCGGTGATCTTCCTGACCGCCAAGACCAGCGAGGCCGACCGGGTCATGGGGCTCGAACTCGGCGCCGACGACTATGTTCTGAAGCCGTTCAGCCCCCGCGAACTGGTGGCGCGAGTGCGGGCCGTGCTGCGGCGCTTTGAACGTCCGCTGGCGCCTGCGATTGTGAAAGCCGGCGATATCGAGATTGACAGCGGCGCCATGACTCTGATGGTGCGCGGGCAACTGACGCAGACCACGGCGACCGAGTTCCGCTTGCTCGAATTCCTGGCCCGCCATCCCAGCCGAGTATTCACCCGCGACCAACTGCTCGACGCGGTCTGGCGCGACACGCATTACGTTACCCCGCGCTCCGTGGACGTATATGTGCGCCGCATCCGCGAGAAAATAGAAGAGAATCCCGACGAGCCGCGTTATCTTAGGACAGTACGGGGAGCGGGCTACCGCTTCGAGATTCCTAAGTCGTGACGAGCCATTCGTGAAGAACAGGATCTTCCTGAAGTTGTATCTGGCGGCGCTGTTGATCATCGTCGCTTGCACCCTCACCATGGCGGTACTCCTGCGTCATGCCTGGGTGGGAATGCTGCGCGGCGAGATTGAGACCTCTTTACGGCAAAAGACCCTGATGTTTGCTTCCCGCGTCGCGGAAGCTCCTCCGGCGTCGCTCCCGCAAATTACCAGGCAGGCCGCCGTTGCCGCAGACGCGCGGGTGACCGTCATTGACTCCTCGGGGAAAGTGCTGGCCGACTCCGAGGCCAATCCCGACGAGATGGAGAACCATGCCACTCGGCCGGAGTTTATCGCCGCCTTGCATGGCCAGGTGGGAAGTTCCACGCGCTTGAGCCACACCATTGGAGTGGAATTACTGTATGTAGCGGTCCCGGTTCCTGGCGGGGCCGTGCGCCTGGCTTATCCGCTATCAGCGATCCGGGAGGCAAATCGCCACATTGGGCGTGACCTGCTGGAAGCGGCGCTGGTCGCGGCCTTTATCGCGATGTTCCTTGCGATGGTGGCGACGTATTCCATCAGCCGCAGGCTGGTCCGCATCACCGACTTCGCCGAACGTATCGCCACGGGTGACCTTTCGGCGCGCATTCAGGAGGAGTCGACGGACGAAATTGCGCACGTCGCCTCGGCGCTCGATAAGACAGCGCGCAAGTTGGAGGACGGATTCCGCGCTCTTGAGAACAGCCGCCAGACGCTGGAAGCTCTGCTGAACTCGATGCAGGAAGCTGTGATTGCGGTTGCGCCGGACGGACGCGTGCTGTGGGCCAACCAGCGCATGGAACGCCTGCTGCCCGGCGGACTGCGTTTGGGAGCGCCGCTGGTGCAATCGTTGCGTGACCCCGAGATCCTGACGGCGGTGCAATACGCGTTGGACAAGCGTGACGTGACCGTGGCGAATGCCGCCAAGATTTTCTCGGGGCGTGTGTTCGACGTTACCGCTGCGCCTATGCCCGGAGGCGGTGCGGTTGCCGTGCTCCATGATCAGACGGAAGTTGAGAGGGTGGAAAAAACCCGGCGCGATTTCATTGCCAACGTCTCGCATGAGCTGCGCACCCCGCTGACTTCCATTCAAGGTTATTCCGAAACTCTACTCGACAACCCCGATCTGGGAGAGGGCACGCGTGATTTTTTGGAGATTATCCGCAAGAATGCCATGCGCATGGCGCGCCTCACCGAGGACCTGCTGGTCCTGGCGCGGGTCGAGTCCGGGGAGCAGAAACTCAATCTCCAACCGGCCACGCCGCGCGAGTTGCTGGAGGATGCCGTCGAGACCTTTAAAGACCGGGCCGCCAGCCGTGGCATCGAGCTGTCGTTGATGAACACGGCAACTTCCACCGTCGCGGTCGATCGCGATGCCATTCATCAGGTGCTTTCTAACCTGATTGACAATGCGCTGAAGTACGGTGACGGCGGTGGGAAGGTCCTGGTGGGGGCGTGCGAGGCCGAGGACGGTGTGCAATTTTACGTTCGTGATTTCGGTTCCGGCATCTCCAGCGAACATCTGCCCCGGCTGTTTGAGCGCTTCTACCGGGTGGACAAAGCGCGTTCGCACGAATCGGGAGGCACCGGTCTGGGCTTGGCCATCGCGAAGCATGTTGTGCGCGCCCACTCCGGAACGATTCATGTGGAGAGTGAACTGAATCACGGTTCCACGTTTTACTTCACCTTGCCTCGTCAGCCTGCGCCGGTGAGCGCGTAGAGGGGCACGGCTTCAGCCGCGCCATAAGCCGGCTTTTGGTGGGAGCCCCCGCATTTATGCGGGGGAAGGAGCGCTTTAGCGCTCCGGCAAAGAGTTCGGCCTTGACACGCGCTTTAGCGCTGGGAATCCCGGAATCACAGAACCCCAGGGCTAAAGCGCATTTCAAAATCGACTCCTTTTCCGCTGGACTAAAGTCCAGCCCCCCTGCTAAAGCAGGGGGCTTCCACCTACGCCTGCCTGTGAATTCAAGCGAACTTCATGGGGCTTTCATCAAGAATTCACAATCGCTACTTATTCTGCACTGCATAGCTCGCACATTCACCCGCTGACGGCTGCAGGTATCGGGTCGGGGCGGACGTATCGGTTCGGGTGTAGCATCGAAATGTTCCACCATGAGTTCAACAGAATTGGTCTCGCCCAGCCCGGATACCATCTGCGCAGAGTTGCGGGAACAGACCCTGCAGGCTTGTCGTGTGGCCCGCATCGCAGCCGGCATTGTCGCCGAAGGGATCGCCACCGGCGTACCTTCCCTGTCGGATGGGGTTCGCGAGCGCGAGAAGGAACTGGACACGCTCGATCGTCTCATTGATCAGGGCGTGACCTCGATCATCACCAAGGTGGACGAGGAACATGCGCGCGAACTGCTGGCCTGCCTTAAATTCATTATTGACCTGGAGCGCATCGGCGATCTCCTGCTGAACTGCAGCAATCGCGCCGCCGCCGTGGGCAGCCGCATCGAGCTGCAGGACATCCGCGATCTCACCGTTATGGCCTCGCGGCTGGAGAAAATGCTCGGCGATGTGCATGATGCTTTCCGGGAACGCGATCTCAATCGCGCGCTGGCGGTGTTGCGCTCCGACGCGGAACTGGATCGCCTGCGCAACCTGGTTTTTCTTCGCCACATTGAAAACCACGATGGCGCTCCCCGCCAGGAGAGCTTCCACGTGCTATTCATGACGCAGTCGCTGGAGCGGGCCGGCGACCATGCCAAAAATCTGGCGGAGGAAGTTTGCCATCTGGTCAGCGGACACAGCGTCCGCCACGTCTTACGCTCCTACGACAAGCCCATGGAGCAGATGTTCATCGAAGACCTGAAGCGGCGTCAGGGGAGCGCGAAGTAAGGCACTGGAGCCAGGTCCTGGTCGCCGAAGTGCTGAACGCCATGGAACGCCGGCACTGGGACTGACCACCAGGGAGAGGTTCATGCGAAATTCACCCCCATGTAACGGAGTTGTAACAATCCGAAGGTAAAACCAACTAGGTACTCATCTCTGGCCAATCTCAGGAGGAAACTACGTGATTCGCTCTCTCAGGGTGCTCCTCTGCATCGCTGTATTGGTGAGCTGCGCTTTTGCGCAGACGAGACTTAATGGGGCTGGCGCCACCTTTCCCTACCCCATCTATTCCAAGTGGTTTAACGAGTATCACAACCAGCATTCGGACATCGAGATCAATTACCAGTCGATCGGCAGCGGCGGCGGCATACGCCAGGTCCAGGCCGGGACCGTGGATTTCGGCGCCAGCGATGGCCCTATGACCGATCAGCAGATCGCCGAATCCAAGGTCAAAGTGCTGCACGTTCCGACCGTCCTCGGTTCGGTCGTGCCTGCCTACAACATTCCCGGAGTCAGTGGCGAGGTGAAGTTTACTCCCGACGCCCTGGCCGGAATCTTCCTGGGCAAGATTACCAAGTGGAATGACAAGGCGATCACGTCAGCGAATCCAGGGGTGAATTTTCCCGACCAGAGCATTACGGTTGCGCACCGCTCCGATGGCAGCGGTACCACGTACATCTTTACCGATTACCTTTCAAAAGTTAGCCCCGATTGGAAGAACAATGTCGGCAAAGGCACCTCGGTGAAGTGGCCGGTAGGAATCGGCGGCAAAGGAAACGAAGGCGTGGCCGGTTCCATACGCCAGTTGCCCGGCTCCATCGGCTACATCGAACTGATTTACGCGCTGCAGAACAAGATTCCGTTCGGCAGCGTGCAGAACTCCTCGAAGAATTTCATCAAGGCCAGCCTGGAATCAACGACGGCGGCCGCGGTGGGAGTGAAGATGCCGGCCGACTTCCGGGTGTCGATCACCAATCCTCCCGGCAAGGATGCTTATCCGATTGCCAGCTTCACCTGGCTGCTGATTCCGACCAGTCCCACGGATGCCACCAAGGGAAAGGTGCTGAAGGACTATCTCTTCTGGATGCTGGACAAGGGCCAAACCATGACGCAGGCGCTTTCTTACGCTCCTCTGCCCGCGCAAGTGGTGGAGATGGAAAAGGCCGCCATCACCAAGCAGGTCAAGCCGTGAGCGCTTGATCTACCGGATACCAACGCGCCAACTCCCCCCAGCGGGAGTTGGCGTTCTCGCAAGCGCAGCCTTGTAATGCTCCTGTAACACATGTCTGATAGCGTGGACCCGATGAATCCGACCGAACCGCTGGGACAGCTCCCGAAGCCCGCGACCGCGATTCCTTCCATGGCGCAGGTGAGCAAGGAGCGGAAGACGGCAGCCTCCACCGTCCTGCAGAAGATTCGCACCAGCCATCCGCGCGCCAGCCGCATTCCGGATTCTGTGTTTGCCGTGATTATTCTGCTCAGCGCGATTTCCGTGTTTGCCATTGTGGTGCTGGTGGCGTGGGAGTTGATCGACAAGTCGCGCTTGTCGCTCCATCAGTTCGGGATCGGCTTCTTCTACGGACACGACTGGGACCCGGTGGCGGGCAGTTTCGGCGCCATGCCGTTCATCTACGGCACGCTGGTCTCATCGTTCCTGGCCCTGCTGATGGCGGTGCCGCTGTCGATTGGGGTGGCCGTGTATGTCACCGAGATGTGCCCGCAGCGGCTGCGCGCCATCATCTCGTTTCTGGTGGAATTGCTGGCGGCGATTCCCAGCGTGATCTATGGCTTGTGGGGAATCTTCGTGCTCGCGCCGTTGCTACGCGAATACGTCGAGCCATTTCTGGCGCGGACCCTGGGCTGGACTGGACTGTTCACCGGCCCCATGTACGGCTTGGGTATGCTGGCCGCTGGCATCATCATGGCGATCATGGTGGTGCCGGTGATTGCCTCGATTACGCGCGAGGTGATGACGGCGGTCCCGCAAAACCAGCGTGAAGCCGTGCTGGCGCTGGGCGCCACCCGTTGGGAAATGATCCGCATGGGCGTTCTGCGCAATGCGCGCATCGGCATTGTGGGCGGCGTCATCCTCGGACTGGGCCGCGCCCTGGGCGAAACCATGGCCGTCACCATGGTGATCGGCAACCGTCCCGAGATCGCGAAGTCGCTGTTCGCGCCCGGCTACACCATGGCCAGCGTCATTGCCAACGAATTCACCGAGGCCACCGGCGATTTGTACCTGAGCGCGCTGGTCGAGATCGGGCTGGCGCTGTTTATCGTGACTCTGATCGTCAACGCCCTGGCCCGGCTGCTGGTGTGGAGCATCACCGGCGGGACTGCGAGGGTGCGTGCCTAATATGTCCGCACCGTCAGCGCCGCAGCAGGTCGGCCTGATACGGCGTTTTACCAACGCAGGCGCGACCACCTTCGCGGTGGCGGCCGCCATCCTGGTGCTGGTTCCGCTGCTGGCCATCTTCGCTTACCTGGTCATCAAGGGAATCGGCTCCGTCAATTGGGCTTTTCTTACGCAGACGCCGAAACCGCCGGGCGAAGTGGGCGGCGGCATGGCCAATGCCATCGTTGGCACCGGAATCATCCTTGCCGTGGCCAGCGTCATCGGGGTGCCCTTGGGTATCGGCTCGGGCATTTACCTGGCGGAATATGGCCGCAATCGCTTTGGCGACCTGGTGCGATTTACCGCCGACGTGCTGAATGGCGTACCGTCGATCGTTATCGGCATTGCCGCCTATTCGCTGGTGGTCGTCCCGCAGAAGCACTTCTCGGCATTTTCCGGTGGCGTGGCCCTGGGAATCATGATGATCCCCACGGTCGCGCGCGCCACCGAAGAAATGCTGCTGATGGTGCCCAACGTGATCCGTGAAGCGGCCTATGGACTGGGCATTCCCAAGTGGCGCACCACCCTCTCCATCTCGCTGCGCACCGCTTCCGCTGGAGTGATCACCGGCTGTATGCTGGCATTTGCCCGGGTGGCGGGAGAAACGGCCCCCCTACTGTTCACCGCTTTTGGAAATCAGTTTTGGAACCTGAAATTGAATCAGCCCACTGCGGCGCTCTCGTTGCAGGTTTTTACCTATGCCATTTCGCCCTATGACGATTGGCACAAGCAGGCGTGGGCCGGAGCGCTGATCCTGATCGTTTTGATCGTGGGCGCAGTTGCGGCAGTCCGCATCACCACCAGCCGCGGAATGTTGAAGGGGGGATCGTAAGGCTCCTATGGGCGTCGGAATCGAAGTGCGTGGACTGAATGCCTGGTATGGCAAGAACCAGTCGCTGAACTCCATCGACATGACGGTGGCTGCCAACCACGTGACCGCGGTCATCGGCCCCTCGGGATGTGGCAAGAGCACCTACGTGCGCTGCCTCAATCGCATGCACGAGACCATTCCGGAGGCCCGCGCCGAAGGCTCGGTCAAGGTCGGCGAGATGGATGTTTACGGCAGCGGCTCCGATCCGGTCGAGGTGCGGCGGCGCATTGGCATGGTCTTCCAGAAGCCGAATCCGTTTCCCACCATGTCAATCTACGATAATGTTGCGGCCGGCCTGAAGCTGAACGGCTTCCGCAACCGCAAGCAGATGGACGAACTGGTCGAGCGTTCGCTGAAACTGGCGGCTTTGTGGGAAGAAGTGAAGGACTCTTTGCACAAGAAGTCAGGGGCGAGCCTGTCGGGCGGGCAACAGCAACGGCTGTGCATCGCGCGCGCCCTGGCGGTCGAGCCCGAAGTGCTGTTGATGGACGAGCCGGCCTCGGCCTTGGATCCCATCTCGACCAGTAAAATCGAAGAACTCATATTTCAGTTGAAGCAGCACTATACCGTGGTCATCGTGACCCATAATATGCAGCAGGCCGCGCGTGTGGCCGAGTTTACCGGCTTTTTCCTCATGGGCAGTCTCATCGAGTACGACAAGACGGAAAAGATCTTTACCACCCCCGCCGACAAGCGGACGGAAGACTACATTACAGGCAGGTTTGGATAATGCGCAGCCGCTTTCAGCAGGGACTGGACGAACTGAAAGAGAAACTGTTGCGGATGGGAGGCCTTGCCGAGCAGGCCATCGATCGCGCAACCGAAGCCTACCGCACCCGCGACAGCAAGTATTGCCAGATGGTGCTGGCCGGGGAGAGCGCGATCAACGACGCCGAACGCGAGATCGATGAACTCTCGCTCGACCTGCTGGCCATGCAGCAGCCTATGGCGGTCGATCTGCGCTTTATCCTGGCGGTGCTGAAGATCAACGCCGACTTGGAGCGCGTGGGCGACCAGGCAGTGAACATTGCGCAACGGGTGCTCGACCTGATCAGCGAACCCGAGGTGCAGTTGCCCGTGGATATTCCGCGCATGGCCGACAGCGTCAGCACCATGGTGCAACGCGCGCTCGAAGCCTTCCTCGATGGCAAAGCCGAGGTGGCCGAGGCGGTTCTCCAGATGGATGGCATCGTCGACCGCATGAAAGATGAAGCCTTCATTGTGCTGGTCCAGAAAATGCAAAACGAACCCGCGGTGACCCGCCCGGCGCTTAACGTACTGCTCATCTCGCGCAATCTGGAGCGCATCGCCGACCACGCCACCAATATCGCCGAAGACGTGATTTTCTGGGTGCGCGGCGCCGACGTGCGCCATGGCGGCGCTCACTACCGGCAGTAAATCCCATTGCGATGGTTGACATCACAGTCCACATTCGCGATATTGAGCTAACAGAGGCCAGCCTGCATCTAAGTAAGCGGGCCATCTGTCAGATCGAGACTGCCGGAAGGGAAGCCAATGAAGAAGACGCTGGGCACGGCCGTGTTTCTACTGCTTGCACTGAATTGTTTTGCCTGGCAACTGCAATTCCCTTTGGGGGGATCGGGATCTCCAGACGCCGAGCGTAAGCCCACTCGCGTCACCACGCGCACTCTTACCGGCGTCGTGCTCAGCAAGAGCGACACTCCCGTGAGCAACGCCGTGGTTTATCTGAAGAACATGAAGTCGCTGGCAGTGAAAACCGTTATTGCCGGCAACGACGGCGCCTATCGCTTCCCTGAGCTCTCGCCCAATGTGGATTATGAGATCTATGCGCAGCGCGAGGGCAAAAAGAGCGACACGAAAACCTTGAGCCAGTTCGACGACCGGCAGAAGGCCAACATCATTTTGCGAATCAAGTAGCGGGAAGCTGTTACGGAACGGGCTTTTCGCCCTTCGCTCTTCTTTTCGGCTTAGGATGAGGAACGAGTGGGTTCCAACTCGCGCAGGCGGCGTACCGTCTCCGCGACATCGCCGTTCTGAAACAATCGAATCCCCGCGACCCCGGCGGCGCCTGCGGCGAGGCACGCTTCGGCGTTCGCCAGAGTGACTCCCCCCAGCGCCAATATCGCAAAGCGTTGCGACACTGGTTTTGCGTTGTTCAGAGACGCCGATCCGCACGCGGCGCACAGCACGTCGATCCCGATCCCTAGTACACCGGTGTGTGCCTTCTCGAAAATCGGTGCCAAGACCGCGAAGTTTGCTCCCTGATCAGCGGCGGCACGCACCTCTTCGATCGTGTGGGCTGAGACCGCAATCACCGGCGCGCGATCGCTGGCTTGCATCCACAGCGCGCGAACCTCTGGGACGTCCAGCTCGCTTGCGGGAAGGTGCACGCCGTCGGCCCCGGCCGCGAGCGCAACGTCGGTGCGCCCGTTGATCAGCAGCTTTGCCGTCGCGGAATGATCTCGGACCACTTGCACCGCCTCGCGCGCCAGCCGTTCCACATCGCGCGCCGCCAGATCCTTCTCGCGAAGCTGAATGTAGTCAACGCCGGCGCGCGCCGCCTCGCCGATCCTGACGAGTAATCGGCTGCGCTGCTGCGCGTCCGTTCCGGCAAGGCCCTTGCGGTCCGTGATGTAGTAGAGCAGCATCGCCGCAGTGATTGTATTCCGCTGAGCGCGAGGCGCAGAATTCGAGCCAAGCTGTTCCATTAGAATAGAGGCGTGTCCGCGCGCCCGAATTCCAACCCCCATTCCTCACGGCGGAAATCTCAACCGGACCAACCCGCGGTTGCAAACGGAAACGCGCTCGAGATTCTGCGCGCGCCAAGCCTCGCGGCCCTGCCCTGGCTGGTGCATGGATTCAGTACCCGACGGGGCGGGGTCTCAACATGCTACGGCGGCCGGAGCTTGAACCTCGGCCTTACCCCGGCGGACAGCAAGGAAAACGTCGAGCGTAACCGCGCGCTGTTCCTTGAAGCGCTGGGCGCGGCGAGGCAAAACTCCGGCGGCGTTTGGCCGCTGGTGCAAATGAAACAGATGCACTCGGCGGTGGTTCATCGCGTGAGCGAGCCGCCACGCGCGCCGCTCGCGGGTGACGGCATCATCACCAACACGCCCGCATTGCTGCTGGCCATCAAGACTGCCGATTGCGTTCCCGTGTTAGTGGCTGACGTGAAGCGCCGCGTGATTGGCGCATTCCACGCAGGCTGGCGCGGTACCGCCGCCCGCATCGTGGAGAAGGGCGTGGGCGAAATGCGCCGGCAGTTTGGCAGCGTGCCGCGCGATCTGCGCGCCGCTATCGGGCCGTCCATCCGGCGCTGCTGCTATCAGGTTGGCCCCGAAGTTCGTGCCGAGTTCGACTCGCAATTCCCCTACAGCAGCGATCTCTTCGAAGAAGTCTTCGACGCGAACGCCATCCACGTTCGCTATCCCATGTTGTTCCTGACCGCGCGGGCTCCCGGTCACAGCGAGCTTGGTCCCGAACTGCATCTTGATCTGGTTGAGGCCAACCGCCGACAGCTCGAAGACGCCGGGCTGCGTGCCGAGCACATCAGCATCGTCGACGGATGCACCGCGTGCGACACCGCGCGCTTCTTCTCGCACCGCGCCACGTTCGGCAAAACCGGACGCATGATGGCCGCCATCGGCATCCGGGCAGAATGAGATCACCCGCGTCGCCAAAACAAAACGGGCCGGAGATTTCTCCCCGGCCACTAACCACTATCCACTGACCACTATCCACTGACCACTATCCACTAACCACTATCCACTAACCACTATCCACTAACCACTATCCACTAATCACTATCCACTAATCACTATCCACTATCTCCTGACCTTCTCCCCAATCGACTTTGCCTGGGTGAACAGCAACAAATAGTCCGGCCCGCCCGCCTTCGAGTCTGTGCCCGACATATTGAAGCCGCCGAAGGGATGCGCGCCCACCATGGCTCCCGTGCACTTGCGATTGATGTACAGGTTGCCGACGTGGAACTGCTCTTTGGCCGCCTCGATCTTATCTTCCGACGTGGTATAGACCGCGCCGGTCAGGCCGAACTCGGTGTTGTTGGCGATTTCAAGCCCATGTTCGAAGCCGCGCGACTTGATCACCGCCAGCACCGGGCCGAAGATTTCCTGCTGCGAAATTGTCGCCATGGGATCGACATCGGCAATCACCGTGGGCTGGATGAAGAAGCCATCGCCGGCTTCGGTGGCGCGCGCGCCGCCGGTAATCAGCCTTCCGCCTTCCGCAATGCCCTTCTCGATATAGCCCAGAATCGACTTCATCGATTTCTCGTTGACCACCGGGCCCATCCCCGGGTTCTGCGTGGGGTCGCCAACCGTGATCTTCTCCACGCGCTCCTTCAGGCGTTGCAAAAATTTGTCGTATACGCGCTCATCCACGATGGCGCGCGAGCACGCCGAGCACTTCTGCCCGCTGAATCCAAACGCCGCGGAGGCCACGCCCTCGACCGCCGCATCGAGATCGGCGTCAGTGTCCACCACGATGGAGTCCTTGCCGCCCATCTCCAGGACAGTGCGCTTGATCCAAATTTGGCCGGGTTGCTGCACCGCGGCGCGCTGGTTGATGTGCAGTCCCACTTCCTTCGATCCGGTGAACGCGATGTAGCGCGTCTTGGGGTGCTCGACGATGGCATTGCCAAAACTGTTGCCATGGCCGGGACAGAAGTTGACCACGCCGTCGGGGAGGCCGGCCTCTTCCAGGAGCTCGAAGAACTTCGCCGCGATGGTGGGCGAATCGCTCGAGGGCTTCAGGATGACCGTGTTGCCACTGACGACGGAGGCCAGCGTCATGCCGCCCATGATGGCGCCGGGAAAATTCCACGGCGGAATCACCACGCCCACGCCCAGCGGGATGTAGCGCAGGTAGTCGCGCTCGCCCGGCAACTGCACGGGCGGCTCGGCCTTGGAGAGGCGCAGCGCTTCCAAGGCGTAGAAGTCGCAGAAGTCGATCAGTTCGGCGATGTCGCCATCGGCCTCGGCCCAGTTCTTGCCGACCTCAAAGATCATCCACGCCATCAGCTCGAACTTGCGCTCGCGCAGCAGCGCGCTCACCCGGAACAGCAGGTTGGTGCGCTCCTCGATGGAGGCGAATTTCCAGGTCTCGAACGCCTTCAGCGCAGCCTGCATCGCGGGCTCAACCTCGCTCGCGCTCGCCGCCTGATGAATGCCGACAATCTCCGACGGCTTGGCCGGATTAAGCGATTGCGTCTTCTCCGCGGTCTTCAGGTGACGGCCGCCGATGACCAGTTCGTATTCGCGGCCCAGTTCGTTGCGGACTTTCTCGATGGCCGCCTTCATGCGGCGCGCGTTTTCCGGGTTGCTGAAATCAACCGAGGGTTCATTCTTGAAGGTGGCGGGAATCTGGGCGTTGTTGACGGTAGCGGAAATGCGAGTTCCTTCCCGGGCGGGAGTTGTTGTGGTAGCCATAAGTGCGTCCTCTCAGATGTTGGTCAGTGCAGTTTTAGTAGATGCCGTGCGCTGCGGCAGGATGCGGCACGAGCGCAGGCCGATCTCTAATGATAAGCGCGGGCGAGGGCTTTGTCTTGTGAGGCCCGTGCCGAACGAGGACGCGCCGAGGCGATCACGAGTAGGACGGTCAAAGGTATCTGTCCTTTCTGGTTCGTCTTGTGGTTTATTGTTGACGTAGGGGCGAAAGAATGGCGAAATATATCAAATGACTAGAACTCGCCCTAAGCGGTTACACCATGACGAGGTGGGTCCATGGTCCGAGCTAAAGCTCGAGATTCTCAGAAAGTATGCAACCGCCTATTCCACGATCCTGACGGAGAAGGGTTTTCATCACTCCTATGTTGACGCATTCGCCGGATCTGGACACCACCTTTCCAAGCGAACCGGAGAGCTAATTCCGGGGAGCCCTCTCAACGCCCTGGATGTCAAGCCGCCATTCGACAATTTCTACCTTATCGACCTTGATGCTGTAAAGGTTGATGAACTCCGCAAACTCACAGCCGACAAGAACAATGTCCACGTTTTTGGCGGTGATTCCAATTCAATACTGCTTTCTGAAGTGTTCCCGAACATTCGATACGAGAGTTATAAGCGCGCACTATGCATCCTCGATCCTTATGGGCTTCACCTCAACTGGACCGTAATTGCTGAAGCCGCTAAGCTACGCACTATTGAAATATTTCTGAATTTTCCCGTGCTTGACATGAACCGGAATGTACTCTGGCGTACCGAAGATGCTTCGGGTGAGAGCGTTGTCCGCATGAACGCGTTTTGGGGAGGCGAGTCTTGGAGGGATGTGGCCTACAGCTCTGACGCCAATCTGTTTGACATAAAAGAGAAACAGACCAACGAAGTCATTGCTGAAGCCTTTCGAGAGCGCTTGCGGACCGTGGCTGGATTCAAGCACGTGCCAGAACCGGCCCCAATGCGGAACTCGAAAGGCGCGGTTCTTTATTACCTATTCTTCGCAGCACAGCAGCCAGCGGCAGAAAAAATAGTAACGGACATCTTCAGCGCGTACCGCAAACGAGGGATGCTGCATGGCTGAACGCTCAAAGATCGAATGGACGGATGCGACGTGGAACCCGGTTCGCGGCTGCACTAAGATCAGTCCGGGCTGCGCCCATTGCTACGCCGCTGTGTTTGCTGAACGATTCCGTGGCGTCAAAGGCCATCCCTACGAGCAAGGGTTTGATATTAGGCTCGTGCCGGAGAAGCTGAATGAGCCTTTGAAATGGCGCTCACCCAGACGCGTATTCGTCAATTCCATGAGCGACTTGTTTCATGAGGCTGTTCCAGACGACTACATTGCTTCCGTTGTGGATGTGATGGTCCGGGCGGATTGGCATACATTTCAGGTGCTTACGAAGCGGTCCCGGCGTATGCGCGACCTGCTAAGAACATGTCTCAGGTTTGCGGCAGCCAAACCGCACATCTGGTGGGGAGTAAGTGTTGAAAATCAAAAGCACGGGCTGCCCAGGATCGAGCACCTGCGCTCCACACCAGCAGCGGTAAAATTCCTATCCATCGAACCCCTGCTAGAGGATTTGGGGACGATCAACCTATCTCGTATCGACTGGGTGATTGTTGGCGGAGAAAGCGGATTCGGGGCTAGGCCAATGTTGCCGCAATGGGTAACCTCCATCCGCAGCCAGTGCCGGGAACATGGTGTTCCGTTCTTCTTCAAGCAGTGGGGCGGTGTTCGCAAGAAGCGAACTGGGCGTTTGCTGGATGGACAAACCTACGACGAGATGCCACCGACAACCCTGAGAGTCCTCTCGGCATGAACCTGCAAATCACCTGACCGAATCGCTACGTGCCGATGTCCATCCACTCCGGATGGTAGTCCTTCCAGATGCCCGTTCCGGCCGAGATCTGGCGGACGGGAGCGTCTTCGGCGTGCTTGGCGGTACGTACCCACTCCCAGGCGTGCAGGATTTCGGAGCTGTCGAAGTAACGAGTCTCGGCCTCAAGGATGGCTGCGCCCGCGGTAACGATCGCCACAATCTCTTCCCACTTATCGGCGCCCACCACCGCCATCCGCGCGATGTGGTCGGTGTGCTTCTGGAGAAATCGCATTTCCTCCCAGCGCGCTCCCCAGTCGGCGCCATGCATCTGCGAAAGATCGGCGACAATGCCGATGGGCTTGTGTTTGCGCTGGGTAATCACGATTTCGATTTGCGGCTCAAACGCCTTAATGTCTTCGGCCGTCAGTTTGCCGACCACCTTGAAGCCCAGTACTCCCCCAAAGCTCTCCTTGAGACGTTCGATCATGGCGTGCGCGCTCCTTCTGTTAGCAGGTCGAGATAACTGCAAGATACTGTTGTACACGATTGTCGGTATTCCATTGCATAAATTCCTTCACGCTTTGGCCGCACTATGCAATACGGCGGCAGCAGGCTCAGGCTTCGGAACCAGCTGAACGCTAATGCCGAAAAGGGGCTGTTTCGGCGGCAGCTTAGACGGCGCTGCCTGCCGCCAAACTTTTCGGGGTCCCGGGCCCCGCGGACGGACTCGCGGCAAGCCTCTGATGGTCGACCCAGCGGGCCCGAATGCGCAGGAATGGCCACTCAATCACAAGAAAGGTGACGGCAGCCACAAACAGACTGGCAGCTAGACACAAGAAATAGACAGCCCACAAGCCGAAGATGCCGCGACTCGACCAGCCGGACAACCAATTGCGCATGAGGATCAGCATACCAGTGTGGTTAAGGTAGAGGCCAAACGAGAGGCGACTCACCAGGTAGAAGACCTTCGAGCGGAGTATACCCGGTAGGGGAAGAGCAGAAATCGCATATAGCTCCAGCGAGCCGTAGATAAGGCCGAGCGCTGTGAAATTCAGCAATAGAGAATCAATTCTGTAGAGTCCGAAACCACAAATCACCATCATTCCAGCAGCCACCGCCGTGAAGGTTTTCAGGCGCAGCCAGGCCTTGTGGAAGACGGAAAGCCATGCCAGCAAGACCCCAACCGCAAGACCGTCGGCATGGGTATAAATCGGAAGGTACAACTCTATCCGCAAGTCGCTGTCAATCAGATAGGAGTGGGCAATCACCCAGGCGCGAGCTAAGACCAAGGCCACTATCGTTATACAGGGCACGATCCACAAGCGACGGGGCAACAGTATGAGTACAAATAGCGACAGTAATATTGGGGCGGCAATGTAAAACTGTTCTTCCGTGGATAAGGACCAACCACCCCCTAGCTGGCCGGGGAAGATGTTCGACAGAAAAAACCCATCGGGCCAGATAGTCGCGACGCTGCTCCGTTTGAAATACAATGCGGCCGCGGCAAATATCACGAAACTGAAATATAACGGCCAGATACGAAGCCCGCGACGTAGCAGAAAATGCCCAATGCGAATTCGCCCCGTGCGATCCAGTTCTTTCCAGAGCTGAGTCCCGATTAATAGTCCACTCAAAACGAAGAACAGATCGACGCCGGTCCAGCCCCATCGGAGTATCTGAAAGTGCGGTATGAGAGGGGCGGCATGAAAGAAACCGGCATAATGTCCAGTGAATACCAGTAGGATGGCGGCGCTGCGCAGGACGTCGAGTGCTGCAACATTCGCTCGAGGCGGATGAAAGAGATCGTCCAGCCCTTCCCTGAAACCAGCGGGAATTCTGACGGGTGCTTTCACGTTCCCGACCCTCATGAACTAACACTTCAAGCAGGCAGTTACTTTTTGTCTTCGACCATCTTCTCCACGATCTGGTCAATGGTGTCGAGCGCTTTCTTGGCGGGCATGGTGTCGTTGTTGGTCATGATGGAAAACGCGATGTGTTCCCCGCGCTGCGTTGTGGCGTAGCCCGCCAGCGAGTACACGTGCGCCAGCGACCCCGTTTTGCCATGCACCAGACCCATCACCGGCGTGGTGCGAAAACGTTCGGCGAGCGATCCATCCACCCCGGCGATAGGCAGCGTATCTTCGTAGAGCTGGCCCCAGGGTTGCCGGTGACAATAGAGCAGGATGGCAACCACTGCGTCGGGAGTGACCAGGTTTTCGCGTGACAGTCCCGAGCCGTCGAGAAAGACGAACTGTTCCGGCTTAATCCCGGCGCGAATCAGGAAGCCGCGCAGAACTTCCAGGCCGCCCTGAATCGAGCCCGACGTCCCCTTCTCCTTGCCCAGCAAGCGCAGCATCAGCTCGGCGTGCAGGTTCTGGCTCACCTTGTTGATGACCCGCAGATCTTGCGCGATCGGCTGCGACTGATAGCTGGCGAGCACCAGCGGCGCGGGGTTCGGCGGCCGGGTCGTGTCGCCGCCGCCAGAAGCCATTGAGGTGACGCTGAAGGTCTGGGTGGACGCAAGTTCGGTGTGATGAGTGCGGGCGCGTCCGTAGATGGTGACGCCTCGCTCTTCCAGCAGTTCGCGGAAGAGCCTCGCGGTGAAATCGGCGGGGTCCTCGATGGCCAGGGCTTCCCCGAAGCCGGGGTCATCCTGCGGGATGTTGCCCCAGAAGGTGAGCTGATTCGAGCCGGGCTCGCGATTGATCGACACCGTGCGCGGTCCAGTTCCTTGCGGCGTGGTCATCACCCGGTTATCGATTTTGTAGTACTCGGGAAACGGGACGACGGTCAGGAACGCGCGTTCGCCGGGGCGGTCCGCCGGCATGATGTTCACGAAGATGACGTTGTCATTGATGGTCAGCGCCGAAACCGGGGCGCCCCATTCCCGCGCCAGATCGTCCTGCGACCAGCCCTCGCTGTAGCGCTCGAAGACGAAGTAGGAATCGTCGGCTACTACGTCGCCATCGATATATTTCAAGCCCTGCTGGACAAGCTGGTCGGCGAGAGTCTGTAAGACTTGGATCGGCGGCGTCTTGCGTTCCGTGTGCATGTTGTAGGGAAGCGTTCGTCCCGAGAGGTTGGGATCGCCCCGTCCCACCAGCACCAGATCGGAGTTGAGCCGGCCGTACTTGTCGAGCGTGCCCGTGGTTTCCACCGTGGTCTTGAAGCGATAGTCGGGCCCGATCAGCCCAAAGACGGCAGCCGTGGTGAACAGCTTGGTGTTCGACGCAGGGGTAAAAAGTTTGTCCTGGTTGAGGGCGTAGAGCGGCTTGCCGGTGTCCATCGAAACCGCGTAGATACCCCAAAATCCGCGCGCCGCCTCGGGATCGCCCAGGATCTTGTCGACCTCGGACGCCAGCCTCTTCTCCTCACTCGGCTTCTTGTCGGCCTTGTTGTTGCTTGCGGCAAAAGCGGACGTAAGCAGCGCGCCGAGCAGGACAAAGGAGGCGAGATGGCGAACCCGGTACATAGGGCTACTACTCTGGATTTTAGCACCGGCAAGCAAGGCTGCCATATTTCATTTTGCGGCAGCAATTCTGCGCCTTCGGCCCATTACAATCGTTGCATGCGCCCTCACTTTCGCTGGCAGCTACGGTCCCGCACGCTGGAGTTGGGCCGGCGAACTCTCATCATGGGAGTTCTGAACGTTACCCCGGATTCGTTCTCCGACGGAGGCGAGTTTCTGCAGCCGGAACGCGCCGTGCAACAGGCGCTGCACATGCTGGACGAAGGCGCCGGCATTCTGGACCTGGGAGGCGAATCCACCCGTCCAGGGGCACGCCTTGCCGGCGATGAGGCCAGCGCCACAGTAAAGTCAAAGCCCAGGCCGGTGGTCACCGAGGAGGAAGAACTGCGCCGGGTGATGCCGGTGTTGCATGGCATCCTGCAAGCGCGGCCGGGAACGGTCATTTCGGTGGACACCTACAAGTCAGGCGTGGCCCGCGCGGCGGTGGGCGCAGGCGCGGAGATCGTGAACGATGTCAGCGCCTTTCAGTGGGACCCCGGGATGGGGCAAACGTGCGCCGAATTGCAGTGCGGCGTGGTGCTGATGCACACCCGCGGACAGCCCGAGGAATGGCGCAATCTTTCCCGTGATCCCAACATCACGGAATTGGTGGAGCATGACCTCGCCAACCTGCTGCTCATTGCCCTGCATGGTGGGGTCCAGAGGCCACGCATCGTGCTCGATCCCGGCTTCGGCTTCGGCAAGAATTTCGAAGAGAACTATCCCCTATTGGCGCATTTCGGTCGCTTGCAGCGCTTCGGATTTCCGCTGCTGGCCGGGACCTCGCGCAAATCGTTTGTGGGACGCACCGTCGGCCAGCGCGCAGGCAGGGACGCGCCACCCTCGGAACGGCTCTATGGATCGCTCGCTGCCATGGTCGCCAGCATCCTGCGCGGCGCCCACATCGTGCGGGTCCACGACGTGAAGCCAGCGGTGGAAGCCGCCGCCGTCGCCGATGAAGTGCTTGCCGCGGAGGGCGGGGCTTGAGCGCAAACTTTGAGCTGCCATCCTGAGCGAGGAGCGCAAACGGGCCCCGAGCAAACACCGGGTTTGTGCTTGCTGGGGCGTTGCACCGACGAGTCGAAGGACCCCTATTGCCACAAGATCACTATGTGGCCGGCTGCCAGAGCGAGACAGTTGAGAAATTACGGCGCGATCTTCAGGCTACACAAGAAAGCGCTAACCCACACCACGAATCCCCCGGTCCCCACATAGATATACAGGCGCCGCTCGAATGGATTGTGAATGGTCGGCAGCGGCAAAGGAGCGCCCAAGGCGCGGTGAAACCAAGCGCCCAGCAGACCGCCAAATCCGATGAGCGTGGTGGCGCCGCCAAAAGCCAGGCCGGCGATGATGAGGATGAAACTGAGGCTGAACACAACCCACCCCAACTACTTGCCCAACAGCCTAGACCTTGTGCGACACTTTCCGCAACTGGGCTGTGGGAGGAACGAAGGGATCGCACAGCTCAGCTTTTCTCCCGGTTTGCTTCGCCGCCCTCCGGCCCGTAAAAAAACACCCACGTCGCGAAATCGTCGGTAAACTCTACGAAGCGATGTTGCTCGCCGGCGGCGACGAACAGAACATCTCCCGGACCAAAGCTCACTTCTTTTCCTTCCCGCTCAAAGCGTCCCGTGCCGGTGGCGATCACGTAAATCTCGTCGCGCGTGTGGGGGTGCTGATGATCGGCGCTGCGCGGCGCATACAGCTTCACCGTAAGCGTGCCGTGGCGAAACAATTCCACCGAGCGCTCGCCATTGGGGCCGGGCAGTTGCTCCAACCCGCTCATTGCCTTCAGGTAACCGGCGACGATTTTTCCCTCGATCTTCATTGTGACGGCGGTGCCGAACTCAGCTCGGCCTTCGCTTTTGGTTTCCACACACCCACGATGATTCCCATCAAAATGCAGCCCAGCAGCGGGTAGGCGGCAGAGATCATGATGAACGAAACCGCGCGAATTTCAAAGACCAATTCCGTGATCATCGCAAATGCGGCCGCCAGGCCGATCAGGATACCAATTCCGATTCCGCTCAGCAGATTGTGGGTTTGGCAGCCACTGAGCACCCGGGCGATGACGTAGGCGATCAAGATGCTGCAGACGAGCGAGACGATATAGGGCCAGAAGTTGGGATGGGCCATGTAGGCCTGCAACTCCTCCGGCGGGATGCGCGTGCCCGCCTGCCACGGTGCCCGGAAGCACGTGAACCACACCGCTCCCAGTATCCAATCCGCAATGCCTGCCGAAACCACGGCGCCCCAGTTCAATCGCATCGCTGCGCTCCTCCTAAGTGTGCGCGGAGACAATATCCTGTTCCGGGGGTTTGACGCAACTGGGGAACTGCGATTCGCAAATTCTGCAAGCGGTTCTTGACACTGCGTCCTGCATTCTCTACGGTACTTACGCCGATGCAATATCGCCGATAACCCATGGCAACGCGTGTCAAATTCGCTCTCGCTGTGCTGCTGTTGGCTTGGTGTCCTTTCACATGGGCTGAGAAGATCGCCGATATTCGTCCCCTGGGCTACGTTACCGACCTCGCCCACGTTATCGATCCCACCACCAAAGCCAGGCTGGAGACGCTGTGCGCCGAGGTCGAGCAAAAGACTGGGGCGCAAATTGCCGTCGTCACCATAAACTCCCTCGAAGGCCGCAGCAAGGAAGACTATGCGGCCGATCTCTACAAGCAGCTCGGTGTCGGATCGAAGAAAGACAACCGCGGGGTTCTGCTTTTGGTAGCGCCCAAGGAGCGTCAGTACAAGATCGAGATTGGCTACGGGTTGGAGCCGGTGATCAACGATGCTCGCGCAGGGGACATCGGGCGGGAGATGGTGCCCAATCTGCGCAGCGGAGACTACAGTGCCGCGGCGCTCCTCGGTACAACTCGTGTGGCCCAGCTGATAGCGGCGGACAAAGGTGTGCAGTTGAATGGCGTACCGGCCTCCCAGCCCAGCGCGCCCGCGCCTGCATGGCAAACGGCGTGGTGGCTCCCGTGGCTGATCGTCGTGATCATCTTGGTCGTCATCCGAGCTATTTGGCGCTCGACGCGTGGCGGCGGTCGCGGTCCGCGATCAGGCGGAGGCTCCGCTCTTCCCTGGCTTCTGTTGGGCAGCGCCTTAGGTGGTCGCGGAGGTAGCTGGGGCGGCGGGTTTGGTGGCAGCTCCGGAGGCTACTCGGGCGGCGGCGGATTTGGCGGCTTTGGTGGCGGCATGAGCGGCGGTGGCGGCGCGGGCGGCAGTTGGTGAACTACTACGGCGGGAGCGACAATCGATGAAGAAACCGGAAAGCAAACTGCAGGAACTCGTTACCCGATTGCAGCAGGCGTGCGGCGAAAATCTGGTGTCCATCGTGCTATATGGCTCCGCGGCCCGCGAAGACTTCCACGAAGAATTCTCCGACGTGAACGTGCTGGTTGTGGTGCAGCATTTGAAACCGAGTTCGTTTGCGGCGATCTCGGCAGTCCTGCACTGGTGGAGTCGCGACGAGAAGCTGCGGCCGCCGATGATCATGACCCTCGACGAGCTGCGCGAGTCCGCCGATGTGTTCGCGATTGAGTTGCTGGATATTCAGCGCTCGCATAAGACACTGTTCGGCCAGGATGTGGTGACCGCAATCGATGTGCCCATGAATCTGCATCGCATCGAGGTGGAACACGAACTGCGGACCACGCTGCTGCGGTTGCGCCACCACTTGCTGCTGAGTCCTGGCAACCAGGACGAACTTCGCGCGGTGCTGGCAAAATCGATCACCAGCGTTCTCACGCTGTTCCGCCATGCCTTGATCGCGTTGGGACAGGATCCGCCGCAGGCGAAGCCGCAGTTGCTGGAAACCGCTGGGAAGGCTTTTGGATTTGAGGTGCAGCCGCTGCGTTCGATCCTGGCGTTGCGCAACCAAGGCCCGCATTCGGAGAACGTACACGAGCTGTACCATGCGTACATGAGCGCAATTCAGCGGGTCGCTCACGAACTGGATGCGCGCGTACCCAAGAAGCAGTTGCAGAAAGTGACCTAGGAAGATGTCCATCTGACAACGATCGGCGGGGAGAGATTGGGATGAAAAAAGGAATCATCGTACTGGTCGTAATTGTGTTGTTGCTGCTCTGGATCGGCGGCACATTCGTTGGCCATCGCAACGAGATGGTGCGCAAACGCGAAACCGTGAATGCCGCCTGGTCGCAGGTGGACGTCGTTCTGCAGCGCCGGGCCGACCTTATCCCCAATCTGGTTGAGACGGTGAAAGGGTTTGCCGCGCACGAGGAAAAGGTCTTCGGCGACATTGCCGCTGCGCGCGCCGCCATGATGGGAGCGAAGACGCCGCAGGAGAAGATCGCGGCCAACGGCCAGCTCGATTCGGCCCTTAGCCGCCTGTTGGTCGTAGTGGAGAATTATCCGCAACTGCGGTCGAACGAAAACTTTTTGCGGCTGCAAGACGAGCTGGCGGGTACGGAGAACCGCATAGCCATCGAACGCCGCCGTTACAACGAGACCCTGCAAGACTACAACACGTATATCGGCTTGTTCCCGAACAATATTGTCGCAAGCCTTTCGGGGTTCACCCGCAACGATGCCTATTTCAAGACGGACGAGGGAGCACGGCAGGCTCCAAAAGTGAATTTTGGCGGAGCGCCAGCGCAGCAGCCAGCTCCAGCCCCAACGAAATAATCGTTAGGTACTTTACGGAGACCAGCGCTTCAGAGCCTACTCTGAGCGGGGCCAAAGCGCCTGCGTTCTTCATTCTTGTCATCACGAGCGGGCTTGAGCCCGCGAGGGATGTGCTTTTGAGTTGACAGAAAAAGCAGATTCCGCGCGCCAAAACGGGCACTCGTAATGACAATTCATACGCACAATTTCTAGATGGCTTTATACAACCTGCCGCTCCCGCACCTCCGCACTGCGGTTCGCCGCGGCAACTGCGCACGCCGCCCGTTCGAACGCCCGCTCCAGGTCGGCAATGAGGTCGTCCACATCCTCGATTCCCACCGACAGCCGGACCAGATCCGTCGCCAGCGAGCGTGCCTGGCGGACTTCCGCCGGAATGCTCGCATGTGACATGCATCCTGGCAGGCTGATCGAGGAATTCACGCTGCCGAAGCTCACGCTGATGCGGAACAATTGCGTCGCCTCCACCACTTGCTTCGATACTTCGAACGAGCCCGTCTCAAAGCTGATGACCGCTCCCGCTCCGCGCGCCTGCTTCACATGCACATCGTGACCGGGATGGCTTGCCAGCCCGGGGTAATGCACGCGCTGCACCGCCGGACGCGCGCTCAAGAAATTTGCCACTTTGAGCGCATTCGCCTGTTGGCAGTCGAGGCGCAGCTTTAGCGTCTTCACGCCGCGCAGCAGCAGGTAACAGTCGAACGGACCAAGCGCGGAGCCTTCGCCGTTCTGAATGAAATAGATTTGCTCCGCCAGCTCGGGCCGCTTCACTGCAACCACGCCCGCGGTGACGTCGCTGTGCCCGCAGAGATACTTGGTCGCCGAGTGCACAACGATGTCGGCCCCCAGATCGAGCGGGTTCTGCAAGTACGGCGACATCGCGCTGCTGTCCACGCACAACAACGCGCCATGTTGGTGCGCCAAATCGGCCAGCTTCCGGATATCAACGATCCGCAGCAGCGGGTTCGTCGGGGTCTCGAGGTAAAGCAGTCGCGTCCGGGGAGTGATCTGCGCCGCAAACTTCTCGATGTCGCACGCATCCGCATAACGGACGGTCACGCCGGTACGGTCCAGGATTCTGGAAAACAGCCGGTAGGTCCCGCCGTACAAATCATCTCCGGCAAGAATCTCGTCTCCCACCGAGAGCAGCCGCGCGACCGCGCTGATCGCCGCCAAGCCGCTGGAGAAACAGAAAGCGCGCTCGGCATTCTCCAATCGCGCCAGATGGTCCTCCAGCACGGTGCGGGTTGGATTCCCGCTGCGCGAGTAATCGTAGCGACCGAAAGTGTCCGCCTCTTCCTGCTCGAAGGTTGCGGTTTGGTAGATCGGCGTGGCGATTGGCCGGAACGGATCGTCCGGACAGGCGTTGAAGGTAAGCAGTCGGCTGGCGAATTTCATGAGGCCCTCCCGGCGACCAAAAATTCTTCGGCAACACCCAGTTGCTGGGCGCGGTAGATGTCGCACACATCGGCCATGACCGACACCGCAGTTGGCCATCGTCCGGCGCCTTTGCCGCGCACCTGCACCACGTCGCCGCTCTGCGATTCGATTTCCAGGCAGTTCTCTTCATTGATGGTTTGCGCAAAGGCATGGGTGTGCGCGAAGAGTTGCGGAGCGATGCGCGCTCGCAACCCGAACTCACCCCGGCTCAACGATGCGACCAGCCGCACCGAGTGCCCCGAGCGCGCGGCGTCCCGGACAGCTTCGCTATCGAAGTGCTCAATGCCAGTGCGCTCGATGTCTGCCGGATTCAGCCACGCCCCGAAAGCGGTCTGCGCCAGCAGCGCGAGTTTGTGCGCGGCATCGCTGCCGTCAAGGTCGGAGGTTGGGTCCTGCTCGGCGAAGCCCAGCCGCTGCGCTTCACCCAGCGCGTCTTCGCGGCTCAGGCCTTCCGCCAGCCGGTCGAGGATGAAGTTGGTGGTGCCGTTCACCACGCCGTGCAGGGTGCGGATGCCGCTGCTCTGCGCGATGCGGCTGACCTGCTCCAGCATCGGCACGCCGCCACCGACGGCTGCCGAGTACAACAATTGCACGCCTGCGAACTCAGCGATTCGGCGAAGCTGCTTGCCGTGGCGACTTACGACGAGTTTGTTCGCGGTGATGACGTGCTTGCCCGACTTGAGCGCCGCCTCAATCAATTCCCGCGCCGGCGAGAGGCCGCCGATCAACTCGATGATCACGTCGCAGTCCGAACTGACAACCTCCCACGGGTCGTGCGTGAGCAAAGCCGGAGGAATGCCATCCTCACGCTCCAACTGGCGAACTGCAATGCGCCTGATGTCGAACGTCTCCGGATGGGCCGCCAGTGTGCGATAGACGCCCAGTCCAACGGTGCCGGCCCCCAACAGTCCAACGCGCAACGGTGTCGCCGAGGGAAACTGGTCGGCGAACGATATGGGAAGGCCGCAGATCAGAGTAGGTGAATCGGAATTCAGAGTTGCCACTTCAATGGTGAGCCCATGCTGCTCTGCAAACTCAATCGCCCTGGGCTGCACCACACCATTGCCAACACGCACCGCTTGCGCCCAACTGACCGTACTATAGCGGCGCGGCACGTTGACCTTGTCGGCGGGATCGTGTTCGAAGATGCCGTTCACATCTTTGACCAAGCGGCAGCGCTCGGCCCCCAAGTGATGGGCCACGAAGACGGCAGTCAGATCGGAGCCGCCACGGCCCAGAAGGGAAAGAGTGCCGTCCTCCTGCCGTCCGACGAACCCGGGCACCACGGCTACCGATGCATTTTCCAAAATGCTGAGCACCCGCGGAACGTCGATGCCACAAGGCTCTGCGTTCAATATCGGGCCGCGGGTCCGCAGGCCAAGCCGGACTTCATCTACGACCACCGAATGTAATCCAGCGCGTTCGAGCGCCAGCGTCAGCAACGCCGCCGAGGTAGCTTCGCCGGTCGCGACCAGCATTGCCACGGCTTCGTCACTCAGATTGGAGCCGTACGTCTGCGCGCGCGCCACCAGGGAATCGGTAGTCGATCCGATTGCCGAGACGACCGCAACGACCCGGTGCCCGTCCCGTGTCCAGCGGTAAATTTCCTGCACGGCCTTGGAGAGATCGGCTTCGCAACACAGCACCGAGCTGCCAAACTTTAGAACCGTTATCGGGTAACGATGCATGACGCCCTCCCAGCTTTTTCGGTTGCGACGACCAGCGCTTGTTCCAGGTCCGCAATGATGTCTTCCGGCGATTCCAGGCCCACCGAGAGCCTGATCAGCCCATCGGTAATGCCAATCGCCTTGCGGGTTTCCACGGGCACATCGCCGTGGGTCATGGAGGCCGGATGCGTGATTAGCGTTTCGACCGCGCCCAGGTTCTCGGCCAGGGAGCACAGTCGCACGGAGTTCATCAGCTCGATGGCGGCTTCAGCGCCGGCTGTGATCTCGAAGGCGAGCATGCCGCCGTGCGCCACGTGCTGGCGCTCCGCCAGCGCTCTCTGGGGAAACGAGGCGAGCCCGGGATAATGCACGCGCTCAACCGCGGGATGCGATTCCAGCCATCGCGCCACCGTGCCAGCGTTCTCGGAATGCAGCTTGAGCCGCACCGGCAAAGTCTTGATCCCGCGCAGCGTCAGCCAGGCATCCTGCGGCGACTGGATGCAGCCCGTGGTTTTGCGAATCAAACGAAAGCGTTCCAGTAGTTGTTCGTCGTGTGTCGCCAGCGAGCCGCCCACGGTCGCGTTATGGCCCTCGATGTACTTGGTGGTGGAGAGCACGCTGATGTCGGCGCCGAGTTGGAACACGGGTTGCAGCACCGGCGTCAGGAAAGTGTTGTCCACCGCAAGGCGCACACCGTGCCGGCGCGCCACCGCTGCAATCGCCGGGATGTCGCACAGCTTGAGCGTCGGATTGCCCGGCGTCTCGATGAAGATCAATTTCGTCCGCGGCGTGATGGCCTGCTCGACCAGTTCCGCGCGCGATGCATCCACCAGCGTGTGCTCGATGCCGAGTCCGCTAAGCAGTTGTTGGCACAGGCGGACCGTGCCGCCGTAGACCACTTCAGAAATGACCACGTGGTCGCCGGACTTGAGCAGCGACAGGAACAGCGTCGTGATTGCTGCCATGCCGGTGGCAAAGCAGACCGTGGCAGGTGTTCCCTCAAGCGCAGCCAAAGCGCGCTCCAGCGCGTCCACGGTTGGGTTGGCTGCGCGCGAATAGGTGAATCCTTTGTGCACGCCAACCGCTTGTTGCACGAAAGTTGTCGATTGATAGATCGGCTGAAGGATGGCGCCAGTGGTCGGATCAGGTCCCAGTCCGCCATGGATCGCAATGGTAGGTATGTCGTAGTTGCCGTGAGACACGGTGGATCTCCCTTCAATGTCTGAGCGAAATATGGGCTAAAACAAAATCGCCGCCGGTGTAAGCCCCAGGCGGCCGCTCAGTGTAGGGAGATTGTTAGGTGCGTGATCACACTCCCGACGCAGGCACGGCGCCACCTGGGGCGCACATGGCCATAAACATTCGGGAATTGATCAGCAAATGCATAGTCAAAATCTGATCACAAAGACCAGTGACAAAAGCATAGCACAGAGGATATGCCTGTCAAGCAGAAGATGACCGGCGTCGTACCACTTTAGAAGTGTCGCGGTTTCCCACCCTCCCTACTGCCGAATCCTCGGGTTGAACGCCGAGTACAGCAGGTCGGTGAGGAAGTTCACCAGCACGTAGGTCAGCCCGATCATCAAGATGCAGCCTTGCACCAGGTAATAGTCGCGGTTGGAAATCGCCGTGATGGTGAGCCGCCCAATGCCCGGCCACGAGAAGATCGTCTCGGTCACGATGGCGCCGGCCAGCAGCGCTCCAAATTGCAATCCGACGACGGTGAGAATGGGAATCATGGCATTGCGCAGGGCGTGGCGATAAACCACCGTGCGCTCGGGCAAACCTTTGGCGCGCGCAGTGCGGATGTAATCCTGTCCCAACTCTTCCAGCATCGAGGTGCGAATCATTCGCGTAAGGATGGCGGCCAGCGCTCCGCCCATGGTGATCGCAGGCAGCACCAGGTGGGCCAGCGAACCCGAGCCTGAGACCGGCAGCCAGCCCAGTTCAATCGCGAAAAACAAGATGAGGATCGGCCCCAGCGCGAAGTTCGGGAACGACAATCCCAGCAACGAGACAAAGCTGAGCGCGCGATCGTCCCAACGATTGCGGCGCAGCGCCGATCGAACACCGGCGGGAATCGCCAACGCGAGCGCGACCAGCAACGCTGCGAGCGTCAGTTCCATGGTGGCGGGATAGGCCTGGGCGATCACGTGGCCCACATTCTGATTGAGGCGCAACGAGCGTCCCATATCGCCGTGCAGCAGGCCGCGCCAGTAGTTCACGTACTGTTGCCCTAGCGGAGCATCCAGCCCGTAGGCGTGACGCGCCGCAGCGATGTCGGTGGCGGCCGCGCCTTCGCCCAGCATCTGCTGGATGGGATCGCCCGGCACCAGGTGAATCAGCAGGAAGACCACCGACACCACCAGCCAGACAACCGGCAGCATGTACAGCGATCGCGAGAGCAGGTAGCGCGGCATCATCCTTGGGCCAGAGGCGTTGCCGGCGAGGATTGCACCGGGGACTGCGGTTGCGTCCCTTCGATGGTTACGCTGACCACGCGCAGTCCGTCCATGGCGGCGACGCTGTAGCGGCGGCCCTGATATTCAAAGCTGTCGCCCACCTCGGGAATCTTCTGCAGTTGCGCCAGCATGAAGCCGGCGAGGGTTTCGAAACCTTCATCGCGCGGCAACACAAGGTGATATTGCGACTCCAGGTCGCGAATGTTGACCGAGCCCTCCAGAGTCATCGAGGTAGCGCCCGGCGCAAGCCGCGGCTCAGTGATATCGAACTCATCCTCGATTTCGCCCACCAGTTGCTCCAGCACATCTTCCACCGTCACCAGGCCGGCGGTCGATCCGAACTCATCCACTACGACCGCCAGGTGCCGCTTGCGAATCTTGAACTCGAGCAGCAAATCGGGCAGCGGCTTGGTCTCGGGCACTACCAGCACCTCGCGCATGATGTGGTGCACTTGCAGGCCGCTGGGCCGGCTGACCGGTCTGCCGGAAGCGGTGCGGCTCACCCGGTAGCGCAACCAGCGCATCAGGTCCTTGGCGTACAGCACCCCGATGATGTGCTCGGGGCCGCGCTGCACATCGTAAACCGGCACGCGCGAGTGTTGCTCGTCCACCACGCGCTGCAAGGCTTCTTCCAGCGAAATGTCTCCCGGCAGAGAAAAAATATCGCGGCGTGGGACCATGATTTCGCGCACCGAAATGTTCTCCAGCTCGAGCGCGCGATGGATCAACTCCTCCTGCGTGGGCGCCAGCATTCCCAAGCGGCGGCTGGCCGAGACCATCAGCTTCAACTCCTCCGACGAGTGCACCCCACCTTCGCGCACCTGTCGCATGCCGAACGCTCGCAAGGCGATCCGGGTGGACGCGGTCATGAACGCGAGGAATGGCGCGGCGATGGTCATGAAAAAATCCATCGGCCCGGCGACTGCCAGAGCGACCCGCTCGGTACGCTGCAAGGCAATCGTCTTGGGAACCACTTCGCCGAGGATGACCACCAGATAGGTGATCAACATGAAGGCGACGACGACGGACACTCCGTGCGCGTAGAGCCGGGAGTGGGGCAGGGGACGGAACAGCGGCTCCAGAATGCGGGCCATCGAGGCCTCGCCGATCCAGCCCAAGGCCAGACTGGCCACGGTGACGCCGAACTGCACGGTGTTGAGGACGTGGTCGAGCTTCTGATGGAGCTTGTGGACGGTGCGCGCGCCCAGGCGGTGGGCCGCGATCATTTGTTGCAGCCGCGTCTCGCGCACGTTGACCAGCGCGAATTCAGCGGCCACGAAGAACGCGTTTGCCGCGACCAGCAACACCACCACCACGATGCGCAGCACAACGAAGGTAACCATGAAGCTGAAATCTTACCATCGGAGAAGGGACCGGAGCGGCTGGCAGGCGTTACAGGACAGGTCGGCGCAAGCGCAATCTCACATCTCAGGAGTTGTCATTACGAGCGAAGCGAGGAATCTGCTTTTGTTAGCGCTGGAACCACTCGGGGGGAACAGCAGATCCCTCACAGCCTGAACCTTACCCCAACAAGCGCAAAAACGGCGCTCGTTGGGGGCCCAGTTCGGCTGTTCGTGATGACAATTCAAAATCACCGGATTTAGCTTATGCAGCAGTCAATAGCCCGGGAGGAAAGCAGGGCTACCGCCGCGCTTTCTTCGACGCTTTCTTGGCGGACTTTTTTGCCACTTTCTTGGGAGCCTTCTTGGTCGCCGACCTTGTAGTGCCCTTTGCGCCGCGCTTTGCCGCCGCACGCTTGGCGGGGCGGATGGGATGTAACAACCACGGATCGGGTCCAGCGTTGTCGGCGGATTGCTTCTCCGGCGGCCCAGAGTTTTTCCCCGCAGCCCCTTGCTTCAACCTGCGAATGTCTTCGGCCTGCTCTTCGGCCATCGTGCCGAAGTAATCCTTGATGGTAGGCAGGGCGGGAGCGTCGGCGATCTGCACAAGCTTGCGTGGTGACATGCTCAGCTAAGATACCGCGATTGCCCTTGGGATGTCACTGCCTCGGGGAGGGACGGCTGCAGCCGAGCCGGCGATTGGTCCCTGAGCATGATCGGCGTATCGTTTACCAGTAATTGGGAGATTCTGCATTTGATGGGACCGCGCTTTGCTTCCAACCCCAGTCCGGATGACCTCCGGTTTTCTTCGAATGCCGACGCGGCGCGGAGATACCGTGCGCGTACGCTGCTGGTGTTTGTCGTCCTGCAATGCGTTTTGTATGGCATCAATCTGAGGCTTCTGCCGATGTGGGGCGACGAGACCTTCACGGTAGAGACGGTCGCCGAGACTCCTGCGCGAATCGTCCAGATTGTCCGCGAGGATATTCATCCGCCTCTCTATTTCCTGCTGGCGCATTGGTGGAGCCGTCTCCCGATTGGCTCCGATCCTCTGCTGCGGTTGCGTGCTTTGTCCGCGCTTTTTGCCATATTGACGACAGCCTTCCTCGACCGGAGTTGGCTCCGCGACGCTCCTCAGAACCTGCGCAACTGGTTTCTCTTGCTCTGGATCTTCTCGCCGTGTCTGCTGCTTTATAGCCGTATGGCGCGGTCGTACAGCATGCAGGTACTTTTTGCCTCGGTGGCGATCTGGTACCTGCTGCGTTTGGCAGAAGATGCTGCCGGATGGAAGAACCTGGCGGCATTCGTGGCTGCTCTCGCCGTCCTGCTTTATACACATTACTTACCGGGGCTCGCCGTCTGGGCGGGAGCAAACCTGTTGCTGCTGATGCGGCTGCGCCGTGGGCGTCGTTCGGTCTGGAAAACGTGGCTGCTGCCCAATGCGCTTGTGGCTGTTCTCTACCTTCCCTGGCTGGTAACCCTCAGCGGAGCGCTCGGCCAATGGCGCCACAGCCAGGTTTACTCCCTGACTGGCAAGCTATGGGCCGAGCAGGTCTTAAAGCTCTGCTACTGGTTCTACTCCTTCGCGTTTGGCGAATCGGTCCCACTCTGGCTGCTACCGGTCACGGCACTGCTGGCTCTGCCTTGCCTGTGGCTGTTTGTTTCCGGGGCGCGATTGCGGCGGAACTGGCTCTGGCCTGCACTTTTCGCCGCGGCTGTCGCCTTCCTCGGCGCAACCCGCTGGGTATCGTATCCCTTCATTGCCGCGCGACTTCTGTTTCTACTGCCTCTGTTTCTGCTCGCCCTGGCGGCGGGAGTAACGAAAAAGGGCCGCCTCGGCACAGCCTTGGGCGTGATCTTGTTCACCGTGAACCTCGCGGGACTGTGGTCTTATTACGCGGGCGGGGACCTGCTGAATCCTGCGTACCTTGTGCCCAACGAGCGTATCGCCGCGGAAATCACACTTCATTCCAGCAGCGAGGATACCGCCGTTTGGATCGACGCGCTGAACTTCGATGGCACAACGCTTGAGTATTACCTGCCCAAGAGTTTTCGCATACGTTGGCTGACGACGCCCGAATCGGTGACGGCGGCGCGGGCTGAACTGAATGGAAGCGCCATCCGGCACGTCTGGTTCGTGCGCAGTTCCCATGACATCTCGCTAGGGCAAATATTTGAGAAACTCGAATCTCAGATGACGGGGACGTCGAGCGAGCATACCCTGTACTCTTACGTTCCGTTTTCATCCGTCCACCTGGCAATCCTGCGAGTGCTGGCGCTTCTGCGCCACCAGGACGGAAGCCAACCTCGGCAGTATATGTACCAGATGTCGGAGTTTCAGGGTCGCCGGTAAGTGAGGCTTGATGTTGCGCTTATGGCCCGGAAACCGTGGAACGTCGGCAAAACACTGTGCTGCAGGCGCGGCGATAAACGGAACTGATAGCCTCCATAAATAGTTTGAATTTCTCATCCGCCGCGAAACCGCGTATCAAATTTACACAGGCAAAATTGAAGGAAACCGCCGGCCACGTGCCGGCATACTCTTTTCATTTCCGGGCCCCGCCCAGACCTGAACCATGGTTTTCGCGCGGGCCGGCGCAGATCCAGTCGGTCTCAATTTAGTCGATGTCGGTCTCGCAACAGGAGTTATCAATGCGGTGGTTTCAGAAGTTGCTCCCGTTCGTTGTGTTGATCTTGTTGGCAGGCACTCTGGTGGCGCAATCGCCGCCGGCTGCGGCTCCGGGGGCAAACGAAGGGGCGGCGCAGGGCGACCGCATCGCGCAATTGCAGCAGCAGATCGCCGATGCCAAAGGCTCGGCGGATAACGCGTGGATGCTGGTCAGTACCGCGCTGGTCCTGATGATGACCGGCCCGGGCCTGGCGCTCTTCTACGGCGGCCTGGTGCGCAAGAAAAATGTGCTCGCCACCATGATGCAGAGCTTCGCCATGATGGCGGTCATCACCGTGCTGTGGGGCATCGTCGCCTACAGCCTGTGCTTCGCCTCCGGCAACAGCTTCCTCGGCGGATTGAGTCACGCCTTTCTGCGCGGCGTCGGCGCGCAACCAGATGCCGACTACGCCGCGACCATCCCGCAACAGACCTTCATGATTTACCAATTGATGTTCGCCATCATCACTCCGGCGCTCATCAGCGGCGCCTTTGCCGAACGCATGAAGTTCAGCGCCATGGTGCTGTTCATGGTGCTGTGGTCACTCTTCGTTTATGCACCCATGGCCCACATGGTTTGGGGCAAGGGCGGCCTGCTGAACGCCAGCGTTGGCGGGCACTTTCCCACGCTCGATTTCGCGGGCGGTACCGTGGTCCACATCACCTCGGGAGTTTCGGCGCTTATTTGTGCCACCTACCTCGGCCGCCGGCTTGGTTATCCAACTGAGCCCATGCCGCCGCACAGCGTAGTGCTCAGTTTCATCGGGGCGTGTTTGCTGTGGGTGGGCTGGTTCGGCTTTAACGCAGGCAGCGCGCTGAGCGCCGGAAGCCTGGCCACCAGCGCATTCGTGGCGACGCACTTCGCGGCGGCCTCCGCCGCCATTGGATGGGCGGGAGCGGAATGGATTCGCAACGGTAAACCCAGCGCCTTGGGAGCGATCTCCGGCTGTGTCGCTGGATTGGTTGCCATCACCCCGGCAGCAGGATTCGTTGGGCCGATGCCAGCCCTGTTGATCGGGCTGATCGCCGGGGTTTCCTGCTACATGATGGTCGCCAGAGTGAAGGCTTGGCTCGGTTATGACGATTCGCTCGACGCCTTCGGCGTGCATGGCGTGGGAGGGACCATCGGCGCGCTGTTGACCGGGGTCTTCGCCACCAAACTTGTCAACCCGATATTCAAAGACGGGCAGGGAAGTGCGCTGGCTGTCGGGATGATCGACGGCAACTATCACCAAATGTTGAACCAAATGGTCGGCATTGCGATGGCGATCGTGCTGGCGGTCGTGGGCACTTACATCATTCTTAGAGTTGTCGATTTCGTCCTGGGAGTGCGCGTCTCCGCGGAACACGAGGAGCAGGGGCTCGACGTTACCCAGCACGGCGAAGAAGGCTATTACTGGGAGGTTTCCCTGCCCTAGTGCTGGTAGAGCCGGCCTTTAGGCCGGAGTCGCGGACACCCTCAGTATTCGGGGCTTCAGCCCCTGGGGTATACGGTTAGAGATCACTTATGACCAAGCTGGAAGCAGTGATTCAACCTTCGAAATTCGAAGCCGTCAAAGATGCTCTCCTCGAAATTGGAGTGGAGGGCATGACCGTAACCGAGGTCCGCGGTCACGGACGACAGAAGGGGCATACCGAGTTCTATCGCGGCCGCGAGTACACGGTCGATCTTCTCCCCAAGGTGAAGATTGAGACCGTCATGCCTGACCGCCTGGTGGACAAGGCGATTGCGGCGGTCACCAAGGCCGCGCGCACCGGCAAGATCGGCGACGGCAAGATCTTTCTGTCGCGCGTGGACGAAGCTATCCGCATACGCAACGAAGAGCGCGGCGAAGCTGCACTGTGAGAATGCGCAATAGTCCGCTAAGACCAGTTTCCGCAAGACTAGAGCCTTGCCTTGAAGGGGCACGCCTTCAGGCGTGCCGTACAAGCATTCCTAAACGCACGGCTTTAGCCCCTGAGGGACTTCGACTCTCACAGCGACCGAAGGCAGCGCCTAGCACCGTCGCACAAAATCGAATTCCCGCGGGGGCTGAAGCCCAAGTTCTCTCACCAAACTTCACGGCACAGCTAAAGCTGTGCCCCTTCAAGGACAGACCAACCCGGAAGGCGCTTTAGAAGATCATGTCCAGCCAGGCGCTCGAACACGGCCCTCGCGCCTTGTACCGGCAAGAGTTCGAGCGTCTGCGGCGGGAGTTCGAAGCGACCGGCTCGGGTCGCGCCTTGCTGCGCGACCGCACGCAGTTGGTTGACAAGCTGGCGCTGCAACTCTGGGAGCAGCACGTCCCGCCCGCCGTCCGCAGCGGCTTCACGCTGGCCGCGCTGGGTGGCTTCGGTCGCGGCGCTCTGTTTCCTCATTCCGACATCGACCTTCTCTTCCTGGCTGAGAACGACGCCCTGCGTGGCCGGATGAAAAACCCGGTGCGCAGCATGTGCCAGGAGATGTGGGACACCGGCCTGCGAGTCAGCCCGACGACGCGCACGCTCGACGAGTGCGCACGCTTCGACCCCGACAATGTCGAGTTCACCGTCTCACTGCTCGACTGCCGCTTTCTGAGCGGCGACGCCAAGCTGTTCGAACGCCTCCATGAAAAGGGCCTGCCACAACTTGTGACGCGCGAGGCGGATGTCCTCATGCAACGCCTGGCGGAAGTGACTCGCACCCGGCATTTGCGCTTCGGCGACACCATCTTTCATCTGGAACCCAACCTGAAAGAAGGCCCCGGCGGGCTGCGCGACCTGCATGTATCGCGATGGCTGGAAACGATCCTGGCGCTGGTGTCCGACCGCAGGTGGCCGGATACGCTCCACGCGCCGCCAAATTCGGAAAGCGACGCTGTTCTCGACGCGCTGGACTTCCTCACCTCCACCCGCTGTTATCTGCACTACCGGGGCAATCGCGACGATAACGTTATTTCCTGGGAGGCCCAGGACGAGTTAGCCAAGCGGGGCATCGCGACCCAGTCAGGGGGCGTTTCGTCCGCGGAATGGATGCGCCTGTACTTTCGCCATGCCACGACCATCCATCGGCACGCCCGGCAGATGCTGGAACAGCTTCCCCGAAAACGTTCTTCGCTGTACCGCTCGTTTCAGCAGTGGCGCTCGCGCTCCTCGAATGAGGAATTTTCGCTGGTGGACGGTCGCGTCTATTTGCAGCAGACGGCAGGCGCTCGCGATCCTTTCGTGATCTTGCGGCTGTTCACTTTTGTCGCCCGCCACGGCGTCGCGCTCAGTGTTGAGACCGAGCGCCGGCTCAGCAACGCGCGCCGCGGATTGGCCGACACCATGCCGCTGGATTCGCGCTTATGGCAGCATCTGCGCGAGATCCTGGTACTGCCCTACGCTGCCGATGCCCTGCGCGCCATGCATTCGCTGGGCCTGCTCACCCTCGCCATTCCAGAATTCGAGGCGATTGACTCGCTGGTCCTGCGCGACCTCTACCATCGCTACACCGTGGATGAACACAGCATTCTCGCGATTGAGATGTTGCATCGGCTGGCTGCCAACGACGTCGAGTGGCTGCAGCCTTTCGCCACTCTGCTGGCCGAATTGGAGCGCCCGGAACTGCTCTTTCTGGCGTTGCTGCTGCACGATACCGGCAAAGGCATGGACGGGGACGACCATGTTCATAACAGCGTGCAGCTCGCTGCGGCTGCGGTGCAGCGGATGGGCCTGGAGGAAGAAGACGATCAGACTGTCGGCCTATTGATCGCCACCCACTTGGAGATGTCGTCCACGCTGCGACGCCGCGATATTTACGATCCCGAGACGGCGCGCGAACTGGCGCACAAAGTGGGCACCCCCGAGCGGCTGAAGATGCTGACGCTGCTGACCCTCGCCGACATCAAGTCTGTCAATCCTGACGCGCTTACGGCGTGGAAGGCGGAGAACCTTTGGCGCCTGTACACCGGCACCGCCAACTACTTCACCCGCAGCGCCGACTGCGAACGATTTCACGCCGAGGAGTGCAGCGCACAAGTGGAGCGCATCGCCGCGCTGCTGCCCAAGCGCCGTTCGCAACTGCTGAAGTTTCTCGATGGCCTGCCTCAGCGCTACCTCATGTCGCACGCGCCCGAACAGGTGCTTTTGCATTTCGAGATGGCGAAGCAGCTACGCGGCCAACCGGCACAGCTCGCCATACGCCGCATTGCCGGCCAGCACGAACTCACCATCGTCACCCTCGACCACCCCGGCCTGTTTTCCACCCTGGCTGGCATTCTCTACGGATGGGGTATGGACATCACCAAGGCGAGCGCCTTCTCCAACCGCGCCGGGGTCATCGTTGACAGCTTCTATTTCAGAGATCGCTTTCACACTCTGGAGCTAAATCCCCCGGAATGCGAGCGCTTCAAGAAGTCGATTGTCGAAATCCTGATCGGCGAAGCCCCGCTGGAGCGCCTGCTGGAGTCGCGGCTCAAGTCCGACACCAAGCCGGTCAAGCTCAAGGTCGAAACCCGCCTGCGCTTCGACGAGGAATGTTCTCCGGCCAGCACTTTGCTGGAAGTCGTCACCCAGGACCGTCCCGGACTGCTGCACACCATCAGTTCCATCCTCTCCCGTCAGAACTGCAGTATTGAGGTCGCGCTGATTGACACCGAAGGCGCAACCGCCCATGACGCGTTTTACCTGACCTGCGGTGGCACGAAACTCACGCGCGAGCAGCAGCGGGCCATCGAGTGGGCGCTTACCACCGAACTCGACGATTCCTTGCCCTCGACCTGGTAAGCGGGACCGCCGATGCTGACCACGGACTGGTTACTTCGGGTTGCAGCAGGGAAACCGCTCGTTCCCTGATTTCTTTTCAGATAGCAAGAAAAAGCCGGAGCAGAAGCTCCGGCCGTCTAACAACTGGGGGAAGGGTTGTATTTACCGGGTCAACTTGCGGCGCAGGACGCCCGCCAAGCCGAGGATGCCAGAACCGAACAGCAGAATGCTGCTGGGCTCAGGAGTCGTTCCCCCTCCACCGGTGGTGACGGTGAACGATTCTCCGGGATAACCGCATCCCGCGCCGCCTCCAGGGACGATCACACCGACCTCGAAGTCGCAAGTCGCTGGGCCGGCTGAGGTAATGTCCCATCCGTTATAGCCGACGCCTTGGTTGTCGGTGGCGTTGGTAAGCGTAAGCCAGTATTCGTCGCCAGCGGTAAACGAGGTGCCACTGATCGAGAAATGGCTGATGTAAACGTCGTAACCATAGGGATCGCAGCCACTTCCGCCGCTACTACAGTACAGGCTAGTGCCAAAACCGGAGGCGGCCGTTAAGGTACCGCTGAAGTTGTTGTTGCCGATGGCCCAAGTAACCCCGGTCGGAACCGTACCGGCGAGCACCCACTCGCCGAAGTACACTTGGCCGCCGCTGCCGCTAGCCGCCGCAACAAAGCCGTCGGAAAGACTTTGGCCAAAGGGGCCGCCATTGCCGTCGATAAATAGCGCATTGTCCCCGCTAAGTATTGGACCTTCGCTAAATACCGTATCCGCGAAAGCCGCGGTGCCCAGCGCTAGACACAGGATTGTGAGCAGTGACAGAGTAGCGATATGTTTCACGGAGCGAACCCTCCTTCAGGTTCAAGTTGGAAATGTACCCACTGGGTAGTCCCCCAAATGAAAGGGATCTCGCCACGGTACCAGCAATTCAAGTGCCACCGTAAACCCTGTAGAATACTAAGTTGTGTGGCAATCCTGTGCACTCATTTGCGACATCGTTCTAGGCAATTTCCCTCCAATCTGCCTTTACCACTGCCTGGTCGGGCAACCGAAGCCCGCTCTGCAGGAGCTCGACAAGGGCAACATGAAACTCAGGCGCGAGCAGCAGCGGACCACCGAGTGGGCGCTGACCACCGAACTCGACGATTCCTTGCCGTCAACCTGGTAAGCGGAACGCCGATGCTGGCCGCGGGCTGCTTACTTCAGGTCGTAGCAGGGAACCCGCTCGTTCCCTGATTTCTTTCCACATTGCAAGAAAAAGCCGGAGCAGAAGCTCCGGCCGTTTTCTTGAAATGGGGAAGGGTTGTATTTACCGGTTAAGTTTGCGGCGCAGGACGCCCGCCAAGCCGAGGATGCCAGAACCCAAGAGCAGAATGCTGCTGGGCTCAGGAGTCGTAGTGGTGGCGCTGAGCGTGAAGGATTCCCCGCCGATTCCACAATCGCCATAATTGGTACCGCTCTGCCGGAAGTTGCAAGTCGCCGGACCGCCGTTGGGGCCTGCTAGATCCCACCCTTCCGTCGACGAACTACCGGCGTCGCTGGCATTACTTATGGAGAGCCAGTACTCGTTGCCGGCTGTCATGGCTGCGGAGGTAATTGGAACGGTCACGCTGTAAATGTCGTAACCGAAGCCGTTGGTGAACAGTTTCACACTGTTAGTGCCATTTTGGGTAACGGTTCCGCTGCCGATGTCGGTGCCGAACGCCGAGCTGCCGAGCTCATAGCTGAAACTCGTCGGCGCGGTGCCGGCGGCTATCCACTCACCCCATGCGAGCTGGTTGGGGCTGCCGGACGCTGCCGCAATAAACCCGTCCGAAATGTCCTGGACAGACCCTAGAAAATTAGCGTGGTTGGGGCCGGTGACAAAGAATCCATTATCGTTGCCATCAATCCCGCCGTCGTTATAGATGATCGTCTGCGCGAAGCCGGTCAAGGCAAGACACAGAATTGTAAGTAAGAGAACAGCGATACGCATTTTCAAGGAGCGAACCCTCCTTTAGGTTCAAGTTCCAAATGTACGCACTGGATGATCCCCCTAGCGACAGGGGCTACCGAGGGTAAATGCAATTCAACTGCCACCGTAAAGCCTGTAGAATGTTAAGTTGTGTCGCGATCCTGTGCACTCATTTGCGACATCGTTCTAGGCAATTTCCCTCCAATCTGCCTTTACCGCCTGCCTGGTCGGGCAACCGAAGTCCGCTCTACAGGAGCTCGCCAAATGGGCACATGAAACTCAGGAAACTCAGGCGCGAGCAGCAGCGGGCCATCGAGTGGGCGCTTACCACCGAGCTCGACGATTCCTTGCCTTCGACTTGGTAAGCGGGACCGCCAATACTGGCTGCGGGACAGGTTATGTCGGGTCGCTGCAGGAAACCAACTCGTCCCCTGGTTCTTTTCAGATAGCAAAAAACAGGCCGGAGCAGAAGCTCCGGCCGTTTTTGAATCGGGGAAGGGTTTGTATTTACCGGGTCAACTTGCGGCGCAGTACGCCCGCCAAGCCGAGGATGCCAGAACCGAACAGCAGAATGCTGCTGGGCTCAGGAGTCGTCCCGGTGCCGGAGGTGAGCGTGAAGTCTTCCCCGCCCAATCCGCAATTGCCATAATTGGTACCGCTCTGCCGGAAGTTGCAAGTCGCAGGACCGCCGCTACCGCCGTTCGGGATGTCCCACGCTTGTGTACCATCGTTGCCGGCGTCGGTGGCATTGCTGATGGAGAGCCAGTACGTGTCGCCGGCTGTCATGGCTGCGGAGGTAATACCAACCTTAACGTCGTAAATGCCATAACCGTAAGTGTTGGTAAAGAGGAAGGTGCTGTTACCAGCATTTTGCGTAACGGTTCCGGAACCGAGGTCGGTGCCGAACGCCGCGCTGCCTAGCTCATAGCTAAAACTCGTCGGCGCGCCGACTGACCACTCACCCCACTCGAGGTTGCCGGGGGTGCCGGAAGTTGCTGCAACAAACCCATTCGAAATGTCTTGGTAACTTCCCCCAATATTTCCGTAGTTGGGGCCGGTGACAAAGAAACCATTGTCGTTGCCATCAATCGGACCCTCGCTAAAGATTGTGCCAGCGGAGGCGGTCAAGGCAAGACACAGGATTGTGAGGAACAGAGTAGCGATACGTATTTTCAAGGAGCGAACCCTCCTCAGGTTCAAGTCGTAAATGTACCCACTGGGTAGTCCCCCTAATGAAAGGGAGCTACCCAAGATAAAGGCAATTCAAGTGCCACCGTAAACCCCGTAGAATGTTGACTTGTGACCGCACCCTGTGCACTCCTTTGCGACATCGTTCTAGGAAATTTCCCTCCAATCTGCCCTTTACCACCCCCGGTCGGGCAACCCAAGTCAACTCTACCGGAGTTCGGGTAATGGTACAGTTTGAAATTCTTGGGGCTGGTATGCTCCCCTGATTCGTGGGATGATGGCTCCGTGACCAAACATAAAGACGAGGACTTCGCCACAAACGCCCTTCGCGTGGTCGAGCAGGCCATCGGCGGAAAGCTGGCCGACGGCGGAGAGCACCGCAACAGCCCCCGCGCTGTAGCTGCTGGCAGCCGTGGCGGTCGCAAGGGCGGCCCAGCCAGAGCGCAAGCGCTTACGCCAAAACAGCGCAGCGAGATCGCCAAGAAAGCGGCGAAATCGCGCTGGAACAAATCTTAGTCCAACTTAAAACCAGCCTTGCGCTGTTTGAGTATTTCCTGCTGGTCGAGCAACGCCCTCATTGCATCACGCGACTCCCGTATGGCCTTCACGTCTAGGCCCTCCAGGTTCTTAAGGCTGTGGGTAGGGGCGTAACGTTTGTCGGGTTCCTCCTCGGGGAACTGAATGTGTTCTGGAAATTGTACGGCTTGCGTGGCCTCAAATAGGGCTTGATACATCTTTATGGATAATGAGCGCCTGCGTTCAATCTCTCGCTGGTTTTCCTCCCACTCAAGCAAAATTTCGCCCTCCTCTTTGCGAATCTCGTCTCTGGTCATGTAGTACCTCCTAGCCGAAGAGTAGCACAAAGAACATCTGCGGGAATCTTCATTTTTTCCCTTGACATCCGTATTTTGCTCAAGCATAATATCTTCTGTTATGAATTGCTTATCTATTCAAAAGAGAAGTTTCATAGTACGAACTCTGGTTGAAGGAAACTCGGTTCGCGCCACTGCTCGGTTGGCCGACGTGTCCAAAGTCACCGTGTTGAAACTGATCTCCGATCTCGGATATGCCACCTATGCGTTCCATGACCGCAACGTGCGCAATGTTCGTGTCCGCCGCTTGCAGTGCGACGAAATCTGGCAATTCATCGGGGCTAAGAAGCGGAACGTGACGCCCGAGCAGGAACAGGCGGGCTGGGGCGACTCTTGGACGTGGACCGCGATTGATGCGGATACCAAACTGTGCGTCTCCTATCTCGTTGGCGGACGCGATGCAGGATGGGCGCAAGTATTCATGGAGGATTGCGCCAGCCGTATTAAGGGCCGCGTACAGATCACCACAGACGGCCATCGCGCGTATCTTGAGGCTGTCGAGGGTGCGTTTGGAATCGACTGCGATTACGCGATGCTCCAAAAAATCTACGGTGCTCCGTCCGACGAAGAGACACGGCGCTATTCCCCGGCCCGCTGCATTGGTGCCGACATGAAGGTTGTATCCGGCAACCCGGACCCGAGGCACGTCAGCACGTCATTTGTGGAACGCCAGAATCTCACAATGCGCATGTCGATGCGCCGCTTCACGCGGTTAAGCAATGGTTTCTCAAAAAAGCTGGAGAACCACCGCTGTATGGTCGCCCTGTTCTATGCCTATTACAACTGGTGCCGGGTACATCAAACGCTGCGCGTCACGCCAGCGATGGAAGCTGGCCTAACCGATCACGTGTGGTCGCCGGAAGAACTGGTCGAGGGGCTGATTCCATACGCTTGCGCGAAGTCATCCCAGGCCTGAGCGCTGTCCAGATCGCTGGTTGGCCTGGGCATGTGCCCTGTAAGCCAACTCGAAAGAAGCGGCCTATCTCCGCCAACAGATACCATTGGCTGGTTGTAGCGGAGCAATATCGCTTGATGCCGCTGCCCCACGACCGGAGAGCGCTCCGCAAAGCGTTTCGCCTCATGCACGTGGTACGCGGTCCGCTGAACCGACATGAAGCTGTTCTGCTCGCGCATGTTAAGCCAGTCGCGTGCGAGTTCCTCGCCAGCGCCGCCAGTGAAGAATCCAGGGCTTGTCTGTCGTTGTGTGTTTACGCAATCCGTGTAAAGCAGAATAGGGCTGCCGGTGAGACTGAAGCCACCAATTATGAGCCGCGTCGGGATTAGGAGATCGCCGATTCTCGCCTTGATCGCCTCCCGCTCTATCAGATTTGGGTCGTGTAAAAACTCGTCCAGCCCGATACGGTACTCGGCCAAGACTTCTCTCCGCATCCACGTCCTGACATATTCCCCGGTTTCCGCAAGGGCTAGCTCGATTAGGTCGATGCGGTTCGGGTCATCGGGAGAAATCCGGTTCATCAAGTGGTAGAGCTGGCTTACGACTTGTACGGATGTGCTGATGTCAGCAGCAATCGCACCATAGAAACCAAGCGGCAGGTCGAACAATTTGCTCCCGGCTAGATTGCTGGTGATCGGAGTATTTGCGGCATCAGTCCACGTAACAAGCGTGTCAGCGCACAGTACAATGCTTCCCGTTTGGGTGATGTGGCTGGCCCCGCAGATCGCTCCTATCGTGACGGTCACGGGCGACACCCCCTCGCGCCGCCGTGCCGATGTTACCCTGACGTTTCCGTGCCACACGCGCGGCGGGCGCACGCCATAAGTTACACATCCGCCGGGGTGGGGCAGTGGGCTTGCAGAGGACACAGATATTCCTTATGATCTGAATTGTCCAATGCAGACCTAATGCCCCGCCTGTCAGCGGGGTGTTTCTTTCTGGTTCGAATCTTATCATTCCTGCCGTGCTAAAATCCCCGTGAATTGAAAAGGCCGCCTTGGGTGAAGGCGACCTTTTAGGCCAAACTTTGATTGGGGCTTGGTGGTTCTTAGCAAACCCACCTTAGCAACAACCCCCATTCAGAGTCAAGGGTGACGTGCGCCCTTCAAGGGAGCGCTTCGTTGATACCTTGCGGCATATGGTCACCGCCGACCCGGTGAACGTTTGAAGAATTGACCGCAGTATAGAAAAGGAAAAATCCAATGGCAGAAACAACGTATTGCCCAGAATGCAAGAAGGGCGTTATGGAAATCGGAAACGCCGTTTTCACCATTCCAGCGCTCATGGACAACAGCTTCAGCAATCAGCCTCCCATTAGTGATCGGGTTGGTATGCCAGTGAGGACTGCGATCTGTCCTGAGTGTCGTTACGTGAAACTATTTGTTGTGAAGATGTGATGTCCACGCTTCGCAGTAGAGCTTGAATTCGCGGCTCGTTCAGCGAGTCGAGGGTGACATACTTTTCTGTTGGGCTATCTTTGCTCATGGTCGTCTCTCTCTCTTTCATATAACAAATTGTAATGAGGTATATCCCCAAGAAGGAGGCTTCTCAATGTGGATGAAACGCATTGCTGTATTGGCTGTAAGTTTTGCCTTGGTTGCTATCCTGTTTTCACAGGAGAAAGCATCGACAAGGACCTCTCCGCCGCCCACTGGCTACCAACTAGTCGCCGCCCCGATCACGGTCAGCAGTAGTGGCAAGACGTGGGAAGAACACCGTGTTTTTCTTGTGGATTCCTCGACCGGCAACGTGTGGGAATACCTTGCCGAGAGAGTCGATAACGAGCACGTCTTTCACCCCGCAAGTTTTCAGCCTGTTCCCATCAAAAAATAAGGTACGGGCTGTTCAGCAACACACGATTATGGAATCGCGCTTCTCGAAAAGGAAATGTACATGACTACAACGCCAGAATCGTCTACGCCGCCATCAACACCAGGAGATGTGTATGCCGTCTTTTGCGGACAGATAAACGAGGGGAGCGTACAGGATCTTCTTTCCAACCTCGCAACGGCAACAGGGAAGAACCAGAACGTCCACCTCCTGTTTCAATCTTCCGGTGGCTCGGTTGGGGATGGAGTCTGTCTCTACAATTTCTTCAAATCATTGTCAGTGGAGTTGACCATCTACAACGTAGGTTCCATAAGCTCCGCAGGTGTAATCGCTTATTTGGGAGCCAGACGCCGTGTAACCAGCTCCCGTGCAATATTCATGATCCACCGCGTAGCGGCGCGGATGGGAGAGGTGCCCGCTATGGTAATGAAGGGGATCACGAAGAACCTTATCCTGAACGATGAACGATGCGAGTCTATCCTGAAGGAAAATGTCACCCTGCTCGGCGGTCAAAAATGGTCTGATCTGGATTACTACGACTTCTTTTTTTCTGGAAAAGAAGCGGTAGATATTGGCTTGGCGCATGAAATTGGCGAGTTTTCTCCTCCACCTAGAAGTCGCGTTTACCATTTCTTTGACCAACATCGGGACAGTCACCCGATTACCTCGTAGAGAATCAGACCGAATACGCCCAACTCGATGAGCCGATCCCAAGGACCGTATTCGTGCGAGAGAAGATGTTTGGCGATTACTCCGAGCATCAGCAGATAGGCGACCGCCCTCCGACGAGTCATCTTATCCGCTCACCCGTGGAAAACCAAACGGCAACGCCTTATCCCGCCAATTGCCGCGAAATCCCGCCACTTCCCGCCAAAGATTTCAAACTGTACCATTACCGGAGTTCGCCAACGGTTACGCAAGCGCCTCCTGGCGAACGCCCTCTGGCGCCAATTGGAAATGGTTCGCTGAGGGTTTGCTGAAGCGGCCTACCCTATAGTGGTGGGATCCCCCACTATGGGGCCCCAGCCCTGTACACCAAGTCTAAAACTGCTTTAGACTTGTCTTGGCCGGAGTTGTGCTGCGCAGGCAGCTCAAGTTCATGGGTCGTCGTTTAGCTAAACCTGCGAGAGTGGCGGAATTGGCAGACGCACCAGACTTAGGATCTGGCGGGGAAACCCGTGGGGGTTCGAGTCCCCCCTTTCGCACCAACGCCTGCACGTCCACGGGCCGCCGCGCCTGATTACTGCCCTCCGCCCTGGCTCACACCCACCTGTGACCGAAATCACCGAAGTAAGTTCAACCGCCAAGCAGAATGATCTCAGAGGTGTGGTATGCCAGTGCTGGTAATTGCCGTGGTTTTCTTCCTGATTTTCCTGGTGATGGGCGTGATGGGCATTTCGGCGATGGTGGCCGAGCATCGCGGCAAGCTGTTCAGCGGGAAGTGGAGCGACCTGCCGAAACCCGCGAAGCGATAGTTCACGCGGTCTCCATCTGGCGCGACAGTGTGGGGCGCGCTATACCGCCTGCAGAACCCGCGAGAGGCAATCTTCGCAGAAGCCGCTGTCTTTGATGTCGATCCATTCCACCGCGTGGGCCGGGGCCATGGCACAGCGATAGTCCTGGCAATGGGTAAGGCTCAAGGTGTGTCCCAGTTCATGCACGGTCTCGATCAAGAGCCGGTTGGCGAGCACATCCGCATCCGGCGGCAGACCGTAGAATTCCTGCCGCAAACGATGATAGGAAACTAGCGCTCCGGCGCCGCCCAACTGGGCTTCCCCAAAAACGAAAGTCAAAATTGGAATGTAGAGGTCCAATTCCGTGACCCCGACCAGGCGCCAGGTGCTGCCGCTGACGTACTTCTGCATCCTGGCCAGAATTTCGGAGGAGTGGTATTGCTGGCGTTCCGCGTGCCGCGCAAACGAAGGATCGATGGCTGGCCCCAGCACCTCGGTGGGCACACGAAACTTCTCGTGGAGCTCATGCTGCAACCATTCGAGCAGCCGCGCGTCCATGGTTCCCACCGGCAGGAGTTGAAGTTTTTTCATAGCAACTAGCAACTAGCAATTAGCACTTAGCAATTGGCACTTAGCAATTGGCACTTAGCAATTGGCAATTGGCACTTAGCAATTAGCTCCACTCCGGCTGTTATCCCGACCGAGCCCGCCGCGGCGGGCAAGTGGAGGGACCTGCTTTTGTGCCATCCAGAGTACCTGTGCCTAAAAGGGCAACGACCCAGCCGCGCAGCGGCGGCCTCGCCTTGAGCCCGGGGTGCCAACCCCGGGAAACCGAGCTAAGAGCGATTAGAAATTGGCCGTTAACTTTTAGCCTTTAGCAATCAGGTCACCGATGAGAGCACTACCAAGAACTACTTCTGGTTTCTAAGAGCTAATTGCTAATTGCTAAGTGCTAAGTGCTAGTTGCTAACCGCTAGTTGCTGACCGCCAACTGCTCCTTCTCTTTTCTATTCCACCCGTACTTTTTCAGCTTGTGGTGCAAGGTGACGCGATCGATCTCCAGAATTTCGGCGGCCCGGGTCTGATTGTCGCCGCACTCCTCCAGTACCCGCAGAATGTGGGCGCGTTCGGCATCGTCAAGGCTGCGTACATCGCCTGTTCCCACGCCAGCGCTGTTCCTCGATCGCAGAACAAAATCCGGCTCGCGTAGCTCGGGCTCCTGCGCCACGACCATGGCCCGTTCGACCGCGTTTTCCAATTCGCGGATATTGCCCGGCCAATTGTATTGTTGCAATTCATTCATCGCGGCCGGCGAGACCCGCGTGATCTTCTTGCTCATTTCGCGCGAGAACTTGCGGGTGAAGTGGTCCACCAGCAGGGGAATGTCTTCCCGGCGTTCGCGCAGCGGCGGAATCTCGATATGGAAAACGTTCAGCCGGTAGAAGAGGTCGGGACGGAACTTGCCCTCCTCGATCAGCTGCTCCAGGTTCTTGTTGGTGGCCGCGACCACGCGGAAATCGACGTGGATGGTTTGATTGCCGCCCACGCGCACAATCTCGCGCTCTTGCAGCACGCGCAGCAAGTCGGTTTGGGTCTTCAAGCTGATGTCGCCGATCTCGTCGAGGAACACGGTGCCGCCTTCGGCAATTTCGAACTTGCCTTTCTTGCGATACTGCGCCCCGGTGAACGCGCCTTTCTCGTGGCCGAACAGCTCGCTCTCCAACAGAGTTTCGGTTAGCGCGCCGCAATGGATGACCACCAGGGGATGAAAACGTCGCGGACTTCCCGCATGAATGGCGCGCGCCACCAATTCCTTTCCGGTGCCGCTCTCGCCGGTGACCAGCACCGTGGCATCGGTGGGGGCAACCGTTTCGATGGAGTCGAAGACATGCTTCATGGCCGCGCTCTGTCCAATGATCTCGGAGGGATGCGCAATTTCGGCGACCGTCTCTTTCAGCCGGGTGTTCTCCTGCTGGGTGCGGCGATGCGACATGGCCTTGGCGATCAAGTGCGCGATTTCGTCCGGATCGAGCGGCTTATTGACGTAGTCATAGGCCCCATTCTTGAGCGCCGTAATGGCGGTTTCCACCGAGGCATAACCCGTCATGATGATGACCAGCATGTCCGGACAGATCTCGTGCAGGCGCCGCTGCAGTTCGATGCCGTCGGTGCCGCGCATCTTGATGTCCACCAGCGCGACATCGAAAGTCTGCTGGGCCACGCGCGTAAGCGCCTCATTGGCGTTCTCGGCCGTGGCCACCTCGTAGCCCTCTTCGGTGAACCACTTGGCCAGCGAGTCACGCACACTGAGCTCATCATCCACGATCAGCAATTTGCCTTGCGTCATTCTCCTACCTCGTTTCCACCGCTGCGCGGTCACGATCGCCAGCCATGGCGGGATTCTGGCTGTCCACCGGCAGCTCAATTCTGAATGTCGTACCTTGTCCCACGGCGGAGTTCACTTCGATCTGCCCGCCATGGCGTTCCACGATGTTCTGGCTGATGGCCAGGCCCAGCCCCGAGCCGCCGGACTCCTTCGTGGTGTAGAAGGGCTCGAAGATGTGCGCGAGATGCTCGTCGGGAATCCCGATCCCGTCGTCGCGAATGACCAGTTCGATCCACTCCGCGCTGGCATGGGTGCTGATCCACAGGTTGCCTTCCTGGGGCATGGCGTCGATGGCATTGATCACCATGGCCAGCACCACCTGTTCGATCTGGGCGGGATCGCAATGCGCCATAGGCAAATCGGCCGCCAGATCGAGATTGAGCTGCACGCCGGCCATTTCCATCTTGTGCTGCACCAGGCGCACGCACCGATCGATGACCTGGTTGAGATCGCACCACTCCAGATTCATCGGCGAGACCCGCGAGAAACTCAGCAGGTTCTTCACCAACTCGCCGCAGCGTTTGCTCTCGCTGGCCACCAGATCGAGCGATCCCTTCATCTCTTCCTTCTTGGGCGAACTGGCGGCGTTCTTGTCGATCCAGCGTTTGACCAGCTTCGAATAGGTCAGGATGCCGGAGAGCGGATTGTTGATTTCGTGCGCCACCACCGCGGCCATCTTGCCGATGGTGGCCATCTTTTCCACGTGCAACATGCGCTGGTGCGCCTGTTTCAACTCGCGGGTCTTCTCCTCGACACGCTCTTCGAGAGTATGGGCCCAAGCGGTAATTTCCGCCTGCGCCACCTGCAACCGGTTGCTCATCTCGTTAAACGATTGCGCCAGTTCGCCCACCTCGTCCTGGGAGTGGACGGGAATCTGATAGCCGAGTTCGCCGGTAGCGACGCGGTCGGTGCCGGTCTTCAGCTCGCGCAGCGGATTGCGGACCACGATCCACACAAACAGTCCGCTGAGGAAGACCACCGCAATCAGCGCGACCCCAGTTCCGGCAAGCATCTCTCTCCGCTCGCGGCGCAGGCTTTCATCCACCTTGGCGAGGGAAAGATTGGTGTCGAGCACGCCCAGAATCCGCGTGCTGGCGGGATGAGCATGGCAGGCGGCATTGGAGCAGGCGGGCTGGTTTTCGATCGGCGTGATCACCCCCAGCACGCGGGTATTGGCTGCGTGATAGACGCGAAACCGGTCGGAGCGGTTCAGGCGGCTGAGCGGTTGCGATTGGGTGTGGCAGCCATAGCAGGCCTCGCCGCCTTTATCCACCATGGTGCCGACCTCGGGCGGGGCCGTGGAATAGCTGATCACGCCTTGCGGGTTCATGATCCGGACCCGCACCACGCCGGGCTGGTCGGCCATGTTCACCATCATCTCGTACAAGCCGCTGCGATCGTTGTTCAGCATGTAATGCGAAGCGCTGCGGCGCAGCACCTCGCTCTGCTGCTCGGCGCTGACCAGGGCGGCGGCTTCCAGATGCTTGCGATGAAGTTGCGTGCTGAAGTATCCCAGCAGAGCGAAGATGATGATCATGACCACGAAAATCGAGACCATCAGCTTGGCGCTTACGCTGCGTCCCAGCCGTTGCAGCCAGAACGGGCGTGATGAGGCTGGGCTCTCCTCGGTTATCTCGGGTGAGGGCAGCCTCGAGTTGTCAGTCTCCAGCATGGACGGGCACCGCAACTTCTGCGAACCTGGCTTCGGGTTCGTGGAGTGCCGGGATGTGAACTTTCTCTTCGGGGAAGATCGGCAGGTACTTCGCCGCCAGGCCGAAGATGGCAAAACCGAGCGCGACAAACATCGCGGTGATGACTACCTCGGTCCACTTGGGGGTGTAACGGCCGCCGACGGCGTTCTCGACTCCGGTGATGGTCACGTTCAGACGATTGGTGACAAATCCCAGCAGGGTCAGCACCGCCGCCAGGTACAGGCCTTGCGCGCTTTCCCGAATCTTCGGCACCAGCAGGAGTCCCAGCGGCGCGAAGATTGAGAGGAACATTTCCAGCAGGAAGAAGCGCTGTTCGTATCCCGGTACCATGACCAACCTCAGAGCGCCGCGATGGTACAAGTCCTCGAACTTCAGGATTCCGTAGAGCGCCAGCACCACCACCAGGACCCGTCCCAGATCGCGCAGGATGGGCAGTTCCAGCTCACGGCCAAAGTACTTCGAACTCATCGAGGATTCGAAGATGGTCATGGCCAATCCCACCGCAATCGCCGACAGGAAGAAGAACACCGGCAGCAGCGGGCTGTACCAGAACGGATGCAGCTTGTTGGGCATGATCAGATACAGGGTGCCTAGCGAGGACTGGTGCAGGGTCGAGAGCAGCACGCCGAGAATCACGAACACCACCATGAGGCTGCGGATGACTTTCAGCGCCCGCTTCAGTTTGAAGTGCTCCAGCACAATCGGGGAGAACTCCATGGCGAGCACCGCGGTGTAGAACATGACACAGTAGGCGACCTCGAACATCACCGAGTGCGGATTGCGCATGATCAGCGGATGCCAGATGTTCCACGGCAATCCCAAGTCGTACATCAGCGCGGCACAGACCAGCAGGTAGCCCAGGAATGCGGTAAGAATCGTGGGCCTTACGATGGAATGGAACCGCTTAATGTTGAAGATCTCGACCGCAGCGGTCAGGGTGAAACCACCCGCCGCCAGCATGACGCCGCACATCACGTCGAAGCCGATCCACAGTCCCCAGGGAAACTGATCGCTCAGGTTGGTGGACGCGCCCAGCCCGCGGAAGAAGCGGAGAAAGGTGCAGTACACGCCCGCCGCCATGATGAAAAGGAAGACCGCTTTCCAGAATGTGAAGCGGATTCTGGGGACCGTCATCGCCCACCTCCGTTGTGTTCTTTCTCTTTGGCCTCAGCTTCGGCAACGTCTTCGCGGCGATGGGTAATCCAGTAAACGCCGCCCAGCAAAGTGCCGAACAGAGGGACGAAGTCCGGTATGCGCGACAGCACCTGGTAGGTGTACATAGGCAGCGCCCGTTCCGTCAGGTCGGTGCGGAAACCGAAAAGATTGAATGGGATGGAAGACAGCAGCATCACCGAGGTGCCGCCGACCTCGGTCTCGCCGAAGATGTGCGGCAAATATTTTCCGGGATTGTCGTGGATGCGTTTCTTGGCCTCTTCCAGCAGTTCGTCGCGATCGCCGAACTTGGTGGCGCCGGTGGGGCAGATTTCCGCGCAAGCCGTCGGTTTTCCCTGGACAACGCGCTTACTGCACATGATGCACTTGCGCACACCCGGTACTGCTTTGTCCCATTCGTACTTGGGCACGCTAAAAGGGCAAGCCGCCATGCAGTAGCGGCATCCCATGCAGCGGCTCTTGTCGTACGTGACAGGGCCCAAGGCGGTTTTCTTCATCGCGCCCACGGGGCATACTGAGACGCAAGCCGGGTCGTCGCAATTCATGCACAACTTGCGCATGAACTTGTCGTCCTTGATCATGATCGCCGTGTATTTGTGCGCCGACGTGATCTGCTGGTCGGCGATGCGGTCGTCGTAGGGGAGGCCGTTTTCAGTGGCGCAGGCCTGCTCACACTGCTTGCAGCCGATGCACAGGGTCGCATCGTAAAGGATTCCCTTGCTCATGCTTTTCTCCAGATCGCCCAGGCGGCCCGGTCGGACCTCGGCAGGTGGTAGCGGCGCCAAAGCGAGGGCGCCGTCGGGCGACTTCGGAACTTCGAGGATGTTCCGCTCCAGACCGGCTCATGACCTGGAGCCGGCTTGGAGAGGAATCCAGCGTGAAGCGGACCTACTTCAGGCTCTTCACGTAAGTAGCCAGCTTGGCAGCGTCAGCCGGGCTAACGCCCTTGTTGGCAAACGCGTGCGAAGCTTTCTTCTGCGGCCCGCCATTCTCAATGTAGTCAACAAGATCGGCGTTCGACGCCTTCTGCACGGTGGGAGACGAAAACTCCGGAGATCCCATCTTCTTGCCGGCGGTGGTGGCTTTTCCATCCGCGCCATGGCAGCCCGCGCACTTTGCTTTGTAAAGGTCTTCCTGCGCCCACGACAGGCTGGGAAGGACCAGGAACAGCGCGAATGCGGTAAGTAGAACAGCTAAGATAACCTTCTTCATGACTTCTCCGAGTAAAAGATTATGAATACTGGGTCCGGTTCGACCTTCTTGTCCGACCCGCACCCATGAAACCGCCATGAGTACGATCTCAGTGTGGAACATAGACTTAGAAGGCGCTGTGATGGGGGTCACCGGGCGACGTGATGGGTTTCGCAACAGTTCGGACGAGCGTTCGAAAGTTATGATGGGCGGTTTAACGCAGTTGCTGGCAAGCCATGCGGAGAAGGGTGCGAACAATCGCCGCAGTCATCCAACTGTCCCGATGAGTTTTTCAGCGGACGGTCCGCGATATGTGGCGATTCTCAGCTATGCCGAACATCACCGTTGCACAAGGTTCTTCTCTTGCTTTTGGCGCAGGCCAGAGTCGAATCAACCAATCCCAGACCAGCCTCTAGTT
>PMAT01000100.1 GCA_003152695.1 Acidobacteriaceae bacterium
CCGTTCTTCACCACCAAGCGCGGCAAAGGCACGGGCTTGGGATTGAGTATCACGCAAAGCTACGTGCGCAGCCACGGCGGAGACATCCAGGTCGAAAGTATTGAGAATCTGGGCACGACCGTGCGCGTCACCCTGCCGATTCGCCAGGTTGGCAAGGCCATGCAGCCTATTGAGGAGGTCATCGCCTAGCCATGTCATATTCCGTCCTCATTGTCGATGACGAAGCGCTCACCGTGCGCACCATTGGCCGCGCCCTGGAGAGCGAGGGCTTCGAAGTTTTCCTGGCCATGAGCGGCGAGGAAGCGCTGACCACGATTGCCGAAGAGAAGCCGGACCTGGCTTTGCTCGATGTGGTGCTGCCGGGCATCAACGGCATCGAAGTGCTGCGCCAGGCCAAGAAGCTTTCTCCCGCCACCATCATCGTGATGATGAGCGCCTATCACGTGGTGGACCGCGCGGTGGAAGCCATGAAGCTGGGCGCCTACGACTACCTCATCAAGCCCTTTCACATCGCGGACATGGTCAACACCATCCGCCGCGCCACCGAGATGCTGGCGCTGCGGGTGCGTGTGCACGACACGGTGCAGAGCGCCAAGGGCCGTTACGATTTCGGGCGCGTGGTGACCCAGAGTCCGGCGATGCGCGAGATCCTGGAGATGGCGCGCCGCGCCGCGGAGAGCGACCGCACCACCATCCTTATTCAAGGCGAGAGCGGGACCGGCAAGGAAGTGCTGGCCAAGGCCATCCATTACAACAGTCCACGCGCCCAAGCGCCGCTCATCAGCTTGAACTGCGCCGCCCTGCCTGACACTTTGCTGGAGAGTGAACTATTCGGTTACGAACAGGGCGCCTTCACCGACGCGCGCCGCCGCAAAGAAGGACTGATCGAGAAAGCCTCCGGCGGCACGCTGTTCCTCGACGAGATCGGCAACACCTCGGTCAGTCTGCAGGCGAAGTTATTGCGGGTGCTGGAAGAGGGGACGTTCATGCGCCTGGGCGGGACCAAGCCGGTGCAAGTGGACGTCCGCATCATCACGGCGACCAATCGAGTTTTGAAGGAAGCCGTCAGCAAAGGCGAGTTCCGCGAAGATTTGTATTACCGCCTGAATGTGTTGCCGTTGTTTATCCCGCCGCTACGCGAGCGCCGTGAAGATATTCTGCCGCTGGCCCTCGACATCATGCAGCACTTCAACAACGAGCTGAAGAAAAACTTCGTGGGTTTCACGCCTGCCGCCGCGGAGTTGCTGCAGAAGTATCCCTGGCCGGGCAACATCCGCGAGCTGCGCAACGTGATCGAGCGCACCATGATCCTGTGCCAGAGCACGGAAATCGACGAAGAAAATCTGCCGGAAGAAGTCCGCGACTACCACGAAGAACCTGCCAATGAGGAGATGTCGTCATTCGAAGTCTCGCCCACCGGCGATCAGTTTGTCAGTTTGCGGGAGCTCGAAGACCGCTACATCCATGAAGTGCTGAACGCCACCGGTCAGAATAAAACGCATGCCGCCCGCATTCTGGGCATCCACCCCACCTCGCTGTTGCGACGCCTGAAGAAAACGCCGGAGCTGGTGTAGCTGGTCCACCTACTGACGCTTTACGACTAGTGCCGCGGGTTTGTTATCCCGCGCGGCGAGGGATCTGTTTCTTGCATGACGTGTGGAGAATGCAGGTTCCTCGCGTCAAGGGCGCTGGTACTGACAATTCATCTGTTTCGTTTCATGTGGTGACCTTCCTCCAACCGAAGCACTCTGACCACTGCAAAGTGCGACGCCACTCCTGCATAACGCAGTAGTTGGCACCTTCCGCAATCGGCACGAAGCCGCTAACTCCTTTGCCAGCGTGGGCCTTTTTCGGGAAGCGATTTGCCCTCGACGTGCACTAGCCAACGCGGAGCACGATGCCGTAAGGCAGTGGCTGGTGGTTAGTGGATAGTGGATAGTTCCAGCTCCAGGCCGAATTGACTGTCCACTATCCACTAGCCACTGACCACTGGCCGAAGGAGGCTTTATGTCGATCCTATTCGTTCTACTTACATTTCTTCTTATTCTTACCGTCATGTATTTTCGTCGTCCACAAGAGGAGGCGGCAACGCTGCAAGTGGCGCCGGCGAAAAAGCTGAATACGCCGGTCATGTTGAGGTACACCGGCGTCGAGGTGCCCGAGAATTATGCCTTCCATCCTGGCCACACTTGGGTGATGGATGAAGGCCGGCAGAACGCGCGCGTTGGCATTGATGCTTTCGCAGGAAACTTGTTCGGCAAGATCGACTCCATCGAAATCGCCGATCTGAACCGCTGGGTGCGGCAAGGCCAGAAGTTGTGCACGGTGACCCGCGAAGGGCAAAGCATCGATCTGCTGTCGCCGGTCGAAGGCGTGCTGATCTCGGTCAATCACGAGGTTTTGAAGGACCCCAACCTCATCGTGGACGACCCTTACAAGAATGGCTGGCTGTGCGTAGTCAAGGCGCCCGAGCTTTCCATTAACGTGAAGAACCTTTTGCGCGGCGCAATCGTTCCGGCCTGGATGCAGAACAGCATGGCGCGTGTCGGCGCAATGCTGCAGCAACTCAATCCCGCCCTGGCACAAGACGGCGGCCTGCCGGTCAAGGGCCTGCTCTTCCAGGTGGACACCACTACGCAGCAACAACTGGCCAAGGAATTCTTTCTGACGTAGCGCCGATCGAAGTAAGAAACGGAGGATCCCCATGACAAAACAAAAAGCAATGCTCATCGATATCAAGCGCTGCATCGGATGCCTGAGCTGCGAGACCGCCTGCAAACAGCTCCACGGATTCGGCACTGACCCTGAACCAACCCTCTCGGACACCGCCTTCACCGTGGTGGAGACGCGCGGCGGCACGTTCGTTCGCAAAGTGTGTATGCACTGCAACGACCCGGCCTGCGCCTCGGCTTGTCCGGTCGGCGCCATCGGCAAGACCGCAATGGGTCCGGTGGTGTACAACGCCGACAAATGCATCGGCTGCCGTTATTGCATGCTGGCGTGCCCCTACCAGGTGCCGCGCTACCAGTGGACCAAGCTGGCGCCCTTCGTCAAGAAGTGCGATATGTGCGCCGACCGCATCGAGGCCGGGAAATCCACGGCCTGCGCCGAAGCCTGCCCGGTGGAAGCCACCATCTTTGGCGATCGCGATAGCTTGATCGCCGAAGCCTGGAGCCGCATTCGTGGCGACTCGTCGTACGTTCCGCGCATTTACGGGCTCGAAGAACTCGGCGGCGGAAGCGTGCTGTTCGTCTCCGACGTTCCTTTCGAGAAGCTGGGATTCAAGCCGGCGCCCACAGGCAATCAGCCCATGCCCACCCTGACGGCCAGCGCGCTGGGCGACTCGCCCAAAGTTGTCATTATGGGCGGCACCATTCTGTCGGCCTTGTATTGGGTCACGCAGCGGCGCCACGAAGTTGCGCTAGCCGAAGCCGAAGAGAAGGCCACCATCAACCGCAGCAAAGGGAAAAGGAGTTAACCATGATCGCGCGAATTAAATCCGAAATTACTTTATGGCGCGTCATTGTAGCCATCATATTTGTAACCGGTCTTTATGCCACATACATTCGCTTCTTCGAGGGATTCCGGGCCAGCACTAATCTCAGCGATCAGATGCCCTGGGGCTTATGGGTCGGTCTGGGAACGCTTTGCGGCATCGGTCTCTCCGCCGCCGGATTCGGCATCAGCGCCGCGGTTTACCTGCTGGGCATGGAGCGCTACCGGCCCATCCTGCGCGCCTCAATTCTGATTTCATTCCTCGGTTACCTGACCGTCATGGTCGGATATCTGTACGAGATCGGCCTGCCGTGGCGCTTCTGGCACCCCATCGTGATGTGGAACCATCGCTCGATGCTGTTCGATGTGTGCATCTGCATCATGACCTACACGACGGTGCTGACTTTTGAGTTCGCCCCGGCGGTGATCGAGAAGCTGCCGTGGAAGGCATTTCGCGAGACCGTGCTGCGCTATCACCACAAGATCCTGATCGGGGTCGTGCTGGCGGGCGTGCTGTTGTCGTCGATGCACCAGTCTTACCTGGGCGGCCTGTTCCTGATCGCGCGCGGCAAGATCCACCCGCTGTGGTATTCGCAATACATGCATGCGTTGTTCTATCTGTCGGCGATCCCCGCCGGACTGGCGCTGACCGTGATGGCGATCTATCTCAGCATGCGTTCGCTGAACGTGCGCGTGGATTTCAGCATTCTCAGCGATTGCGGCCGGATGATCCAAATGTTGTTGATCGTCTATGCCTTCTTCAAGTTCCTCGACCTGGTTTCGAACCAGGCGCTGGGCTATGCCTTCCAGCGCACCAGCGAGGCGGGGTACTTCTGGCTCGAGGTGCTGCTGTTCCTCGCGATTCCCATCTTCCTGTTGAGCTATGACTTTGTGCGCTCCAATCCCGAGCGGCTGTACTGGACCTCTGCCATTGTGGTAGCGGGATTCATGGTTGACCGGCTCAACGTCTCGATCAACTCCTTGCAGACGGCGATGGGAACGCACTATGTGCCCAAGTGGACGGAGTTGGCGTCGAGCGTTCTGGTCATTGCCGCCGGCGTCATCGCATTCCGGTACGCCGTGATCTACCTCGACATTCTTCCCAAGATGACTGTCAAACCAGCGACGCGCTGGATCTCGAATGCAGGGGTACCGGCGCAAGCGTGAGAAAACAGTGGGTAGTCGTTTAGGGCACGACTTCGGTCGTGCCCTAAACCGTCATCCTGAAAGTCTTCTAGATCGCGGGCTGGTTTTCTTCCGCCTGACGCCAGCGATGTCCGCAGGAATGGCATACCCACCTCTTGCGGTGAAGGGCAATTGGCGCGAGAACATAGGCGCTGACCCAAGCGACGGACTGATTCAAGTCCTCAAAAGCGATATCCAAGGACTGACATTTCGGGCAGCGCGGCTGCTCATACGGCCCGACGCCCTCTACCTCGAACCCTTCGGGAATGGATTGCTCCAACAAATCGAGCGCGGCCTCGGCGTCTTCCTGCTTAACGCACAACTTAATGCCACCTATTAGGTTCGACCAAAACCAGTCCATCCGAATCATGTTGTCGTCGACCAGGAAGGATTCGATTTCGGCGGAATCCAGCGCGCCTTTGGCGAGCAGCGCTTCGGGCAGACCTCTGAACTGGCGAATGCTGACAATGTCAGCTAATTCGACTGAATTGCGTCCCGGACCGGCGGCGGTGTTTGCTAACGTAGCTTCTTCTGGGTGCCTGCGAGCAAGCTCATCGCTTAAAGCCCGGTGCGCCACAGCGGTCAGCTCCGCCGCATCCGCAGCAATGGCGTCCAACTCACCATCCGACATCGCGGCGTAAAGTTTGGTAAGCCGCTGCCGTTCCTGTTCAGGATCGTGATCTGCCATGTCCAACAGCTCCCTACAGAGCGTGTGTGAGAACTGTGCGCTCCCCTGAAGGGACGCCTTGATTCTTCCAACTACCGCCCGCGTGCCACAATCAGCGTCATGTCGTCGGCCTGCTCGCCCTGACTGAATTCCTGCACCTGGCTGAGGATGGCTTCGAGAATTTCGTCGGCTGACTGCGCCCGACCGTCGCGCGCGGCCTCGATGAGACGTTCTTCTCCAAACTCGTCTTCTTCGTTCGGCGATGCTTCCGAGACTCCGTCGGTATAAATCACCAGAACATCCCCGGCTGCCAGTTCCAGCTCGGCGACCGAGCAGTCCCACTCCTCGAACAGGCCCAGTACGGTCGCGGTGGCTGTGAGCCGCTCGACGCTGCCATTGGCCCTTGCGAGGAACGGGGGATTGTGTCCGCAGTTGACGTAGCGCAGGCGCCGCGTCTCGTCGTCATAGACCGCAAAAAACGTCGTGGCGTAGTGGTTGTTCTCGGTGTTCTTGTAGAACAGGTGGTTCACCGAACGCAGCAAGCGGGGAATGTCTTCCAGCGCCAGCGCATACTGGCTGCGCAGGTTGGCCTGAAGATTGGCCATCAGCAGTGCGGCCGACATGCCTTTCCCCGAGATGTCGGCCAGCACCAGGCCGATGCGGCCCGAGCCGAGATCGAGAAAGTCGTAGTAATCGCCGCCCACGGCGCGCGTCTGAATGCACTTGCCGGCGCACTCCAAGGTCGGCAGTGATGGTGCCTGCTGCGGAAGAAGACGGCTCTGCACCTGGCGGGCAATTTGCATTTCCTGCGCGGTGCGACGCTCCCCTTCCATGGTCGCGGCCATCTTCTCTGCCAGGGTAATGCTGCGCATGGCAATACCGGCCTGGCTGGCCACCGACGCCAGCAAACGCTTGTCGCCGGCGGAGTACGGTTCCTCCGACAATCGCGGCCCCAGCACGGCAACTCCCTGCAGCTGGCCTTCGCTCGATCCGCGAATCGGCACCAGGCACTCCGGATGCAGCGGCTCCAATTGCGTTCCATGCATGACTTCAGGGAGCAACTCCAGCGGGTCACTGCGGTCTGCCAGCTCGGCAATGCCAGCGGCGCTGGTGGAGAGTGTTATCGCCTCCGCCGGAGGGTTGCCGGCGTAAGCCTGCAATTGTCCGTTGGCGGCCTCAAGGTACACATACATTGAGGTGGGATGCAGCGCATCGTGAATCTGATCGTGCAGAAGCGCGGCCAGTCCTTCGCGGCTGCTGACCGTGAGGGTCTGGGCGGCCAGGTTCTCCAGAATCTGCTGCGCGTCGTAGGAACTGCGAAAGAAGGCGCGGTCCAGACGCGTCCGCACCCGGCGATGCACCTGGGTTGCGCCCGAGATCAGCAGCACCCCGAAGGTGGCCCCCACCGGAATGGCGGCTTTCGATCCTGGGGAGAAAAGCCGGGAGAATACCTGGGCCAACCAGAACGTTGCCCCCACCGAAATCGCCAGGATAAGGAAAACAAATCCGCGCTCCACCACGAAGTAACGCGCGCTGCGCTTCAGCAGCACCGGCACGTCCATCACCCGATGTTTCACCACCGCATAGGCGAAGGAGAGAGGAAACAGGAACAGCAGAATTACCTTGGCGAAATTCAGCCAAAAGGAAATTTCAGCATGGAAAATTTCTTGCGCGAGCGCGATGACTGCAGCGGGCGTAACTCCGACGACGGTCCCCCAGAAAATCACTTTGATCTTGCGCCGGTCGTCCCTGCTGGAGACGCCGAACCTATTGCACAACAGGGAAATGAGCCCAAGAAAAACAGACCCGTAAACGACCACTCTTCGGGCATTCTGGGCGATGCGATTGGGCACGGCCGCGAGGACAAAGGGTAATGCTCTGGAGTCGCCGTGCCGGTAACCTCCAACGCTCAAACAGATGCCGATTACCAGCAGTGCCCACTTCAGCCAGGGAACTTTGCGGTCAATCGGCGAGCGCGTGGGGAAAACCGCAAAGAAGAAGTAGAACAGTCCCGTGAGAACGCTGCCCATGATGGTGTGGTACGCGAGCAGGAAGGACCGGAAATTTGGCGGCGCGGCGGAAAATTCGTCTGGCGTGCCCGCGGCCGTGATGAAGGTCGCGAATACCAGCGCCAGCAGCCATGCATTGCGGTCTTCCAGCCGCAGAAACAGGACAGCTAATCCCACGATGAGGAACAGCAGCGGGTACAACTCCAGGATCTGGTCCGCTATTGTGCGGGCGATGGTCTTGGTGTCGCCGGCACCTTGCTTGGCTCGAAACTGAGGCGTGATAACCAAGGGTTGTGATTGTCCCGGCCGCTGCAGCGTGAGGGTCACCGTGTCTCCGGGTTGGGCGCATAGCCACGTGCGGTTCTCCAAACTGCTCCACCCAGAGTCCGAATCGGCGTTGCTTCCATTGATAGCGATGATGCGGTCGTTCGCTTTCAGCCCGGACTTTTCTGCCGGGCTGTTCGGGTACGTGTAATTAACCTCAATTCCCGCGGAAGAGTACGATGCGTCAAACCCGACTTCGACCTTTGGCGCCGGCGGCGGGGGCTGGCGAACGTAGTACATCCATGCCGCGCTGTAGAGGATGGTCAGCGCGGCAAACAGGACAGCCAGCGCAAGCAGTACCGGCCGGTAATTGTGCGATCGCGGGCCTGGGGGTGCCACGACGGATTGGGCCACGGCTGCAGACATGTCAGTGCGGAGGCGCGCAGGAGTAGTGTAGTCCATCCCGCAGGCCGGATTCTGCATCGCCGCTTCAAGATTAAGTGCACGGCTCCTGCCGTGAGCGGCGTGTGTGCGCTCCCGCAAAGTTGTATTCCACACGCAGACGATTCGCCCTCTGGCCTTGCGATTGCGAGTAAAATGAGAACATTCGCTTTAGGATGGCTTTTTCCACCGAATGCATCCGGCGGAAATAATACAGGTAACAGCTCTTCATGCCGCTAATTGGAAGCTTTGCACTCATGCTGGCCCTGGCGCTGGCGGCCTATTCGTTTGTCGCAGGCTCGCTCGCGTTGTATCGCAAGGACGATCGCCTGGGCGAAACCGCGCGCCGGGCTGGAATTGCCTGCTGGGCCGCGGTCACGGTCGCCGCGGTGGCGCTGGTGATAGCCGCCCTCGGCAATGACTTCTCCGTCTCATACATCATGCACCATAGCAATCGCGACCTGCCCATCGCCTACAAGTTCGCCGCGCTGTGGTCGGGACAGGAAGGTTCGCTGCTGTTCTGGGCGTGGCTGCTGTCAACCTACGCGCTGGTGCTGCGGCTGCGCTACAAAGTCGATCCGCAACTGACGGCGCATGCCTCGGCGATCATCGCCGCGGTGCAGGTGTTCTTTCTCCTGCTGGTGAACTTCGCGGCGCACCCCTTCGGCCTGGTCAGCGGACAGATTCCCGCCGATGGCAACGGCCTGAATCCGCTGCTGCAATATCCCGAGATGGTTATCCATCCGCCGATGCTCTATCTCGGCTATGTCGGCGTGACTGTGCCGTTCGCCTTCGCGCTGGGCGCGCTCATCATGAAGTATCCCGGCGAGAAGTGGATCCACATCACCCGCCGCTGGACCATGGTGGCGTGGCTCTTCCTGACCTGCGGAATTTTTCTCGGCGCGCACTGGGCCTACGCGGTGCTGGGTTGGGGCGGCTACTGGGGATGGGACCCGGTGGAGAACGCGTCGCTGCTGCCGTTCCTCACCATGACCGCTTTCTTGCATTCAGTCATGATGCAGGAGAAGCGCGGCATGATGAAGATGTGGAACATGTGGCTCATCTTCACCACGTTTCTGCTGGCCATCTTCGGAACGTTTCTCACCCGCAGCGGCGTGGTGAGTTCGGTGCACGCCTTTGCGCAGTCGGGCATCGGCATCTGGTTCGTGTGGTTTCTGGCGCTGACGTTTGCCACTTGCGTGTTCTTCGTCGTGCGCAACCGCGAGACGCTGAAGAGCGAGCACCGGCTGGAATCGCTGGTTTCGCGCGAATCCAGTTTCCTGTTCAACAATCTAGTGCTGCTGGTGGCGTGCTTTGCGGTGTTGTGGGGCACGCTCTTTCCGGTTCTATCGGAGGCAGTCACGGGCTCGAAAGTCACGGTTGGGCCGCCGTTCTTCAATCGGGTCAACGTTCCGATTGGGTTGTTCCTGATTTTCCTTACCGCAGTGGGGCCGCTGCTCGCCTGGCGCAAGACCTCTCTCGATAGCCTGAAGCGTAATTTTCTATGGCCCACAATTCTGGCAGTGCTGACCGCGATCGGGCTCATGATCGGCGGTATGCGTCCATGGGAGGACGTCTCGTACTTTTACTCGCTGATGGCGATCGCGCTGTCGGTTTTGGTGGCGGCGACGGTAGTGGGCGAGTTCTGGCGCGGTGGGCGCGTCATTGCGCGCCAGACCGGGAAGAACATCCTCGACGGCATGGTGACCATCACGCGCCGCAACACGCGCCGTTACGGCGGATACCTGGTGCACTTCGGCTTCATCGTCATCATGATCGGCTTCGCCGGTCTGCCCTTCAACCTGGATAAAGAGCAGGAGATGGGTTTCGGCGACAAGATGCAGATTGGCTCCTTTACCCTGGTGTGCGACTCGTACACCCAGGACGACAAGCCGAACTACTCCAGCGAGTGGGCCGTGATCGACGTTTACCGGCACGGCAAGAAGCTCGACACCATGTTTCCCGAGCGCCGCTTCTACAAGGCGAGCGAGCAGACCTCGACCATTGTCGCCAATCGCTCGCGCCCCAGCGGAGATTTGTACCTTGTGTACACCGGGCGCAACCAGGACACGGGCAAGCCGATCATCAAGGCGCACGTGAATCCGCTGGTGATGTGGATCTGGTCGGGCGTGATCATTGTGATCATTGGGACGTTGATTGCGCTGCTGCCCAACCTGAAGCCGGTGAAGGTCACAGTGAAAGAGAAGGAACGCGCGGAAGGTGAAAAGCAGGGGCTAGTGGTTAGTGGTTAGTGAGTCTGGGACGAGCCCGCCGCGGCGGGCTCGCCCGGGATGACGCGATCAACATGAAATGAAAGTTCGCGATTTAATTAAACTCATCGAAACCAACGGCTGGTGGCAGATCGCGCAGCGAGGAAGCCACAGGCAGTACAAGCATCATGTTAAACCCGGGAAAGTGACAATAGCGGGGGCTCCGTCGGATGATGTTCACCCGAAGACTTTGTCCAGCGTGCTCAAGCAAGCTGGATTGAAGAGTAGTAAATGAGAAGGCGATGAAGAAGAGATTCTTGGTGGTTTATGAAGTCGGCGCCAACAACCTGAGCGGCTTCTTGCCGGACGTACCGGGGGTGGTTTCGACAGCGGCGACGCTGGAGCAGATGCGGCAGGTAATGCAGGAAGCCGTCGAGTTCCATTTGGAAGCTCTCGTGGCCGACGGCGATCCAATTCCCGAGCCTGCAACAACGAGCGTGGACTTTGCGCACGAAGATCCGGAACATGGCGTACTGTCCTGCATTGTCGAGTGGTTGGAGGTCACGGTTCCGCAGTATCAATCGGTGGCGTGAACTGCAGATCTCTCGACTTCGGCGGCCAAAAGCGGGCCGCCTCCGCTCGGGATGACAAATAGAGGACGGGCTATGCGGCGCAGCTAAAGCTGCGCCCCTTCAAGAACCTGGTATCCCTAACTGGAAACTTGAAACTGGGAAATTTGAAACTCGACACTCGAAACCCGAAACTTCGCATTGCTCAGCTCCTGCTCGTCGCGCTGCTGGCCACCACGTTCCTGGGCGCTGACGGCGACGCCCGCTTCAACAAACTGGGACACGGCCTCATGTGCATGTGCGGCTGCAATCAGGTGCTGCTGGAATGCAACCACGTCGGCTGCACCTACTCCGAGCGCATGCGCAATGAGCTGACCGCCGCCATCGAGCGCGGCGACAGCAATTCCCTCGTGCTACAGAGCTTCGTGCAGAAGTACGGCAACACCGTGCTGTCTGCGCCCACGACGACCGGCTTCAATCGCGTGGCGTGGATCATGCCGTTCGCGGTTTTCGCGGCGGCGCTCGCCCTCGCCATCTGGTTTGTGCGGATGTGGAAGTCACGCGCCGTCGCGCACCCGGTGCCGCCTCCCGACCTCGAGGCCGCTGAACTCGACGAGCTTCGTAAGAAGGCCCGTCAGGAGACCGATTACTGATGTTTGCACTGATTGTCTCTGCTACTGCCGGACAGGAGACCGCGTTTGTCATGTTTGGCTGCGCGCTGTTTGCCGCGCTCCTGTTCTTTTACGTTTTCTATCAGCCGGGCGATGTGGAAGCCGGCGAAGAAAAGACCCGCCTGATGTATTTGCAGGAGCGCAAAGAGGCGACCTACGAAAATCTGCGTGACCTCAGCTTCGAGTACAAGGCCGGGAAGTTGAGCGAGTCGGATTTCGCGGTCCAGCGCACCTTGCTGGAAGACGAAGCGGCCGCCATTCTCGCCGAGATGGACAGCATCGAGAAGGCGCGCGCCATAGTCCGGCGTGGCACCCGGCGTCCCGGAAGCGCTCCGCCGAATGGAGGACGAGCGTGAGCCGTTTAAGGGCTTCCACCATGCTTCTCTTCTGCGTGCTCTTGCTTGGCTCTTTCGCCGCGGCCCAGAACATCACCGGCACGGTCACCAACGCCACGACGGGCAAGCCTTCCGCCGGAGACGAGGTCACCCTCCTCTCACTGTCGCAGGGAATGCAGGAAGTGGCGAGCACGAAGAGCGACGCGCAAGGGCGATTCTCGTTGCCAGCGCCCGCTGGTGATCGCGCGCCGCACATGGTCCGTGTCACTCACGACGGCGTAAATTACTTTCCGGCGAGTGGGCCGTTGATGCCGGGGACGACCACGGCCGAGCTTACGGTGTACGACTCCGCCAAAAAGGTCGACGGCCTCAGCCAGACGGTCGAGGTGGACCGCTACCAAAGCGACGGCAAACAGTTGGAGGGGATCGCGCTGTACGCGATTCGCAACCAGTCGCAGCCGCCCCGCACCGTGGCCGACGACAAGCGCACGTTTGAATTCGTTTTGCCCGAGGGCGCTGAACTGGAATCGGCACAGGCCAAAGGTCCCGGCGGGCAGCCTATCGCCGTCGAGGCTGCGCCCGGTTCGCAGAAAAACCGCTACGCCTTCAACTATCCTCTGCGCCCCGGTGAGACGCAGTTCCAAGTGTCGTACCACATGCCCTACAGCGGCGAGGCCAGCATCTCGCCCAAGCCGCTCGGCGAGGTGCAGCACTTTGTGGTGATGACGCCCAAGGGCATGACCTTCACCCCCAAGAACCCGCAGCAGTTTCAGTCTATGCCCGATGAAACCGGCTCAGGCATCATGGTGGTCACCAACGTCAAGCCGGGGCAGGACCTCAGCTTCCGCGTGGCGGGCACAGGAGAGTTTCAGGCGGAAGGCCAGGGCGCACCGTCCACAGGCAGAGGCGATGCCAGCGGCGGCGGCGCCATGGGCGGAGCGCCAGCCGCGGCCAACGACAATCGTCCCGGCGGTGGATTGGGCGCTCCCATCGACGCGCCCGATCCGCTGCACGACTACCGCGCCTACATCCTCGGAGCATTCGCGCTGGTGTTGGTGATGGGCGGCGCGTACGTGGTGTCGAAATCAAACGTCAGTCCTCATGCCGCGACAGCCGGTGCGGGAGCATCGGGCCGCGACGCAGTTGATGCGGGGGAGACGCCTGCGGATTTTGCCGACATCAAGGAGACGGCTGCGCCAGCTCGCGATCGTAATGCGCCGCTGCTCGAGGCGATGAAGGAAGAGTTGTTCCAGTTGGAGATCGATCGCCAGCAGGGCAAGATCAGCCCTGAGGAATACGCCAAGGCCAAGTCCGCGCTCGACGAAACCATCCGGCGCGCCCTGGCGCGTAGCAAGTCGAGTTAAGTTTTTCACCACAGAGGCACGAGAGACACAGAGGGGACCGTCGATCACGAATTCGGCCATCGCTATCCCGGCGAGCGCTTTCTGATCTTCGGCGACGTATCAGGTTGCCCTATCGCAATCGGCAGCACTGAACCCAGCGGGCAAGCCTCACACCTGGGCTTCTGTTTCAGGCAATAGTGTTTTCCCACCTGCACCAGCAGTCCGTGCATCTCGTTGTAAACCTGCGCCAGCGGACTGCGTTGCGCGGTGCTCATCGCCGATGCCTCGTGCGCGTGCGGCCGTGCTTGCCGGCCTGGCCAGTGCGACTCCACGGGCTGTTCGCGCTGCAGGGCGCTCTCGATGAGATTGCGAATCTCGTCATACTTCGCGCCGGAGCTCACCGTCAGATGCCGCTGCAGGATGCGCCGAGTATAGGCGTCAACCACGAAGATCTCGTGACCGCCCGCGTACAGCAGGATCGAGTCCGCGGTCTCCGGTCCGATTCCGTTCTGGGTGAGCAGTTCAGCGCGTAGCTGTTCAGTGGGAGTAGCGAACATCCGCTCCAGCGATCCGCCATGGCGCGCATCGAGGAACGCGACAAAGGTCTTCAGCCGCCGGGCTTTCTGCCGAAAGTAGCCGGAGGGGCGGACCAGCGCTTCCAGTTCCGGCAGCGGCAGCTCGCGAATGTCCTCGATGCTGAGCACTGCCGCCGCGCGCAGGTTGACCATTGCACGCTCGACGTTGCTCCACGAAGTATTCTGAGTGAGGATCGCCCCGACGATCACCTCGAATGGAGTCTCCGCCGGCCACCAATGCTGGCGTCCCCAGGCGCGCGAAAGCTTGCGATAGATCGCGCGCACCGTGGCTTCCGGCTTCCTGGCTGATCGGGGCTTCACTAGGGCAACTGCTTGCCTTGTTTCAGTTGTTGCTTCCATCCCAGAATGCGCGCCTTGTTGGCCTCCGCCTCGGCTTCCGGGACCATGCCCTTGCGCTGATACAAAATCGAGAGGCTGGTATGCGCCAGCACGTCGTCGGGGTCCAGTTCGGCGATGCGCTTGGCGACCTCGATGGCCTGGTCGAACTGCTCCGTGTCCTGGTAAACCCGCGCCAGGCCGTGCATCGCGTCGAGGAAGGAAGGATCGGCGGCGATGGCCGCTTCGTACTGCCGGATGGCTTCCTGGTGATGCCCCTCAGCGTACAAATCGAGCGCCGCGTAGTAATGCTCTTCCGCGGTTTGTCGGGATTGGTCGGGGGTCATCCGGCGTTTTCGCGGCTCCGGCCCTGAGTTTAGCAGGATGCACCGAGCTTGGAGAAGCCGGCCTGGGGAGCGAAAAATGTTCGGTGTCAGGGAGCGGCTCCTCGCCGCCGATATACTGATTACAGCCATGCACTACATCCTGCGCTTTTTGTGGAATGCGACCCGCGGCCATCGTCTCGCCCCCTGGCGCAGTCCCTATTTGCGCTGGAGAATTGAAACCTACACCGGCATCAAGATGCAGAGCATCGGTTTTCTGGAATTTTTTGGATTCACCTGGCGCGAACGCGTGGAGCTGTTTCGCTTCTTGAAGTGGACGGGCGAAATGGAACGCTATGCCCGCGTCAAGCCGAAGAACCCATGAACAGCCGGGTCACTTCAAGCAACAGAAGCTAGTTAACCTCCCAGCACTACCCCCACCGGCGTTCCTACTCCTGCCGCCAGTTTCTCTGCTGCCGACGCCTGCCTGGCAGCGATCTCCAAATATCCTGAGCTGCCGACGATGGCAAAGAACTCATCCTCTCCGCCTTCCGCGTAGCAATGGCACACGCGCGTAATCGTCTGGCCCGCAATCAGGATGCTCACCGCCGGAGGCGCAGTGGTAAACAATGGCGGCGCCTCCTGCTCACTGATGTTGGTGATCAGGTTGCCGAACTTGTCAACCTTGAGCACCACGCCCCGCAAGCTGTTTTCGCCGATGCGCTCCACCGTGGGCAGCCCGAGGCGCGCATAGTCGGAAATCTCCGGGCCGAACTCGGCGGGCGCAATCCCCTTGCTCAACCATCCGGCCACCGGCGAGAAGACATCGCGCCCATGAAAGGTCTGGCTCACCGGCTGCAGGAAGTAACGTTCCGCGGTGACGTGACGCACGGTGAATTTCGGCTCTCGCATCTCGACCAGCGAGAGCACACCGTTGTCGGGCGCGACGAAGACGTAGTCGTCGGTTTCAACGATGATCGGCCGGCGCGTGCCACCCACGCCGGGATCGACCACCACCACATGCACGGTGCGCGGCGGAAAGAAGCGGTAAGCCTGCGCGATCGTCCAGGCGCCGTCGAACACCTCGTAGGAAGCGACGGCGTGACTGATGTCAACGAGGGACGTCTCAGGATGGATGTTGAGCACCACGCCATGCATGATGCCTACGAAGGGATCGTTAAGCCCGAAGTCAGTGGTGAAGGTGACGATGCGTATGTCGGACATGCACTGGCAAAGTATTCGCAGCGGCCGCCAGAGTCAAGCCCGCCAACGCCTACCAAGTCCCCATGCGCAAGACCAGCGCTTGTATTCTTACCGTATATCCACGTCTCCCGAGCCGGTGGAAACTTCCACTTCGGGGCCGCCACCACGCACCGCCCCTTTCAATTCGTGCCGCCCCAACGTGCCTTGCACGGTGATTGGGAGATCGGAGTGAATCGAGCCGGAACCGGCGTGCACATTCAGATTGAAGCCACTGCCAGAGCCTACTGCCAGGCGAATGGATCCTGAGCCGGTATGCAAATTCCAGGGGCCGCTCACGCTGCCGTCGGCGGTGAGATCGCCGCTGCCGCTGCGGGAGTGCAGGCCGCCCTTGACGCCTCGCAGATGGATTCCGCCGGAACCGGTTTGCACATCCACGTCGCCCGACCCAGTGAGATCGGCTTCAATGTCGCCGCTGCCGGTATGCGCGTAAAACGGGGCGGCGACGTTCTCGGCCCGGATGCTGCCGCTTCCGGTCTCTAAGTGCGACCGGCCCCCGACGTCCCGTGCCCGAATCTCGCCCGATCCCGTCTGGGCCTGTACTTCAGCGCGGACCCCCTGGACTCCAACGCTGCCGGAGCCACTGTGGGCCTGCACTGTGGTATCGGCGGGCACGGTGATTTCGTAGCTGATGGCGACATGCCGACGCACATCCAGAGGCAGGTCGTAACCGATGCGAATGCTGCTCCCGTTCTGTTGAATCGGGGGATTCGATTCGACGGTCTTTACCGCGCTTTCGGCGTTGGAGAACCAGTCATTGCTGGCGTGCACCGTTCCATGCACCACGACCTTGTCGGTGCCGCCGGCCTTGATGGTGATGTCGCCTGAGCCGGTGGTGACATCGAGGCGGACGGTTCCCGAAACCGCCAAAGTGCGATCAAAGTGACCTTCGGCGCGGGCGTGCAGCAGCACCGGAGCTAATAGGAGAGTAACAAGAAGAAGACGAAGGGCAGTGCAATGCTTTTTCATATTGCCTCGCCGGGATGTTGAAGTGACTGCGTTGCAGAAATCGGGCTGCCGTTGCCGGCAGCCCAAGGGAGCACTAACCCATGCTATTGCTGTAGCACGACCTGATCATCTTGCTTAAGACCTGACAGCACTTCGGTCTTGGCGCCGTTGGAGATTCCGATGTTGATTGCGACCTTGCGTTTTCCCTCCTTGCCCTTGGGATCGGGCACCTCCACGGACGCCTTCTTATCTTTGTCGTACAGGATGGCGCCTTCGGGAATCATCAGCACATTCTTGTGCTCGTCGAGAATGATCTCCGCGTTGGCGGTCATCTCGGCCTTCAGTTCGCCGCCGGGGTTGTTGATGGATACCCGCACTTCGAACGTGGTCACATTGTCTTTCTCGACGCCCATCGGCGAAATCTTGGTTACGTGCCCGGTGAAGGTCTTGTCCTTGAACGTCTCTACCCGGATGCGGGCCGGCTGCCCCAGGTACACCTTACCGATGTCGCTCTCGTCCACCTTCCCCTTCACGTACACTTCGCTGGTGTCGCCCAGGGTCATCACCAGGGTGGCGCCCGAGCCCAGCACCAGGATGGAACTGACGGCGTCGCCGACTTCCACGTCGCGCGACAGCACCACGCCATCAATCGGGGCCGTAATGGTGGTGTAGCTGAGCTGCTCTTCGAGCTGGTTGAGGCTGGCCTGGTCTTTTTTCACTTGCGCCTGGGCCTGCGCCACTTTGGCCTTGTTTACCGTGTATTGCGCCCGAGCGAGATCGCGCTTGTTGACCGCCATGATGTAGCTGCGCTGAGCGTCGTCGAGGGCCGATTGCGACACCACGCCGTCCTTCGACATTTCCTGGGCGCGTTCGTACGCCCGCTGCAAGGTGGGAATATCCACGCCCTGGGCATCCACCTCGGCGCGCTTCAGATCGGCTTCGGCGCCTTTGAGGTTGGCATCCGACGACAGCAGTTGCGCGCGACCCGAGCTGACCTGGGCCTCGATCTCGATCTTGTCGAGTTCCGCCAGCAACTGGCCTTGTTTCACCTTGTCGCCGGTGTCCACGTAGAGCTTTTTGACGATGCCGCTGGCCTTCGACTTGATCTCCACTTTGGTGATGGGCGTGACCTTGCCCGTCGCCACTACACTCTTGGCGAGGTCGCCCTTTTCCACCTTTGCCAGCTTGGTGGGGTCAATCTTGGTGCCTCCGCGGGTGGCTGCCACTGCGACGATCACCAACGCCAGGATCGCGACCGACACAATCGAAATAATGATCCAGCGCTTTTTCTTCTTCTTGCCGTTGCCGTTGCCGTTTGCCACTGCAGACCTCCCAAACTGGGCAGGATTCCGTTCTGTTGAATGGTACGTGTGAGGCCAGGATTTTGTTCCGTTGGGCGACCGGAAAGCGGACGAGGCTCGTCCCGTCAGTGTTTTAGACAACCGGGGTAGGACGTTCGGTAGCAGAATTCCCCCGAAAAAGAGCGGACACAATGTGTCGTCATCGTTCCAAACCGGGGATGTCCGCGGGGCGATAGCTGGCCATCTCTGGGCCGAAGTTCCCTGTCTCAATCACTGCTGTTTATGATCCGCATCACTGCACGTTTTATCCAATTCAGGCACCATGCTTTTTCGTCGGTTACCGTCTGTTCGGTCCAGCGCCTGAACGTTCTTGCGTTCTTCGACGCCAGATGAACAACGCCCAAACAGGAGCCACTTCCATGCACCGATTTCTGCTGCTCCTCGTCTGCAGTGTGTCTATCGCTGCTTCATCGCTGCTCTTTGCGCAAGAGAAATCCTCGCCGCTCGATCCCGCCGTGCAACAGCAGTACCAAGCTGGCCACCAGGCATTGAGTGCCGGCAAGGACAAAGAGGCGGTTGACGCCTTCAGGCGCGCCAACAAGCTCGCTCGAAATCCCTGCTTCGAGTGCTTCGTGGGACTGGCCGTTGCCTACACGCGTTTGGGAGATCTCAAGAATGCGCTCGACAGCTGCGACCGGGCCTCCGCCGCTGCGGCTGACAATGCCAACAAAGCGACCGCGCACGCCTTCAGCGGAAAAGCGCTGCTGACGATCGGCACACCGGACGCTAAGCGTCTCGGGCAAGCCGAACAGGAATTTCGCACAGCCATTGAATTGACGGGCAACGATCCGGTCCTTCACTTGGACCTGGCGATTGCCCTGCTGCGACAGTCAAAGGACGATCAGGCTAAGGAAGAGATGCAGAAGTGTATTGCGCTAAATCCAGCTCCGGCACTTGCCGAACAGGCGAAGATGCTGCTGGCCAATCCCCGGCGGGCCCGGGAGGAGGTTGCTCCTGATTTTGAGGTGACAACTCTGCAGGGAGAGGAGCTTGTCCTCAAGCAGATGGCCGGCAAGATTGTCGTGCTCGACTTCTGGGCGACATGGTGTCCGTCATGTCGCGAGTCCGTGGGTGAGCTGAAAGAGTTGACCCGCAAATACCGGAGCGACAAAGTCGTAGTCATCAGTATCAGCGCCAATGAAGACGAGGCGGCATGGCGAGACTTCATCGCCAAGAAGAAGATGGAGTGGGCGCAATATCGCGACGCCGACAGCAAAGTCAGAAAGTCATTCGGGATTCACGCTTTTCCAACCTACCTGGTAATCGATGGCGACGGCATCATCAAGCAGAGGATTGTGGGGATGGATCCGCGGGAAAGCGTGGTGTATCGCCTTAAGTCCACGCTCGCTGCGATGCCGCAACTGGAAGGCGCGCAAGGCAAATAAGGGATGCCACACAAAAGGCTGAGACCAGAGCTTTCGCCCTGGTCTCCAAGCACAAGCCTTACGAGAACACCTCACCGGCCATGGCCGAGAGCGTCCGTGAAGGAAGGGTATTCCGCACCGGGCGATCAGACACAATTCTGTCCGCGCCATTCATCTGCTTGCGCGTGATACGCAGCTTCAAGGCCCGTTCGATGGCGCGAAGTTCGGCCACCTCGGCGCCTGCCACCAGCGTAGAAGCGCGACCGCGCAATCCCGCGCGACCGGTCCGGCCCACTCGATGGATGAAATCCTCGGGAATGGCCGGCAAGTCATAGTTGATGACGTGCGCGATGTTCTGCACGTCGATGCCGCGCGAAGCCACGTCTGTGGCCACCAGCACCTTAAAACGGCCGGCGTCAAAGCCTGCGAGCGCGCCTGTCCGTTGCGATTGGGTGCGGTCGCCATGAATCATCGCAGCGGCGAAACCGTCGCGCATCAGGCCTTTCGCCAGGCGCTCGGTACCGCGCTTGGTGCGGGCGAACACCAGGGTGCGCCCCTTCTCGGCGTAGAGAAGCTGCCGGAGGACCTCTGACTTCTCCGACAAGGAAACTTCAAAGGCGTGGAGTTCGACCGTGTCGGCCGGCTTCGAAATGGAACCCTGCGCAATGCGCACCGGACTGCGCATGTAGTCGTTGACCAGGCCAGCGACGGAGGCTTCCAGGGTGGCCGAGAAGCACAGCGTCTGGCGATCGCGCGGCAGCACCGCCGCGATGCGCCGGATGGCCGGCAGAAAGCCCATATCGAGCATGCGATCGGCTTCGTCGAGAACCAGGGTCTTAACCGCTTCGAGGCGTACCAGCCTGCGGCCCAGGAAATCTTCCAGCCGCCCGGGCGTGGCCACGATGACCCGCGCTCCGGAGCGCAAGGCTTGAATCTGCGCCTTCTCGGCCAGACCGCCGATAACGAGGGCTGCGGGCGCAAGTTTCTTGTCGCGCAGCTTTTCGTACTGTTCGTGGACCTGCATGGCAAGTTCGCGCGTGGGAACCAGGATCAGGGCTTCCGGGTTGCGAGACGTGGTCTGCAACAGGCGCTCGATTAGGGGCACCAGGAAGGCAAGGGTCTTGCCAGTGCCGGTTTGGGCGGTGGCCAGGACATCTCTGCCCGCAAGAGCGTGCGGGATCGCTTCCGCCTGGATGGCGGTGGGAATAGTGAAATTAGCAAGCGCCAACTTCCGCTGAAGATCAGCGGAAAGAGGCATTTCTGTAAATTGTGTCAATCGAATCTTACTTTCTGGAGGGGCGTCTCGCGATTGCATTTTAATGCCATGCGATTCGCGAAGATACTTCGGATGCCGCTCAATAGTTTATTGGGCGCTGAAAACAAACGGGAAGCAGGAAAGGCGGGAAATCAGATCGAAACTTCGGATCGGACTGTCGCACCACAAGCGAACCGTGGCTAATAGCGTCTAACAGGAGTGTACCACAGGCTCCCTGAGAATACCGGGGAAAGCCGCAGCGGGCTGGCCGCCGCAGCGGGAATTACTTGGCAAAGTCATGAAAATCAAAGCCTTGCGGCTGACCTTCCTCGTCGTGCGTGACCACCAGATCGGCCACCGATGAGGTGGCGGGAGCTTCGGTCTCATTGTCCGATTGCTGCTTGCGTTGCTGCTTCTTCTGAAACTTTTCAGCCTGTTTTTCCTGGCGTGACCGTTCTTTTTGGCGCTTGGTAAAGGATGGACGTGAGTTGGCCATAGGCGGCTCCTCTCAGCTCAATCAATCTGATCGGCGATGCTGTCTCCATCATACATGCATGTTGGCACTCTGAGTAACCGCACGAACTGACGAAACGAGAGATCCACAATGCGGACCACTGCCGAACCGTTTCAAATTCCTTAGCCGTCGTTTGCGCACTAACCAGAGCAGATTCCTCGCTTCGCTCGTAATGACAACTCCAGAGACAAATCTTCGATCATTCCACCGCACCAACTCAGAACGACTTCTCCCGCACGCCCTTAAAGCCATCGGGCGGGACAACTTTGAAGGCTGATAGCTGACGGCTGAGCGCTGACGACTGAGCGCCGCCCGCCGCTCGCGGTGCTCTCACTCACATCACCTTGTGACCGCTGTCACTTCGCCTTGGGCAGTGCCTGGTTAAGAATCGAACCATCGTTCGGTAGGTGGGTGAGCCTCCAACCGCAGCGTAATTTCAGGTGCCGCCAAGCCTAATCAGGAAGTTGCCGAAATCCAGGCTGTCATTCCTCAGGTGCGGCGCCAAGAAGAAAGGGCAGCAATGGCCAAGGGTTCGGTGCAGATTGTGGTTGAGCGCTGTAAGGCCTGCGGATTCTGCGTNNCCGGAGAAGTGCAGCGGTTGCGATTTGTGCGGCATGTATTGCCCCGACTTCGCGATTTTCGGGTATAAGCAGCCGTCGGCGGCCAAGGAAGTTGCAGCCGCAGCCGCCCCGCCACCCGCTGCCGAAATCAAGGAGGACCAAGATGCATGCTGAAGCAGCCGGGGTCATGACCGGCACTCATTTTCTGGATGGCGACCACGCCTGCTGCGAAGGCGCGCTGGCGGCTGGAGCGCGGTTCTCTTCCGGCTATCCCATCACTCCCTCAACCGAAGTCGTGGAACGCTTCGCCGCTCGCGTGCCCACCGTAGGCGGAACATTCATCCAGATGGAGGATGAACTGGCTGCCTCGATTGCACTGCAAGGCGCGGTTTGGGGCGGAGCTAAAGCCTTTACCGTGACCTCCGGCCCCGGATTCTCCTTAATGATGGAGCACATCGGCCTGGCGGTCATGACGGAAACTCCGTGCGTTTTCATCGACGTGCAGCGCGGCGGCCCTTCCACCGGATTGCCCACGCTGCCCGCACAAGCCGACATGATGCAGGTGCGGTGGGGCTCGCACGGCGATTACGAGATAATTGCGCTGTGCCCGAACTCGCCGCAAGAATGCTTCGACCTGACCATCACGGCATTCAACTACTCTGAGCAGTATCGTTGCCCGGTGTTCGTCATGATGGACGAGGTGGTCGGCCACATGACCGAGAAAGTGGTCATTCCTCCGCCCGAGCAAATTGAAGTCACCCCGCGCCGCTATACGACCCTTCCACCCGACGAGTTTCTCGCCTTCAAGCCGTGCGAAGACCTGGTGCCCGACATGCCGCGGACCGGGGAAGGCTACAACGTCCACGTCACCGGCCTGACCCACGACGAGCGCGGCTATCCCGACATGACGCCCGCCCAGCAGGACAAGCTGGTGAGGCGGTTGCAGGACAAGATCAAGAAGAACGTCGACAAGATCACTCTCTACGAGGAAGAGCAGATCGAGGGTGCTGAGGTGGTTGTGGTGTCGTACGGCATCACCTCGCGAGTTGCGCAACGCGCCATCGAGTTGGCGCGCAAGAAGGGCGTGAAGGTCGGCAAGTTCCGCCTGATCACCGCATGGCCTTTCCCCGAAAAGCAGATCGCAGAAATCGCCGCCAAGGTGAAGGCAATTGTTGTCGTCGAGCTGAACCTGGGACAGATGGTGCGCGAGGTAGAACGCGCCGTTGCCGGCAAAGCCATCGTCCGCTTCGTGGGCCACGCCGGAGGCAGCGTACACCGTCCGGAAGATATTCTGCAGACCATCCTGGAGGTGGCGCGATGAGCGAGTTGACCGAACTGACTCCCCAAAACCCAGTGGAACAATTCCTGCGCATGGACCGCATTCCCCACATCTGGTGTCCGGGCTGCGGCATTGGCACCAGCGTCAACTCCTTCGCCCACGCGCTCATTGACGCCAAGATCGACACCCGGAACGTCGCCATTGTCTCCGGCATCGGTTGCACCGGGCGCGTGGCCGGCTATGTCAAACAGGATTCGTTCCACACCACGCATGGCCGTGCCATTCCGTTCGCCACCGGCTTGAAGCTGGCAAATCCCAAGCTCAATGTGGTGGTGTACTCCGGCGATGGCGACCTGTTCGCGATCGGCGGCAACCATCTGATTCACGCCGCCCGCCGTAACGTGGACATCAAGGTGATCTGCATCAATAACCTGATCTATGCCATGACCGGCGGACAGACAGCCCCGACTACGCCGAACGATGTCATTACCTCGACCAATCCTTATGGCACGTTCGATGCGGCGTTCAACCTGCCGTATCTGGTGGAAGCGGCAGGGGCAGTCTATGTGGCCCGCTGGACGGCCTTCCATGTTCGCCAACTGGCGCGTGCCATGCAGGAGATGTTCGCCAAGAAGGGTTTCAGCTTTATCGAGGTCCTGTCGCCTTGCCCAACGCTGTATCAGCGCCGCAACAAAATGGGCGACGGCCTCGACACCATGAAGTTCTACAAAGAAGTCAGCAAAGTCCGCAACGGCGCATCGACCAAAGACGTTGCCTTGACCAAGAGCGGCGAGATCACGGTGGGCAAGTTCGTCGATCGCGAGCGCAGCGATTATCGCGAACTCATGCACGATCGGCTGCTCGACTCTCTGGGAGACGATTACGTAGAAACGGAGGCCTGTTCATGCCAGTAAGCGAGATCCGTATCGCAGGATTCGGAGGCCAGGGCGTTATCCTGTCGGCCATCATCATCGGCAAAGCGGGATGCATCTATCAGCCGGGCTATGCCACCATGACGCAGAACTTCGGGCCGGAAGCCCGCGGCGGGGCCTGCAGCGCGCAGCTCATTCTTTCGGATACGCCCGTGCTGTATCCCTACGTGCCCCGGCCCGACATTCTGGTGGTGATGTCGCAGGAGGCCTACGGACTGTTCGCTCCGCAGCTCAAGGACGAAGGCACTCTCATCATCGAAGAGGACCTGGTGCGGATTGGCGAACTGCCGGCAGGGGTGCGGGTTTACAGCGTCCCCGCAACCCGCATCGCCGAAGAACTCGGCAAGAAGATGGTGCTCAACATCGTGATGGTCGGATTTTTTGGCGCCATCACCCAGGTGGTCGAACGTGAGGCGCTACGCAATGCTGTGGCCGCTTCCGTGCCGCAGGCTTACCGGGACCTGAACCTGAAAGCCTTCGACCGGGGATTCGAGTACGGCGTCAGGGAACTCAAGGAAGTCATCGTGAAACAAGAATCAGAAGTCGCGGTGGCAGCCCTGGAAAACTAGCTTCATTCATAAGTCATACCCAAGCCGGCGGAGGGTCGCCGGCTTTTTCTCTTTTGCACAAAAGTTGTCGCTTGTCATCCCGACCGACTTCCTGTGGCTCCTCGATTCGCTCGTTCATTATTGCGGGTTAAGCTAACCGAAACATGCGGTGCCTAAGGACTCGGCGTGTTGTGGAGCGAGTCGGCGGCGAACGCAAAGCCTTCTGGCGCAATCCTCACGGCGCCCTGATAGGGCTGATCAATGTCCGCGATGGCCACCAACACCAGCGCGATTAAGAAGCTCAGCACCAGCACCTGCATCAAATGAAAACGGAAATTCGTCACTCCAAAGAAGCACGATGAGGCAACCGTGATGATGCCTCCCGCAACCAGGACCGCCCATAGAATGCCGGGCAGGGCTTCGCGTGCCTGCATGGCGCGAATGCGGCGGTATTGGGTCAATCCTCGCAACTCCTCCATAAGTTGGTAGACCGCGATAGCCCCGGGCTGTGCATGTGCCTCACTCTGTCCGGCCAGCGTCCAGAGCTGGTTAATCATCTCCTCGCCTTCCGGCGGCATAAGTTGCTTCTCCATCGCAGGCCACTCGCGTTGCAAGGCGTTGTCTGCATAGCGCACACACAGCTCCTGGATGGCCTTGGCGTTCGGGTCCTTCAACTGGCTGGCGATGCGGAAGACGTTCACCAGCGCGTTGGCTTCCTTCTCTTCGTTGGCTTGGGCGTCTTGGAACATGGCCCAGACACCCGCCAGCGTGAAAGCCAGAATGACCGCATACGTGGTGCCGATGACGGCAACCACTGCGCCGGTAAAGTCGTTTGACTCCCGGCGAGACGGCGCGGTTGAGGTGCGGGTCACCAGGAAAAGAAATGCCGTTCCCCCAGCGACACAGCCGATGATGATGAGAATGTTGGCTAGCACGATGATCTCTCGTAGCTGGTTCTCCAGCGGTTAACGAGCTTACACTGCTTTGCCAAAAAGGGGGAGGGGAATTGTACGGAGAGCAGCAAACTTAGCTTAGAGTCAGGACCTTGTGCTCGGGGCAGCGGGCTTGTGCCAGCGCGATCAAGCGATCGATCAATTCCGGACCATGGTTCGCGTAGAAATAGAGCGCGCCGATTTCACGCTCTTGCAGTGACTTGTTGGGATAAAGAGCGTTCGCAATTTGGGCGGCGTGTCGCGACAGAATGTCGGTCCTCCGCAACTCGGCCTGCGCGGCCCGCTTCTCCAGCCGGTTTACCTGATAGTGCATTTTGCTGGCGGCCCGACTGGCGGCTTCCACCAAGGTTGGATCCAGCGTCTTTAAGGACCCGCGGAGCCGCGCCATAGCGGCTTCAACCGATTGGCGCGCCTGCTCGAAATCCTGCTTGAGTTCGGCGGGCAACGAGCGGGCGGCAAGACAGTCGCGAAGCTGACATTCGCCATGGAACAGTTCCGGCAGCTCCACTGCGTATTTATTAAGCAACCGCTCGATGCGCGGCTCGATCAACGTGGCGCTCATGCGCGGAAGAATCGGCGTGACTCTGCCCAGAAGCTTCTCGTACACAACCGCGGCCTGCGCGAAGTACGCGATCTCGGCCGGACCGCCGATGTAGGCCAGCGTGGGCAGCCAGTAATCCTGAAGCACGGGACGCAACAGCACGTTGGCGCTGAAGTTCTCCGGCGCCGTCGCGATGCGCTTGTGCAGCTCCTCGGCGGAAACGGTCTTCTTCGCAATCGCGAAGGCCCCATTGGCGCGACGCACCGGGACGCGCACTCCCTCCACCAGGGCAAACAATGGAACGGATTCTCCCGTCACTTTGACCTGTTCGTGATAGCCGCCGTCACGCAACTGCTGGTTGCGTTCCAGCACTGCCTGGTTGAGTTCGGCGGAGCGCTGCAGCGCATCCACGAACAGCGGCGCGGCAATGCGATGCAGCTCCGGATCAGCCGGATCGAGGAAGATTAGCCCGTGCGTGCGGAAGATGCGCGTGTAAAGTTTGGCGAACGCGTTGGAGAAGGTATCGCCCTCGGCGTAACTCTGGCGCAGGTAATCGGCGGCCAGCGATTCGCCCAGCAGCTTGGCAGCTTGGGCGACGATCTCGTCGGTTCCCTCCGCAAAGCGAAGGTGCGCCACCGGAGCGCCCGTAACCCCTGCCGTCTTTGCGGTGAAAGGCGCAAGCTGAAAATCGTGGGTCAGCAGCAACGCCTGGTTGACTTCGTCGAGGTCGTGATCTTCCGAGGCCATCCAGAACACCGGCACGCATTCCACGCCTGACTGTTCAACCTGCCTAGCCAGCGCCAGCACCGACGCGGCCTTGAACAGCGACATCAGCGGGCCGCCGAAAAGTCCAACCTGCTGGCCGGTGACCACCGCAAAAGCGCCCTCGCGCAGCCGCTGAATGTTGCGCAGCGTCGCATCCGAAGCGCCCCAGGCGCGGTTCTGTTTCTCCAGCGCATCGGCGACACGGGCCTGCCGTTGGCGATCGCGGGGCACGGACTTGGCGAAGGCGATAACATGCTCGGTGTCGGGCTGAGTGGGGAAAAACTTGCGGACTGCGGGCGAGTAGGAAAGGAAATCGCTGAAGATGCGGGTGGTGTGCGGAATGGAGTTGAACGAGATGCAGTCGGGAATCACGCCATCGTCTCCCGACAACAGCGCCCGCCCATACCGGGGCAGCGCATCAGGCCACGATGCAGAAGCTGCCGCCAGTCAATTGCGATAAATCGAAGAACCAGTTTGGCCATTCGCGCCACTCGTATCAGACTAACAGGCAGCCAAAAGGTTTGGATGACTTCCCGGCCAAGGGGATGCAGGATTCGCCCGGCCGAGCCGCCAGCCCCATCGCCAGCATCTATATGTTGGCGATTGACTTCGCTGCTGTTAGAGTGAAAGAGATCGCGGTTCACTTCGGGGGCGTCACGGCTTCGACGGAAGTGATTGCGGTAAAGAGGCATACCGGAGTGCGTGCATCCGTAATCGTGCGCAAAAACACAATTGCCAATCAAAACCTGGCATACGCAGCTTAATTAGTTAAGTTGCCGTCCTCCTCGGCTTTGCTCATGGGCTGAAAAAGGGCGTCGCACAGTGAGCTGGCTGCGAACTCTCCACCTGTGAGTTCGCGGCGAGATTATCAGGTTGGCTGGCTGCGTTTCTTGTCCGCTCTGAGCGCGGCCCGCGAGAGTGCCGGGTAACTCCGGCGCATGAACGTGACTAAGTATGTAGGCTCTTTGCCAGCAGCATTTTCGGACGCGGGTTCAACTCCCGCCGCCTCCACCAAGTCATCTATTTTCAATATCCTACACGTGAATCAGTGGGCTTCAACCCGCTGATTTCAATTCCCGAAATCAACCAGCCACGCGATCAGCGAAATGATTGCTGCCGGCGTGAGGAAGTTCGCCTGCGCGGCATTTCCCAGGCCGGCAACGCAAAGATGGTGCGGAAGCAGCCTGATGGTACGGTGGCCGTCACCGATGGGCCATACACCGAGACCAAGGAGCACATGGGCGGCTTCTGGATACTGGAAGCCGCCGATATGGACGAGGCGCTCGCGTGGGCGCGCAAGGGGTTCCATCTCCTGCGATGCGGTGGACGAGGTGCGCGAGCTTCTATTCTTCCCGGCTCCGGAACAAGGACCCGGCGGAAGCAAGTAAACAGCCCGGGCCGCCGCGACTTCGCAATATGCACCGTAGCGCCCGCTCGCTTTTTCGAACGAATGGGGATTGGTGAATGCCCGTCCAGTCCCCAGTTCTAGCGAAAACAAATTCTCCTCGGCTGCCGATTTTTCTGTGCGCGACGGCTATAGGATGAACGATGCAGCGCGCGAGGCTGTTAACTCTCACACGCACTGGCACATAAAGGCAGGACAATCAAATGAGAAATGTAATCTTCGCCATCAACATCACCTTGGACGGCTGCCTCGATCACACCCCAATAAATCCTGACGACGAAGTACTTGAATATTTTACGCACCTCACGCGAGAGGCTGACCTGCAGGTCTTCGGGCGTAAAACCTACCAGTTGATGGTTCCTTATTGGCCAGAGGTCGCCAAGGATCAGTCCGCGTCCAAAGCGGACAAGGAATTCGCTCAAGCATTTGTCTCTCTCAACAAAGTGGTTTTTTCGCGATCCTTAGACAACATTGAAGACAAAAACACGAGAATTGTCCGCACGAATCTTCGCGACGAAATGCTTAGACTCAAGCAGGAACCAGGCAAGAATATTTTAGTCGGTGGAGTCGATATTCCTTCCCAACTTATCGAGCTTGGTCTGGTGGATGAATTTCGCTTTGCCGTTTGGCCGGTCATTGCCGGCGAAGGCAGACGGTTGTTGGACGGGGTCAGCCTGCAAGAGAAATTGCAATTGAAGCTCGTTGACTCAAAGATTTTTAAATCAGGATGCGTTGCGCTTCGTTACCTGAAACCGTGACATCCATGCTCGTCGCCGCCATGAGCGCAGCCGAGCGCAAACCATGCTAAAGGAGACGACATGAGAACGATCAGGATCATCGAACACATTACGCTGGATGGCGTGATTCAGGCCGGGTGCCCC
>PMAT01000088.1 GCA_003152695.1 Acidobacteriaceae bacterium
TTCACGAATAATGCGGGCTAGACAGGTCGTCGGCCAACTTCTGCATGGTGGCCGGCCCTTCACCGAGTTCGGAGTCGCCATGAGCGCGCAGGTCGGGCAGGATCACTCGATATCGCGTACTCAGTTGTGGGGTTACTGAGTCCCAGAAGTGATGGTTCAGCGGAAACGGGTGCAGCAGCACGACGTCGGGTCCGTTGCCAGTGACTTCGTAGGAGAGACGGGCGTCGCCGCTGCGGATAATGGGCATAGCAAGAAGCAATCAGCAACGAGCTTTCAGCAGTCAACCAGCTTTTAGTACTTGCTGTCATCCTGAGCGCAGCAGGAGTCCGCCGGCGGCGAACTCCTGCGGAGTCGAAGGACCCCTATACGGGCACGACCCTGGACGCAGGACTCACGACCCCTGGTACGGTTGGACGTTCGTCGCGGGCGCAGTAACCGGCACATATTCCGGCTCCTCCGGCATCACGATCCACGCAATGATGTAGGCCAGTACGCCTCCGCCGCCGAACAGAGCGACAATCAGCCAAACCACACGCACGATGGTGACATCGAGATCAAAGTACTCGGCAAAACCCGCGCACACGCCGGCAATCTTGCGATCGACGCGCGAGCGCATGAGCTTGCGGCGACCGGCCACGGCGCCGATGCGGCGGCCGCAGTAAGGGCAAAGGTTGGCGTCGTCCTGAATCGCTTTTCCGCAATAGTTGCAGTACATACAGCCCTCCCTACACAGGTAATACGGATAGCATAGAAAGAAGTTCCCGCGTCTGCCAAGCCATTTATCCGGCTCGATCTTTCACCGGCGTGTCCATCCCGAAGGTCAGATGGGCTCGCGCCACGCGAACAAACCGGCGTCAGGTTATTATACGAATGACCATAGGAGATCATGATGGCGCGATTGTCGTACGTGGAGATGGGCCAGGCTCTACCCGAGGTGCGTGAGGTTTACGAAAAGATACTGAAGGGCAAACCCGGCAGCGTGCAGAAGCTCATTGCTCACCGGCCGGAGGTGCTGAAAACCTTCCTGGCGTTTTACGCCAGCGTTGGCCGCTCGCTGGACCGCCGCTTGTACGAGGCGGTGTACATCCGGGTCTCGATGATCAACGGCTGCCGCTATTGCATGCAGCATCACCTTGCCGCGTCGAAGCGCGTTGGGCTTACGCGAGAGGATTGGCAGCATTTGAAAGAGGGCCAACATGGCAACTTCAGCGAGAAGGAAGAAGCGGCGCTGGATTTCGCCGAGAAGCTCACCCGCGATCCCCGCTCGATTGCCGATGGCGACATTCAAAGCCTGAAGCTGCATTTCTCGGAAGCGGAGATCGTGGACCTCGATCTGCTGATTGGCCTGGCGAATCTGACCAACCGCTTGACCGATCCGCTGGGCGCGGACCTGGAGTTTCCGGAAGAGAAAATTTGATCGCGTAGAAAATCGCTGGAGCTTCTAAATCGAGGCACCCGATACGAGGGCGGAGAAATTTGGAGTCATCCTCCTGAGCCCATTGATGACATAGAGTCTATCTCGCCCTAAATTAACTGCCTGTTCATCAAGCTTCGTCAGTACCTGAGTCGGTGAAATATGGAATTGGTGGATTAGGAACTCATCTGGCGTGTGACAAAGAACGTCAAAAGGCTGAAGACATTCTTGCGGGAAATGCTTGACGTTTTGGGTGACGATTACATGAGCCGAGCCGCAAACGGCTGCTGCAAGAACATGCCTGTCGTTTGCGTCTGGCACGCACTCGAATGCGTTTCCTAGTAGCTCCTGCGGCACAGCAATTTCCGCTTCAGGAAACGCGCTTCGCATCGCCTTGATGCGATACTCGCATTGATCCGGGGTGCGGCCCAATTTCTTTTGTAAATTTCGAATGACTTCGTTCAGAATGCTTGCGCTCCACAATGGACGATACAAGGAAGGTTCCTCTGCCAGGCGCAGAAGCGTATCGCAGAGGGGCATTGGGATCAAAACACAGGCATCAAGAACAGCCCGGTACTCATTGTCCGGCGTTAAAATCATCGGGCACTTGGTCGTACACTCCTTCGTCGTATTCCTTGCGTGCCAACCCGTCTAACGTCTTGTGACGATAGGTGTCGCGCCTTACTTTGTAGGCAAGGACGTCTCGAGCGTAGAGCCTCCGATGTGTGCCAACCATATGGAATGGAATTTCGTTTTTGCTCAAGAGCCCTACCAAGTATTGGCGCGACATTCCCAACAATTTGCTCGCTTCGACCGTGGTCAACTCGGCTTTGCTTTGCAGAATGGTGATCGAGTTACCAGCCTTCAGGTCTGCAAGCAGCCGGCAGAGAAACGAATATACATTGTTAGGTAGAAGGTCCGTCTTGCCGTCCGGACCAACCAGCTTCGCGTCCGCCGTTCGGAGCTTCTCATAAATGTCCAGTATTTCGCGCGTGTCCTTCTCGGAAACTGGAACGGGCACCTTACCTGCGCAACTTGTGTTCTTTTCCTCTACGTGCATGTTTCGTACCTCCACAGCCAATTTCTTTCGTTTGGGCCCTCGTTCAAGCAGAAGACTTCTCCTCGAGGCTAATTCTCCCGACCCATCATCTGTTTCACCCACCTGATAGATGCTATATTCGCTACAACTGGTGTAAACGTAACTTATATATGCTATAAATGCAAGTCACCCTAAGACGCGAAATTCCAAATTTCGGCACTGGAAGGGGAACAGGCTCTGGAGCGCCAGCGGTCTTACAAGATGACCCGCTCATCCCCCACCCGCCGCGTCACTCGCTCGCGGTCGAGGTATTCGAGCAGAGGTATCGCATACTTGCGCGTCACCCCGAACAGGTCCTTGAAGTTTCCTACGTTCAGCTTGGGGGTCTTTGCCTTCTGCGCGACTATTCGCTGGCGCAGGGCCTCGAGCGACGCGCGATGAAACACGAGGTCATCCGAAAGCTTGACCAGCACATGATCGCGCAGCAACAGCGTGACAATCTTCTGGGCGCGCACCTTGTCCACTGGCAGGGAAGCCAGCACTTCCTTCAGCCCAGGGACCTGCAGGCCTGCCTTGGCGAAGGCCTGCTCGATTTGCGACTTCGATTCCGCCTCTTCGTCGCGGAGAACCACACCCCGCCCGGGAAGACGCAACAGCTCGCCGTCGGCCTCCAGCTTCTTCTCGCGCAGCAATACGCCGATCACTCCATCAAACAGCTCGGCATGTCCGTACTTCCATGCACGGAGCTCTTCCTTGTTAATCCCCGGCAGCAGCGGATTGGCGTCGTGAAAGTACGCGGCACGCGCCAGGATGTCCTGACGAACTCTCTCCAGCCATCGGGACGTGATCAGGACATTGTCGAAAATGGCGATTTCGCCTGCCTGCTTCAGTTCCGCGGCGAGCCGCTGCACGTGAGCGGGAAGCCATCCCGTCTCCGCCACCGCTTCGGCAACCGTTAGCCCAAAGATCCACCGCCGGTTTACCCGCGCCAGCAGCGCTTCTCGGGGACTGGCATTGGCGATGGTCTGAAGGAACGGCAATATCTGATCGCGCTCAATCCGTATGGGCGGATCGCCTGCGTCGAGCACACGTCCGCCTCCAATGGTGATCACCGGAGAATACTGCCGGAGAATGAATCGGTCGCCGGGAAACAACACGATCGGACGGTCGAGCTTCAGGCGTGCGAAGCCCGACTCGCCCGGCAGAAGCTGCTTCGTTTCGAGCAGAGTCACGCGCGCGATGGTCTCCGCCGCGAACGCATGCAAATGGACACGCGCGTATTGCCGCAGGGGCTTGGCCGAAGGCAACAGGTCAAGCCGTACACCCAATTTCACCGCCGGATGGAACATTTCCGGCGGCGTCAGCATCATGCCGCGCGCCAATTCAGTCGTCTCCACGCCGGCCAGATTCAAGGCGGTGCGTTGTCCGGCGGTCGCTTGCTCCGCTGGCCGACCATGCACCTGCACTCCGCGCACCCGCAGGCGCTTGCCCGTGGGATGGACTTCGACCTCCTGCTCTTTCTGGACGGTGCCCGAAATCAAAGTGCCTGTCACCACGGTGCCGAAGCCCTTCATGGTGAAGACGCGATCAATCGGCAACCGGAAGACCGCGCCGGAGTCTTTGGCCGGAGCCTCGGCGGCCAGCCGTGCCAGCTCGCGCTTCAGTTGGTCGAGTCCCGCGCCTGTTTTGGAGCTGACGGGGATAATCGGCGAAGTCGCCGGATCGAGAAATGATCCGGCGAGGAACTCCGCGACTTCCATGGTCACGACTTCGAGAGTTTCCGCATCGACCAGATCAGACTTGGTCAGCACCGTGATGCCGCGCTGCACCGAAAGCAGGCGGCAGATTTCGAAGTGCTCGCGGGTCTGGGGCTTGACCGATTCGTCGGCCGCCACCACCAGCAGCACCAGATCGATGCCGCCAACGCCGGCCAGCATGTTGCGCACAAAACGCTCATGGCCGGGGACATCGACCAGGCCAATGCGGATCGGCTCTCCACCAGGACCCTGCAAGTCCAGGTTGGCGAAACCGAGGTCGATGGTGATGCCGCGACGTTTCTCCTCCTCCAGACGGTCGGGATCGATGCCGGTAAGGGCGCGGACCAGCGCGCTCTTGCCGTGGTCAATATGGCCCGCGGTGCCGACGATCACTGACTTCATGGCAGACAGTGTACCTTTTGTGGAACTCTCGGATGCCAGCGGACGAATCGCATTAAGCACTCGCCTGTGCGAAAATAAGAGCTAGGAACTTGCACCAGGGCACCGGGTTTACTACGGTTGCGCCATCACCGGGGAAGTATTGCACTTCCGGAGGGTCGAAGGGCGTCTAAGTGGTTGAGCTCAGGGCGTACTTGATCCAAACGGATGGCTTCCATCTTAATACCGCCAGAGAAATCGGCTGAGCTTCCCACCAAGGAAGAACAGCAGCTTGCCTTGTGGGCTGACAACGGCCCTGCCGGCTTGGACCTTACGCCACATCTACTGCTCCAACTAGAGGATGATCTGGAGCGCTCGCGCCTGCGCGAAGCCTTCTGGATTTCCGTCGTGGTCCACCTGCTGGTGGTGATCTTCATCGCCATGTCGCCGAAAATTTTCGGCTACAAGGGCATCGATCTGGCCACGACTGCCGACCTGATGAAGAACCAGAACATGACCTACCTGGACCTGCCGTCCGACTTGCAGAAGGCGCCGAAGGTGCCGCCCAAGACGAATGTGCTGTCCGATAAGAACCGCGTTGCGATGAGCCAGCATCCGTCGATCGACAAGAAGACACTGGAGGAGTTGCGCCGCGCGGGGCCGCCGGGGCCTCCATCACAGTCGGGGCAGATGACGCCACCGGCGCCTCAGGGCGGCCAGCAGCCGAACCCGTCGCAACAACAGATGGCGCAGATGCAGTCGGCCACGCCGCAGGCGAATCCCAGGCTTCCCATGCAGGACCAGGGTGGCGGCAAGGTTGACTTTGCGCAGATGATGAAGTCGCCCGGCGATCTTACGGCGCAGGCCGCCCGCGCGGTCGCCGAGCATCGTGGTGGAGGCTCTTACGGTGGAGGTGGCGGCGATTACGGTGCCGGTCCGGGCGGCAGGGCGCGTACGCTAGGAAACCTCGAGGTGCTGAGCGATACCCAGGGTGTAGACTTCGGGCCCTATCTGTCTCGGGTGGTCGATGCCGTGCGCAGAAATTGGTACACCTTGATCCCGGAAGCGGCGCGCGCTCCACTGCTCAAACGCGGCAAGGTTGCCATTGAGTTCGCCATCCTGCCGGATGGCCGGGTTGCAGGCATGAAGCTCACGGGAGAGTCGGGCGACGTGTCGCTGGATCGCGCCGCCTGGGGTGGAATCACCGCGTCGAATCCGTTCGCTCCTTTGCCGTCGGAATATCACGCCCCTTATCTGGCCCTGCGTTTTCGCTTCTACTACAACCCCCAAAAGGGCGATATGGACTAGCTGCCACGCGTAGAATGGGGCTGTGAACTCCGGCCAGCAGCCTGTACCCAAGCCTGCCTCCGATGCTCGCGAGCAGGATGCAGATTGGAAAGCGCGATATCGTTCGCGGGAGCGCGCCAAAGTTTTCGGCCTGCTCGTCCTGGTGATCTTCATTCTCGCCCTGGCATTCTTCCGTTTTGGCCGAACCATCCCCTGGGGCGCGCGTTGAATGAGCACTTCGGCTCCGACTCAATCTGAACCGCTCCTCGTCGTCATCCTTGGACCCACAGGTTCGGGCAAATCGGCGCTGGCGATCGCTCTTGCACAACAGTTCGCCGGTGAAGTGGTCAGTTGCGATTCGGTAACCATTTATCGGCACTTCGAGATTGGGACGGCCAAGCCAACCCGCCAGCAACGGGCGCTGGCGCCGCATCATCTCCTCGATGTCGCCGAACCCGGCCAGCCCTTTACCGCAGGGGAGTATGCGCGGCAGGCGAGAGCGGCCATTGCGGAAATTGCCCGCCGTCAGCGGCTGCCCATCGTAGTTGGGGGCACCGGTCTTTATCTGCGAGCGTTGCTGGAAGGGCTCTTCCCGGGACCGCAACGTTCAGAAGAATTACGCGAGCGCCTTCGCGAACGTGCGCAGGAACGCGGCTCCCCATATTTGCACGAGTTGCTGCTGCACCTGGATCCCGCGGCGGCGGCGAAGATCCATCCCCATGATGCGCCCAAGATTATCCGCGCCGTGGAGGTGTGCCTGGCATCGCGCGCGCCGATGAGCCAGTTGTGGGAGGAACGCGGGCGCGATCCGCTGTGTGGGTTTTGCATTCTGCGAATCGGGCTCAACCCGGAGCGAGAGGCGCTGTACGCGCGCCTTAATCAGCGGGCCTGCCAGATGTTCGACAACGGCTTGATCGACGAAACAGCAACTCTGCTCGAGCGATACGGCGAGCAAAAGAGCGTCACACCGCTCGATTCGCTCGGCTACAAGCAGGCAACACAATTCTTGCATGGAGAACTTACGCGCGAGCAGGCACTGACGGCGACGCAGCAAGGGCATCGTAACTATGCCAAGCGCCAGATGACGTGGTTTCGCCGCGAACCTGATGTGACCTGGCTCACGGGGTTCGGAGATGATCCCACCGTTGCCGGCGAAGCTGCCGAACTGGTTTCCTCCCGCATTAAGCTGCGGCCCTCGGACTGACACTCTGGTATGGTCGGTTCGTCATGAATCGCTGGATCTACTCTGCTGCGCTTCTAATCTCAATCTGCATGTCACCCATGAGCTACGCCAAAGAACAATTTCAAACCGCCGCCCCGGTCCATCTCGACAAAAAAGGCGAGAAGTGGGCGCGCGAGTCGCTGAAGAAAATGTCGCTGGAGCAGAAGATCGGCCAGATGTTTATGGTCCGTGCGCTGGCGCAGTTCATGAACGTGAACAGCCCGGAATACATCGCCTTGCGCGACACCATGCGCAAGTACCACCTCGGCGGATTCGGCCTCACCGTGCGCTTCGAGGACGGCCTCCTCTACAAGAATGGACCGCTCGAAGCGGCCACGGTCATCAATCAATTACAGAAGGATTCCGAGTTCCCGCTGATCTTCGCCGCCGACTTCGAACATGGGCTGGGCATGCGCCTTGACGGCGCGACGGATTTTCCGCAGGCTATGGCGTTCGGCGCCACCAACAACACCGCGTTTGCGCGCCAGTCGGGCCGCATCACCGCCCAGGAAGCGCGCGCCATCGGTGTGCAATGGAACTGGTTTCCCGATGTGGACGTCAATTCCAATCCCGCGAATCCCATCATCAACACCCGCTCGTTCGGCGAAGATCCGAAGCTGGTCAGCGACATGGCAACCGCCTACATCGCGGGCGCCCACGAGTTCGGCATGATGACTACGGCCAAACATTTCCCCGGTCACGGCGACACGGAAAGCGACTCCCATGTGTTCGTGCCCGTGGTTAAAGGCGATGCGTCCCATCTCGACGCGATTGAACTGCCGCCATTTCGCGCTGCCATACAGGCCGGAGTCGATGCGGTGATGATCGCCCACGTGCTGGTCCCGGCTCTCGATTCCGGTCCCGATCACGTGGCCACCCTCTCGCCCGCGATCGTGACCGGACTCTTGCAACAGAAGATGGGCTTCCACGGATTGGTCATCACCGACGCGCTCGACATGGGTGGTTTGAGGCAGGCATTTCCGCAGGAGGGATCTGAAGGCGCTGCCCGGGCCGCGGTCGAATCCGTAAAGGCGGGTAATGACATACTGCTGCTGCCTTTCGACCTCGATGGCTCGTACAACGGATTGCTGCGAGCCGTCCGCAGTGGGGAGATTTCCGAAGCGCGCATCGATCAATCGGTGTTGAAGATCCTGCGCGCCAAGGCCTCGGTTGGGCTGAACCAGGCCAAGCTGGTCGATATCCATGCCGTGAATCAGATCGTGGCGCAACCTGCCAGCCTGGCGACCGCGCAAGAGATCGCTGACAAGGCGGTCACGCTGGTGCGGGACAATCATCGAGTGCTCCCGCTAAAAGCTGCCGCAAAGGGAACCAACCTGCCGCCGAATCCGTATCAGCCGGTAGCGGAGGCGCGCAATAATATTGTCTTGGTGATTTTTACCGACGACAGCCGCTCCGATTCGGGGAGAACGCTGGATCATGAGCTCAGGACGAGAATTCCTGACGCGCGGGTGTATTACATCGATCCCCGTGTTGCGGCGGGCATGACCCAACCGGTGTTGGCGGCGGCGCAGGAAGCGCAAGTGGTGATCGCCGCAGTGTTCGAGTTTCCGGTGCCGGGCAGGGTGGTGCGCGCGCAGAACGGAGCGGCCATCAATGCCATAGCCGTGCAGGAATCGTCCGCAACCCTGTTGCGGCGGGTTTTGCGAAGTGCCGCGGAGAAGACGATCGTTGTGGCCTTGGGCAGTCCCTACATTGCCGCGCAGTTGCCAGAGGTGCAAACTTACATGTGCACTTTCTCCAACGGTCACGTTTCTGAGGTAAGTGCGGTGAAGGCAATGTTCGGCGAAATCCCAATGACCGGCCGCTTGCCTGTAACCATTCCGAACATCGCCGGCCCTGGCGCAAAAATGGCGGGTACGGCACAAGATTCCAGCGGAGGACCACAATGATGAGGAACGTCGCCACCAAGTTTTCATGCGCTCTGGTAATGGCGAGCATCGCGCTGCTGCTGGCCGCCTGCTCGATTAATGTGGACGATAAGGACAAGCAGAATAAGAAGGTGGATATTCAAACTCCCTTCGCCAACCTGAAGGTGAACACCAGCGACAAGGCAGCGGACAACGGCATTCCGGTTTACCCCGGCGCACATCTGCGTCCGGCAGACAATGGGGACAGCCATTCCGCCAATATAGACATGGGAGCAGGGGGATTTGGACTGAAGGTGGTCGCAGCCGAGTACGAGACGGACGACTCGCCAGAGAAAGTTAAATCGTTCTATCAGGACAAACTGAAGAGCTTCGGTGACGTGCTGGTGTGCAACGGCCACAACGGCGGCTCGGATGTTCACATGGGAAAGCACGGCGAAGATGCCGACAAGAAGCTGACCTGTAAGGACGCGCACGGCGACGGATGGGAGCTTAAAGTCGGCACCAGCGACGACCAGCATCTGGTCTCGATCGAGCCGCGAGGTTCGGGGACGCGCTTTGGTACGGTGCTGATCCGCACGCACGGGAAAGAGGGAGCGCTGTAAAGCCGGGGCGGCCGCTCGGGTCACGCCGACGTTCGCTAGCCTCTCGCCTTACGCGCCGACTTCAGCTTCCTCGTTCTCCAGATCCACCAACCCACGAGGCAAGCCGTGGCCACGGCGGCGATGACATATCTCCAGTGGTTGTGCACCATGCCACCGATGAAGCCCACGATCCCCGGGCCATAGCGAATCACCAGAAATGAGAGCACCACGAAGCGCAGAAACCGTCCCGAAAAAATTGCCATCAGGAAGTGGCTGAACCTCATCTCGGCCACGCCCGCGGAGAGCACGAACAGCTTGAAGGGCGTCGGGGGAGGCAGCATGGACGGCAGCATGAGCGCGAGAAATTCGTGGCGATCGAAGGCAGCCTTGATCTTGTTGAAGCGCTTCTCGCCCATGCGCTTCATCAGCAGCACCTCGCCGCTTTTGTATCCGATCACGTAGATGACGATGCTGCCCAGCGCCGAGCCCGCCGCCGCCATGGCCGAGTACAGCAGCAGGCGGTGCGGGTTGGCCCAGACGTAGCCGGCGACGATGGCGTCGAGCGGCATGCCGAGAAAGGCCGCGTCCACCGCGGCGAATCCCATCACACCCCAGATGCCAAGCGGCTTCAGCAGCGCCAGGATCAGCAGCGTCCACTTGTGGAGAAGGTGCTTCAAGGCAGTTGTCGGTAGTCAGTAGCCAGTTGCTCTCGATTACAGTGAACGTACGATTCTAGCCTGTTTGGAGATAAGATAGGGGCGATGCAGCCGGTCAACCAAGTCATCGTCAAGGACCCGGACATTCTCGGGGGCACTCCGGTGTTCCGCGGAACACGTGTTCCATTCCAAGCTTTGCTCGACTATCTGGAAGGAGGCCAGACCCTGGCGGAATTCCTCGATGACTTTCCTACAGTTACGCGCGAGGCCGCGATTTCTGCTCTCGAAGCTGCCAAGTCGCTTCTGGTCGGCCAACTTAAATGAAGGTTTTACTTGACGAGTGCATACCAAGAAAATTCAAGAACAGCTTGGCTGGCCATGATTGTTCGACCGTCCCAGAGGTAGGACTTGCAGGCAAAAAGAATGGAGAACTCCTTTCTCTTGCCGAGCAGAATGGTTTTGATGTCTTCCTGACTCTCGACAAAGGCCTCCAGTACCAACAAAATCTCGCTCACCGGAACATTGCAATCATTATCATTCGAGCAGCATCCAACCGGATAAGTGACCTTCTACCTCATGCCGGAGCTTGTCTTGCGCAAATAAAGGTCCATCCGATCTGGAGAAGTGGCTTTGGTTGGCGATTAGCTCTCCTGAGCTTCCTCATCCATTGAGGCCGCGCCAAAGAACTGTTCAACCACCTTTATGTCGGTCGTCCGACCGTATTTCGGCAGGCTGTCGAGGAATACGCGCCCGTACTGCTTTCTCAGGATGCGATTGTCGAGCAGGCAAAGCAGGCCGCGGTCGTGCAGCGAACGGATTAGCCTGCCGAAACCCTGCTTCAGCGAAAGGGCGGCGCTGGGCACCTGGTACTGGAAGAAGGCATTCCCGCCCTCCTCGTCAATGGCCCTGATTCGCGCGGCCACCACGGGATCATTCGGTACGGCGAACGGCAGCTTGTCAATGATGACGCAACTGAGTTGCTCGCCTTGCACGTCAACCCCTTGCCAGAACGACGAGGTGGCAAACAGGACGGCATTCGGCGTCAGCCGGAACTGTTCCAGCAGAGCGTTCTTCGGCGCATCGCCCTGCAACAGCAGGGGAAATGCCAACTCGCCCAGCAATTGCTCGTACATCTGATGCATCAGCGCGTAGCTGGTGAACAAACAGAATGCGCGCCCGCGTGTGATCTCCAACAGTTGCTTGACGCGTTGCGATGCGCGCTCCACAAATTGCGCCTCGCGCGGGTCCGGCAGGTCAGGCGGCACATACAGCAGCGCCTGGCTCTCATAGTCGAAGTGCGATTGCACCACCAGCTCACGGGCGTGCTCGATTCCGATGCGGGTGCGGATGTACTCGAAGCCTCCCGCGACCGCCAGCGTCGCGGAGGTCAGCACCGCCGACTCCAGGTGCTCAAACAATGTGGTGCGCAGGATGTCCGACACCGTGATCGGGGTGGCTTGGAGAAACACATTGTGCTGGGGGCCACGTCCAGTGCGGCGTTCGATCCAGAAGACGATGTTGCGCTGGGTCGATTCCAGAATGAATCCCAGATTGACGCGCAACTCCTCCACACGTCGGGCCAGAGCGTGAACTTCGTCGGGCTTATTGGGAATGGCTTGCAGCTCGGTGTAGAGATGCAGCAGTGAATTCTGCAGGCCAAGGTACTCGTCGCCATTTTCTTCCAGGAACTCCGGGCGGTTCTCGAACGCGAAACGGCCCTCGCCCGGCGGCAGCAACGAGAAGAACAATTGCGAACGGTCGCGCACCTGACCGCATGCCGGCATAACTTCCGTAATAGGCACATCGACTCGCCGCAGGGTCTGCTCGACATCGCGCAGTAATTCGTCAACCCTAAGATTCGAGACGGTCACTCCGAAATAGTTGGTGGCGACATCCTCCAACTCATGCGCTTCATCGAAGATGACGATGCCGGCGTCCGGCAGCACGCCGGTGTCGGGCGCGTGGTCTTTGGCCGATTTGATCGCCAGGTCGGCACAGAACAGGTGATGATTGACGATGATGATGTCGCTCTCAGCGGCCCGGCGGCGCATCTCGGTGATGAAACAGCGGTCAAACTGCTGGCATTGCGAGCCGATGCATCGGTCGGTGCGCGCATCCAGCTTGGGCCACAGATGGCTGTTCTCCGGCAGTTCGGCCAACTCCGCGCGGTCGCCGCTTTCGGTGGTCTTCTCCCAGTCGCTGATGATGCGGAAGTGGCTGATCTCTTCCAGTCCGTTCAGCAGCGGCTGGTCGGTGAGGTCGTAGAGTTTCTTGCGGCAGAGATAATTGCCGCGGCCCTTCATGTAGCAGACGCGCAGTTCGCCGAGATGCTCCCGCAGAAACGGAACGTCTTTGAAGAAGAGCTGCTCCTGCAAGGTCTTGGTGCCGGTTGAAATGATGACGCGCTTCCCGGAACGAATGACGGGCAGCAGGTAGGCCAGCGTCTTGCCAGTGCCGGTGCCGGCTTCGACGATCAGGTGCCGGCGCTCGGTCAGCGCTTGCTCCACGGCCTCCGCCATCTGGAGCTGCCCGCGGCGGAATTCGTACGCCGGATGAGTGCGCGCCAGCACCCCGCCCGGGCCGAAGAACTGAAACAGCGACGGTAAACGCGCGGCCAGTGCGGCGGATTGTGGTTTGGAAGACACGACGCGAGGAGTCTTGTCCCTATAATAGTCGCTAAGGGCAATCGCTGTTCGAACCGCCGCCGGAAAGAGTCTCAGTGAATCGTCGCATGCAATTTGAGTCCAGCAGAACTGCCGAACAGGGCGAACCGCCCACCGTCGGCACGCTGGCCATCGTTGGCCGCCCCAACGTCGGCAAGTCCACGCTGTTCAACCGGCTGGTCGGGTCACGCCGCGCCATCGTCGGCGACGAGCCCGGCATCACCCGCGACCGCATCTACGGCGATGTCGAATGGATCGGCAAGAAGTTCCGAGTGGTGGACACCGGCGGCATCGTTCCCGACGACCCGCGACTGATTCCGGCGGAGATCTTTCGGCAGGCGCGAGTGGCTCTGGAAGAAGCCGACGTGATCGTGCTGGTGGTGGATGGGCGCACGGAGTTGGCGTCTCCCGACATTGACCTCGCGCGGCTGCTGCTGCGCACCGGCAAGCCACTGCTGTTGGCCGTCAACAAAGCCGACACGCCGCAGCTTGAGCCCTATGCCCAGGAATTCCGTCGGCTTGGGATTAAGGAACTGTTTCCCATCTCCGCGGAGAACGGCAACGGCATTGCCGAATTGTTGGAGCACGTATTGAGCGTGATGCCGAAGCGGGAGGCCACGGTTGAGGAGGCGACACCGCCGCGTGAGGAGAGCGCGCCTGAGATCGGCGAGGAAGAAGCCGAAGTTCAGCGCGAAACCCGGGTGGCGATCATTGGCCGGCCTAATGTCGGCAAGTCCACTCTGCTGAACGCGCTGACCGGAACGTCGCGCGCGATTGTTTCACCGATTGCCGGTACCACCCGCGATGCCGTGGACGAACTGATCGAGCGCGATGGACAGCAGTATCGCTTCATCGATACTGCCGGTATTCGCCGCAAAGGCAAGACCGAACTGATGGCCGAGAAGCTGTCGGTGGTGATGGCGCGCAAACATCTCGAAGGCGCTGACGTCGCGCTGATGTTGATTGATGCCGTGGAAGGCGTCACCGCCAGTGATGCCACGATCGCCGGCTACGCGCATGAGAGCGGACGCTCAGTCATTATCGTTATCAACAAATGGGACTTGGTGAGCACCCCAGCAAGCGCAAATACGGCACTTGCCGGGGACCCCACAAGAAAGACGGATAAGCGAACCGATGGCAAGCCTCCTGCCGATCGCCATGTTTACGAGGAGCAGGTCCGGCGGCATTTGAAGTTTCTGTCGTACGCTCCGGTGGTGTTTGTCTCTGCAACGACCGGGCGCAATCTCGACAAGGTTTTTTCCACCTTGGAGCTGGTGGCGCGGGAGCGGCGCAAGCGCATCGGCACGGGAGAGATGAACCGCTTCCTCAGCAAAGTTGATTTTGAGCGGGCTTCGGTCCCGATAGCGAAACGGGTCAAAATTCTATACATGACGCAGGCCGGGGTGTCGCCGCCAACGTTCATTTTGTTCACCGACCGCGCGGTGAAGCTGCACTTCTCCTATCAGCGCTTTCTGGAGAACCAGATTCGCGCGGCCTTCGGGTTTGTGGGCACGCCCATCTGGATCAAGAACCGGGCGCGAAACGATAAGAAGTAGGCGGCCTTTCCCAGCTATGCAGCGCTACGGTTGCGCGCACGGCGCATCTGCTGTAACTTTTCGCTAGTGGACCATCCCTGCTATCGCTGCCAGGCCTCGATTGAAGAGGGCACCACCTTTTGTCCACACTGTGGCGCCCCGCAGATCCGAGTCATTCCGCCTGAAGAAAATGCGCCCGCGGCGCCGCCGCTCCCACCCAGCGCTCCGAGGGAAGTTCCTCCGTCCGCCTATTCCGTCGGTCCCGGACCAGGTTGGACGCCGGGCGGCGCGCCTTACGCGCCCCAGGGAAGCGCCATTCAATGGGACCTGGCATGGAAGGGCGCGCTGCTGGCTGGAGTTGGGGCTGCAATTCTCACCGCGATTCCGTTCGTCTCCATCGGTTGTTGTCTGTGGATGCTGGGCGCAGGTGTGCTCTCGGTTGCGATGTATCGCAAGCAAGTGCCGGGGACCTTGGTTACTCCGGGGATGGGCATGAAGCTGGGCGCCCTGGCAGGCGTGTTCGGGTTCATGGTCAACGCAGTAGTGACCGTGCTGTCGTTCGCGCTGTTTCGCTCTAACACCGATTTCCGTCGTGCCATGCAGGAGCAGATGGAAAAACAGATGGCCAACAATCCCGATCCCAAGGCGCAGGCCATGGTGCAGCACTTCATGGACTGGATGAGCAGTCCGCAAGGCGCCGCAACCTTCGTGGTGCTGATACTGCTTGTGCTGGGAGTGGTGTTCATCGTAATCACCGCTGCCGGCGGTGCGCTGGGAGCTTCGATGTCCGGCGGGCGGCGGGAATTCCGATGAGCACCGCGGCTGCGGAGGAACGCACTGCGCAGGGCAAAGGTTGCTCCGCGGCTTGGGGTTTCGTATGATGCGAACGGCATGACCAAGGCCTCCCTCCAGCCCTCGAATCTCCGCGAGAAAGCGCAAATCCTGTCTGCCTCCGAAATTGAGCGCACCCTGGTCCGGCTGGCGCACGAGATTGTCGAAAAGAACAATGGCGTCGCCAACCTTGGACTAGTCGGCATCATGCGGCGCGGTGTGCCGCTGGCGCAGCGGCTGGCGAAGATTCTGGGGCGCATCGAAAAAACCGCAGTCCCGGTCGGTACTTTGGACATTACACTCTACCGCGACGATCTCTCCACCGTCGGGCATCGCCCGGAAGTGAAAAAGAGCACCATGGAGTTCGACATCCAGGACAAGAACATCATCCTGGTTGACGACGTGCTCTACACCGGGCGGACCGCCCGCGCGGCGCTGGATGCGCTATTCGCTCATGGGCGCCCGCGCCGCATTCAACTTTGCGCGCTGATTGATCGCGGCCATCGCGAATTGCCCATCGAGGCGGGCTTCGTGGGCCGCACCATCCACACCACCAACAATCAATTCATCGAATTGAAATTGCAAGAGACCGATGGCTCCGACAAGGTTCTGCTAATGGAGCGGGTGGGCGAAGGCCAATGAAGCCGCAATTGCGTTCGCTGCTGGGCATCGAACAACTTACTACTGCACAGATTGAGTCTATTTTGGCGCTGGCCCGCCGCATGGATCCCAGCCGGCCGTCGCAGTTGTTGCGCGGCAAACGCGTGGCCCTGCTCTTCTACGAATCTTCCACCCGCACCCGCACCTCATTCGAGTTTGCCGCCAAGACCCTGGGCGCCACGACCACGCTGGTGACTCCGGTTTCTTCCAGCATCGAGAAGGGCGAATCACTCATTGATACGGGCTGGACGGTGGCGAACTTGGGAGCCGATGCCATCGTCATGCGGCACGCCAACAGTGGCGCAGCTTACCTGCTGGCGCGTTATGTGCGAGTGCCGATCGTGAATGCGGGCGATGGGATGCACCAGCATCCGTCCCAGGCGCTGCTCGACGCCTTGACCATTACTAACCACAAGAAGCGGCTGAACGGTTTGCGGGTAGTGATCGTGGGCGATGTGTATCACAGCCGGGTAGCGCGATCCAATGCGGAGCTGCTTTCACGCTTCGGCGCAGACATTGTTTTCTGCGGCCCGCCGGATTTCGTGCCCGAGATCTCCGCCTCCCTCGCGCCGGGAGTGACCGCCTGCCACGACCTGAATATCGCATTGCAAGGCGCCGACGTGGTCATGGCGTTGCGGGTGCAGAAGGAGCGGCTCGCAGGAAAGCATCTTAGCGTTGAGGACTACATTGCCAACTACCAGGTCACGCCGCAACGCATGAAGCTGGCAAAGCCGGATGCGATCCTGATGCATCCCGGGCCGGTGATTCGCGGCATGGAGTTGACCAGCGAAGTGGCGGACGGTCCACAATCCTGCATTCACGAGCAGGTCCGCAATGGAGTGAAAACCCGCATGGCGATTCTGGCCATGCTGCTCGGGGCGGCGCGCTAATGAAAGACATGGACTCATTGCTCATCGTACGCGGACGCGTCGTCGATCCGGCGAGCGGCATCGACCAGGAGATGGACGTTCTCCTGCGCGACGGACGCGTGGCTGCTGTGACGGCGCCGGGCAAGCTTCGCGGTCAGGCCCAGCGAAGCTTCAACGCGAAGGGGTGCATCGTTGCCCCTGGCTTCATCGATCTGCATGTGCATCTGCGCGAGCCTGGTCAGGCCCACAAAGAGACCATCGCCACCGGCACTGCCGCGGCGGCGGCCGGCGGATTCACCTCCGTCTGCGCCATGCCTAACACTGTGCCGGTAAACGACTCGGCGGAAATCACCCGCTGGATGCAGGCTCCCGAACGTGGCGCGCTCGTGAACGTCTTTCCCGTAGCCGCGGCGACCGCCGGCAGCTTGGGAGAAAAGCTTACGGATTTTGCTGCATTGAAGAAAGCTGGCGCGGTCGGAGTGACCGACGATGGCAAGCCGATCCTCAGTGATCGTCTGATGCACGACGCGCTGCATGCTGCCGCCAAGTTGAATATCCCCGTGGTGCAGCATGCCGAGGACACTCGCATGACCGCCGACTGCTCGATGAGCCTGGGCGCAACCTCGTTTCGCCTGGGCTTGCACGGCATGCCGAACGCCGCCGAGGCGAACATCGTGGAACGCGACATCGCCCTGGCCGGTGCGACCAGGGGACACGTGCATGTGGCGCATCTTTCGACGCGGGAGGCGCTGGAAGCCGTGCGCCGCGGGAAGAAGGCGGGAATACACGTGACTGCCGAGGTTACGCCACATCACTTCACGCTGGTGGATGAGAACGTTGGCGACTTCAACACGCACTACAAGATGAATCCGCCGCTCCGCTCGCTAGCCGACCGTGCTGCCTTGATTGAAGGCATTGCCGACGGCACCATCGACGCCATCGCGACCGACCACGCGCCCCACGCCTTCCACGAGAAGCAGGTTGAGTTCGAGCGCGCTGCCTTCGGCATCACAGGCCTGGAGACGGCACTCGCGATTGTGGTCACTGTGTTACATCAGCACTTCAGCCTGCCACTGTGGCGGATCGTCGAGTTACTTTCGGCAAGTCCCGCCAGGATTTTCGGTCTTGCGCGACGCGGCAGCCTGGCGCTGGGCTCGCATGCGGATGTCACCATCTTCGATCCCAAGAAGAAATGGACCTTCGATGCCTCGCAATCGAAATCAAAATCCAGGAACACGCCGTACGATGGATGGAGCTTCACCGGAAAAGCCGTCGCGACGATTGTCGATGGCAAGGTCGTGTACGAGGGCTGATCTGGACTAGGCAACCATGTAAGGCAGACGGAAAGGGTTCTCACATATCCACGTAAGTCCCGGCTTTTGCTAATCATAAGGAAGATCCTCAAGAACCCGTGCTCCCGAGTTGATTGATTTTCCATCAGTCCAAATATTCTGAGGTTACCCACCTGCTTATTCCTCAACCACGACCGTGGTAGTAGGTGCGGCCAGCAAGGTACATTTCCTTCCCAGCGCCCACGATGGGTCGCCCGGCCCGACATCGGGTTCAAGGAAAATACTGAAATGGTGGCTAACGAAAGACCGTGGGAAGGGAGATTCACCAGAGTGCCCTGTCCGGTGTGCGGCGACCTCTACGCCAAGTCAGGACTGCCGAACCATATACGGAGGCACGTGAAATTGGCAGCGTCGAGTTCGAGTGTAGGCGATACAAATCGCAAATCGGCAGCGTGGTGGGAAGGATGGACGGAAGGCTACAAGGTGGGTGTACATGATGGTCAAGTCGATTGTCGCCAGAAGACATCTCCTTCGACCAAGAAGTCTGGGCGCTAGCATTGGTGCGCTTGTGTATGCGATTTCGTGAAGAATAATCCGCCTGCTGACGACTGAGTGTATAAGTGTCAGATGCCGCAATTAACCTTCCATTCTTGTGGCAACAAACAGTCGAAATAATATGCAGGTGTTGTCTAACAGTAGCGAACCAGTCGGCCTGCATTTATCTACTACCACAAGTAGCACAATGCGTAATTGCCAGTAACAATGGCCTTATTGTTGTAGTTATTGTGTATTTACTAGGATAGTAGTAGGACGTTAACGCTAGATTAATTCTGGCATTGGGCGAAAGATGTGTAGACTTATCTATGGTGCCAGCGATAGGATAATGGCCTGCTTGCACTTCAATTAAGACAGTGGGAAATGCGATCGACAAGTCAGGAAGCTAGCAGGAAGTGCCTTGGCCAGTACCGAACAGAGATAGGTTGTTATGGGGGAATCTCTGAGCAGAGGTATGGCAACGCGGTCGGTCCTTTCCTGTCCGAATCAGCCAACGAGAGCCGTCACCCTGCAACGGCAATCGCGCTTTTCGCCGGCGATACAGCGAACCTAAAAGGATAAGGAAACCGGAATGAAAAGAACTGCTTTGTTTTCGCTGAGCATGCTAGTTCTGCTTGCTTTGGCATTGCCCTTGGTCGCGCAACAGCGCGATGGCAACCACATCTTTGCGCAACCGCCCATCCGCATCACCAGTCCGCAACCCGACAGCAGTACTCCGCACGGTCTCTTTCCGGTACAAATAAAGGCCGCCTACGGACTGAATTCCACCCCCAACCAGGGACAGGGCCAGATTATCGGCATTGTGGATGCCTTCGATGACCCCAACGCCGAATCCGACCTGCAAGTTTACGACACTCAATTTAACCTGCCGGTGTGCACTACCGCAAACGGCTGTTTCACTAAAATTAAAGTCGGCAACCCTGCAGGCGATACTGGTTGGGGACTGGAAATCTCTTTGGACATCCAACAGGCCCACAGCCTCGCGCCCGCCGCCAAGGTGATACTGGTGGAAGCCAACAGCAACAGCTTTGACGATCTGCTGGCTGCCGTGGACGTCGCTCGCGAGAACGGCGCCACTCAAATCTCCATGAGCTGGAGCGGTGGCGAAGACTCCAGCGAGTTGGAATTCGATTCCTTCTTCAACCATCCGGGAGTCACCTTTATGGCTTCCACCGGTGACGGTGGCCACGGAGTAGGCTATCCTGCGGCATCTCCTTATGTGGTTGCCGTCGGCGGAACCACGCTGACGTTGGCCTCGCCTCTTCCGCTTCCCAGTCCCCTGACGCCGAACTATGGAAATGAGACGGCGTGGAGTGGCAGCAGCGGCGGAATCAGCGCCTTCGAGCCCGGCCAGTCCTATCAGAACGGGATCTTCACGGGCTGCGGTAGCACTGGAATGCGCTGCATTCCCGATATTTCTTCCGATGCCAATCCGGCCACCGGCGTTCCTGTCTATGACACCTACGGCTACCCGCAGTGGGTTGAAGTCGGCGGCACCAGCGTGTCTTCGCCCGACTGGAGCGCGATCTTTGCGGTTACCAATTCCAGCCGCGCGGCGGCCGGTAAGGGCCCATTGCAGACGGCTATCGCCGACCTGTATACCTTCTACAACACCACGCACTACGCTGACTTCCATGACATCACGTCGGGAACCAACGGCGGCTGCGGTGCAGATTGCACGGCGGTTGTGGGCTACGATCTGGTGACGGGAATCGGTTCGCCCAAGGTGAACGTCCTGTTTCCGGCCTTGGTTGCCATCGAGCCGTAACTTACTCAAGACTATCCTGGCCGAGGCGCGCTCACAGTTCAAACCACTGGGCCGCCTCGGCGAACTTCCTCCGTAGGAACCACCGGGCCAAGGGCTTTCAGTTTGTTCAAGGCTGGAAGCCCTTACCGGATGACAGCTTGCCACTGGAAGCTCTGCGTGCCGCCGCCGCTGAATCTCAGTGTCCGATGCTCTGCGCACCCTTGGGCAGCGAGGCTTTCTTCAGTACGAAGACAATCGGGATGCAAGCGAACGAGACCAGCGCCATATAGCGGAAATCATCCACATACGACCAGAGCCGCGCCTGGCCGGAAACTATCTCGCCGATCAGGGCATAGGCTTTCCGCATGGATTCGGCGGCGCTGTAGCCTTGGGTTTGCAGGTAATGTTGCAGCGATTGAAGCTGGTTTTGCAGCGGCACACTGGTCGAAGTGATCGAGTGTACCAATTCATTTTGATGCAACTGCTGATGGCGGACCACGATGGTGTTCACGATAGAAATACCAATACTTCCGCCGATGTTTCGCGACAGATTATAGAGCCCGCTGGCGTTGCCTATCTCTTCATTGGCTAGTCCCGCAACCGTGGTGGTCGAAAGCGGGACGAAAATGGAGCCAGAGCCAAAGCCGCTGAGCAGGATGGCCCAGAAAAATGACCATTGCGAGATAGCCAGGTCGGCCTGACCGAATCGCAAGCTGCTGATGCCGAACATGACAAACCCACAGGCAATCAGCCAGCGTATGTCGAGCTTGTTGGTCAAGACGCCGATGATGGGCATGGCTAGAATGGCGCCGATTCCTCGTGGGCTCACGGCCCAACCCGCGGCGAATGCGGTGTAGCCCAGCAGTTCCTGATAAAACAGCGGCAGCAGAGTCACCAGGCCGTAGAGCAGACCACCAAAAATCGCGATAAGAAGACAGCCAAGCAGAAAGTTTCGGTGTCGAAAGACGCGCAGGTTCACCAACGGCTTGTCGTGAGTCAACTCCCGAACGATGAAAGCGACGAACCCAACCACAAGAATCCCCGTCGCCCAACAAATCCAATTGGCCCCGAACCAGTCGTCTTCCTGGCCCTTGTCGAGGATGATCTGCAACGCTCCCAGCCATACGGCAAGCAATCCCAGCCCGATACCGTCGATCCGGCCGGGCTTGGCGTTCTTGATGTACGGTGGATCCTGGATGTAGCGAAGGATCATGAAGATGGCGAAAATCCCAATCGGGATGTTGATGTAAAACGCCCAGCGCCATGAGTAGGCGTCCGTCAGATAGCCGCCGAGCGTCGGGCCCAGCACCGGCGCGACAACCACTCCGAGAGCGAACACCGCCATCGCCATACCGCGTTTATCGGGAGGAAAGCTTTCCAGCAGGATGGCCTGCGACAACGGCTGCAGCGCACCGCCGCCGGCGCCTTGCACCGCGCGTGCCAGCAAAATCATTCCCAGGCTGGTCGCCGAGCCGCAGGCAAAGGACGAAACTGTGAAGATCACGATGCAGGTGATCAGAAAGCGCTTGCGGCCGAAGCGCAATGCGAACCAGGAACTGGCGGGCAGAACCACCGCGTTCGCTACCAGATAGCTGGTGAGCACCCAGGTGGCTTCGTCATTGGTTGCCGACAGACTGCCGGCGATGTAAGGAAGCGCGACCGACGCAATCGAGGTGTCCAGCACCTCCATGAAGGTCGCCAGCATGACCGAGACGGCGATCATCCAGGGGCTGGAAGTCGGCCGGGAAACGCTCATGCCCTGCGAAGCATCGACAGTCGCAGTTGCCATCCTCGGCTCCTTGCGCGAGAACTCGGCTGTCGCGGTTGGCCATTCCGCAGCCAGCGCTAAACGCGAACTGAAAGACATAAAGATGCAGGAGAAGTGGAGAACGATTCCTGACTGGGGTGCGCAATCAGCCGAAAGATAAATGTAGGGGTGCCCGTTCTAGCCTTCTTTTGGCTAGGGCGGGGCAGTTATTCTCCACAATGCGATACACTGCTCTCCACTCAATCATGAACAACCAACACGGCTTCACTCCCGCGGAACTGCGCAAGCTGCGCAGTTTGAAAGATCCATATGGCATACAACGATTTCTCGATGACATGCCCTACCATCTGGCCGATACTGCGTGGTCGCCCCGGCGAGTGTTGCGCGAAAATACTTCCCATTGCTTCGAAGGGGCAATCTTTGCCGCCGCAGCCTTGCGCGCCAACGGCTATCCGCCACTGATACTCGACTTTGAAGCAGAACACGACACCGACCATGTGCTTGCCATCTACCGGGTGAAGGGACATTGGGGCGCAGTGGCCAAGTCTAACTATGCGGGCTGCCGCTATCGCGAGCCGGTGTACCGCTCCCTGCGCGAACTGGCGATGAGCTACTTCAATATCTATTTCAACCTGCGGCGCGAGCGCACCCTTCGGACCTTTTCGCGTCCCGTCAGTCTGGCGCGGTTCGACGATCAGGCCTGGATGACCACCGAGGAGCCGATCTGGTTCATCATTTATTACCTGCTGGAAATTCATCACTACAAACTGCTGACGCCGCGCATGATCAAGCGCCTGCATCGCGCCGACGACAGATTGTTTCGAGCTGAGACGTTGGGGAAGGCGTACCCACCGGGGAAGTCCCCGCTTCCTTTTGGATAGCGCTGCCAAACTGTACCGAGCCCCGCAGCGGCGAGACTGATTGGCCGAATCACACCATTCTGAGCGCTCTAGCACCCGGCGTCGCTGTCCACCGTCAGCAACGCTCTGCGTAGCTGCCACAGCGCCCAACTGAGGGCGGCCAAGCCCGCACCCCAAACAGCAAACGTCACGTTCACCGCCCAGCGGGGAGCTTCTCCGACCCGGCGCAGCAAGAAGGGAAGGAAGTTCCACGTGTCGATGTGAACGTAGTCCCAAGGGTCATAGGTCATGGAATCATTGTTGAGGCCCCACGCCTGCATCTTTCCCAAGGCAAAGGCCGCGATGTTCTTGAAGCGCAGGAAAACCACGAACGTCGGGTGTCCCAGCGTGTCCTCCTGGTAGATTTCCAGCGGCAGCCAGAAGGCGAGCGAGGCCAACTGGATCGCGGTGCTCAACGCGATCAGCGCGATTCCCGTCCACCACACCAGCTTTCCCAACGACGCGCGCCAGCGCAACAGCAACGGCACCGAGATAAACGCGGCCAATTCCACTGCGGTCGAGACATAACGATCTCCCCAGGCGAAGTCGCCACTCCAGACCGTGTATCGCGCGTAGAAGCTGATGTAGCCCAGGAGTAAGAGGAAGGCCGTGATCAGGTAAGCCCTGACGTCGGGACGAAAACGCTTCCAGGCGATCACCGCGAGAACAATCGTGAGCACCAGCAGAGGGTCAAACAGGAAGATCGATTTCTCCGGCATGACCAGTGGCCCAAGAAAGCCCACGTGGAACGGAACTTCCCACGGATAGCTCGCGGGCAGCGATGGATTCAGCCGCCGCTGCTCCTGACCGGCGATTGTAGTGTAGGTATTAAACCAGGAACCGAAGCGGTAGAACTGATACAGCCGATCGATCAGTCCAAAGATCGCATAGATGGGCAGTGCCGTCTTGGCGTAGGTCAGGAAACGCTGCCACAGCGCGCGGCCACGCACGTTCTCCAGCCACAGGACCAGAAGCAGAAATATTCCGCCGGCGATCAGGTCAAGGCCGGTGGTGAGGCGAGTGAGCAGATTCAGTCCGAAGGCAAGCGAACCGATGAGCAGTGCGCGTCCGCTGCCGGTCCGTAGCCACTCGTATTGAAACGAAAGACCGGTCAGGGTCAGCAGCATGATGTAGTTGTTCTCCATCATGTTCTGCGTGTAGTGCAGGTGCGTGGTGCAGAACAGCAGCGCGAGGACGCCCGCGATCGACTGTTTGGTGCTGAATCCCAACTGGCACAGAAAACGGAAGCACACCAGCGCCGTCAGGACGTTGACCAGGATGTTGGTGCTGTAGCTCACGAAAATCGCGCGGATCGTGGGATCGGTGTTGTTGTAAGCCGCAAAGATCGGCAACTTCTCCAGGCCGGTGCCGATCACGTCCGCTGGAAACATGAGCAATGACTGACCCATTCCATACCAGCTATGGAGCTTGCCTCCCCGGCCGTGGATGCCGAACTCGGGATACTCCCTGGGAAATACCGGCGGTTCCGAGGTCCACCAGGAATGCGTCGTCTGCAGACGATGCGAGGTGTCGGAGGTGCCAAGCTCGCCGGATTGAATGACGAACGCGCTGAGAGCTGCGACGACGATTAGCAGGGACAGAGGATTGCGATACCAGCGTCGGGGAGCAGAAACCATGCAGGAGCAATAGTAATGGAGTGGCGGAGCGGGTCCAAGTGTTCCATATGGGATGGACGATTCGTCTCAGGAGTTGTCATTACGAGCGAAGCGAGGAATCTGCTTTTGTTAGTGCTGCAACGACCGCTGATGAAACAGCAGGTCTCTCCACTCGCCCGCTGCGGCGGCGGGCCCGGTCGGGACGACAGCGATTCTGGCGAAAAGCGAAAAGCGAAAAGCGAAAAGCGAAAAGCGAAAAGCGAAGAGCGCCCCCGCTGCTTTACAATCGAAGCTTCGACGCCATGCGACATGCCAGCTCGACACTCAAGAAGATCTTTGCCGACGCCCTGCATCGCGAGGGTGGCGACAACGCTCCGCTGCTGGCCTGGCCGCTGGTGTGCGGATCGAAGGTAGCGGAAAGGACAAGCGCCATCGGCTACGCGGATGGAGTGCTGACAGTCGAAGTTCCTGACGCGACTTGGCAGCAGCAGCTGCACAGCTTCGACCCGCAGTATCTCGCGGCCCTGAGGCAGATGAGCGCGCAGCCGGTGAACGTGATCAAGTTTGTGGTGAGGAACCAAGCGGAGCAGCCGTCGCGCTAGAAAGCAGATTGTTACCAACATGGTTACCGATAAAGATGTCTCCTACGTCGCCGACCTGGCGCATCTGGAACTGACCGCGGATGAGCGCACCCGCACGCTGAAGGACCTGAACTCCATTCTCGGCTACATTGACCGGCTGAACGAGTTGGACACGGCCAACATCGAGCCTATGGCGCAAGTTGCCAACGGCTCCAGTGAAGGCAGCGAGACGAGCGGTCTCGAGGGAGTCGCTCACGCCATGCGGGCTGACGAGCCGCGTCCTTCGCTGCCCCACGAGGAAGCGTTGCGCAATGCGCCCGCTTCGGACGGTATCTTCTTCAAAGTCCCCAAAGTGATCGAGCGATAGCCATCAAACAAAAAAGGCGCCAAAATCGGCGCCCCTATTTCTCTCCGAGAAGCTTTCTACGGCACTTCGATCAACTCGATCTTGCCGTCCTTGCGGCGATGCAACACCTTTACTTGTCCCTTGGGATCGCGGAAGACGAAGACTGCGCGATCGCGGAATTCGCATTCCTTGACCGCTTCCTCGATGGTCATGGGCCGCATGGCGATGGAGTCCGTGGTGTGCACCAGGTGCGCCTCAGTGGTGCGGGCGATGGAGGGAAACTTATGCACCACCACCGGGACCGCGGTCGCAGGATTGGCGCCCACGGAGATCTGCATCTCGCTTTCTGCCGCCACCGGCTCCGTCCAACTCTTGTCTTTCGGTTTACGGCCAATATTGCGGCGGCGGCCGTTGTGCCGCAGCACTTGCGTCTCGATATGTTCCAGGGCCTGGGTGACGGCGGCCACCATGTCCGTTGCCTCGGCGAGTCCCACCAGATGGCCGCGCCGCCGCTTCACCGTGATTTCCGCGATGTTGCGGTGCTTCTCCACCGACAGGATGACTTTGCTTTTGATGTTTTCGCCAAGGATCTTGGTCAGCTTGGTGAGGCCCAATTCGACCTCATCACGAACGGCGGGAGTAATTTCGTATTGCTTGCCGAAATATTCTACTGTCATTGAGCTCCCTCCTTGCCGCAGCCGGTTTGATTAATTTGCTGTCTTAGCCGCGGCGCTTTCCTCACAACGGCGTCCCTTCAGGTTAGACGCGCCCGGGAACAAAATCCGCGCGTTGTCGGAACCGGACGAGGCGCCGGTACAGCCGCTAGTTCTTTACTCTGCGCTGGTGGGTGCTCGGGATGCGCATGTCTTCCCTGTACTTCGCAACCGTGCGGCGAGTGACCTGGATGCCTTGCGACTGGAGGATGCGGGTGATCTGCTCGTCGGTCAACGGCCTGGTGGGATCTTCTTCTTCGATGAGCTTCTTGACTCGGCGCTTGAGGATCAGCAGCGAGGTGCCGCCGCCCTCAGGTCCATTGACGCTCTCGCTGAAGAAGTATCGGAGTTCGAAAACGCCTTGCGGGGTGTGAGCGTACTTGTTAGCTACGGCGCGGCTGACGGTCGAGGGATGGACCCCGATCTCCTCCGCCACTTCCTTGATCATCATCGGCTTCAGAAAATCAATGCCATGGTCGAGGAAATCGCGCTGGCGCGCCAGGATCGAATAGCACACGCGCAAAATGGTCTGCTTGCGCTGCTCGATGTTCTTGATGAGCTGGATGGCCGATTTATAGCGCTCTTTGACGTAATTGCGCACGTCTTTTTCCGCGACGTCGCGGCTCAACAGCCGGCGATAGGTCGGGTTCAGGCGCAACTGCGGGATCTCTTCGTCGTTCATCAGGACGAGATATTCTTCCCCTTGCTTGACGAAGGCCACGTCCGGCTCGATCAGCCGGGCTTCGGCCTTGTTGTAGCGCAGGCCGGGACGTGGATCGAGAGTACGAATGAAGTCCATGCCGAGCATCACCGCTTCCAGGGGCCGGCCCATGGCCTTGGCCACTTCCTTGTAGCGCTTGTTCTGCAAAGCGTGCAGATGTTCCGTTACCAGCACGATGGCATCGTCGAGTGCCTCCAGTTCGGCGGCATGACTGCCGTTGACGTGCTTGCGATCGACGCGCTTCAAGCCCTGCAACTGCGCCAACAGACATTCCCGCAAATCGCGCGCCCCAACTCCGATAGGGTCCATCTGGCGCACCAGGTCAATGGCTTCGCGCAGCGCATCACGGCTAAACGGGACCCGGGCCGGCACCGTCCGCGGGGGCACGAGGGTGGGACGGGGTATCTCGGCTTCGACTTCCTGACCCTGCGCCTCACTCGCCAAGGACTCCTCCTCAGCTATGGCCACCGTGGATTCTGCAATTTCCGGCTCCAGGTCATTCTCGGCCGGCAGGACGGCCGCCGCGGTTTCCTCCGGCGGGTCCGCGCTGGCTGCGGACAATTCCCGAGCCTGCGAATCGAAGCTGGACGCTTGTTCCTCATCGGCCAGCCCCAGCAGCTCATCGTCCGTTGCGGTCAGGTAGCCTTCCTCGTTCAGGTTCCCGATCACCAGTTCCGCCGCTCGATACACGTCCTCGTTGACGTGCAGCGAGCCCAGCTGCCACATCAGGTGGTCGGTGAGGGTAGTGGGCTTGGAAAGGAAATTCTCGAAGGAAGGCTTTTCACTCTCTTCCATCTCGATCGAGGTGCGCAGGCCGGGATCAAGGTATTCCGAGAAAAACGACCCGAAATCGATTTCGTCGAAGGGATCTTTTTCCTCGGCGGTTACGGGCTGGTCTTCCTGGATGGTAAGGGAGCTGTCGCGCTCCATTTTCTCTTCGCGGGCCGAAACCTCGTCGAGCAAGGGGACCGAATCGTCAAGTTCCTCAAGTACCGGGTTCTCCGTCAGCTCAGCCGTGATCATGTCCGCCAGCTCAAGCTTGTTGAGCGCCAGGACGCTGACCATCTGCACCAGACCAGGGGTCAGAATCTGCTTCTGCGAAACTTTGAGGTTTAACTTGGGCTGCAACAAAACCATGCAACGGGTCCCTAATGGGCGCGGCCGCCCCTGCTACAAATTCTAAACCAACGAGAAGCTCTCGCCTAAGTAAACTCGTTTCACTTCCGGATCGTTTCCGAGTTGCTCCGGCGTGCCTGTCCGGAAGATGCGCCCCTCGTTGATAATATAGGCGCGGTCCGTAACCGACAGGGTCTCACGTACATTATGATCGGTAACCAGTACGCCGATGCCACTGGCCTTCAAATCGAAGATTATCTTTTGCAAATCCAGTACCGCGATGGGATCAATCCCGGAAAAGGGCTCATCCAGCAGAATGAACGACGGGGAAATGCACAGACAGCGGGCAATCTCCACCCGCCGACGTTCGCCACCCGACATCGCGTAACCCCGGTTCTTGCGGATGACCCCCAATCCCAACTGGTCGATCAGCTTCTCCATCCGCTCCCGGCGCTCGTGCCACGAAATCGGTTGCGCCTCCAGTACCGCCAGGATATTGTCCTCGACCGTCAGCTTGCGGAAGATGGATGGCTCCTGCGGCAGGTAACCGATGCCATAATTCCGGGCCCGCAGATACATGGGCTCATGAGTAATGTCCTGCCCATTGATCAGGACCCGGCCAGTCTCGGCCGGAATGAGCCCGACGATGATATAGAAAATGGTGGTTTTGCCGGCGCCGTTCGGCCCCAGCAAACCGATCACTTCACCTTGTTTTACGTGGAAGCTGACCTCGCTCACGACCCTTCGGCCGCGGTAGCTTTTGCCGATCTCTTCCGCCGATAAAGTCTGCATTTACTTAGTGGTACGTGCGCGAGTAATGGTGGGAGAAGAGCGTTTACTCTCNNTCGGCGGTATAAACCAGCCGATCTCCCACCGCCCGCCGGTTGGGCCCGGTGACTACGACCTTTTCCATGGCAACCATATGATCGATCTGGCTCGGCCCGTTGGTTCCGGGAAGGACCGATTTCTTCTGCGCGCCGGCTGGCGCTGAAGGACTGGGTTTCGCATCCGGGTCCGCCGGTTTCAGATAGACGTCAATCAGTTGCGCATGGACGGTGTTGGTGGCGGTCTTGGCGAATACGTCGCCGGTGTATCGTACTCGGCGCTCTTCATCGGTGTAGGTCATCCGGTCGGAGGTCACATCCACGGGCGTAAGGGTTCCGTCCCGCCCCCGCTGCATGAATAAACTCAAAACTTTCTGCGAGGCATCCGACTGAGCGACGATGCTGCGCTTCTGATCGTCAAAGTCGATCTTGGGCGCGCGCACCACGTTGGCCACCTGCCACAGCCGCACATTGCCGGTGTAGTGCGCCACACCCGGCTCTTTGTGCGCGGTCATGTGCTGAGCCGTCACGTGCACCGGATCTGATCCCGCCAGTAACGCTCCATCGGGTTGCGGCTTGAGATCGCTGTAGGTCGTCTTCACGTTGTCGTCGGCGAATCCGTCCCCGGTTTGGCGATTGATGCGTACCGTTACCGCCGTCGTTGTCACCCCGCCGTCGATCACGCGTGGCGAACCAGTTAGCAACAACATGGCATCACTCGGCGAGTAGGTCGCGACGTCGGCGAAGGCCTCCCGGCCGCCGGTACCAGGCTTGGCAGAAGCCTCGTGATACTGGAAATCTCCCGTCTGCACCAGCTTCTGCACCCCGCCATCGGCCGCGAAGGTGACATCCAGATTGCGGGCCACGCTGACCTTGTCCGGCTCTCCCGGCGAGGTGGAGACGATGCGCGAGTTGGGCGCCCCGTGCAGCGTCTGGATGCGATTGTTGCTGTCGAACGCAGCGTGAAACTGGCCGGCGGTAGCGACGGTTGTGGAATTCCCTCCTGTTTCCTGATGACCATTACCGGGGGCATTCTGTTTGGCTGGGCCCGGGGCAGGGAGGATGGTGATGGAGGCCTTGCCGACGGTGTCGCCGGTCTTGAGCTGGTTCCCATTCTCGAGCAGGAAATCGAGCTGGTCGGCGGCAATCTCCATAGGCTGGCCGCTGGTCTGTCCGCTGCTACCGCTGGGCCGCCCGCTGCTACCAGGTTTACCCGGCTTGGGGTCCTGCATCATGCGCGCATTCTTGACCATGTGAAGCCGCAGGGGCTGGTTCTGATCGTCGAAGTCAAGCACGAACGTGTCCGCCGAACCATGCGCAACGCTGGCGCCATGCGACTCAAATTTTGCATTGCCCGAAAGGATCGCCTGCTCGACGGAATTGTTCGGGCCCATGTTCATATCGCCGCGAGGTCCCGTAATGTCAACGATGGAGGGCCCGCGGCTCTGGATGTGGACATTGCCTTCCATCACGACGTGCTGCACCGTGTTGTCCGCTTCGAACCGCATGGTGCCTTTGTCGGCAGTCAGGGTCCGGTCGGGCTGTTCGAGGCGAACGTTCTGCAGCGTGGTCTGCCTGGGCGTCTTCTGAATGGTGCCACTGCTTCCGGTGATGACCGCCGGATGCTGCCCGGTCGTTACGATGTGAACATCGGACTTCAGCAGAAGTTCATTGCTATTGGAATCGTAGTACGCCCCTTTGGCGGATCCACCGGCCTGGGTCGTGCGAAACTCCACCACCTCGTTGGTGTATGCGATTCCGGTCTTCTGGTTGAAGGTGAGGGAGTGGGTCAACAAGTGAATCGGGTTCTTCAGTTCGTCGGGCGGGGCCTGGTCAGGTTTTTGCGGACCCTCGGCGTTCCCCTGGAGGTCGATATGCACCTCGCCCACGGCGATGATGTCACCCGTCTGCGGATCGTAGGTGAACTGGTTGCCATAAATCTGGTCATATCGGTCGTGCTCGTGCCCGTACACCACAATATGAACATTGCGCAGATCGGCGTGGCCACCCGCCTTGAACTGCACCGCCTTGGAGGCTCGGATGGTGTAGAGAGTGCGGCCGCCTTCCGACTTGGAAAGCGAGAAACCTTCGCTGGTCTGCTGGATGTCAATGCCCAATTGGGAGGGCACGTTATGCAGTGTGGGACCACTACGAGAGCGGGCGATCCAGTACGTCACGCTGACGGCTGCCACCAGCAACAGCAGGCTCCCCACCAGCCACTTGCGCACGTGAGCTATCGGTTGGAACATCTATGCTCGATACTACGCCAGCGGGCACGGTCGGCGGAACCCTGGAGCGGACGGCGGAAGAGGTGGCTGGACTGAGCGCCTCCCACCCATCCATCACCGAGCGGAAAAACTGAGCGTAGCCTGGCTGGCTTCCGCGCGTGTCCGCAGTGCCGCCGCCACCCGCGATAGCAGGATGTTTATGGTAAAGGGTTTCTGGATGTAATTTGTCATGCCGCCCTGCGCCATTTTGTTGTGCATCACCTTGCGCAGCACAAAGCTCTCGGCGTAACCGGACATGAAAACCGCAATCAGCCCGGGCTGCAAACTTTGCAGTTGCAGCGCCAGTTCCGGACCGTTCATTCCGGACATGACCACATCCGACAGCAACAAGCCAATGTGGCCGCGATGCTCGCTCCCCACGCGCAAAGCTTCTTCCGGACCATTGCACTCCAGCACTCGATACCCAGCATGTTCTAATACCGCGCGCGTTACTTCGCGGACCACCGGTTCGTCCTCCACTAGAAGAATCGTCGATTCGGTCCCTTCTGTTCGGCCCGAAGAAGCTTTCATGCTGGCCGGAGATGTGTTCATGATCCCATCGCCTAGACGCTGGCCGCGTGGCTGCGAACAGCGTTTTTAATGCAGTTTCTATGCCAGTTGGGCGAGGAGAGCTAGGGACCGTAGTAACCTTCGACAAACCAAGGGGATACGAAGGAAAAGCGAAAACGGAGACTACGGCGCAAGCAGGGTCAGATCGGAACAATTCCTGTTTTGAGGTTCGGATTCAGGAACCAGCTTCCTTCGTTGATAATTGCAGTTCAGGCATCTTGCCATGCAATGCGAATTTCAGTGCAGCTATTGCGGAGAGTGGAACTCCACCGAGGTTGACGAGTCCGCCGGTCCGCTTCAGCAGTATGTGGAAGACTGCGAGGTCTGCTGTCGGCCCAACCTGCTCTCGGTCCGCTTCGACCCACGACAAGAGCAGTTCGTAATTTGCGCGGAACGCGAGAGCTGAGGAAAAACTTTGAACCAGCCAGTCTTAGCTTTCGAACACCTTCTCCAGGCTCTCGTAAACGATCGGGATGGTGCACAGTTCCGGCAGCATTTGCCAGTGGCGATGCACGTCGGGATCAACTTGCGCTTCGCTGCGCAGCTCTGGCGACGTCCAGCGCCGCACGTGCACAAAGCGAGCGGGGTCCGAGGAATCGCGATACAGGGTATCGCGACAGTAGCCCTTGGCGTGCATCATGGTATACAACTCTCGCAACGTCGCCAGTAGTTGTTCTTGCTTCCCGGGCAGAGCTTCCAGGACCGCTATTGAAAAGATTTCTTGCGCCATAGTGTTGCCGCCTCTCAGCCCTGAGTTTTGCTTCGGCTTATGGGCTTGCCGTTTTTCATTTCGAACGCGCTGAATTTTCTCCCGCGGCCATCCGCCGCATAAAGTTCGTGTCTCCCATCAGGAGGCCTGGACCCGTTTCTTCTCGGAATTGATATCGGAATGAGATCCAAAGAGGAAGCGGGGATAGCGTAGAGCATTGAATTCGGCGCCAATCAGGACCACCATCGAAACAATATACAGCCAGATCAGCAAGGCGATGGCGGTGGCGACAGAGCCGTAAACGGCATCGTAGTTGGCGAAGTGGCGAAGATAGACGCCAAACAATACGGTGGAGACGAACCACATCACGGTGGCCAGCGCCGCGCCCGGCAGCACCCGATGCCACGGCTGGGTGCGCGGTACCCCATGATGATAAATAAGTCCGACCACGGCTATGCTGGTGAGCGCCGCAATGATCCAGCGCAACGCCGTCCACAGTCCCACAATGTAAGGTCCAAATTCGTGGCCCACGTGATAGGCGATCCAGGTTTCGATCTGGTTGCCGAACACCAGCAGCAGAGAAGAGAAGGCCATGGGGATGCCGGCCAGCACCACCAGCAGGAAGGCGATCATCCTCTCCTTTACCAAGCCCCAGACCTTGGGCATCTGATAGGCGTTGCGGAAGCCCTCCATCCACGAGATCATGGTGCCCGATCCCGTCCACAGCGTGATGACTGCCAAGGTGATCAGCGTCCTCACACTGACGGGTTTGGTGCCGCTGAAGTATTGCAGGACGGCTGTGCTTGTTCCTTCCGGCAGAATCCGCCCTACGGCGCGGCCGATCTCGCGAATGAATGCCTCTGTGGTGTGCGACTCTGAGAGCACCGAGGCCACCAGAAGCACCGCCGGGAACAACGTAAAGATGGCGGAAAAGGCCGTCCCCTTGGCCACAGCGAATGCGTCGTGCTGAAAAGCACGCCACAGTGCGACCCGAAAGTGTAGAAGGAACCGCCGCATAGACTGAAACGCCGGCATTTGACTGGAAAGGGAAGTTTACACACTCGGACAAACAGTTGTCAGTTACCGGTTGCCAGTGGGCGATTGGCAGTATCAGAAGCGGTGGAGCACCAAGCCTGTGATCCGCGCGATCCTGGAGAAGTTGTGATCCAGAGTGAAGATGCTCGCGCCATGTTCCAGCGCAATGGCTGCAATCAGAGTGTCAATGGTGGTCAGCGAGATGCCCTTGCCACGTGCCAGGCGGTAGATCGCGGCCGCAGCGCGGTACGTTTCTCGCCCTTTGGGCTCCAGCATGTCCCATTCGCCCAGAAAGCGTTCAATTCGGCCGGCGTCCCTGGTAATGCCCTGTAAAACCTCGGTTACTACTATTCCAGTCAGCGCCAGGGGTTCGCTATCCTCAATCATGCGGCGGAGTTCGGCGCCAGCAGGTCCGGGACGGGAACTGAAGAAGTCAACCCAGACGGAACTGTCCACCAACATCAAACCCGATTTCTCCGGGAAGACTTAAGGTCGCCCTTCCAGATGCCACTTCCGTAGTAGCGAAGGATTCCTTTGCGGCTCTCGGAGCGGACGAGCAACGCGAGCGCCTTGTCCACAATCTGGCGCTTGGTTTTGAGGCGGGTAAGCTTGCGCGCTTTGCGAATCAAGCTCTCGTCAATGTCGATGTTGGTCCGGGACATAGGAAACAGCATACACCAATCTTGTCGAAAATTGTGCATCGGGAGGGCCCATTCTACTCGCCGCCGTGGCCTCGGGGACTCCCACTCGTTCGAAAACCGCGAATGAGTGGGGCACCCGGATGAGTACTGATACCCAGTGGAGTCGAAATGCTGGGTAAAACGGAAGGGAAGTCGACAAATCTACCAGTAAGTTACGCCATTGCCTTAAGCACTTTGAAGTACATGGCTTCGACGATTCTTGCTTGGGCTCTTCCTGTTTTAACATAATGATCTAGACCTGGAGCAGCGTTTATTTCGAGAATCCAGTAGGTGTGGGGCTTGTCATTGATATCACCCTCTACCACTAGATCGACGCCGCAAATTCGTAATCCCATGTCCCGCGTGAGGCGAATGACAAGCTTCTTGAACTCGGGATGAATTATCTTGGTCACGTCCACCGCATCACCTCCCGACGAAAGGTTCGCATTGTCTAGAAGATATAGCCTCTGTCCCCGACGAATAACGGAACGCATTGTCAAATTCTGGCGTTTCAGGTTGCGTATGATACGTGCATCCTCCGCCCTGATAATAGTGTCACGGCCTGTGGCGCCGAATTGCTCCTGTTTTCGCCGAAGCAACTGGCGGACTGTAGAACGGCCGTCACCGACCACGTTGAGTGGTACTCGCTCGTATGCGGAGATTACCTTCTTGTCGAGCACCACGATTCGGTAGTCCTTTCCGGAGATAGGAGGCTGGACCAACGCAACTCGATCGCGGGCAAAAACAAAACGGATTGCGCGATAAAAATCGCGCTTGGTATACACTTTCGTTACTCCTATCCCCTGACTGCCGCTGTTAGGTTTGACGATGACTGGGAATCCTGTTCTTACAGCATAGCGGTATGCAGCGTGGATATTTCTTCGCGACCTGATACCGTGACACAGGTCTGCAGAAAAGAACGCTTGCCCCGGAACGGTTGCATAGCCCATGTTCTTCATGAAAAAGGCTGCATAGTCCTTGTCCTTTGCGATCTCAGAAGCTCCAACCGGATTCAGATCGAGGATGGAGCCCCTGAAGTAACGTTTGCGGCCATTCTTAAAAGCTATTTGGCCGACAACATTCCACGTGGGTTCCATAACAATCGTCGCTCCGATCTTCGGAGCGATCTTTCTAAAGATTTGACCCAAGAGAGGACCAACGAAGACTTTCTTTCTCATAATTGAGATTTTACGCCTGTGCATCGCCATAACTGAAAACGGCCCTGTTTTCGCACTGTCTCGTTGAAGCATCGGCCAGAAGAGTTTGGTCGAGTGTTCCGAGACGAAGGCACGTCCGTTTAGAATGAAAAGCCAGAAGATGTTGTCGAAGGACGAGCTTTTCCAAAATGAGGCCTTGTCGGGACCGGAAAATACCGATCAGCCGGCCGAGGGAAGTAGCAAAACAGCAGGACCATGGCGAGAATTCTATCCGACGACTCGGAGAGGGTCCCGTCGCCAAGTCATTAATTGTCTAGATGTGCAAGGTTTTGGCGACCCACAGTACTGGAAGCCGTCGATGGGTATATAGTATGGGGCTGTTGGGAGCAAGAGCGAACATGTTGGGATCGGGTAGATATTGGATTTGGAAGACCTTCGTAGCCAGTCTCGATTAAGGCATTAGGGTTTGCGTTATCATCTTCCCAGCCCGAACGGTACGATTCGCTCGCCTCTATGTATCAATACAAATGGATTCCCGGCGGCCTCGCGCCTCCAGAGTTGATCGAGCAAATGGCTGATTTGTATTCCACGCAGTATGGGATCTGGGGCGACCGAGGTCGTCGCCCAGGCCAACCCATTAGGCTCACACCAGAACAAATCCGCGAGAACTGGCTCTCGGCTCGCCAGTCGCGCATAGTCTGGGCCACGGCATTTGGACAATTAATAGGATACGCGATCGCCGTTCAGACTCCCTTGTTGGGTTACGGCATGGTATCGTGGGTCACCCAGCTTGTGGTTCATGAAGAACATCGCCGTTCCGATGTAGGCAAGACTCTCCTCTTCACGATTTGGCAGTTTACAGATCATTTTGCCTGGGGCCTAATGACCGCCAACCCGTACGCGGTACGCGCTCTTGAAAAGGCCACACGCAGAAGATGCTCACCCGCTCACATAGCGAAGCATCGGGATGTGATTGTGAAGCTCGGAATCGAAGTAGTTCCTTACGTCAAACGGTCGACCGAGATTGTCCTTAACGCCCGTGAGTCGCGTATGAACACCGCCTTTTTTCTCGACCACTCAGGCCTACAAGAAATGTTGCTCAGTGTGGAAGGTCCGAACAAACCCTGGCTTATGGGTCCATTACAGGAAGGATGGGAGTGGTTTGCATTTACATTCCGCGATCAAGAACAAATCGAACTTGCCAGGAAGGAACTGGAGCAAATGCTCCTCGCATCTGATGCCGTAACCAAGCACGCTTACTCTCGGATGGTCGGTGAACATCCTTGGGCGAAACATACTCCAGCGGAAGTGAGATTTGTTATGGAGAATTGTATGGTTCGTCGCGGTAGCTCCGTGTTGGACTTCGGTTGCGGCACAGGTCGCCACGCCATTGGCCTCGCAAGTCTCGGTGTTAACGTCACGGGAATTGACTATCTTGAGCCGTTTATTTCTGCCGCGCGTAGGGAAGCATTCTCTCGGTCATTGGGTAGTGCCACCTTCGAAATCGCGGACTGCCGTGATGTGGTCTTGGCGGAGAGTTTCGATGCTGGCATTTGCCTCTACGACGTCGTGGGGAGCTATGCGGACGACCAGGACAATTTTCAGATCCTGAAGAACTTAGTGCGGCATATCAGGCCTGGTGGCTATGTTCTATTGTCAGTGATGAACATGGAGCTCACTGAGCGCAGGGCAAAGAATTGGTTTTCGATCGATTCCGAACCTGACAAACTGCTGACGCTACCTCCTAGCAACACGATGGAGAAAACGGGAGACGTATTTGATCCCGATTGCTACCTTATCGACAGAGAAACACGGGTTGTGTACCGAAAGGAACAATTCACAGAAGGTAACAACCTGCCGGAAGAACTGCTGGTCCGAGACAGACGCTATACACAGGACCAGATTAAAAGGTCATGTCAACAAGCTGGACTAGATATTGTCTGGTCGCGTTTTGTGCGAGCCGGCAGATGGCACGAACCGTTGGCAAGGTTGGATGACCACGCGAAAGAAATCTTGGTCCTTTGCCGAAGGCCGGTACCAGATACTGAAATGCTCTTCTCCTGACTTTGAAAAGCTGACAGTCCGGGCAGTATTTGACTCGATCAAGCTGATTCTCTGAGAAAGAGCCGGGTGCCCCGTTCAAGCGAAGCTTGAGCGGGGCTTTTCGGTGGTGCGGACGAAAATCCCACTCAAGGCCAAACGAGGGCTTTGAATGGGGCACCCGCCACTACGCGCGGCGGCTCGATTTTCTCTATATAGCTGGCGAACGCGGGGCTCGCACCCCGCTCTGCCGTTCTTACTCTGCCGGCAGCTCCTCGGCCTCGTTTTCGCCTTCGTGGCGGAGCAGTTCCAGCGCGCGTTCGGCTTCTTCGTACGCGGCCGTGACCTCCTCCTGCACCTTGGCTGCGGCCTCTTCCATCTCCTGCGAGAGCCGGACGTTGCGGTAGTACTCCATGCCGGTACCTGCGGGGATGAGACGGCCCACGATGACGTTTTCCTTCAAGCCGCGCAGGTGATCGACGGCGCCCTGAATGGAGGCTTCCGTGAGCACGCGCGTGGTTTCCTGGAACGACGCCGCCGAGATGAACGAATCGGTGGAGAGCGACGCCTTGGTGATGCCGAGCAGCAGCGGGCGGCCGGTGGCCGGTTTGCCGCCATTGGCAATCGCCTTCTCGTTCTCTTCGCGGAAGCGGAACTTGTCGATCTGCTGTTCCAGCAGGAACGAGGTATCGCCCACGTCTTCCACCTTCACCCAGCGCATCATCTGGCGAACGATCACCTCGATGTGCTTGTCGCTGATGTTGACACCCTGCAAGCGGTAAACTTCCTGGATTTCGTTCACCAGGTAGGCCTGCAATTCCTTTTCGCCCAGCACGGCCAGAATGTCGTGCGGGTTCAGAGGACCATCCATCAGCGGCTCGCCAGCGCGGATGCGCTCGCCTTCCTGCACATTGATGTGAACGCCACGCGGCACCTGGTACTCTTTCTCGGTGCCGTTGTCGGCCACGACATAGATCTTGCGCTGGCCTTTGGCAACGTCGCCAAACTTCACCACGCCATCGATCTCGCTGATGACCGCGGTTTCGCGCGGCTTGCGGGCTTCGAACAATTCCACCACGCGTGGCAGACCGCCCGTGATGTCCTTGGTCTTGGTGGTTTCGCGCGGGATCTTGGCCAGCACATCGCCCGGAGTTACCGTGTCACCGTCCTGAATCATCAAGTGAGCGCGGGAAGGCATCAGGTAGCGCTTGCTGGCCTTGGCGCCCTTGATGATGATGGTGGGCTGACGTTTCTCATCCGGCGAATCAACGACCACATGGCGCGACAGTCCCGTGACCTCGTCCACTTCTTCATGCAGGGTCATGCCTTCCTGCAGGTCCTTGAACTGCACCGTCCCGCCAATTTCGGTCAGGATGGCGAAAGTGTACGGGTCCCACTCGACCAGGACATCGCCCAAGCCGACCTGTTGACCGTCTTCCACCTTCACCTTGGCGCCGTAGACCACGGCATAGCGCTCTTTTTCGCGGCCCTTGTCGTCCAGGATGGCGATGGAACCGTTGCGGTTCATCACCACCAGGTGGCCTTCCTTGGCGCGCACGGTCACCAGGTTGATGAAGCGTACAGTGCCGTGGTTTTTGGCATCGAGACGCGACTGTTCGCTGACTCGCGAAGCCGTACCGCCGATGTGGAAGGTGCGCATGGTGAGCTGCGTTCCAGGCTCACCGATGGATTGCGCCGCGATGACGCCCGTGGCCTCGCCCAGCTCGACCAGGCGGCCAGAAGCCAGGTTGCGCCCGTAACACATCACGCACACGCCACGCTTGGACTCGCAGGTGAGCACCGAACGGATCTTGACCCGCTCGATACCGGCTGCCTGCACCGCGCCCGCCAGGTCTTCGGTGATTTCCTGGTTGACGTCAACGATGATGTTGCCTTCGTAGTCCTTGATTTTCTCCAGCGAGACGCGGCCCACGATGCGGTCGCGCAGCGGCTCGAT
>PMAT01000020.1 GCA_003152695.1 Acidobacteriaceae bacterium
GGTTGTTCAGAGGTTCCCTAGAACGAGGCACCCGAGTTTTGGCCGGCAGAACCGAGTCACTGAAGCAGGTATTACCTTCGCTTAATCTCGTACCAAAAATTGCATTGCAGACTCGCCCCGCGGGTATTATGCTGCGCGGTAGCCACTCCCGCCTGTTGTAGGAAATCAATCCAGGAGAACCACCATGCGCGAAAGGTCTCTTACCCTTCTGCTGCTCGCTGCTACCCTATTGCTAGTCAGCAGCGTGGCATTTCCGCAAATCAATCCTTGCAGCCGAATCAGTCCAGGTCAGGGAGCCCCCTTGAATGGATTCATACCCTTTCCGCCCAGTAGCCTTTGGAACACCAACATCGCCAATGCACCGCTCGATCCGAACTCGGCCGCGATCATCAACTTCATTGGGTCCGCGACTCCGTTGCACGCTGACTTCGGTTCCGGGCTATACCAGGGGCAATCGATAGGCATCCCTTACGTCGTGGTGCTGGCTACCCAGCCGCTGGTGAGCATTATCTTCACGGCCTACGGTGATGAGAGTGATCCTGGTCCGATGCCCATCCCCATTAACGCTCCCATCGAGGGTTACCCCAATCCCGACGACGGTGACCGCCACGTGCTGGTGATTGACAAAGGCAACTGCTGGCTCTACGAGCTCTATCACGCCTACCCTCAGGGTAATGGCAGTTGGAAGGCTGACTCGGCGGCGGTATGGGACCTGGAAACCAATGAGCAGCGCCCTTATACCTGGACATCGGCCGATGCTGCGGGCCTGCCTATCTTTCCGGGGTTGGTCCGCTACGATGAAGTTGCCACCGGGGCCATTCATCACGCTCTGCGCTTTACGCTGCACTACAGCAAAGAGGCGTTTACGCCGCCTGCGTCGCATTGGGCGCCAAACTCCAGCAATTCACTGGCGGCGCCCATGGGCATGCGTTTGCGCCTGAAGGCCAACTTTGACATTTCCGGCTATCCGGCCGATGACCAGGTCATCCTGACCGCGCTCAAGCAGTACGGCATGATCATGGCCGACAACGGCAGCTCGATGTTTCTCGGCGGCGCACCCGACAATCGCTGGAGCAACGACGACCTGGGCCTGCTCAGGCAGTTGACCGCCTCGGACTTTGAGGTGCTGCTCATCTCGCCGCTTTATACGCCGGCGAATGTGCCCACAGGCCCGAATCCCACCATCAACAGCTTCACAGCAACTTCTTCCGGCGGTCCGGGACAGCCGGTCACGCTGAGTTGGAACGTGACCAACGGCGAGTACAACATTGTCTCTCCCGCGGTGGGCGTCATGCGTGGCACCAGCGTCATCGTGACGCCGCGGGTGACGACGACCTACACGCTCTACGCCACGAACAGATATGGCCGCTCCACCGCACAAGTTACGGTGATTGTCCCATAGGGTGGTTTCAGGATTGTTGGAAGGACGAGTACGAGTGGAGCGCCGCTGCAGCGCCTGTGGCGCACCATGACTTGGGTGGCTCCCGCCTTCTATTGCAATCCCGCCTGCCCTAGCATCTCCAGGAACTGCTTCTGCGTGCGCATGTCAATGGACTGTGCGACCAGCTTTCCTTCGCGATCGTAAACGAAGCTTTTGGGAATGCCCTCGACTTGAAACAGCTCGTTAACCTTGCGTCCGGGATCGAGCATGACCGGATAGCTGATTTTGCGTTCCGCGATAAAGGGCCTCACCTTGTCGGCCTCTTCATCGGAAATTGCCAGAATCACGAAACCTTGATCCTTGAATCGCTGGTAGAGCGCATTGAGGTCGGGCATCTCCTTGCGGCAAGGCGGACACCACGTGGCCCAGAAGTTCACTAGCACCACTTTTCCCTTCAGCTCCCTCAAGGACCAGGTTTTCCCTTGCAGGTCGGTGAGCGTGAAATCGGCCGCCTGGCGGCCCTGGTCATCGGCTTCCAGCTTCGCCATGGCCGCCTTGAACTGCGGCACGTCTAGCGACGCCTGCACATGCTCGTAGCGCACCAATTGCGCAAGCTCCAGATAAGCAGCGGCGGGCTGGCCATGATCGTCGGGCGCTGTCTGCTGACGCAGCGTGTCGGCCAGGGTTGTGGCTACTTCCTGCAACGTGTCGTGCCCGAAATCGCCTTCGGTCGAGAGATTCGCCAGACCAACGGCTAGTCGAAGCTTGTTGGGTGTTGCCGGCAACTGCCTGATCTGCAATGCGAGCTGCTTGGTGACGCCTGCCCTGACGTCGTCGGACAACTGACGCAGACTGTGGATCTGACCGGCGATTGGCTTCTCCTGCGCGCTCCACACGATCTCTTGCTTCTGCGCCCAAACGAAAACCAGACTCATTACAAATATCTGGACTACCACAACACACAGCGAAGTAGAAAGCAGCCTGCGTCGGGCGATGCTCTTGCGGAAAGCGCGAAGAACAGCATTCATCGGCTCACCACCTCCGCAGTAATCTTACCTCGTCATCGGCAGTGCTAGGTGACGTTACGCGCAAACAAAAAGGGCGGCGCTGTTCACGCCGTCCTTCGCGACTTCGGCTGATTTCGACGCTACGCCGACCAGTCCTTTTTTGCTAAACGCTGACCAGCTCTTCTTGAGGTTGTACTGCTGGCTCCCGTCCCACCACCGGCTTGACGCGGGACGACCCCAGCTTAGGCAGCTTGACGTCCCAGATGAGTCCCAGAGCTTCCAGCGTCTTGATGCCATACCAATTGACATCCACCTCGTACCACGCCAGGCCATGGCGCGCCGATTGCGGATGCGCGTGGTGATTGTTGTGCCAGCCTTCGCCGAAGCTGAGATAAGCGACCCACCACAGGTTGCGCGAATCGTCGTCGGTGGCGAAGCGCTTGGAACCCCACATGTGCGTCGCCGAGTTCACAAACCAAGTGGAGTGCAGCAACACCACGGTGCGCAGGAAGATCGCCCAGAACATGACTCCCCAACCGCCGATGACCAGCAGAAGTATGCCCAGGGTGGTTAGAGGGAGCCAGTGGTACTTGCTGATCCAGAGATGAAACTTATCCTTGCGAAGGTCGGGGACATAAGCCAGCAGATCGCTGTTGTTATTGTGAAAAGTCTGCCCGGTGAGAATCCAACCCATGTGCGCCCAGAAGCCGCCATCGCGCGGGGAGTGCGGATCGCCCGGCTTGTCGGTGAGCTGATGATGCACGCGATGCGTGGCCACCCAGAAGATCGGCCCGCCCTCCAGCGTTAGCGTGGCGCAAACCGTCAATACATATTCCAGCCACTTCGGACACTTGTAGCCGCGATGCGTCAGCAGCCGGTGATAGCCCATGCCGATACCCAAGCTTCCCGCAACCCAATACACAATTACGGCGACGATCAGCGCCTTCCAACTGAACATGAATAAGGCCACGATTGCGCCGATGTGAAATGCGAGCATGAAGCCCGTGGTCAACCAATTGATATGTTTCTTTTCTTTCTCTCCGGTCATGTCTCCCCTAAATTGTTGTTGTCGATTCCGAGATGGGTTAGTGCAGAAGCCCACCTCCAGACTAACAACCTAAGAGAGTTCTGTTTGTAATACTTTTGTCACATCGGGTTGTGACGTGGGAATGAAAGGCAGAACCGTGTAGCTTCTTCGGGTACGGTGCGAGATTTGGCGCTCTCAATAAGGTCAGGACAGCGCCGGAAATAGTCTGCCGGATTCCCTGACCCTGGCGGCGTTCTACTTGTTGCTGCTTCTCGCTGCTGGCTGCGGCGATGACATACCGTGCAGTAATTCCGCGCGCGCCTTCTCCGCAACTGTGTCATCGTAACCCTCGAGGATCAGAAGGTCGTTGCCCTGCATTTCCAGCGTCACTTTGCCCTCGTTGGTCTCGAATGTAATTGCAGGCTGGGCGCCAGTTGCATTCGCTCCGCCCGTCGACGCCGGCTGCTGCAAAACTGCCTTCTTGTAGCGCTTGGGAAGATAGTCGGCATAGAGTTTGGCAAAATCCTGCGCTGCTTCGGGCGAGTCCCATCGCGAAAAGTAAAGCATCGCGATCTGGTCCTTGGGCGATGACTTGGCGCGAGCTGCGAAGTAGTAGCCGCCGCGCCAATGTGGATAGTAGTTCGGCGGAGCCCCACCATACTGCTTAGCGAGCAGATAGATGTCGAACTCGCCCATCCCGCCAAAATCAAAGCGCTCATAATCTGGCGCGACCAACTTGTCGAAATCGGGAAGGGCCAGCGGCGGCACGTTCTGCTTCCTCAGGTAAGTCTCGGGCTGCATGATCTGGCGCGTGTCAATGGGCGGGTTCTCCAGCATGCCCGGGTAAGCCGCATCCTTGCCTTTGGCGGCGAGAACGGCGCGCACAAACTCCAGTCCAAACGTGTAGGGCATCAGCAACGACTCCCGCAGGAACATGGGAGCCGCCGCGAACACCGGCGAGTCCTTGTTGTCGGCCATGCTGGCGCGCATGACATCGACGATCTCCGGGGCGCTCAGAATGTCCTTGCCGATCGGGGCCAGCGTGTAGTCGACCAGCACCACCATGGCCTGGCCTTCGGTAACACACTGGCGTGCGGCCTGGGCTTCTTCCACAACTTGTTCCTGCGGATCGGGCTGTGGCCCGGCGTCCTTGGCACCGGCTAATTCCCATTTCTCAAGATCAATCTTCTGGTCTTGCAGCGCATGGGTGAGTTCGTGCGCCAGCACCGGCTTCTGAATGTCCGGCTGCACCCAGTCGAGCAGATTGACGCTCTTCGCCTTGGCATCATAGTAAGCGGCCACCTGCTCGCCCAGCAGGCGCAGAAACTCCGAGTGCAGGTCATATCCCGGCGGAAGCAAGCCGAATTTCTCCAGCACGAGCCGCGATTGCTCCAGCCGCTGCGCATCTTTATCGTCCTTCATGCGCTTGTCAACGTAGCGCTCCACCGACTCCCGGGTGATGAGGTTACGCTTAACTTTGTGTTGGATCGGTAGTCCGGTGTCGTGGCTGGCAAAGTCCAGGATTTCATCCACCGAGCGGAAGAGTTCCTTGGCTTGTGCCTTGGTGATGCGAGTCTGTGACTCCGGCTTCTCGGCGGCCGGCGGTGTGCTTCCCTGCTGCCGGTTCTGCACGACACCGCCGGCTCCGGGAACTTGCGTCGCGCCCTGGTTTGGCGATTGCGCTGGCGGGTTCGGTAGCGGCTGGCCGGGTGTGGTCTGGGCCCACGACATGCCGAACAGCAGCAGTACAAGAAAGATTGCGCAGAAAGGCGACTTCAGGAATTGGAATGATCTAGCGCACGGTGACCGGTTCTCAGGCATGCAGAAACTCTAAGCATACAGGACATTTCGGTCCCGAGTAGCACGATCAAACCGCAAACGCTATGATCGAACCTCGATTGGTTCTTCATGAGGAAGGTGCAATGATCCGCATTCGCCGCCATTTGCTGGCCTGTGTCGCAATACTTCTGTTTTGCAGCGCACTAATTGCGCAATCGCCCGAAGCAGTTCCGCAACAACCCACACCAACTGTTCCGCAAGCTACCCCAGAAGGCAGCCGGGAGCAACGGGACGCCTATCGTAAGGCCATGGAAGATGCCGACCAGAAAATCGCCGGCGAAGTGAGGGCGCACTCCGAGCTGATGAAGAACCTGGAGTATCTGACTACGCAAATTGGTCCACGCCTGACTGGATCGCCGCAGATGCAGGCGGCTAGCGCATGGACCCTCAGGCGCTTCCAGGATTACCACGTTGAAGCGCATCTGGAGACGGCAGAGATTGCGCATGGTTGGACGCGCGGCGTGGAAACTGCCGAGATCACCAGCCCGATTCAGCGCCGCATCGGCATTCATGCCTGGGGTTGGAGCAAGGCAACCGACGGGGAGATCACCGGCAGCGTCATGGCGCTTAACATCACAAAGCTCTCAGACCTTGAGCCTTACAAAGGCAAGCTGAAGGGCGCCATTGTGATGCTGCGCAAGCCCTACGACCTCTCGCAGGAGGACCCGAACCCCGAGAACGCCTACGACGCGGTCATTGCTCCCGTGCGCGGCATACCTCAGCCTAACCAGATGGGATGGCGCGGCCGCCTGCAACTGTTGCAGCAAGTCGCTGCGCAAGGGCCTGCCTTGGTGCTGTCCGATAGCGGTCTGCCCGACAGCCTGTTCAACATGACCGGCGGATTTACCGGATACTCTGCCAGCGACGTGCCGATGGCTTTCCTCACGCACGAGGATTACGACCTCGTCTATCGCTTGCTACGGGCTGGGCCCGTGACCATGAGGGCCAACCTGCAGGAAACTTTCAGCGACAAGCCGGTGCCAGCTTCTATTACGGTCGCCGAGATCAAGGGCAGCGAGCATCCGGAAGAGCGGGTCATCGTCGGTGGACATCTGGATTCCTGGGACCTTGGCCAGGGCGCGCTCGATAACGGCACCGGCGCCATGGCCACGCTTGAAGCGGCACGGGCGTTGCAGGCGCTCGGCTGGAAACCCAAGCGCACCATCACCTTCATCCTCTTTACCGGAGAGGAACAGGGAGGGCTCGGCGCTGACACTTTCCTGAAAAACCACGCCGCAGAGATTCCCGCCATCGATGCCGTGCTTATCCACGACACGGGGACGGGCAAGGTCTTCAGCATCTCGCTGGACAATCTGTGGGAAACTGCGGGGCCGATGCACGAGATTTACCAGCCGCTACAGGAGGTGTTCGATCTTCAGCCTCTCTCGACGCGCTATTTCGGCTCATCGGACCATGTACCGTTCCTGAACAAAGGCGTACCCGCGTACTTTTGTGTCCAGTTACCGGCGCAGTACCGCGAAGCCCATCACAGCCAGACCGACACCTTCGACAAAGTGGTTCCAGACCAAATCAACGAAGGCGCAGCACTCCTGGCGGCGTGGGCGTGGAACGTCTCTGAGATGCCGCAGGCGCTGCCGCACCACGCCGAGCCAACCTCACCGATGGATTGAAGGCGCGATCACCACAGAGGCACGGAGAAATCAATTCTGACAATCAGAGGCGGAACAAAGAACAATAGGGAGAAATAAAGATCTTTGAATTCGCACTCCACTGGTTGCGACGCGATGTTGTTTTGGAACGCGCGAATTCAATCCGCTTTTATTTTCAAAAAGATTTTCTCTGTGTCTCTGTGTCCCTGTGCCTCTGTGGTGAATGCCTTTTCGCTAGACGCGCTCCACTCTTCCGCTCTTCACGCTGCGGAATGCGGCATCGAGGACCAACTGGTTGCGCAACCCCTCTTCGCCGGGAATGTCGAACGCTCGTCCCTCCTCGATGGCCGCAGCAAACGCGTCCACCTGCGCGGCGTACGCTCGCGCGTTCGAGACTTCCCTGCTCTCAATCACGTCGAACCCTCTGCGCAACTCCACTGTCGGGGGATGCTCCACGTTCAGTGCATTCACCGACGAAAGCACTCCGGTTTCTCCGGCCACCTCGAGATAGGTCTGGTACGGGGTGCGGGCCGATACGCAAACCGTCCCCAGAGTCCCGTTTTCAAATTGCAGTAGCGCAGTCGCCGAGGCTTCTGCAACCCAGTGCGAGTCGTAGTGCGCAGTCGCTAAGACCGACTGCACCTCCTGGCCAACAATGAAGCGTAGCGCATCAATGCAATGCACTCCCAGATCAGCCAGCGGCCCGCCGGCTGCCATACGAGCATCGTTGATCCACTTTCGCGCGCTGCTCAGCATGGGAGCAAAGAAGTCGGCGCGCGCCGTCACCGGCCGTCCGATGGAACCAGCGGCCACATGCGCGCGGAAAAAGTTCACGCTCTCCTCAAAGCGCATCACGTGGGCCACGCCAAGCAAGACTTTCGCGGCGCGTGCAGCCTCTACCATCTCTCGAGCTTGCTGCGGATTCATCGCCATCGGTTTCTCGCAGAGCACCGGCTTGCCATGGTGGACGGCTTCCAGCACGTCGTCGCGATGCAGCCCATCCGGACTGGAGACGAACACCGCATCGACCTCCGGACTGGCACAGAGTTCGGCTGTGGAAGCGAAAGCGTGTTCGATTTCAAATTGACGCGCCGACTCCTTTGCTCGCTGTAGATCGCGGCGCGACAATGCCGTAACCCGGCAGCGCTTGGCCTGGGCAAATCCCGGCATCAGGCGTTTCACCGCGTGCAGACCAAACCCGACAATGCCAAATCGAACCATTCCCTTGTCCTTTGCATCCCGTAAATTAGTAAAGTTTGTTGGCGCAGGCAAACCCCGCGCCAAGGCAGCCTTTTAATTTCGATGCCCACAAGTGTAAGCGCAGGAAATTCGACGGAACACAGGAATCGCGAGTCTTGGATATTTGCCGTTCTCGGGCGAATGCCTGAGATGTAATCGACGCTGTTCGCGCTATGCGGTAAAGTGATAACTCTGTGGCGATGCTTTCCACAGGCGCAGAAGCTCCCGTGGGGGATAGCGAGCCTCCGCGGGAGTCAGCTCTGCAGTTCCGCAGCTAACCGGCGGTATTCACGACTGATGACCAGGCAGGAAACATTTGTCCCGTTCGCACTCTGCAATCAAGTCATTCTTTCTTGAGGGACCCGCAGGCCGGCTGGAAGCCTTGCTGAACGTAGGTTCGCCCACCGCAACCCACGCCGGATTGGTGTGCCATCCGCATCCGCTGGGCGGGGGGACGATGCACAACAAAGTCGTCTTTCACGCCATGAAAGCTTTGCACTCATTCGGCTTTCCGGTGTTGCGCTTCAACTTTCGCGGCACTGGCTTGAGCGCAGGCCGGCACGACGAGGGACGCGGCGAAGTTGCCGACGTGCAAGCCGCGCTGGCTTGGCTGAAACATGAGTTCTCGCTGCCCATCATCCTCGCCGGTTTTTCTTTTGGTGCGGCCACCGGGCTGCGAGCTGCGTGTCCCGATTCTGGCGTTAGCGCAGTGATTTCGCTGGGCACGCCGGTCGAGGCCGATGGACGGCTCTATTCGTTCACCTTCTTGCGGGAGTGTGCAAAACCGAAGCTCTTCGTCAGCGGCGACCACGACCAGTACGGCCCGCACGACGCGCTGGAGAAAGTCGTTGCGCAAGCTGCCGACCCGAAAGAGTTGGTCTTCATCCCAGGAGACCACTTCTTCGCAGGCCACCTCGCCGAAATGCGGACGACAGTTGAGGGTTGGCTGCATGAAGTGCTGGGGCCCAGCAACTCGCACTTAGCAACGTGAGTCTTTTCGCCCTCTGAAACCGCTCTAATTTTTCGAGAGAGGACTCGCCGCGAAATCGCGCACGAACTCCACCAGCGAGCGGACCGCAATTCCGGACGGCCCTTTGGCGATCCAGGGCTTGTTCTCTTCCATCCATGCGACCCCCGCGATGTCGAGATGCAGCCACGGCGTGTCACCGACGAATTCCTTCAGGAACATCGCCGCCGTAACTGCACCGCCCCAGCGACCGCCGCTGTTGACAATGTCGGCGATGTTGGACTTGATCATGTCGCGGTACTCTTCGTCCACGGGCAGCCGCCACATCTTCTCGCCTGATTTCTGCAGCGATTTGCTGAAGCGCTCGAAGAAGTCTTCGTCGTTGGCGAAAATGCCGGCGTTGACCATGCCCAGCGCGACTACGCACGCGCCGGTTAGCGTCGCCGCGTCGATGAGGTGGGTGCAGCCCAATTGGCGCGCGTAGTGCAAACCGTCAGCCAGGACCAGTCGTCCTTCGGCGTCGGTGTTGATGATCTCGATTGACTTTCCCGACATCGCGATCTGCACGTCGCCTGGCTTCTGCGCTTTGCCCGAGGGCATGTTCTCGCTGGCGCAAACGATCCCGATCACACGCAGGTTCGGCTTGAGCTGGGCAATGGCGCGCATCGCTCCGATCATGGCTGCGCCGCCGGCCATGTCGTATTTCATCTTCTCCATGCCGTCTGACGGCTTGATGGAGATGCCGCCGCTGTCAAAGGTGATTCCCTTCCCGACCAGGCCGAGCACCGGCTTCTCCGGGGCGCCCGGCGGTTCGTGACGCATGACAATCAGTCGCGGCTCTTCGTCGGAGCCCTGCGACACGCTCCAGAATGCGCCCATCTTCAGCTCTTTGATTTTGTCGCCGCCGTAGATCTCGCACTTCAGCCCGGTCTCGTCGCACATCTTCTTGGCGCGCTCAGCCAGGATGGTCGGGGTCATGCGATTACCCGGCTCATTGACCAGGTCGCGCGTAAAGTTCTGCGCCTCGCCGATAATGCCTCCCTGCTCCATCGCGGACTGCAGCGCCTTCTGGTTCGCTGCTGCCGGAGCAACGATGACCAGCTCGTCGATCTTCTGCTCTTTGCGATCGCTCTTGTAGTAGTCGGGGTCGAAGTTACCGACGAAAGCGCCTTCGATGATCGACTTCACGGCATCTTCCATGCCACCCCGCTGGAAAACCAGCGTGCTCTTCGGCGCAGAGTCGGCCTTTTCCGCCCACGAATTCGGTGCAACGAAGGCAAAGCTCTTCAGGTCCTTGGCCTTCAGGTTGCGCACGGCAGCGCCCGCCAGCTTGCGCAACTCGTACGAGGAAAAGTTCTTGGCCTTGCCGCCGCCAATTAGCATCAGGCGCTTCGCTTTCAGGCCAGAAGGCTTGTGCAGCAGAGCGATCTCCAGCATCTTGCCCGTGACCTCGCCCGATGCAATCAGATCGGACGCCGCGTCACGCACAGCCTTGTCATCACTCTGGATCTGCGGGTTGTGTTTGTCAGATTTGTCGCCGTTGTTGTTTTCGGCGGCATCGAGCACCGGAACAACGAGGCACTCGGTTTCAACTTGTGAAGGTGGTGCGGCATGAAGCGTAGTTTTCATAATTAAATAGTCCGTCCTAATTCTTTCGGCTCCTGGCGACCGCTTCCCGCGCTTCTTTGTCGGCCGTCTTGCGCCGTTCGGTCTCGCGCTTGTCCCAGTGCTGTTTGCCCTTCGCCAAGGCCAACTCCACTTTCACCCTGCCATTGCGGAAGTACAGCCTCGTCGGGATCAGCGTCAGTCCCTTCTGCTGGGTCTTGCCGATGAGTTTATGCAACTCATTCTTGTGCACCAGCAACTTTCGGGTGCGCAGGGGTTCATGGTTGAAGATGTTGCCGTGTTCATAAGGGCCGATGTGGGCGTTGATCAGCCAGAGTTCGCCATCCTTCACCAGCCCGTAGGCGTCCTTCAGGTTCGCTCGCCCAGCGCGCACCGATTTCACTTCGGTGCCGCGCAAGGCGATGCCGGCTTCGAACTTCTCCAGCAGAAAGTAGTTATGCGACGCGGCACGATTGACCGAGGCGTCCCGCTCCCCGCTGGCCGTAGGATCGCGCCGCGGCTGCTTTTCCTTTTCGGGACGACCTGTGGGGAACGACTGCCGGGCCATAAGTATCCACGCGCCACCTCAGCGCCGGGCTTCGCTTCTCCTGAATCGTGCATCACAGCAAATCGGAGAACGGGGTGACATTACGCTGGGCGGGATTGACCGTAACGATCTTGCACGTCGCGCGAATCTTTGATGCTAACACAGGATTAAAACAGCGGCTTGCATCCTATGTGAGATGCTATAATCGCGCCGATTACGATGACTCGCTTCGCCACGCGGCGTTGATGCATTTGTAGGCGAACCATGCTCACGTTTAGCGTGGGTCCAAGTCTTACGTTCCGGAACCTGGCAATCCTGAGTTACATAAGGGCTGGGTTTCGGCGCAATTTCCCGGGATCTTAAGGAACTTGATGAAACGGTTTACCCGCGTCCTGGCGGTGCTGCTGATTGGCGCCGTTCTGCCCGCACTCGCCTCCAACGATAAGGACGCTAAAGCCCTCTTTCAAAAGGGCAAAGCCGCCGAAGTTCGGCAGGATTATATTGCGGCCTACAATTTCTACCACCAGGCCTACCAGCTCAAGCCCTCGGACCTGACTTATCGT
>PMAT01000091.1 GCA_003152695.1 Acidobacteriaceae bacterium
GCCCCGTGAGAGGGCGGTCAATGGATCTAGGTTGAACGGAGATTTGCCGGATTCACCAGAAACAAGAAAACCGCCTTCCGGCGGCTATCTGGGGATGTGTCTGACTGGATTCCTTGTGCTTCCTCGACCTCAGGGTCTTCCCATCAATGTTGCGAGTTCTGCCGTGACGCCCCACGCGGGTCGTGAGGAAACTCGTCACCAATTCGTCACCAAAACTGCCCCGGATTTCGTGTTTTTTCAGGGTTACGATGTGCGGAAAAGCAAAGCGAGCAAAGGGTTTTAGGTTTACGACTTCAAAATTCACACGGTGGAAGTCACAGGTTCGAATCCTGTAGCGCCCACCATATTTTTCAAGGGCTTACGGGGAATTTGCCCGAAAAGCCGATCCACAAACCGATCCACACAGTTCATTGAATCATCTCCGACACTTTAGCGCTGCTGGCAAGGGTGCCTGGGTGTGGGAGGAAGTGACACCATAAGCGATGAGATCGCTTTCGGCAACTGCACGGCCTGGTGCAGGCAACTCCTTCAGGAATTTGGCCGGCATATATCGCGATCAGCTTAACCATCCACGCAGTCGACTCGGCGGCCCCGAGCCGCGTAATGATCAGCCGATTTGATTCCTACCCCGGCAGTCTTTGCTGCGCTTATGGCACTGATTGTTCAGAGACTTACTAAACTACCCATCCTGTCATGCCGATGAAAACCAGTGGTAAGGTTCCGGGCGCCCTTGCGGGTCCACCGCGCGCAGCGTCCTGGTGAACTGGTGGCATGACATGTTGTGGGTATGCGGAAAGCTGGAATCCTTCCATTCACGAGGCACTCTCTTGGGACCTGTTGAGATCGACCTGGAGTTACACCCGTCGCTAATAGGAGTTACCGATGAGGTCCACATCCTTGGCCCTGACACCCACCCTGTTTCTGGCATTTCTGTTCTCCCTGGCCGCGGGAAAAGCGAACTGCGCCGGACAGGAATCCATCCGTGATCTAGCGGAAGCGACCCTGGAGCAACTGGGCAGCGTCAAGGTGTATAGCGCTTCCAAGCACCTGCAGGCAGCCTGCGACGCGCCTTCGTCGGTAACCGTGGTTACCGCGGACGAAATTCAGAAATACGGTTACCGCACGCTAGCCGACATCCTGAAAACGGTTCCCGGCTTCTTTGTTATGAATGACCGCAACTATAGCAGCGTCGGGGTCAGGGGATTAGCGCGGCCGGGGGACTACAACACCCGAATCTTATTGCTGGTCGATGGACACCGGCTCAATGACAACGTTTACGACGAAGCCATGGTGGGAACGGAATTTCCCATCAATATTGACTTGATCCAGCGAGTGGAGGTCATCCGTGGTCCGGTTTCATCGCTCTATGGCAGCAATGCGCTTTTTGGGGTCATCAACATCATTACCAAGCGAGGCCGGGATATCAATGGGCTGGAACTCTCAGCCGAGGCTGCTTCGTTCAATACTTACTCGGGCACCATTACCTATGGGCGCAAACTTCGACAGCTGGAATTTCTGATTTCGAGTACGTTCTACGGGAGTCGAGGAAACAATTCGCTCTTCTTTCCCGAGTTCAATACGCCGGAGACGAATTATGGCATTGCCAGACATGCGGACGATGACCAGGTAGGCAGTGCGCTGGCTACGATTTCCTTCCGCGATTTCACTCTGCAAGCGGTGTATGGTACTCGGGAAAAAGGCATACCGACGGCCCCTTACGGGACGATCTTCAATAACTCCGGTACTCGTACTACGGATTCCAACTCCTACATCGACTTGCGCTACCAGCACAGCTTCGGCAATTCCTGGGACGTGCTCGCCCGCACCTTCTATGACCGATACACCTACCAGGGGACTTATATCTATGCTTCGCCCCTTGACCCCTCGCAGACCAGTCCGAACCTGGACTTTGCCGACGGCAAGTGGTGGGGGCTGAGCTGCAGGTCACCAAGACGGTCCTGCAGCGGAATCGCATCACCGCCGGAGCCGAATATCGTGACAACCTTCGGCAAAACCAAACCAACTACGATTTCAATCCCTATTTGCTCTATCTCGATGACAAACGGCAATCGTTTGTGGGAGCCCTGTACGTGCAGGATGAGCTCACCATTTCGAAGTCTGTGGCCCTCAACGTGGGTTTTCGCTATGACTATTACAGCGCTCTCCATGCCAGTGGAGACCCCCGAGTCGCACTGATTTACCGCCCCTGGCACCGAACCGGATTCAAGTTCATCTACGGTGAGGCTTTTCGTGTTCCTAACGTGTACGAACTGTATTACTCCGCCTCTCCCTACCTGCCCAATCCGGCCTTGGGCTCGGAGAAGATTCGCAACGCCGAGTTTATTTGGGAACAGGGGCTGGGGATCCACCTATGGTTCTCAACGTCGGCCTTCTACAGCTCGATCCAAGGCCTGATCACCCAGGAGCCGGTTGGCGATGATTTCATTTTTCGCAATCTCAAAAATGTCCGATCCAGCGGGCTGGAGGTCGAAGTCAAGGGGCAACTCTCCCAAGGGCTGGAGGCAAGGGCCAGCTACAGCTTTCAGCAAACCAAGGACACCTCTACGGGTCAGTTCCTAAGTGATTCCCCCAGAAACCTCGTCACCTTTAACCTGAGCCAGCCGCTGTGGGGGAGAAGGATGTTCGTGAGCCTGGATGCGCAATACAGAAGCCGAATCCAAACTCTCGCGGGCAGCTCGATATCGCCTTTTACCGTGGCCAACGTTACTTTGCTGGCGCGAAACCTTGGCAAGCACATGGATTTATCCACCAGCATCTATAACTTGCTTGACAAGAAGTACTTCGATGCACCCTCGACGGAGAACTTGCAACAGGCAATTCAGCAGGACGGGCGCAGTTTTCGGGTCAAGATGACGTGGCGTTGGGGAGAGCGGTAGGCTGCGATGCAATGCCGGCGAAAAATTCGGGTGTGCTGGTCGGTGCTGGGCACGGTGTTATTGCTGCTGTTGCCCGGGCCGCCCTCGTCGTGTACGCAAACCGTGAGCGAATATCAGGTCAAAGCCGCTTACCTGTATAACTTTTCGAAGTTTGTCGAGTGGCCAGCCCAGGCCTTCGCCAGCCCTGTCGCACCCATCCGTCTGTGCGTGTTGAAAGAACAGGCATTTGAGTCGGAGTTGAACCAGGTCGTCAAGGGCAAGACGGTCGGAGGTCGCGCGGTGACGGTGGTTCCGGTGCAAACCGCAGAACAGTCCCTGGGGTGCCAGATCTTGTTTATCGCCTCGTCGCAAGACAAGCAGTCTCGCCAAATCATCGATACTCTGCGGAACACCAGCGTTCTGACCGTAGGCGAATCGGAGGGTTTCCTCGAAAGAGGCGGAATCATAAATTTCGTCTTACAGGATGATCGGGTCCAGTTGCAGGTGAATCACAAGGCAGCCACGCAGGCCGGACTTCATATTAGTTCCCGGCTGTTGAGCGTGGCCAAACTTGTAATTGAGTAGGAGACAGGATGTCCTTGCCATGAAGGCGATCCGCGACTGGTCAATCCGCCACAAACTGACCGGCCTGTTCATGGCAATGGCGTGGATTAGCACCGTGGCAATTTCTCTACCGCTGGGCCTTTTCGATTTTTGGGGAACCAGGACGACGATGGCCCGGGACCTGGAGGTTCTGGCCGATGTCCTGGCCAGGAACAGCACCGCGGCGATTACCTTCCGTGATGCCGACGCGGCGCGCGATGTTCTGCAGGCCCTGCGCGCAGAACCAAGCATCATGGCAGCCTGTGTCTATACCGAGGATGGAGAGCCCTTCGCCAAGTACGTTCGCCAAGGGGAAGATTCCAGCTTTGTTCCTCCGCCTGCGCAAGCCCAAACCACCCGCTTCGAACGGGACCGGCTTGTCCGCTTCCGCCGGATCGTGCTCTCCGGCGAAACCGTAGGCACAATCTACATTGAATCCGATCTGCAAAGACTTAACAGCAGATTTAGGGAGGAGCGGCTGGTCTTTCTGGCGGCCTTGTTGGTCACCATGTCGCTGGCTTTTTTCCTGGCCTCGCGCTTCCAGCGGCCCATCTCGCGTCCCCTGGTGAACCTGGTGCAGACCGCCAAAGCGGTCTCTATTGCGGCTGACTACTCGGTCCGGGCCAATCTCCAAAACCAGGACGAGTTCGGGCTGCTGGTTTCCGCTTTTAACGAAATGCTGGACCAGATCGAAAAGCGGGATCGGGAGCTACGGCAATACCGCGAGCACCTGGAGGAACAAGTCACGGCGCGGACCGCCGAGTTGTCACAGGCGGAAGAGAAATATCGGGCCATCTTCGAAGATGCGGTGGTGGGAATTTTTCAGATCACCCCCGAAGGCCGTCCTCTAAACATCAACCGCGCCTTGGCGCAAATGTATGGCTACGATTCGCCGGAGCAATTCCTGGCGGGGGTGCCGAACATGGTGGATCAGCTATTCGTCAATCGGGAGCGGATGACGGAATTGAAACGCAGGCTGGACGCGGAGGGGGTAGTGCGCAGTGCGGAACTGGAAGCCTATGACAAAGATCGCACCAAGAAGTGGGTGCTGGTGAATCTGCGGGCGGTGCGCGACGGCGACGGAAACCTCCTTCTCTACGAAGGCACGGTTGAAGACGTCACTGACCGCAAAGTGGCCGAGGCACGGGTCCAATTTCTCGCCTATTACGATGCCCTTACCGGCCTGCATAATCGGACTTTTCTCCGTCAAGTCTTGGCCAAAGCGCTGGCCAGCACTCGCCGCCAGGACGACCAGAAAGTCGCAGTTTTGTTTCTCGATCTCGACCGCTTCAAAATCATCAACGATTCGCTGGGACACACGTTCGGCGATCTTCTCCTGCAACAGGTTGCCGAACGGCTCAAGCGGTGTGTCCGGGAAGAAGATACGGTGGCCCGCGGCGGCGGCGACGAATTCCTGATCGTGCTGGCCGCCCTGAAGAGTGTTACCGAAGCGACCATCGCCGCCGACCGGATCCTCAACGGCATGGCCGCTGAATTCCTGGTTGAAGATCAACGCCTCAACGTGACTTGTAGCATCGGCATCAGTATTTTCCCGGAACATGGAATGGACGGGGAGACGCTGATCAAAAATGCCGATGCGGCCATGTATTGCGCCAAAGAGAAGGGACGCAATACCTTCCAGTTCTTCACCGAAGACATGAATACTCAGGTGGTGGAGCGGTTGACTTTGGAGAACAGCCTGCGGCTGGCGCTGGAGCGAGAAGAGCTGTTCCTGGTATATCAACCGCAGATGGAGATCGCCAGTGGAATGATCGTCGGGATGGAAGCACTCCTCCGCTGGCAGAACCCGGAACGGGGCCTGGTGTCGCCCGACAAGTTCATACGAGTGGCGGAGAGCAGCGGCCTGATCATGCCCATCGGCGAGTGGGTGCTCAGAAAAGCCTGCTCTCAGGTTCGGGAATGGCACGACCAAGGGCTTCTGGCCGTGCCCGTGGCGGTGAATGTGTCAGCCGTTCAGTTTCGCCAAGGGGACTTTCTTACCGTCATCAAGAACGTACTGTCCGAGACCGGGCTTTCCCCTGAATACCTCGAACTGGAGCTTACCGAAAGCACTTTGCTGTCCAACGTGAACGTTATCTTCCCGATGCTTGAAGAATTGCGCACCATGGGGTTGAAACTGGCCATCGACGACTTCGGCACGGGCTACTCCAGCCTTAGCTATTTGAGGCAGTTTCCGGTTAGTAAGCTGAAGATAGACCGTTCCTTCGTGCAGGATGTGGTGCTGAATTCGGATGACGCGGCCATCACGGCTGCCATCATCAGCATGGCAAAGGGTTTGAATCTCAAGGTAATTGCAGAAGGAGTTGAAACTGCGGCACAAATGTCGTTCCTGCGAGCACATCACTGCGACCAGATTCAGGGCTACTACTTCAGCAGGCCTTTGATGGCCGACGATGTTGCCAAAAAACTGGCAGAGCAGTCCGCTTCACCCTTCCTCTACAATCCAGAAAAGCTCAATCGCCTGACGCAAAAGGCTACGCCGGTTGGCGTTCTTTAGCCCATAGAAAACGGGAATCCGTTGCCATAAGCACCATCGCAGACGATCATGGCCACCGCGGCGATGTCATCTGTGGGTGCCAGCGGGCACGTCTCCGTTTGTCTCAGCAACGACACCCGGCTTGATCCTTGACATCAACGGCTGTTTCGCGCGCGGGCGGTTCGGTTGCCTGCATCGCAGGGCGCTCAGCTACTCGATTGCGCCTCTAACATTGATCTGTGACGCAGATCACCGCTTTTGTGTGACGCACTGAAGGATTGTGATTGGCAATAAACAGGGCTATAAGGGTTGCCGTTTGCCGGGTAAACGGAACCCGAGAAGGGGCTGAGAGCAGATGTTGTCTGGCAATGTGACGATTTCATCGCAAGCTTTGGCCACGGCGCTTGGCCGTGACGCCTGGACGGAAGGGAGCGCCTTGCCCGAAAGCCCCCGTGATGGCATCGGGACTGAGGTGGCGAAGGTGAAGATATGAGGAAGCTATTAAGCTCAGTATTGTGGCCAATACCGGTGCTGGTTTTTGCTCCCATGGTTCTGCTTTTTGCCATGGGGGTTAGGGCGAAAAAGAAGGAGCGTCGATTACAGCAGAGCGGCTGACGGCGGAACGACTGGAGGAACTGCTGCCTCTTTGGTGACAGGGAACCGCCCGTGTCACCCGTGGTCGCTCAGCGCAGGGGTCCGTTCGCTCTGGACGAGCACCCCTCCCGGCTGTGGTTCTGCCCGGAGAATGGGTGCCCTTGACGAAATCGACGAGGAAATCGACGAACGTAAGCAACAGCCGCCTTTACGCGAGCGCCGCCTTGCTCCCGCCTTCCGTATCCTGTGCTTCAGCCGCAGCAGCGGATTTCTTGCCAAATATTTCGGCTTCCGCTTCGAGCCAATCCTCGGAGTCATGACCGTGTTCACAGCCCCGTTTCTCGTAAAGCTGATACGCACGTACACGAATTAGCTCCTCGGTCAATTCGAGCGAGCCTTCGTCCGGCTTCGCGGTTGAAACGCTTGCAGTTTTGTCTCGCATGGTAAACCTCCTGCCTCGTTGACGACGCAATGCAAGGTTGAGAAATGGGCCCGACTCTGGAGAGGTGCGCGATGCACAGACTTGCGTCCGTGCTTTGTATTTATGTTCTCACTATTTTTTGCGAAAGTCAGTGACAATTGTGACGGCCACTGGGCAACGCGCCCCGTATTGGCTCCGCGATGCGCGGGTGCCCCACGCAAGCTTCTTTTGTTTGGCTGGGATGGTTTGGACTTCGCGATGCTCCCGTATAATCCCAATAACCTCAGCAACTCGCGCACATCACATGGTGACTCCCGACTACAAAAGCTTCTTGCAACTCAGCCGTGACGCCTCGCTCATCCCGGTGGCCAAAACTCTGAGCGCCGATTTGCTGACGCCGGTCGGAGCTTTCTTGGGCCTGGCCGCCAAGCAGAAATACGCGTTTCTGCTGGAGTCAGTCGAAGGCGGCGAGAAGATCGGCCGCTACACTTTCTTGGGCGCGCAGCCGCGAATGGTCGTCACCGCCCGCGGCAGTTCGCTGGAGATTCGGCGCGGCCCGTCGGTGGAACGCCGTCAGGGCAAGGTCATCGAATTGTTGCGCACCTGCTTGCAGCAATATCGTCCCGCGACGCTGCCCAACTTGCCGCCCTTCACGTCCGGTTGCGTGGGATACTTTGCCTACGACATGGTGCGGCAGTTCGAACGCCTTCCCGAGCATGCCAGAGACGACGTTGGGTTGCCGGACTGCGTGTTCACCTTCTACGACCGGCTGCTGGCGTTCGATCACCTGCGGCACCAATTGCACATCATCGCCGCGGCCGATGTAAGCGCGGAATCGCCGCGGAAAGCCTACGATCGCGCCCTTGCCGACATTGCCGCGATCGAGGCCAAGCTCGCCAGGGGAGTGCGCGCGCACAATTTTGACTGGTCAACCAGCGAGCGAAAGAAGCCGATCAAGGTCCACTACGCCACCTCGCACGACAAATTTGTCGCCAGCGTTCGCCGGGCCAAGGAGTACATCGCCGCCGGCGATGTCTTCCAAGTCGTGCTGTCCCAGCGCCTGGACTTCAAGCCGCCCGCCGAGCCGTTCCAGATTTATCGCGCCCTGCGCACGGTGAATCCTTCGCCCTACATGTTTTACCTGAAGCTTGACGATATGCAGGTCGTTGGCGCGTCGCCAGAGATGCTGGTGCGAGTGTCGGGGCGAAAGCTGGAATACCGACCGATCGCGGGCACGCACAGGCGGGGGGCAACCCCGGCCGAAGACGAACAACTGATCGCGAAGTTGCGCACCGACGAAAAAGAGCGCGCCGAGCACGTGATGCTGGTGGATCTGGGACGCAACGACTTGGGCCGGGTGAGCGAGTACGGCAGCGTGAAAGTCCGCGAGTTGATGTACGTGGAAAAGTACTCGCACGTCATGCACCTGGTCTCGGCGCTGGAAGGAGAGTTGCGCGGCGATCTCGATGCGCTTGACGCGTTGGCGGCCTGCTTCCCCGCGGGCACCCTGAGCGGCGCGCCCAAAGTGCGCGCCATGGAAATCATCGAGGAGTTGGAACCGGTGCGCCGCGGCGTCTATGGAGGGTCGGTGCTCTACGCCGATTACGCGGGCAATCTGGATTCCTGCATCGCCATTCGCACCATGGTTCTGCATCGCAATCGCGCCTATGTTCAGGCAGGCGCGGGCATCGTTGCCGATTCCGATCCCGAAAGCGAGTACCAGGAGTGCATGAACAAGGCCAGCGCGTTGCTGCGGGCGGTGGAAGCCAGTGGCTAGTGATTAGTGGCTAAGAGATAGTTTCGAGTTTCAAGTTTCGAGTTTCGAGCAAAAGCGCGTGCCAGTTTGGAGTAAAGCGGTGTCTCATTCCTATAAAGAGCTGATTGCGTGGCAGAAGTCGATGGCGCTGGTGAAAAGCGTCTATCTGCACACTCGTGGATTTCCCAAAGAAGAAGTGTACGGACTGGCTGCGCAGTTGCGCCGCGCGGCTGTATCGGTGCCAAGCAACATAGCAGAAGGACAAGGACGATTATCGAAGAAGGAGTTCAAACATTTCCTCTCGTTGGCCAGAGGATCGCTTCTCGAAGTCGAGACACAGGTGCTGATAGCTGCGGATTTGCATTACCTGAGTTCCGAGATTACCCAGGATCTCGAAACGCAAGCGCAAGAGGTGCTGCGGATCATCAACGCGTTGATGAACTCACTGGCCTGCTGAGAGGTATAGGTTGGGGGTCTTTACTCGAAACTTGAAACTTGAAACTCGAAACTGAAGTTATGGTTTTTGTTCTAGATAATTACGATTCGTTCACCTATAACCTCGTCCAATACATCGGGGAGCTTGGGGTCGAAGTGTCCGTGCGTCGTAATGACCAGATCACGCTCGACGAAATCGAGGCGCTTCATCCCGATCGCATCGTGATCTCTCCCGGCCCGTGCACGCCGCAGGAGGCCGGGATCAGTATCGAACTGATCCGCCACTTCGCCGGGCGCGTGCCTCTGCTGGGCGTGTGCCTCGGCCATCAAGCCATTGGCGCAGCCTTCGGCGGCAAAGTCGTGCGTGCTGCCAACCTCATGCACGGTAAGACCAGTTCCGTCGAACACGATGGCAAATCAATTTTCCGCGGCATTCCTTCGCCGATGACGGCGACCCGCTATCACTCGCTGATCGTCCAGGAGAAAGATTTGCCCGATGAGCTGGAAATTTCAGCCACCTGTGCGGAGCGCGGCGGCGAGCGCGTGATCATGGGACTGCGCCATCGCAAGTTCCCGGTTGAAGGCGTTCAATTTCATCCGGAGAGCGTGCTGACGGAGCATGGCCGGCAAATCGTTCGCAACTTCATGCTTCTGTGAACGGCCTCGGAAACAGTCTCGACAGACCCACGCCGCCGCCAGTATGCGCTATGCAGGTTAGAATTCTCGCGTGCCCAATTCAACCAACGCAGCCGCCGGGGAAGTTCACCCGCTCCGCCTCACGCTCCCGCAGCGTATACAGATCGCGGTGATTTCGTGGATCGCGTCTGCGGTGGTGGGCCTCATCGGCCGCACGCTGCGCATGACCATCAGCTTCGAAGAGGGCTCCATTGGCGGCCTCGACAACGTTACCCCCGGCATTTATCCCTTCTGGCACCGCTGTGTGCTGCCTGCGACTTGGCTGTTTCGCAATCGCAACATCGGAGTGCTGACTAGCCTCAGCCGCGACGGTGAGTATATTGCTCGCGTGATTCGCCGCTTCGGGTTCGTGCCGGTGCGCGGCTCCAGTTCGCGCGGCGGCCAGCGCGGTCTGATGGAGATGGAGACCATGGTGAAAGCCGGAGGCGCCGTCGCTTTCACCATTGATGGTCCGCGCGGGCCGCGCTACGTCGCCAAGAAGGGCCCGGTGATGCTGGCGCGAATGACCGGCATCCCCATCACAGCGTTCTACGTTGCCGTGGAGAAGTCCTGGGTCCTGAGGACGTGGGACGCCATGCTCATTCCCAAACCGTTTTCGCGCGCCTATGTGCGCGTGGCGAAAAACATCTTCGTTCAGCCCGACGCCGACGATGCGGCATTGGATCGCTGTCATGCCGAAATGCAGGCCGCGCTGGAGCGCATCACCGCGTTCGCGGAATCGCAGTTTTCCGCTCGCCCCGATTGACACCCGCGTCCCCGCTCAGTACAGTCGAATCTCATCCTGAGTCGGTTCGGTTCGGGATTGTTCCTTGCCAATCAATGTTCGCGCGTTCCGTCGTCTCATCGGCGGAACTGGGAAGCGGGTGTAAAGCCCGCGCTGCCGCGCAACTGTAAGCGAGTCTTGGCGCAAGGCCACTGTGCAAACGGGAAGGCCCCGCCGCTGTCCGCGATGCAAATCGCAACTCGTCAGCCAGGAGACCGGCGCGAACTACGTCACCAACCCCTTTCGCGTGTAAAGGAGAGTGTCATGTTCAGCGTTCGTCTCTCGACCATTCTTCGTGGAGTTCTCGTCGTGCTGCTGTGTTCGACAGCGGCGCTTGCGTCCGATCTCAAAATAACCGTACAGAGCCCTTCCGGCGAGCGCGTCGCCGGAGTGCAGGTCAGCTTGTTTCGCATCACCGATAACGCCGGGGTCGCCGTGCAAACCACTGCCGGCGACGGCGCGGCAACGTTCCCGCACCTCGCCGACGGGCAGTATCGCCTGGTAGTGCTCGCCCCGGGATTCGCCGAGCAATCGCAACGAGTTTCTATTCCGGCGACGGCGATCCTCAACATCGAACTGAAGCTTGCGACCACCTCGCAAACCGTGGTCGTCTCCGCCACCGCAACGCCCGCAACGGCGGAGCAGACAGGCACCTCGGTCGGCGTGCTGACCGGCGAGCAATTGAACGCGATCAATCCCGTCTCCGCTCCCGATGCCTTGCTCTACGTTCCCGGAGCCATCGTCAGCAGCACAGGGCGGCGCGGCAATCTCGCCAGCTTGTTCGTGCGCGGCGGCGAGTCCAATTACAACAAGGTACTGGTGGATGGCGTGCCGGTGAACGATCCCGGCGGCATCTTCGATTTCGGCGTTGTCCCCATGAACAACATCGACCGGCTCGAGGTGGAACGCGGCCCCGAAAGCACGGTGTATGGATCCGACGCCATGACCAGCGTGGTGCAGCTTTGGAGCTCGACCGGCAGCACGCGCACGCCGGAAATTCAATTCGGCGCCGATGGCGGAAATTTTTCCAGCGCCAACGGCTACGCGTCGCTGGCGGGAGCGCGCGGAATTTTCGACTACAACGTCTTCGCCAACCAGTTCAACACGCAAGGCCAGGGAGTGAACGACGCCTATTCCAACTCGTTGCAGGGCGGAAATGTGGGCGTGCGACTTTCCGATCGCGTGGCATTTCGTCTGCGCGCGCGTCACTACAACAATTGGACCGGCATTCAGTCGAACTGGTGGTTCAACGGAAATCCCGAGCTGCCGCCTGACCCGAACCAGTACGCGCACCAGAACAACTTGCTGGCCAGCGGCGATCTCACGGTCAGCGGGCCGGGCGCGTGGCAGCACCAGTTCAGCGGCTTCGAGTACCACCACGCCGCGCTCAACGTGAACCCCGTTGACGATCCCAACCGGCCATTCGACAGCGCCTTCAACAGCCTGGCCAAGTACAACCTCGCCGGCTTCGCCTACCGGGGAATCTACAGTCCGCGGCCCTGGGCGCAGACCACGCTGGGTTACAACTTTGAAGACGAGAACGGATACATCAATAACAATTCGGACTTTGGAATCAGCACCACTCATGGGCTGCGCTTCAATAACTATCTGTTTGCGCAGCAGACCATCGTGTGGCGGCGGCTGTCGCTCCTCGCCGGCGTGGGTTACGTCAACAACAGCAGTTTTGGCGGCAAAGTCAGCCCGCGCGCTTCCGTGACGTTTCTGGCGCTGCGCGGAAACACCGTCTTCAGCGGCACGCGCCTGCACGTTGGCTACTCCGAGGGAATCAAGGAGCCCAGCTTCGAGCAGACCTTTGGAATCACCGGGACCTTCCCCACACTGCCGAATCCCAACCTGCAACCGGAACAGAACCGGGCCATCGAAGCCGGCGTGCTGCAGTCGCTGTTCAACAATCGGGTGTCGCTGAGCGCCGTGTACTTCCACAACCAGTTCCGCGACCAGATCGAGTACTTATACAACTCCGATACCAACACCAGCCAGTACGTCAATTTCAATCGCGCCATGGCGCAGGGCGCCGAAGTGGTGTTGAGCGGCCGGGTTGCCAACCATCTGTCGGCGACCGCCGCTTACACCTACACTTCGACCAAGATTCAGCAAGCGCCGCCGTGCGATCCCAATGCGGGATGCGATCCGCGCATCTACGGCACGGGAGCTCCGCTGCTGCGGCGTCCCAAGCAGGCTGGCATGGTACTGCTGACCTACACGCGGCAGCGCTGGGGCGGATTTCTCGGCGTCACCGCAGTGGGACAGCGTCCGGACTCCGACTTCCAATTCGGATACATTCCGCCCATCTACTATGCGGCGGGTTATGCGCGCCTCGATCTCGGCGGCTGGTACGCCGTCAATCATCACATCACGGCTTACGCGAACGTGAATAACGCGCTGAATAATCACTACAACGAGGTGTTGGGATATCCCGCGCTGCGGGCAAACTTCCGCGCCGGGATGAGGTTCAGTTTTGGAGGAGAATGAGGGACGAACGAGTGGTGCGGGACCGTCAGGCGGGTCGAATCATTCTTTCCCTTTTCCCACTTCCACGTGGTTGCGATACTTCACGCGCAGTTCCCGCAGCTTGTCCACGTGCTGATCACTGAGCGGCTGCTGCTTGCCCAGCAAATGGGTCACCAGCGCGATCTTGGCAAAGTGTTCCACCGTTTCCATGTTCATGTAGGCGGTCAGCAAGTCTGCGCCGTAGGTGACCACGCCGTGGTTCGCCATCAGGATGGCATCGTGCTCGGCAACCAGGGGCGCCAGCACCTCCGCCAGCTCCTGCGTGCCGGGAGTTTCATAATTCGCCAGCGGCACCGAACCCAGGGTCACGATGATCTCCGAACACAAGGCACTGTCCAGCGCAATACCGGCAGCTGCATAGCCGGTCGCGGTGGGCGGATGCGCATGCACTACCGCGCCAACATCCGGGCGCAGGCGGTAAATCAACAAGTGCATGGCGACTTCGCTGGACACGCCCCGCAAGCCATTCACTTTGTTGCCGCTCGGGTCCACCATCACCAGATCTTCGGGCTCCATCAGCCCCTTGCTCATGAGCGTGGGAGTGCACAGAACATTCCCGTCTGCCAAGCGCACGGAGAGATTGCCATCGGTGGCCGCCACCAGACCAGCCTGGTGCAGCATTCTGCCGAAGCGGACAATGTCGTCCCGATGTTGTTGTTCGGTCTTCATGAAATTGGGCCGGATGCGCTGGAAAGGCTTAGATGGCTATCCTACCGCAGGAAACGATTTCCGCAAAAGAGAAGTGCAATTCCGCGACTGGCCGGTACGTCCGCTCAGGCATAATCGCTGTGTGCTGGTCTCCGATTTCGATTATCGTCTGCCGCCGGAACTGATCGCTCAAGGACCGCTGCCCGACCGGGCGGCTGCGCGGCTGCTGCACCTCAGCCGTAGTGACGATCGCCTCGATGACCTGGTGTTTCGCGACTTTCCCCAGTTGTTGCGATCTGACGATTTGCTGGTTTTTAACAACACCAAGGTATTGCCGGCGCGCCTTTTCGGACATCGCAGCGGCTCGCGCGCGCAGCGGCTGTCGACCCAGAATCTCGCGGCGAAAGACTTCCTTCGTGGCCGAGTTGAAGTGTTGCTGACCAGGCAACTCGCCGCCGATCCGCCGCAGTGGGAAGCGCTGGTCCACCCTGGCCGCAAGCTCGGATTGGGTGAGAGGATTTATTTCGGCGGCGACGCCGATGAATCGTCGCATGAACTCGCAGCCGAGATCGTGGGCCGTGGGACATTTGGCGAGCGCCGTCTTTGCTTCGATCCGGTGGATGACTTCTTCGGTGTGCTCAATCGTATCGGCCACATTCCTCTGCCGCCGTACATCGATCGCCCCGACACGCCCTCCGATCGCGAGTCTTACCAAACGATCTACGCCAAACCACTTGGTTCCGTCGCCGCGCCTACAGCGGGCCTGCACTTCACACCGGAAATTCTTGAGCGCATCCGGCAGCGCGGAATCGAAATGGCCGAGGTCACGCTGCACGTCGGCCTAGGCACGTTTCAGCCGGTGCGCGAAGAGGTCGTAGAAGAGCACAAACTGCATCGCGAGTGGTACGAAATTTCTCCTGACGCCGCGCAACGAATCCAGCGCGCGCGCGATGACGGGCGGCGAATCGTGGCGGTGGGAACCACAACGGTGCGTACGTTGGAAGTTGCCGCGCGCACTAGCCCACCCAAGCAAAACCAGCTTGGGGCCTGCTCTGAGCTTGCCGAAGGGTGGGGCACCCCCGATGGCCGGATCACGGCGCAGACCGGCGAGGCCGACATCTTCATTTATCCGGGATTTGAATTTCGCGTGGTGGGTGCGATGCTGACTAACTTTCACTTGCCGAGATCGACGCTGCTGATGCTGGTCGCAGCCTTCGCCGGCCGCGAGCGCACCTTGCAGGCGTATGAACATGCAGTCCGGCAAGGCTACCGCTTCTATTCGTATGGGGATTGCATGTTTATCGAGTAGGCCATGCGTCTTTTGAGTCAGCTAAGGATTGATGGTGCAATTTGCCTGTTAACAACAGCTATCTGCGGATCGAAAACTCCAGTTTTGCTCATCACTCGCCGGTTGACGAGGTCCCTGATTTAGCGCTCTCCATCAGTAACAAGCGCCTCCTCGTGTACTATTCGCGGGTATATTGTATGAATGGTTCTCTCGCATCCCGTGAAAGGGAAACGTAAGCAGAACGGCCGCTTACGTCGTTGATAGTATGGATGTCCACCCGTTTGTGCCTGCAGATATAGAAGCTGCGCTGGGTCGGCGGTACAGCGTTGGTCCCGAAATTGCCATTGGTGGTCAGGGAGCAGTTTTTAAGGCAACCAGGGCTTCCCGGCCAGACGGCACAGCGGCTAATGACGTTGTAGCTCTGAAGTTGTACCTCTATGCCAGTCAGGACGGTCGCGTACAGCGCGAGATCAGCGCGATGGAAAACATCTCGCATCCAGCCTTGGCTCGGCTGATTGAACATGGTTATTGTGGCGTGGCCGGTCGACCCACCCGATACGTCGCGTGGGAATTCATAGACGGAGAATCGCTGGGCGATCGGTTGGAAAGCGGACCGCTGCCGGAATTCGAAGTGCTGCCAATAGGGAGTGATGTCTCGGCGGCAATTGCGGAACTTTGGTCGCGACGCTTTGTTCATGGGGACGTAAAGCCCTCGAACATTATGCTTAGAGCCTCCGGCGGCGCCGTTCTCATCGACCTCGGCGCCGCCAGGCATTTAGAGCAAGACCATACGCTTGCCGCGCGTCAGCCTTTTGGAACGGTGGGTTACTTATCGCCCGAGCAGGCCGTGGGGGCAACATTGTCCTGCGCTTCCGACATTTTTTCGCTTGGCGTAGTAATGCTGCAAAGCTTACTCGGGCAGCATCCCACCGACTATGACCAGAACGCCTTGGCAGACGGCATCCGGGCGAGCGGACGCAAGCTTGCAGTGAGCACAGGCTTGCTTAGCACATTGGATACGATGCTGTCGGTACGCCCGACGTTTAGACCAAGTCCTGCAGCACTGAGCAGCTATTTCCAAGGGCTACAGCAAAAAACGTAAGCGGAGTCTACGATGGACGCTCGCGCAGATCAGAAAGCTCAGGGCTAGTCAGCGGCAGATAGCGGGCGAGAAATCGCCATTACTCCACCTTCAGCAGGTATCTATCGTGGCCTGTGGCAGGGTTCACCCCGACTTGTTAGAATTTTCACTTGCCCTCCACCAAGAAAACCCCGAAGTCCGCCACCGTCTCCAGCGCCGCGAAACCGGCGGTCGCCGCCAAAGCCACCATTGCTGTTCCCGCTGAGCCCACGGGATCGAAAGGCCGCATCTACCTGGTCGACACGATGTCGTTCATCTTCCGCGCCTACCATGCCATGGCGCGGCAGCGGCCCATGTCCACCAAGACCGGCATTCCCACCAGCGCGACTTTTGTCTTCGTCAACATGTTGCGCAAACTGCGAGCGGACTTCGAGCCGCAATACCTGGCTGCCGTCTTCGACGTGGCTGCGCCCACGTTTCGCGATGAGCAGGCCACCGCCATGCCCAGCCTGCGCAAGTTCGACAGCAAGACGCAGACCTATGTTGACGTGGCCTATGACGGCTACAAGGCCAATCGCAAAGCGATGCCGGAAGACTTAGCGCAGCAGGTGCCCTACATCCGGCGCGCGCTCGAGGCCTATCGCATCCCCATGATCGAGGCCTCCGGCTTCGAGGCCGACGACGTGATTGGCACCCTGGCGCGGCAAGCGGCGGACGCGGGCTATTCGGTGTTTGTGGTCTCCAGCGACAAGGACATGATGCAACTGGTCAGCGAGCGCACTTGCGTGCTGAACCCGCCCAAGGACAACCTCATCTGCGACGCTGCCAAGGTGGAAGAGATCTTGGGCGTGCCGCCGGACAAGGTCGTGGACGTGATGGCGCTGCGCGGCGATGCCATCGACAATATTCCGGGCGCACCCGGCATCGGCGACAAAGGGTCGGTGGAGCTGATCCAGCGGTTTGGCAGCGTGGAGAACGCGCTGGAGCACGCCGAGGAAGTCGAGCGCAAGGCCTATCGCGAGTCGCTGCAGAACAATCGCGACGCCATCCTGCTGAGCAAGCAGCTCGCGACCATCAAGACGGATGTCGCGGTCGAATTCGAGCCGGAAGCCATGCGCGCGCAGGAGCCCGATCCGGCTGCTGCTCGCGCGCTGTTTACCGAACTGGAGTTTACGACGCTGGTCCAGGACTTCCTGCATGAAAGCGTCGAACTCGGCGAGACCGACTATCGCGACGCCCAATCCGCTGCCGAGGTTGAGGCTGTTGTGGCGCTCGCGAGCAGGCCAGGGGCGGTGCTCGCCATCGCGCTGGAATCGGCGGCGCAGCAGACCGCCGCAGCCGGAGAAGAGGAGAGTGGGGAAGAGCAAGACAACGAACAGCTCTCACTGTCAGCCGCGCCGCAAGTTGCGCTGGTGCCCGCAACTCTCCGCGTTGCGATTTCTGCCGAGCCCGGGAAAGCTCTGACGCTGGCGTTGGATGCCTCGGAGGTTGCCCAACCCCTAAGGCGGGCGCTTGCTGATGAGGCGATATCCAAGACCGTGCACGACTACAAGTCGGCGATGCATGTCTTTGGCCAGCGCGGGGGCCAGCACGGCCTGACGCTCGCGGGTGTGCAGCACGATCCGCTGTTGTACAGCTACTTGCTCGATCCTACCTACTCGAGCGCTGCGAGCTACGGGTTGTCGCAGACTGCGCAGCGGCACTTCAGCTTGGTATTAGGTCCGTCTCCGGCCGAAGCGGCCGACATCACGTTGCGGCTTACCGGCAAGTTGCGCGGCGAGGTCGAGCAGGCCGGCCTGTGCAAGGTTTACGACGAGATCGATTTGCCGTTGGTGCCGGTGCTGGCGCGCATGGAAGAGGCCGGCGTCAAGCTGGACTGCGATGTGTTGGCCGCAATGTCACTGCGCTTGGAACTCGATATCAACTCGAAGGCGCGCGAGATTTACGACAAGTCGGGCTTCGAGTTCAACATCAACTCCCCCAAGCAACTGGGCGACGTGCTGTTCAACAAGCTGAACCTGCCCAAGCCGTTCAAGTACGGCAAGGGCAAGACCATCTCGACTGCGGTTGACGTGCTGGAAGGGCTGGCCGGCGAACACGAAGTTCCGCGCATGGTGCTGGATTACCGCCAGCTTTCGAAGCTCAAGTCAACCTACGTGGACGCGCTGCCCGTGCTGGTCAACTCATGCACCCGCCGGCTGCACACCACCTTCAACATGGCCGGCTCGGCCACCGGACGGCTCTCGTCCGTGAACCCGAACCTGCAGAACATTCCGATTCGCACTGAGCTTGGCCGCGAAATCCGCGCCGCCTTCATCGCCGAGCCCGGACATGTGTTGCTGGCCGCCGACTACTCGCAGATTGAATTGCGTCTGCTGGCGCACTTCTCCGGCGACAAGCTGCTGGTCGAGGCCTACCGCACCGGCGAGGACATTCACACCCTCACGGCCTCGCAGGTATTCGGCGTGCCGCCGCTGATGGTCAATCCCGAACATCGCCGCCGCGCCAAGGCGGTAAACTTCGGCATCGTCTATGGGCTGTCGCCGTTCGGACTGTCGCAGCAGCTCGGCATCGACACCAAAGAAGCCAAGCGCTTCATCGATGCCTATTTCGAGAAGTACAGCGGGGTGCGCAGCTTCATCGACGCAACCCTGCACCAGGCGCGCCGCGATCAGAAAGTGACAACGCTGTTTGGGCGCGTGCGTCCCATCCCCGACATCCACAGCAAGAACAGCAACCTGCGCGGCTTTGCCGAGCGCACCGCGGTGAACACGCCGCTGCAGGGAACTGCCGCCGACCTCATCAAGATTGCCATGATTCGCATTGACGCCGAGCTGCGCGAGCGCAAACTGCGCTCAAGAATGCTGCTCCAGGTGCACGACGAACTGGTATTCGAAGTTCCCGAGGACGAAGTGGATACCATGAGGCGGCTGGTCACCGACCGCATGGAGAATGTGCACGCGCTTAAGGTGCCGCTCAGAGTGGAAGTTGGCGTGGGGCCAAATTGGCGGGACCTGGAGTAAGAAGCTCTCAGCCGTCAGCCATCGGCTGTCAGCTTGTTCTTCGCGAATCGCTCTTCGCTGACGATGCCCAGGATCGCCATACTGCGAGTCCTATCCGCACGGAGAGGGGGCATGTGAATCTGTGGTGAGTTATACCCCAATCGCCTGCTGGATGGCGTTGGCGATGGCATCGGTGTGGCGGCGCATGACTTCTTCCGTCTCCGCTTCGATCATCACCCGCGCCAGCTTCTCCGTACCCGAATAGCGCACCACCACGCGGCCGTTGCCGCTGAGATCGCGCTCCGCGGCGCGAATGGTATCCATCACTTTCGGGAGTTGCTCCAGCGGAAGCTTCTCGCGCACAGGGATATTCTTGATTTCCTGCGGGAAGACTTTCATGTCGGCGACGAGCTCGGCCAGCGACTCTCCGGTGCGCGCCATCACCTCCAGCACGCGCAGAGCGGTCAGGATTCCATCGCCTGTCGTGGTGTCCATGTCGCGGAACAAAATATGTCCCGACTGTTCGCCGCCCAGCGTCGCTCCCGTCTTCAACATCTCTTCCAGCACGTACTTGTCACCCACGGGCGCGCGCGACATGCGAATGCCGCCGCGCTGGAGCGCCGCTTCCAGCCCCATGTTCGACATGGTGGTCGCCACCACCGTGTCATTGTGCAAACGAACATGGGTCTTCATATCGCGCGCCGCCAGCAGCAGCACGGCATCGCCGTTCACGACCCGTCCGGATGCATCCGAGAACAAGGCCCGATCGGCATCGCCGTCGAAGGTGATGCCCAGGTCATACTTGCCATTCGCAGCCGCTACGGCCTTGGCCACATTCTCCGGATGCAACGCCCCGCAACCCGCGTTAATGTTTCGCCCATTCGGCCCGATGTGAACGAAGTCGGCATTGAGACCCACATCGCGAAAGACCACCGGAGCCACCGCACTGGCCGCTCCGTTGGCGCAATCCACCAGCACCCGCAACCGGCTGAAGTCGGTGGCACAAACCAGGTCCGCCAGCCAATCGGCATACTGGTCACGCAGCGCTTGCTCACCCGGCAGCATGTCGGAGGTCGAAACTGCCGCATCCGCAGCCCCCGCCGCCAACTGTTCGAGGTGGGCGAAAATGTCGGCTTCAATCTCATGTTCCAGTTGGTCAGACAGTTTGTAACCGTCAGCGCCGAAGATCTTGATGCCATTGTCTTGCCAGGGATTGTGCGAGGCCGAAATGACAATGCCCGCCGAGAAGTGGTTGGCGCGCGTCAGGTACGCAATCCCAGGAGTAGTAATAATGCCTGCGCTCACCACCTGCACTTGCGCCGCTTCCAGTCCCGCTGCGAGGACCGCGCCGATCAAGCCACTGGACTCGCGTGTGTCCTGTCCGATGAGGACGCGGGCCACTGCGTCGCGTCCGGCAAGTCGCTGCCCCAAGGCGCGTCCGATGCCGTACACCGTTCGCCGATCCAGGGGATACTCGCCGGCGACGCCGCGAATCCCGTCGGTGCCGAAAAGTTGTCGCATCTTTGGTGTCGGCATCGCGGCGCTCACGGCTGGCGTGCTCCCTTGGAAGGCTTGGAAGGCTTACCCGTCGTTACCGTCACATGGATGGCGCCCGGTTTCTGCACACGCACCAGAGGATCGGACACGTAGGCATGAGTCGTGAAAGTGGCTTTGCCCACCACCCCGGTTGCATCCACGGGATCGGTAACCGCATTCTCGATGGCTTCCACTCTCTTTTCCGGACCGACGATGGTGATTTGCGAGGGATCGGCCTTCACCTCGGTTATGCCATATCCGCTCAACAAGCTGCCAATGATGCGCGGCTGCACCTCAACCAAGCGCGTGGCACTGCGATCGAAACTGATGTGAAAGGTCTGCGGCGCCACCTGCCTGACTTCGGCGTTGCGCGGCACATGGATTTGTTTCGGGGTGAGCTCGAAGGTCCGCTCGCCGGGAACTGCGCCCTGCAGATCGATGACGGCGTGCACTTCAGAAGGGTCGATCTGGCGCAAGAAACGCTCAGGCCCGCGCATCGTGATCTGGGCCTGCAACGGACCGTCGGAGTTCATGTCGAGATTGTCGGGCGCATGATGAAACTCCAGCGGAACGGTCATCGGAATCTCGATAGTAGGATCGCGTCCCACCACCCACCACATCAATACCGCGACCGCCAGCGCGACCACCTTGAGACCGAAATTTTTCAGGACATACTTGCGGAAGAAGTTGAGTGGGGAGGCGAGCATGGCGTTATCGCTCCGCTCCATCGGCCAGGTCGTGATTGTGGCTTAGGCGCTCACGCTCGACTCCATGCTCGCCGGATGACAATTCGTGGTCGGTAATGATGGTGGGCAAGGTTGCCGCCGGCACGTAGCGCCGCAGCACTTCGCTCAGCCGTTCGCGCAAGTACTCCACGGTAATGTCATGCTCGATTTGGCCGCCCACCGCAATGCTGATGGAACCAGTCTCTTCCGACACCACCACCGAGATGGCGTCGGTCTCTTCCGTGATGCCGATGGCAGCGCGGTGGCGAGTGCCAAACTGGGTGGAGAGCACGGGATTCATGGAGAGCGGGAGGAAGCAGGCAGCCGCGGCAATACGCCCCTTTTGCACAATCACGGCGCCATCGTGCAACGGCGCGCTGGGCCGGAAAATCGTGACCAGTAAGTCAAACGAGAGATTGGCGTCGAGGGGGACTCCGCTCTCGACAAACGTGCGCAAGCCAATCTCGCGCTCGATGACAATCAGCGCGCCGGTGAGGGTCTGAGAAAAATGGTTGGCCGCCAGCACGATGTCTTCGTAGCTGTCGGTGCCATTGAACGCGCCACCGCGTGCGGACGACAGCCTCTGTCCCAGACGCGCCAGGGCGTGCCGGATTTCGGCGCCGAAGACGACGATGAGCGCAAAAATGGCGTAGGGCAGCAGGGTGGTGATCAGCCAGTCCACTGTCTTCAGGGCTTCCAGGTGCGCAATCCAGAAGGCGAACCCCAGAATTACCACAGCCACCAACATCGGAATCGCGCGCGTGCCCTTGATGAGCTTGAGGAACTCGTAAACGAGGAATGCCACCACCAGAATATCGAAGACCGAAGTCATCGAGATTCGCGAAATGTAGTTGAGGCTTGGCATTTTCGCGGTTCCCTGCGCGACCAGAGTCCGCGCTGAGTGCCTTCATTCTAATGCAGAGCAACAGAAGTGGTCAGTAGATTAGTGGTTAGAGAATGCTGATCGCCGTTCCAATGCTGGCTTTGGGATGTCGTGTTCCACAACTATCCATCGTCCGGCTCATCCTTGACGTGATCAACTTTCGCCGTGAACTCGCCGCGGCCGAGTTGGGCGCGGACCCGGCTACCTGTCTTGAGTTGCGCCGCCTGTTTCACCAGGCGGCCCTGGTCATCGAAGACGAGCGCATAACCGCGGGCCAGGATCGCCTTGGGCGAGAGCGCCTCCAGACTGCTGTGCAACTGCTGCCAGCGGCCGCGGCGGCGTAACAATATGGTTTCACTCGTCCGGCCCAAAGCGGTCGTCAGCCCGTCGAGTTCGTTCCGTCGTCCAACCAATTGCCGCAGGAATGCGGAATGCAGCCCCGCAGTTTGTCCCTCGAGCTGGCGGCGCATCACGCCTAAGCGCACCCGAGGATCGTGGCGGCGGAGATGAGCGTCAACATCCGCGAGACGGCGCGAGAGGTTCTTCAATGCCTCGGCTTGCGACTGCGCCACGCGGAAGACCAGGTCGTCCACCCGCTGCTGGCGGCGGGCGATGCTATCGCGCATGCGCGCGAAGACGGCATGCTGGGTGAGCCGCGCAAGCGCGTTGTGAGCGCGCAGCACTCTGTAGTTCACCCCTTGCGCGAGGCGGTGACGCAGGGAAGCCAGCTTCTCCGCGAATTCCTGCTTCGACCCAATAACCAGTTCCGCCGCTGCCGAAGGAGTCGGCGCGCGAAGATCAGCGACGAAATCGCAGATGGTGAAGTCAGTCTCGTGGCCTACGGCCGAGATGACGGGAACGTGCGCGGCCGCAATGGTGCGCGCCAGGCCTTCATCGTTGAAGGCGAAGAGATCTTCGAACGAGCCTCCGCCGCGTGCCACCACGATCACATCCACCTTGCCGTGGCGATTGAAGTAGCGCACGCCTGCGCTGACTTCCGCGGCGGCGCTCTCGCCCTGCACTTGCGCGGGATAGATAAGGACGCTGACCGACTCGTGGCGGCGGCGAAGAATGTTCAGAATGTCCTGGATGGCAGCGCCGCGCGGAGAGGTCACCACGCCGATGCGCCGGGGCAAGGCTGGGATAAGCCGCTTGCGGCTGGGTTCAAACAATCCTTCGGCAGCCAGCTTGGCCTTCAATTGCTCGAAGGCAATCTGAAGCGCGCCCGCGCCCTTGGGTTCGAGGTACTCCGCCTGAAACTGCAGGTCGCCGCGCTCGTGGTAAATGGTGACTCGACCGCGCGCGATAATCTGGAGGCCGTTCTCCGGACGAAAGCGCAACAGGCGTGCCTGGGTCCGCCACATCACCACCCGCAGTTGGGCCGAGCCATCCTTGAGCGTGAAGTAAAGATGTCCGGACTCGGCAGGCCGGTAGTTGGAGATTTCGCCTTCCACGTAAATGTCGGTGAAGGCGCGTTCCACCTGGGTGCGCACCGCGGCGACCAGCTCGCGCACTGGATAGATCTTGCGCGCCGGCGCCTGGAAGGTCAGCCCGAGTTGTTCGGTGTCGGCCATGGGAAGAGCGTCTGGAGGCAGTGTATCAAGCGATGGCTATTTCACCGCCGCATCCGATTCACGACGTACAACACCAGCGACAGGATCACGCTCAGTAGAATGGAAGTGGCCAAGGGGAAATAGAAGGTCGTGTTCTTGCCGCGATAGACGATGTCGCCCGGCAAGCGTCCAAGGGGCAGATTCGCTTTGCCGGCGAGGATGACGACGATCCCAACGACGAGCAGCAGCCCACCAATAAAAATCAGCATGCGCCCAAGGTCGCCCATGGCATTAGATTAAATCAGGTCACAGCAGAATCGCAGAATACAGATCGGACAAAACGGAAAACAGCGCTGGTGGATAGGTAGTTGTTACGCCTCCTGCTCGACCTGGTCGAAGAGTTCGCTCAGTACCAGGCGGATGGGTCAGAGCGGCTATTCTGCTAGATCACTTCGATGCGCGCGTAATGGCCGGGCGCGAGGGCAAGTTTGCCGTCGCGAGTAAGCAGCGTCGCGTCTAGCATTTCCGCCAGCGCTACGTACAGGGCATCATAGGCAGTCAGGTTGTCGCGTAACTCCCAGACGCGCCGCAAGAACAACACATGCGGATAGCGACGAAGCCGAACATCCAGCAGGTCTTGTAAAGCCTCTTCGGCGCGAGACACTGTGATAGCTCCTTGCGCCACCTGGCGTCTGAAGACTTGTGTCACCTCGACGTCAAGCAGATGCGGAGCGTGCAAGGTTTCTCGCGACGACAGGATCCGATGTGCGACCCGCGCTCCCCTCGCTGTGCGCAGTAACCACTCGACGGCGGCTGAGGCGTCAAGAACGATCACCGCGCATCACGCTCGGCGCGTACCGCGACTGCGGCCGATTCCGTCAAGGTAACCGGCTGACGGCGCTCTATGCGCTGCTGCAGTTCGGTCAGGGTCGGCTGCTCCGCGATCTCGCGAATCTCAGCTAAGAGGTAATCTGACAGTGACGTGCCCGCCATGGCCGCGCGGGCTTTCAACTTGCGGTGCAGGGCGTCGGGAACATTGCGCAACTGGATCATGCGTGACATGTTTTCAGCATACTTGCATGTGCGCCACATGTCAAGCTGGCAACAGCTTGATTGGGCCCTGCTTGCATAGCGCGCACACGCCCTTCTGGTATGCTCTTTGGTTTGCCCTGCGGCAACAATCACATCGCAACGAAAGGTGCGGCCTTGGCTGTCGATCCTGTAATGCTGGTCCACGGCGGAGCGTGGGCAATTCCCGACGACGCGCTGGACGCGCACTTGCATGGAGTGGAAGCCGCGGCTGCTCAAGGCTGGCAGGTACTGCAACGCGGCGGAAGCTGCCTGGACGCGGTTGAGGCGGCAGTGGTCGCGATGGAAGAGGACGAGGCCTTCGACGCCGGTCGCGGTTCGTTCCTCAACATGGATGGCCGGGTGCAACTGGATGCGCTGATGATGGAGGGAGCAACGCTGCGCGCCGGAGGCGTGGGCTGCGTGGAGCACATCCGCAATCCCATCCGTGCCGCCAAGAAGGTGCTGACCGAGAGCCCGCATGTGTACTTCGTCGGAACCGGAGCAGAGAGTTTCGCTCAGCAGCACGGCATCGAGTTATGTTCCAACGACGAGCTGGTCATTGAGCGTGAGGTGCTGCGCCTGCGCGAAGCCAAGAAGCAGAGTTACCTCGAGATGCCCGACGAATTCGGCCCCATGCGCTCGAGCGACACCGTCGGGGCCGTGGTCCTCGATCGGGAGGGCAACATTGCAGCGGCCACTTCGACCGGGGGAACGCTGAACAAAGCTCCCGGCCGAGTAGGAGATTCCTCGCTGATCGGCTGCGGCTGCTATGCCGACAACCGCAGCGCCGCGGTTTCCACGACAGGATGGGGCGAGCCCATGATGAAATTAGTCCTCAGCAAGTGGGCCGCCGACCGTGTGGAGGATGGGTTGGCTCCGCAAGAGGCGGCGCAACGCGCGCTGTACTACCTGAAAGCCCGGCTGAATGGCCACGGGGGAATCATCATCGTGGATGTTAGAGGAAGAATTGGCCTGGCCCACAATACGCCTCGCATGGCATGGTCTCTGACCACCAATGACGGCGTTTCCTCGGGCATCGACGTCAGCACGACGAGTCCTTAACGGCCTACCTTCATTTTGCTTGCTTGATTGCCTCCCGGCAACGGCACGCTCCCCATGCTGCAGTGAGTCGTCGAGCCATGCGTTCCCCTCATCCCTAAAATCGGTGTAACTTTGTTCGATCTGCAGCGTACTGCTTTATGGACGCCAAGAGAAATAATGCGAAGGAACCGCAGCTCCGCGAGGGCAAAGCCACGCAAATAGAGGGGCCGGATCTGCAGAGCGTAATCGCGCGCGCACAAGGCCACGATGCCGAGGCGCTGGGGGAGATCTATCGCCTCTATGTCCGGCGCGTATTTGGCTTGTGCCGTTACATGCTGGACTCACGGGAGAGTGCAGAAGATGCCACCGGCGAAGTCTTCCTCAAGCTGCAGCGCGCCATCGAGAGCTACGACGGGTCCATACCGTTCCCCAGGTGGCTGCTGCGGGTGGCGGGCAATCAATGCATTGACGCATTGCGGCGCCGCAAGCGTGGCCGGCAGGTGATTGTGGAAGCTGAGGAAGAAGTCGCGGTCATCGAGGCAGCCAGCTCGGAGCCGTCGCCGCTGGGTGCCGTCCTCAGCCGGGAAGAGAGGGCGCAGGTGCGGGATGCCATTGCACATCTGCCGGAGAACTATCGCCTGCCGCTGGTCATGCGCTATTACGGCGAATTGAGCTATGACGAAATCGCCCAGCAGTTGGGCTTGCAGAGGAACTACGTGGCGGTGTTGCTATTTCGGGCCAAGCAGGAACTGCGCCGGAAACTGGCCCACAGGAGCTAGTGATCATGGAATGTTATTCGGAACAGACCATCTCCATTTTCGTGGACGGTGAACTGGCGGGGGAGGAGGCGCAGCGCCTGCGAGACCACCTGGCCGCGTGCCGGCGCTGCCGGCAACTGTTGGACGCATTACGCGTGGAGAACCGTGTTCTCAGCGAAAGCCTGCAAGAGCTTCCGGAAGAAGCCGCCAGTCCGGCGGGCTCCCCCCATGTGCCGTGGTCTTTTGGGTGGGGAGACGTAGCGGTCGTGGCCGCGGTGCTGGCTCCCGGCTCAATCGTTGTCGGCTGGATCGATAAGCTGAGCATTCCGGACGCGCTGCAATGGTTAAATCCCTTCAGCTTAAACGGCCGCACGAACCTGTTCTTCAACCTTTCCTACTACTTTGCAAACGGAGGTACTGCCATGTTGGGTGATTATGCTGCTGTCATCGGAATGATCTTCTTGGTTTTGCTGTTGGGCGGCAGCGCACTGCTGCTGGGACGCCGATTCCGGCTGCGCCAACCTGGTCTGCGGCTGCTGATCATGCTGCTTGCAGTGTCGCTGCCGGGCTTTGCCCTGGAGCGGCGTCACAGTGAGTTCGTCACGGTTGCGGCGAACGAAACTGTAGACGACACCCTTTTGGCCACCGGCAACATTGTGCGCGTCGAAGGCGTCATCAATGGCGACTTGCTGGCTTTTGGCCAGTCGGTGGAAGTGCGCGGCACCGTCAAGGGAGACTTGGTGAGTTTTGCCAAGAGAACTGTGGTAAGCGGGACCGTGGAAGGCAACATCTACAACTTTTCCAATTCCCTCGACCTGGACGGGCAATTGGGCCACAGCATCTACGGGGGAATGCAATCCTTGCGGGTGAATGACCGGGGCCGCGTGGGCGGCGGTATCCTGGTTGGCGCCGGCGACGTCAGCCTCGAGGGCGAGGTGACTCGCAGCGCGACCGTGTACGCGGGCAATGCCGATGTGAGCGGCAGCATCGGTCGCGAACTGACCATGGCCGGGGACAGCCTTACCCTGACTAACACGGCCCGAATCGGCGGCAACCTGAGCGTAAGCGTGCGCCAGCTGAAAAACGTGCACATCGCCGACGGTGCGACCATTACGGGCGCACGTGACATCCAAGTGCGCGTGCGGGAGAGCCACTTCACGCGCCCCAGATTCTACTTCTATAAAGCTGTCTGGCTCGCTGCCGCCATGCTGGTGGGATGGTTGGGCCTGCTTCTGTTTCCCGGCTTCTTCCAGGCCAGCACCCAGGCGGTGGGCTCAGGCTGGCGCAGCCTCGGGCTTGGGGTTACGGTCCTGGCGGGCGTGCCTGTGGCCATAATCTTGATAGCCATCACGCTGGTTGGCCTTCCCGTCTCGTTAATGTTGTTGGCGGTGTATCTGGCTGCGATCTACGTGGCAAAGATTTTGGTCGGAGCCTTCCTGGGCCAGATGCTTCTGAAGCCAACTACGGCGACGAAGGGCGATTGGCTGCTGGGACTACTGGTGGGCCTGCTGGTCCTCACCGTCGTCGGGTTCATCCCGTATCTGGGCGGGCTGGTCCGCTTGGGTGTGGTTTGCCTGGGGTTGGGAGCCTTTGCCTGGCAGCTTTATCGGGCTTCACGACCGGCAATAACGATCTGAAAAAGCCTCGTGTGGTTGGTCGAGGCAACTCGGTGCGCACTCCGGCGTCTCGGTAGGCCGAAGCTGAAAAGCATGAAAAGAGTGCGCAAACGGAGGGGATCGGGTGTATGTTGCTTGGAGCCTCTGGGGACAAAACGGGAAATCCTGGGTTGCGTACTGCTCAAATCCGGCCTCCGATCGGAAGCGAGGTGACAAGTGAAGTTAACCGACGGCATTCACTACCTGAATCAGGACATGGGTGGCCATGTCCACGCCTTCCTTCTTGATGACGGCAATGGGATTACGCTGATCGACGCCCTCTACGACACCGACGGGCAGATGGATCCTGGACGAGATCCGCGCCATGGGGCGGCAGCCGTCGGATCTGAAGAACATCATCGCCGCCCACGCTCACCGCTCCCATATTGGCGGCATGGCGGAGCTGAAACGGCAGACCAACGCCAAGGTCTACGCTCACGAATGGGAGATCGGGATCCTTGAAGGTCAGCGGAAGGCGACCAGGGTCTCGCTATGGCCCAAGGCCCCGCTGGCCGCCTACAAGCTGCAATTCGGGCTCGCCATCGGCTTCGACGGCCACAAGCCGTGCCCGGTAGATCAATCGCTGAAAGAAGCCGATCACGTCGGCCCGCTGACGATTGTCTCAACGCCCGGACACACGCCCGGTTGTCTCTCGTTCTATTGGCCCGAGAAGAAAGCGCTCTTCGTCGGAGATGTGCTTGTGACGTGGCCGCGGGTAGAAGCCGGGTGGGCCGGTCTGACGCTGGACATGCGGCAGAATGTGCAATCGGTTGGCAAGCTCTCGGATTTCGGAGACGTCGAGATTGTCGGGGTCGGCCACGGAGAACCCATTCCACACGGCGGGATCGAGGTCTTGAAGAAGTTAAGGGAGCAGAAGGTTTAAGTTCTTGACTTCAACCAGAATTGAACCAATGATGATTGGCCTATGAAAACCCCTCTTTTAGTTCTCCTCTTGGGAATGTCCCTGTTTGTCCTCGGATTCACGCGCTTAGGCGGCGCTCAAGTATCCATGGCCACGCCTGGCGATCAGCTGAGTCCTAAGCAGGAGGAAGTGACGGAACTGAAGGCGTGTGCGCAGAGCCTGGCGGGCGGTTTCCTCAAGGTCCCAGACACGCGCGATCTGCGTTTTCAGGGCAAGGTGACGACGCCCACCGCGCGTTGCCGCGGCGGGCAGAGGGCCGTTCAATTCCAAATGACTCCGTGGGTGGACTGGGCGAGATATTGGGGAACAGGCGACTCCTCTTCTCTGCCCGTGGGTTTCCTGTCGGTGAAGGGACCGCAGTTGCGCGGCGTAGCGGGCGCGCTCACAGATCTCGAGTACCAGCGCCTTGAGCTGATCAAGTTCAACTTGTTCGACAACTCCGGGACGTACCAGACCTACGTCAGCGGGCGAGGCGGCGTCGGCGGGCTGGCCCTGAAGACCTGGCCGGAGATGCGCTTGCCGAGCGACAGTCCCTATTACCAGGCGGTGGGAGGCGATGGCGAGCAGCTATGCAAGGGCGATCTGATTCGCGCTCGCACGCTAACCGGGGTCTGCAATGACATACGCAACCCGCGCATGGGTTCGACGGGCATGCCATTTATGCGCAACGCGGAATTTGAAACCACGTTTCCCGATCTCGAGCGGACTACCCTCACCAAAAACCGCCACGGTGGCCGCATAGGTCTGCTGACTCCGGACCCGCAACTCATCAGCCGCAAGCTGTTCACCCGTCCGCAATCCAACCCGGCCTCCTGCAATGCGGGTTTCGGACTTCCCAACAATTCCGCCGATGCCAATTGCGACTATCAGAAGGCGCCGTTCTTCAACGTTCTCGCCGCCTACTGGATCCAGTTCATGACGCACGACTGGTTCTCGCACATGGACGAGGGGCACAACGCTCCCGGAGCCACGATGGACGTCGGCTGCAAGAGCAAGTTGGTGAACAACGTCCCCACGCCGCTGACCCCGGACGAAGTCCAGAAGCTGGGATGCCGGCCCGGCGATCAGGTGGATAAAACCTACGTACTGAACGATTCGCCTCCGGCGCAATTCACCATGGGCGGGCGTACCTACCTGACCCGCGCGCCTAAGACTTACGCCAATAACAACACGGCGTGGTGGGATGCGTCGCAGATTTATGGCTACGACGAGACTTCGCTGCAGCGCGTGAAGCGCGACCCTAAAGATCCCGCGAAGATGCTGCTGGAGCCAGTTCCGGGGATGCCGGGCAGCTATCTACCCGTACTGTTGCCGAGTGATCCCGCGCCGCCCCAGTGGAAGGGACAAGAGTCGGTGGCGTTCCCCGATAATTGGTCGATCGGTTTGAGCTTCTATCACAACCTTTTTGCCCGGGAGCACAATTCTTTTGTGGATGAATTCCGCAGGCAGGCGGCGCAAAACCCGCAAGCCGACAGCGGTCTGCGCAATCCTTCCGATGCTGCACGTGTGATCCGTAACCAGGACGTCACCGCGGATGAACTTTTCAATGTAGCCAGGCTTGTAGTCTCGGCTGAAATCGCCAAGATCCACACCATCGAGTGGACGCCGCAACTGCTTTACGATGAACCGCTCTACAAGGGCATGAACGCCAATTGGAGCGGCTTGCTCGGCACGGGCGATCCCGAAGTTTCAACCGCCCTATCCGACATTGTGGTACACAATTTTGGCCGATCGGAAGATGTCAAGAAAGCAACCCAGTGGTACTCCGTCTTCGCCTCCGGGCCGGGTATCGTGGGGCTGGGAAGCGCGATTGCGCACTACGACATCACCAATCCCAATGACGTGAATGGCGGCGTGAATCACTTCGGGGCGCCGTTCAACTTTCCCGAGGAGTTCGTCACGGTTTATCGTCTTCACCCGCTGGTTCCGGACCTCATCGAGTACCGAGACGTCAGCAAAGATCCAAACCAGATTGTCCAGAAAGTCGCAGTCATTGAGACCTTCGAAGGCAAAGCCACGGAAGCCATGCGCTCGCGGGGCCTTGCCAACTGGGGATTGAGCATGGGCCGGCAGCGGCTGGGGCTGCTCACGCTGCACAATCATCCGCAATTCCTGCAGAACATTCGTCTGCCGCGGCTCGACACGCCGACCCAGCAGATCGATATCGCGGCGCTCGATCTGATTCGTGACCGCGAGCATGGCGTGCCGCGATTTAACGAGTTCCGCCGCCAGTATGGCCTGCGGCAGTTGACCAGCTATGACGATTTCGTGGACCAGACGCTCCCCGCTGATTCGCCCGCGCGCCAGCAGCAGATGGAGACCATCGCTCAGTTGCGCGAGATCTACGGCACGCACGTGTGCGACTCGTCGAAGATCATCACCGACGCGCAGTTGAACCCGGACGGAACTGCGATCAACGACTGTCTCGGGCACCCGAACGGGTCAGCGGTGGACAACGTCGAAGATGTGGATACGGTGGTGGGCTGGCTGGCTGAATACACCCGGCCGCATGGCTTCGCCATCTCCGAGACGCAGTTTGTCGTGTTCATTCTCAACGCGTCGCGAAGGTTGTACAGCGACCGTTTCTTCACCTCCAGCTTTCGGCCTGAGTTCTACAGCCAGCTCGGCATCGACTGGGTGAATCACAACGGGCCCGGAGCGGAGATGATGGAAGCGGGAGCGCCCAACGGACATAGGCAGCCCGTCGCTCCACTGAAGCGTGTGCTGATGCGAAATATCCCGGAACTGACTCCGGAGCTGCAGCACGTAACCAACGCTTTCGATCCCTGGGGGCGCGATCGAGGCCAATACTACTCGCTGGAATGGAGAGCGCGGCCCGATGCCGTATCCGATCCCGCATTCAAGCAATAGAGAGTAATAGGGCAATGGCCCGAGCTCATGAACGGTTTCAGAAGTAGTAAGTCCGGCGTGGTTACAAGTTCCATCCCCGCTGCCCACCCCCTCGACCTGGCTGTGGCCTGGCTGTCGCGGCGTTCCAAGCTGTTCTCCCATGGATGGGGCGATGAGGCGCTGTTCGCTCGGCTGTCCGACAGGGTCTCGTACTTTGACCCGCCATCGCGCATCGCGCTCCACTGGAGCACCGGCCGCGAGCTTGGCGGCATAACGCGGCGCGACGGCACCTTCCTCTCGCCCCTGGAATTGCTGCCGGAGCACACGCGGACCGTCCACGTGCGCGCGTGGACGCGAGCGGAACACACCGCCGCCTGCGTAATTCTAGCTGGCTCGCGCGACGAAGGCTTTCGCGCGCGCGAGCATATCTTCGGAGGCCTGATCGCGCGCGGACTCGATCTTCATTTCCTGGAGAACCCGTTCTACGGTAGCCGCCGCACCCCGCCAGGACCTTCGCGCATGACGATCAGCGACCACGGACTGATGGTGCTGGGCATGGTGCTGGAGGCGCGCGCGCTGCTGGAGCACCTGCGCCCCCGCTATCGGAAGCTGGTGGTGGCGGGATACAGCATGGGCGGGCATATGGCAGACATTACCGCCGCGGTTACGCCGCTGGCTGTGGGGTGCGCGGCGCTCGCCACCGGCGCCTCCGCCAGTAGCATCTACACCCGCGGACTGCTCTCCTGGTCGGTGGACCTCGACGCGCTGGGCGGCGCGCCCGATCTGCACGCGACTGCGCGCGAACGCCTGCATCAACTCTTCGAAGTGGCGGATGTCACTCGATATCCGCTGCCGGTGCGTTCCGACGCCGCCGTGATTGTGGGCTGCAAGCGCGATGGGTACGTATTCAACAGCGAGACCGAACGCCTACATCGGCACTGGAAGGGAAGTGCGCTGCGCTGGATTCCCGCCGGCCATTTCTCCGCCCTGGTGACCAGCCGTCGCGCGCTGTGCGATTGTGTCGCCGAAGCCGCGGACAAACTCTAAGAATCGGTGGGACCCTCACCCACCCGCCTTATGGCCTGGATTTGTCCAGTAATACAGAGAATAGGGTCGCCGCTGACCGCAAAGATGATGCAGGGATCGTCACTTCTTCTTGCGGACTTTCGTTGCCGTCTTTCGGGCGGCGCGTGACTTTCTCCGAGATGCCACGGCAGGCTTTCTCGCTTTGGCCACGGCAGGTTTTCTCGCTTTAGCTGCGGCAGGTTTTCTCGTTTTAGCTGCGGCAGGCTTCCTCGTTTTGGCTGCGACAGGCTTTCTCGCTTTGGCCACGGCTTCAACCGGAGCCGGCAATTCCGGCTGCGGCGGTTTCGGAGTGCGATGGTGGCCATGCTGCAGCGGCTGGATGCGCGCGGCTTCTTCTTCCGTCCGCAGCTGAGTGTCTGCAAGGTTTCGGCGCTCGTCCTCAAGGTATTCCGGAATCGTTTTAGTTGTCATGGCTGTAGTGTGGCAGAACGATCCTCGTCCGGGCTGTCCAATTTTGGCCACTCGCTGACAATTCATGGGCCGCCACGAGGAGACGGGACAGAGACGTACTACCGGCAGCCATCGACACTTGAAATACCAGCGGGGGAGGGACCATGCCTCGACACCGCACTGTTAGGAGTAATCTTCCTTCATGGACAAGAAAGAGATCAATTCCCCAAAACTGACCGCGCATTTTGTCATTTGGATGTGCGTAGGATGCTTGCTGCTGCTGCTTTTTCTAGCTCATTACGTCTGGAGGGTTTTTTGAGGCAGCGAAGCCACGCAATCACGATGCTCTCCTGTAGAAGCATTCTCGATCAGCGGGGACGTATCAGGACTGCAGTCCGCCGCTGGAAGCGGTAAGACCGGTGAAAGAGCCGGTCGACAAAGCCGCCGGGGAAGATATTCAGACGCTTCCCGAGACTGTGTCCGTTTTTACTTCAAACCCGAAAGGATGCGGCCTGTGTTTCTGTTCTTCCCCCTATCGGAATTCTGGAGAACACTTCTTGCCTCGATCATCGGCTTGCTGACACTGGCCGGCATCATGACGCGCCCCTTTCGCTGGAGCGAGGCGCGAATCGCCATGATCGGTGCGGGCACCTTGCTTCTTCTGGGTTTGATCCGGCCTGCGGATGCTGTACGTACTCTGCTCCGCGACTGGAATACGTTCCTGTTCTTCCTGGGAATGATGGGGCTATCTGCGCTGGCGGAAACGGCCGGGTTGTTCGATTGGCTGGCAGCGCAAGCCGCAAGGTTTGCAAAGCAAAGTGCGGCAAGACTGTTCCTGAATGTGTTTCTCCTGGGAACCCTGATCACCATGATATTTTCCAACGATGCCACGGCGCTTATCCTGACGCCAGTCGTTTATGTGCTGGTGACAAGGTTACGGCTTCCGGTTCTGCCTTACCTGTTCGCCTGCACCTTCATCGCTGATAGCGCATCGTTTCTGCTACCCATCAGCAATCCGATCAACGTCATTATCATTTCGCGCTTCCCGCTCGATCTCCTGACCTTCCTGCGGCTGCTCTTCCTTCCCAGCCTGGTCGTGATCACACTTAACATTGGGATCTTTTACTTGCTCTACCGCAAGCAGCTTCGAGGATCGTTTGAGATCAGCCATCTGCCAACGGCGGAAAAGGCGGTCAAGCATAAGGCTTATTTTCGCTATACCTTGTGGGTGCTTGCCTTGGTTGCGCCGTCCTATGTGGTCGCATCTGCGTTTCAGTTTCCGCTTTCCGTGGTCGCAATAGCGGGCGGGTTGTTACTACTCGCGGGCGCGCTGTTCTGGAAGCGGGTGACGCTGCTGGAAGCAGGTAAAGGGATTTCGTGGCCGATTTTTGGATTCATCGCCGGAATGTTCGTGGTTGTTCGTGCCATCGAGGACACCGGACTTACGCACAAACTGGGCAAGCTGCTCCTGCATCTCTCCCGCGGTACTAGCTTTGGAGCCGTGATGGTTGGCACATTCGGGTCGGCCCTGGGGACAAACCTAATCAATAACGTACCAATGGCAGTGGTGATGAATTCGTCGCTAGGCAGCATTCAACACGCGGCTCCGGCAATACGAAATGGCTTTGTCGCGGCCACCATGTTCGGTTGCGATCTCGGCCCGAACCTTACGACGGTCGGGTCCTTGGCTACGATTCTCTGGTTGCTGATCTTGCGGCAACGGGACGTGGACGTTTCCGGGCTGGACTATTTCAAAGTGGGCGTCATGGTTACTCCGTTGATGTTGCTCGCAGGGGCGATCACAATCTGGCTGTGCTTGTAGGCGGGTTTGCCGAAGGAGGCAACGATGCGAGTTCTTTGTTGTCTGGATGGCACAAACACTCAACAGGTCAGCCATGCAGCGCAGATGTTTTCCACGGCTGAGCCTCTGACGATTGCTCTGCTGACGGTGATTGATGCCGGCCCGCGCCGAGACATGGACCGGACACGGGAACGATTCTGGCGGCCGCCGTTGCGCCACGGACCCCTTACAGATGAAATGCAGGATGCGGAAAGAGCGGTCTCGGAAGAGGTTTTGAAGGCGGCCCTGGGTGACTTGCCGCAGGCGGAGACACTGTTGCGACAGGGTCTTCCTGAGCTTGAAATCGTAAACGCCGCCGCCGAGTGGAGAGCGGATGTGATTTTCATTTGTCCGCGTGCTGAATATGGCGAGCCGCCACATATTGGTCCGCGATCGGTTGGGCATGTTGCGCGCTTTGTTCTGGATCATGCGCCCTGCCCAGTGCTGCTGTTACGGCCGCTGGCTGGCGAACAGTTTCCGATCAGACGCTAGTAAAACGCTCCCATCGCGCCCGAGGATGGGTCCTGTCGTAAACTTCCAGCACCGGCCTTGTGGTGAATCAGGTATAGCGCTGGATTGTGGAAAGCCTCTCATGGCCGAGCCGTTTCTGGATGGCGGGCAGATCCGCGCCTCCTTAAGACACCTGAGTTTCGACTAACAATGAAGAGCGCGCGCGAGTCTGCCCCCTCCGTCGAGAGCAAAACGTCCCCTTCGCGGGGGACACTACGTGGTCTCGATTGGCTCAATTTCCTCCTCGCTGACGTGCAGACCGGGGTGGGGCCGTTCGTCGCGATTTACCTCGCTGGCTATAGGTGGAACGAACAGAGCGTCGGGCTTGCCCTTACGGTCGGCGGAATCGCGGGAATTCTCACCCAGACCCCGGCGGGCGCGCTGGTTGACTTCCTGCGATCGAAGCGGGCGCTGGTCGCTGTGGGCGTCGTCGCGCTGGCCGCGGGAGCGCTGCTGATCGCTCTGTTCCCGTCGTTCTGGCCGGTCATGGCCGCCCAGGTCCTAGTTGGCGGTACTTCGAGCGTCTTCGGCCCAGCCATCTGCGCGATGTCGCTGGGGATCGTCGGACGCGCCGCATTCGACACCCGTCAGGGTCGCAATCAGACATTCAACTCGGCAGGAAACGTGACTGCTGCGCTGTCGATGGGCCTCCTCGGCTACCTCGTTTCCAACCGGAGTATTTTCTTCTTCGTCGTGGCCCTAGCCGTTCCCACGATTTTCGTCCTGCTGCTGATCAGACCCGATGAGATTGACTACGAAGTCGCCCGCGGCGCAAATGACGGCGAGAAAGCCGGTAAAGCGGAGCGGGTCTGGGTGCTCTTCAAGGATCGCCCGCTGGTTCTCTTTCTCGCCTGTGCCGTGATGTTCCATTTTGCGAACGCGGCGATGCTGCCGCTGCTGGGCGAGTTGCTGGCAAAGGGTCGGGGTCGCAGTTCGATGCTCTTCATGTCGGCGTGCGTGGTAACGACCCAGTTCGTCATCACGCTGATTGCGTCCTGGTCGGGACGCAAGGCCGGAACGTGGGGTCGAAAGCCCCTTCTGCTGATCGCGTTCGCCGTACTTCCGATTCGCGGTGTTCTTTACACCCTCACGGCTAATACGGCATTGCTTGTGGCCATCCAGGTCATGGACGGAGTCGGAGCGGGGATCTTCGGCGTTGTGTCCGTGCTCGTGATCGCCGATCTGACGCGCGGTACCGGCCGGTTCAATCTCACACTGGGAGCCATCAGCACTGCGGTCGGCATCGGCGCGGCTCTCAGCCAGGTCATCGCCGGCAGTATCGTTCACCACGTAGGCTATCGCGCCGGCTTTCTATTCCTCGCAGGGGTGGCGTCGGCAGCGTTTGCTATCCTCTATTTCTTTATGCCCGAGACGCGCAACACGCGATTGGCAACGGAGTAACGGCGCAGCGCGTGCACGTCAGATCTGATGGCTCCCGTATCACAGGCTATCCGGAATGTTGGCCCTCAGTTGACGACAACAGGGCTTTGCGTGAGTTGAGGCGGCCGTTAGAACAGGCGCGGCCGGTAGCGAACCATTCCGATTATGATAAGTCGGCTTGTAGGAGATGTTCTCCGCACCAGCTGCCGATTGCGGTTGGATCACGGGCAACCATTCCATCTGCTCACCTTGCGCGTCAATTACAATCGAATTTCCCGCGGGAGAAATGCTCTCGAAAGGATTGCGGATGAAAAGGAAAGCCAGCGCTGACGCCACGCGCTGTGTGCATTCCGGCGAAGATCGGCACGGCCAGGCGGCGCCCTTGACCACGCCCATCGCGCAAACCGCGGTCTTCGTTCTTCCCGATGTCAAAGCGCTGCGCCGCTACGCCGAGGGCGATCGCGACTTCTATCTTTATTCGCGCTACGGCAACCCGACGGTCGCGGCGGCCGAAGAGAAGATTGCTGCGCTGGAAGGAGCCGAGGCCTCAGTCGCCACCTCCAGCGGGATGGCCGCGGAACTGGTGGCGGCCCTGATCACCTGCCAAGCGGGCGACGAGATCGTCTCCATGCTCGACATCTATGGCGGAACCCTGAAGTTGTTCGAGCAGGTGCTGCCGCGCTGCGGCATCAAGACGCGCTTCATCCCGCATCACGACATCGGGAACGCCGACCGCTACTTCAGCCGCAAGACGCGGATGCTCTTTCTGGAGACGCCCACCAATCCGACGGTGCGCTGCGTCGATCTGGCCGCGCTGGCCGAGGTGGGCCGCAAGCACAAGGCTTGCGTGGTCGCCGACAACACCTTCGCCACGCCGGTGCTGCAAAAGCCGCTGGAGCTGGGCGCCGACATCGTCCTCCATTCGGCGACCAAGTATTTGGGCGGGCACAGCGATCTCACCGCCGGGGTGCTGGCCGGTTCGAAGAAGTGGATGGAGGCCGCGCGCCAGACCATGATCCTCACCGGCGGATGCCTCGATCCGGGCTGCGCCTACCTGCTGCTGCGCGGGCTGAAGACGCTGCACGTGCGAGTGGAGCGCGCCTGCCGCAACGCCGCGCAAATTGCCGAGGCGCTCGAAGCTCATGCCAAAGTCGCGCGCGTGTATTATCCCGGACTGGAAAGTTGCGAGGCGCATCAGTTGGCGCGCCGCCAGATGAAGGACTTCGGGATGATGGTGTCGTTCGACATTCGCGGCGGCGAACGCGCAGCCGAGCGCTTCATTGACCGCTTGCAGCTTTGGTATCTCGCGGCCAGCCTGGGGGGCGTGGAATCCACGGTGTCGTATCCCGTGCTGTCGTCGCACGTCGGCCTGGACGCTAAGCGACTGCGCTTGCTTGGGGTGTCGCCGTCAACCATCCGGCTGTCCGTGGGAATCGAGGACGCCGGCGACTTGATCGCCGACTTGAACCAGGCCTTGGCCCGCGCCTGAGCCAAAGCGCGGCTAGCGGGGTTGCCTTCCCCCTCCGTACGATCCCGATTCTTGCGCTGCTGTGTACCTCCCGAATAGTAGCTCCGAGATAAGCAATCCTCTTGTACGTGTCAACCAATGTAGCTTCCACAAATATTTTCTACAAGTAGATTATCTTTTATATTGACATTTATTTTAGACATGATAAATTCTCGTCAGTTAGGAGATCGCTATGAGAGATCGATTCAAACGATACCGTGTGACCATCCTGCTGGGCACTTTACGGCTGCGCAAACTGGTGGCGAAGCGCGAAAAACTCAACCTGGAGATCGGACGGGTCTCCGAGCTCATCATTGCCAATGCGAATTTTCTCCCCGACGAGCAAAAGGCGGACCAACTTCTGCAGTTGGAGCAGTTGGTGGCCGACCCGCCTGGGTTCACCGATTCGGTGCGCAAGGTTCTCCGGGCGAATCGCGGACAAGCCGCTACGGCGATCGCCGTCCGCGAGATGCTGGCCAAGGCTGGATTCAATTTGAACGCCTACACCAATCCGCTGGCTTCGATCCACACCATTTTGAAGCGGCTGGCGGAGCGTGGCGAGGTGACCGCCAGCATGAACGATGGGCAGATGTACTATCGCTGGAAAGCGGACGCGCCTGGCAAGGGGTCGGGGAGCGACGGGGAAGCCTGACGACTTCGGGATCAAGCACAAGCCGCGCAAGACACGGCCCAGGCTTCGCCGTCCGTTGACCCTGAATTTCAGCGCGTAGTAACATCGCATTCACCCGCCGGCGGCGGTGTGAGAGAGGGCTGTTTCGATAGGAATGAGAAACTTTCACGGCGTGGTTTCGGCGGCGCTCCTTGCAGGCCTGGTGTTCAGCACCGGATGCGAGACCGATCAGGCCAAACCGGCCACCACTTCCATCCCCGCTCAAGCCAAAGCTCCCCAGATCGCCGGTCCCGTCGACCCACCGGCTGATCCCAAGCCCAAAGTCCAGCTCCAGGTGAATAATCCGAAGCCCGATCCGGCCGAGGCGCTGATTGCGCAGGCCGAGAAGCAATACGCAGCCGGACAGGCCAACTATCGGGCGGACCATCTGGAGGCGGCCAAGCAGAACTTCGATCAGGCGTTCAACACGCTGCTGTCCAGCAATCTCGACATCCGCAACGACGAGCGGCTGGAGCGCGAGTTCGACAAGATTGTCGAGGCCGTCCACGAGCTTGAAATGGCGGCGCTGAAGCAGGGCGACGGTTTCACCGAGCCACGCTCCGAACCGGCGCCCATCGACGAAGCCAACGACATCACCTTTCCGGTCGATCCCAACGTCAGGGCCACGGCCGAGGCCGAGATCAAGACCACCAAGTCTGACTTGCCGCTGGTGCTCAACGATCAGGTGGCGATGTTCATCAACTATTACTCCAGCCCGAGGGGTCGGGCCACACTGGAGCGCGCCTGGGCCCGCTCCGGCCGTTATCGCGACATGGTCTCGCGGATTTTCAAGGAGGAGGGCGTTCCCCAGGACCTGATCTACCTGGCACAGGCGGAGTCGGGATTTCAGCCGCTGGCGCTGTCGCGGGCGGGCGCGCGCGGCATGTGGCAGTTCATGGCTGGCTCGGGCGCGCTGTACGGTCTGGAACGGAACTGGTGGGTGGATGACCGCCAGGACCCAGAGAAGGCGACCCGTGCCGCGGCCCGCCATTTGAAAGACCTCTACAAGCAGTTTGGCGATTGGTACCTGGCCATGGCGGCCTACAACTCAGGCGCCAGCACCGTGCAGCACGCGGTGGAACGCACCGGCTATGCCGATTTCTGGGAGCTGTACCGGCGGGGCGTGCTGCCCCAGGAGACCCGCAACTACGTGCCCATCATCCTGGCTGAGACCATCATGGCCAAGAATCCGGAGCAGTATGGGCTGCAGCGCGTCGCGCCTGACCCGGCGCCGCAGATGGACCAGGTGACCATCGACTATCCCGTGGACTTGCGTCTGGTAGCCGAGTGCGTGGATACGTCGGTGAACTACCTCCAGGAGTTGAACCCCAGCCTGCTGCGGATGACCACTCCTAAGGACCAGAGCTTCGCCCTCAATCTTCCCGCCGGCTCGCGCGAGAAATATGAGACCGCCATGACCGCGATACCCCCTGACATGCGAACGTGGTGGCGCTATCACCATGTCGAATATGGGGATACCCTGGCATCGATCGCCCACAAGTATCACACGTCGTCGGCGTCGATTGCGGAAGCCAACGGCTTGGCCGGCGACGATGTCAAGGTAGGCTCGAAGCTCATCATTCCGGTTGCTCCGGGCCGCTCGAACACCGAAAGCGCGTCCTATTCGCGCCACGCGACGCGTTACAAAGTGCGCAAGGGAGACACCCTGGATTCCATCGCCGACGATTTCGAGGTTCCGGTCGATAAGTTGCGGAAATGGAACCATCTAGGGGGAACGGCGGTGGCTCCGGGACGGATGCTCGTGATCTACAAGCCGCTGGCGGGCGGCAGTTCAGAAGAGGCGTCATCGGCTAGCGGCAGCGCTCCGGTCAAAACCGCCAAGACAGACAAGCCGGCAGCCTCGCCGTCGAATCCCGCGGCTGCCAAGTATCACAAAGTCAAGAAAGGCGAGACCCTGAGCAGCATCGCCGAATCCAATCACACCTCAGTGGCCGCTCTGAAGCGCGACAACCCCAAGCTGGCCGCCACTCTGCGCGCCGGCGAGGTGCTGGTCATTCGCAAGTAGCGGGCGCGGTGTTGCTGCGGTGCGATTCGTCATCATTTTCCAATTTGCTCTCTTCCCTTTGCGCCAATGTTCTGTTACAACAAGCCCGTTACGATTTTTTGGGGCGGTGCGATCATCACGGGGCCGAGTTTCCTGCCGTGCTATAATCGCGCGCTTATTGCGGCAGTAATTTTTTTGGTATAAATCTGAATTGAGCCTTACGAGCTGCCTCCGTTTAGTTCTGCGGAGTCGAGCAAAATCAGGAGGACACATGACTTTTTTCGATGAGACGCTCTACGGTCGAGACGACGAAATGGATGATTACGGAGACGGCTCCTACGGCGATTCGCTGGAAGACGAGGAATACGAAGAGGAAGAGGAAGAAGAGGAGGAACCGGAATCCGTTTCGGTGGTGGTAGAAGAAGTTGACGTGGAGGAAGTGGAGCCGGAAGTCACCACGGAATCACGTGCGCCCGCCGCGAGTCAGCCGCGGAAGAGCGCTCCCAAGAAGGCCGCCAAAAAAGCGCCAGCGAAAAAGGCGGTGAAGAAAGCCGCCAAGAAGCCGGCGAAGAAGGCGGCAAAAAAGGCGGCTAAGAAGCCAGCCAAGAAGGCCGCGAAGAAACCCGCAAAGAAGGCTGCCAAAAAGGCGGCGAAGAAACCGGCCAAGAAAGCCGTGAAGAAATCCTCGGGCGGAGCGAAGAAGAAAGCCGCCAAGAAGGGCCGCAAACGCCGCTAAGCGAAACTTGCCAACACCCAAGCCGCGGTTTGCACCGCGGCCTTTTTTTGCTGCTCAAGAATCGGGGGCGTTGCAGGCGGTACTGCATAACGCGTCTGGGCCGCGCTTGATCGCGTTGCAACCTCGCTTGCCGCGGATTCGCCATCGCACATCGCCCGGCGACGCAGAACACACTGGCTTGGCCAATAGCGCACGTTGAAGCGTGACCTTAGTCGCTGCATTGTGCGTGCACTGCAGCTACGATGAGGATGTTGTACTCACTCGATTGTCGCGCCGTCTGGGTTGTCGGGCGGGCACAGACCCCCTGTTCCGCCCAACCTGGAACGGCGCGACGTTTTTTTGTCGGTACTCCAAGCTTCCCCGCATCGGGGCAGTGGTGCCGTTTGAAACACGAAGAGAACCCGGTTCTTGCGTCGGTGGTGTGCCAGTATGATGTTCACCTCATCGGATGCCTCATCGCTTGTGCGGGAACTCTGGTGGTGGGAGCACGCGGAATACGTCTTTGGCGCGCTCGTAGCCGCCGCTTGCGCCGGAGAATACATCGCCGATTTCAATAGGCGCCCTTGGGTTAAAGCACACAAGGATCGCATTGCGAAAACTTCAACGCTAATCCTCGTCTGTGCGCTGGTTTTTGAGCTTATATGCATAACAAAGGCGAACGGAAAATCTGACGAGGTTATTGGTAAGCTCAGGGACGAGGCGGGAGCGGCTGACAACCTAGCCAGAGCCGCCGTCCAGAGTTCGGATATTGCCCTCAGACAATCAGGACAGGCAGTCGTTAACGCTGGAGCGGCAAACTCTACAGCCTCTGTCGCTAAGGGCGAAGCCAAAGCCGCGAAGTCGTCGGCCCTTGAAGCTGACACGAGAGTGCGCGCTGTCCAACGCCAAGCAGACTCTTTGAACCGAGATATTGCCGCAGAAAAAGACGATCTGCTTCTACTGAAGTCTTCGAGAAACTTTAGCAATATTTCCGACATTGTCGCCGCGCTAAAGCCGTTCAAGGGAACGCAATACCAATTTACGGCAGTGTTCCCCGATGCAGAATCTTTTCGGCTACTGCACTTAATCGACAACATCTTACAGTCGGCGGGATGGACGAGGATGCCGTCGCCTGAGAATTGGATCGTGTTTGATGTATTGAGAACCGGAGAAGTAATGGCTCCGCCGACCACAGATTCGGGCCTACGCATATCGGTCAACAATTTTGGATACGGAATGTATCCCATTAAGCGGCTATTCCCACCACAATGCTTGTTAGCCGCAAAGGTGCTCCATCTCCAACTCGCGAAGAATATATTTCCCCCGGAAGATAAACGAGGGATCGCACGACAGCTAGAGGAGTGGATCGGAGATTCATCAGCAGTCGTCAAAATTGAGGTTGGTAGCAAGCCCCTGCCGGAATAGGCGAACAGCAAAACAAGCACCAGCGCTAGCACCCCATACCAGCCCTATGGACGGGAAACGGCACCACTACCCGCGTCGGCGCCCAGCCAACCACCTGCCTCAACCGCTCGTATTTGGCGTGCGAAAAATCCCGCAGCTATGTCTTTCACCGGACAGATGGTCTTGACCCGGCGGCCAACCGGCCGGTTCTACTTCACAGCGATGTGTGATGCTAGTCACCGCGTCTCCGGTCTCCATTCTGGCATAAGAACACAATGAAGAATGTGGGCAACGGTTCTAACATCCTCAATGCGTCGCCGGAATTGAAGAGCTCCCTGGAAGCGCTCGGTCAAGCCGAGCAGATTCCAGCCGGAGATACCTTGTTCAATACCAGCGATCAAAACCTCGGCGTATACCTGGTGCGCAGAGGGAAAATATGTCTTCGGGTCGACGGCTTGCCTCGCTTTGATCGAGTATTTCCGGCGGGATCGCTGCTGGGCTTGCCGGCAACCTTCACCGGAAGTCCATACAGCCTTACCGCCGCCGCGGTCACCAACGCTGTAGTTCTGCGCGTCGCCCGCAAGGAATTCCTTGGTCTGATGCGGGAACAACCCGAACTCTGCCAGCAAGCCACCGACATGCTCAGCCGGGAGGTGTCGTTCATCCAGGCGGCGGTAGGGCAGCGAATGCGGTCGCTGGTGTCGTTCAAGCCAGAATGCGAACCGACAGCCCGGAAGGTGCAATCCTCCAGGACGGTGCGCAGGGTGCAAGCTTCTCGAGCTCGCTGAGCCCATCGGTCGCGCGTGCAGCCGGCTTCGCACTTTGTCTCCAAATTTCGTAGAATAGCCTCGCCTTGCACATCGCAAGCGAGAAGGACCTGATGCGACTTGTCCGTTTTTTTCTCCTGGTCATAGTGTGCTCAGTTGCCGCTTTTGCACAACCAGCCCCCGTCGGAATTGAAACTGCTGATCTCAACCGCTCGGTGAATCCCTGTAACGACTTCTATCAGTTTTCCAATGGAGCGTGGCGGGCCGCCAATCCGATTCCTGCCACCATGGATCGCTGGAGTCGCCGCTGGGCTGCGGGCGAAGCCAACAAGGACCAACTGAAGGTGATCCTGGAAGAAGCGTCCGCCAAGCACGATCTGCCTAAGGGCAGTGTTGACCAGTTGATTGGGGACTACTACGCAGCCTGCATGGACGAATCGCGGGTAAACCAGGCCGGCGCCACGCCGATCAAGCCGTTACTCGCCGACATCGATGCCATCAAGGACCAGGCAAGCCTGCAGCACATGCTGCTGCGCTTTGCCGACCTCGGAATCCAGGTCCCGTTCGGAGTAAATGCCGCTAGCGACAATCACAATCCCTCGCAGGTGATTGCCGATGTGCAGGCGGCCGGGCTGGGTCTTCCTGACCGCGACTACTATGTGAAGACGGAAGAGCGCTTCCAGCAGGCGCGCGCGCAATACCTGGTCCACGTGGCCAACATGTTCCAGCTTGCGGGATACAGCGAGGCAGATTCGCGCAAGGCTGCCGATCAGGTGATGCAATTTGAGACCGCGCTGGCCAAAGCTACCCTGGACAACGTCGCCCGTCGCGATCCGCAGGCCGTCGATCATAAGACGACGTATGCCCAGCTACAACAACTCACGCCACACTTCGATTGGGATGCGTATTACAAGGACGCGAACCTGCCGCGCATCAATCTGAATGTTCAGGAGCCGAAGTTCATGGAGGAGGTGGACCGGCAACTGAGCACGGCGACGCTTCCCGACTGGAAGATCTACCTGACCTGGCAGCTTCTGCATGGCTCAGCGCCTTTCCTCTCGCAGCCCTTCGTGCAAGAGAACTTCAACTTCTACGAGAAGACGCTCGGCGGGGTGGGCGAACTGAAGCCGCGATGGAAACAATGCGCGGAATCCGCTGACCAGTTTCTGGGCGAAGCGCTTGGTCGAGACTATGTGGCGCGTTACTTCCCGCCGGAAGCCAAGGCGCGCGCCCAGGAGATGGTGAAGAACATACTGGCGGCCATGGGGGACACCATCAACGGGCTGGACTGGATGACTCCCGACACCAAGAAGAAGGCCATGGAGAAGATCGCCACCTTCAATGTCAAAGTGGGATATCCCGACAAGTGGAAGGACTACAGCCACGTTGTCATTACCCGCACCTCGTACTTTGACGATGTGACGGCGGGAGCGCAGTTTGCCATCAACGACGACCGCTCGACCATCGGTAAACCGGTGGACCGGGGACGCTGGGGCATGACGCCACCCACTTCCAACGCTTACTACAATCCCTTGTTGAACGAAATTGTCTTTCCTGCGGGAATCCTGCAGCCGCCTGCGTTCAACGTCAAGGCAAGCGACGCGGTCAACTACGGCGCCATCGGCGTGGTCATCGGGCACGAGATCAGCCACGGCTTTGACGACCAGGGTGCGCAGTTCGATTCCACGGGCCGTCTCAACAATTGGTGGACGGCTGACGATTTGAAGAAATTCCAGGCGAAAACCGCATGCGTGGTGAAGCAGTTCGATGGCTACTACATCGAGCCCAACATTCATCACAACGGCAAGCTGGTGCTGGGCGAATCCATCGGCGATCTGGCCGGAGTCAAGATTGCCTACCTGGCGTTCCAGAAGTCACAGCAGGGCAAGCCTGCGGCGCCGCTCCTTGACGGCTTCACGCCCGATCAGCAGTTCTTTATCGCGTGGGGACAGTTCCGCGGAGACGAGACCAGGCCGGAAACGCAGCGGCTCATGGTGCAGGGCGATCCGCACCCGGTGGCCAAGTTTCGCGTGATCGGCCCGCTGTCCAACTTTCCGCCATTCGCCAGTGCGTTTTCCTGTAAGCCGGACTCTGCCATGGTGCGTCCGGTGGCTGAGCGCTGTGTGGTCTGGTAGCTGGTCATCACCTGCCGCGACCCAAAGTTCACCGCCAGCCAATTGCATTACAATGGAAAGCCGTGCCGGCGCTGCAACGGGAACCCTGCGATGCCATGCCGAAACTCACGAAAACCCCTGCGGCGCGTCGAATCAGCATACCGGCCCCGCGAGAGTCAGCAGTTTAGTTGCGTTAAAAGAGGAGCGAACTACATGCGCGTAGCTCTGAAGGTGGCGCTCGGAATTCTATGTCTCACCGCCCTGGCTTCCGCCCAGACGGCCGAGGAACTGGTCGCCAAGAATATTCAAGCCCATGGCGGGCTGGAAAAAATCAAGGCGGTGAATACCGTACGGATGTCCGGCAGGATATACATCGACAACCCTTACGCCAAGATCAACGCCGGAATCGAGGTGGAGAAAAAGCGCGGCAATTTGCTGCGCGAGAGCGTCACCATCCAGGGCATGACTCAGGTCCAGGCCTACGATGCGGCGACGGGTTGGCAGATCCAACCCTTCCAGGGCCGCAAGGACCCGGAGTTGATGGGCGACGACGATACCCGCGACCTGATGGAAGAGTCCGACATCGATGGACCGCTGGTCGATTACCAGGCCAAGGGCAACAAAGTCGAGTACCTCGGCCATGACACGGTCGATGGCGACGACGTTTACCAACTCAAGGTCACCCTGAAAAACGGGGACATCGTTTATTACTACCTCGATCCCGACACCTACTTGGAAATCAAGCGGGAAAAACAGCAGTTCATCCGCGGTTCCGTGCATGAAAGCGAGGAGCTCCTGGGATCCTACAAACAGGTGGCGGGCGTTTACTATCCTTACTCCATTGAGGTGGGCGCGAAGAACGATCCCAACGAGCACGTAGTGATCACCGTGGAAAAAATCGAAGTCAACGTTCCCCTCGACGATTCGCAGTTCAAGATGCCGGCCGCGAAGAAATAACGATACAGGTAGATATCACCTGCCCGATTGGGTTACACGATCTCGAATAAGAGGATTTGAGCGAAATGATTGCTTCTTCCTGGGTTAAGACAGCTCTCCGAGTCAGCGGTTTGGCGTGCGCATGTTTGTGGGTGTGCGCGATCACGGCGGCGGCACAAGCGCCGGTCAAGTTCGATTCTTCCACCATCTCCGGCTTGTCTGCCCGCAATATCGGGTCCGCCAAGATGAGTGGGCGCATCGCCGCGGTGGACGCAATCAACGAACACGGCCAGCTGACGGTCTTCGCAGCCGCGGCCAGCGGCGGCGTGTGGAAGTCGATCAACGGCGGCACCACTTTCAAGTCGGTGTTCGACAAGCCTGACGTGCAGTCGATTGGGGCCGTCACCATCGACCCCTCCAATCCGAAGATCGTGTGGGTAGGCACCGGTGAGGCCTGGACGCGCAACAGCGTCTCGGTGGGCGACGGCATTTACAAATCCACCGACGGCGGCGAAAACTGGACCAATGTCGGGCTGAAGGATTCCGAGCATATCGCCCGCATCCTGGTGGATCCGAAAGATTCCAACACGGTTTACGCGTGCGCCACCGGCCATCTCTGGAATGACAATACCGAGCGCGGCGTTTACAAAACCAGCGATGGCGGCAAGACGTGGCGCAAAGTCTTGGCGGGCGGCAACGCTTCGACGGGCTGCGGCATGTTGTCCATGAGCCCGCTGGAGCCGAACACGATCTTTGCCTCGATGTGGGATTTTCGCCGCCAGGGTTGGACCTTCCGCTCCGGCGGCCCGGGCAGCGGCCTCTACAAGTCCAGCGACGGCGGCGAGCACTGGACGGAGCTCACCGACGCCAACAGCAAGGGCCTTCCGGCGAAGCCTTACGGCCGCATCGCGCTGGCGGTGGCGCCCTCCAAGCCGCAAGTTGTCTATGCCATGATCGAATCGCAAGACAGCGCACTCTTCCGCTCCGACGACGGCGGCAAGACGTGGACCAAGATGGATGCCAGCCAGTTCATGGTGTGGCGCCCGTTTTACTTTGCCAACCTCATCGTCGATCCCAAGGATGAGAACAAGATTTTCAAGCCCGATCTCATGCTGCTGCTCAGCGTGAATGGCGGCCGCAGTTTCAGCGGGGTCTCCAACGCGGCGCACGGCGACTTTCACGCGGTTTGGATCGATCCGGTGAATCCCAACATCGTGTACGCCGGTGACGACGGTGGCTTGTGGCGCAGTGAGGACGGCGGCACGCGATGGAAGCACCAGATGAACCTGCCGGTCTCGCAGTTCTACCACGTCAGCGTGGACAATGCGGACCCGTATCACGTCTATGGCGGGCTGCAGGACAACAGCGCGTGGGTGGGCGATTCGTCGTATCCCGGTGGCGTCACCAACTCACGCTGGGAAAACATGTACAACGGTGACGGCTTCTGGATGTTCGAGGACCCCGCCGACCCGGCTTACATCTATGCGGAATTGCAGGGCGGCGCCATCGGCCGGGTGAATCGCTATTCTCATGAAACCCGCGTGATCACGCCCTATCCCGAATATGGCGAGAAAAAATTGCGCTTCAACTGGAACACGCCCATCGCCATGAGCCCCAACGAAAGAGGCACGATCTACATGGGCGCGCAGTTCCTGTTCCGCTCGCGCGATCACGGGCAGTCCTGGGAGCGCATCTCCCCGGACCTGACCACCAACGATCCCGAGAAGCAGAAGCAGGAAGAGTCGGGCGGCGTCACCGTGGATAACTCGGCCGCCGAAATGCACACCACCATCTACTCCATCAGCGAGTCGCCCAAGAATGGGCAGATCATCTGGGTTGGCACCGACGACGGCAACTTGCAGATCACGCGCGATGGCGGCAAGACCTGGACGAACGTGGTTGGCAATGTCGGCGTGGCGAAATTCTCATGGGTATCCACGGTCGCGGCCAGCCGCTTCGACGAGGGCACGGCCTACGTCACCTTCGATCGCCACACCTTCGGCGACATGCAGCCGTACGTTTACAAGACCACCGACTACGGCAAGACCTGGACGTCTTTGCCGGTGCAGGACAACGGAGTGCGCGGCTACGCTCACGTCATCACGGAAGACACGGTCAGCCCCAACGTCCTGTTTCTGGGCACCGAATTCGGCCTGTGGATCTCAGCCGACGGCGGCAACAAGTGGGCGCAGTACAAAGGCAGCGACTTCCCCGCGGTTGCGGTGCGCGACATTGTGGTGCAGCCGCGCGAGTCCGATCTGGTGCTGGCGACCCACGGCCGCGGCATCTGGATCATCGACGACATTTCGCCCTTACGTGCTCTGACTCCCGACCTGATGCCGAAAACTGCGGCCTTCATCACCAGCAGGCCGGCGGTGCAATACATCAACGCCAATGCTTCGTGGGCGGAGGGCGATGAGACTTTCATTGGTCCCAGCCGTCCGACGAGTGCGCTCATTACTTACTACCAGCGCAGCCGCCACATTTACGGCGACATGAAAATCGAAGTTTTCGACCAGCAGGGCAAGCTGCTCGACACCATCAGCGGCAGCAAGCATCGCGGGCTGAACCGCGCCACCTGGTCGATGCGGCTGAAAGCTCCCACCGTGCCGCCGGCGGCGAGCGCGGCATTTGGCGCCATCGAAGGCCCGCTTGTTTTGCCCGGTGCCTACACCGTGAAAATGACCAAGGGCGATGAGGTGTACACCACCGAGCTCAAGGTGGTGGAAGACCCGCGCACCAAGTACACGATGGCGGAGCGCCAGGCCCAATTTGATCTGACGATGAAGCTCTACAACATGCTGGACCACATGAGCTGGGCGGTCGATTCGATCATCGCAATTCGCGATGCCGCCACACAGCGGGCCGGCAAGCTGCCGGCAGATGACCCATTGCGCCAGCGTCTCACCGAGCTCGCCACTTCGGCGGACAAGATCCGTTCCGAGATTGTGGCCACCAAAGAAGGCGGCGCCATTACCGGCGAGGAGCGGCTGCGCGAATTCCTGACGGAGGTTTATGGCGACGTGAATGGCTACTATGGGCCTCCAACCGCTCCGCAGGTTGAGCGCACGGAAGTGTTGGGCCGCGAACTGGAGGACGTCATCAAGAAGGTCCAGGACCAGCTCGTGGGCCAACTGCCCTCCATCAACGCCGCGCTGGAACAGAAGCAACTGAGGCCCATTCAAGCCCTCAGCGAAGCGGACTGGCAGAAGCAGCATCAGGAAGCATCGCAATAATATGCATCACTGACTCACGATGATTAACACGTATGGCGATTGTTCCAACGCGAAAAGAAGTTGTCCGGGAAAAATTCGGGGAGCCCCCACAGGCTCCCCGGTCTTCAGTTGGAGAAAGGGAGATGAACTTCAGACTAAAGTTCACTCCGGAAATCAGTAAACCACGCTCTATCTACGAAGAGAAATAGTATTTCGCGCTGCCGTGACCGGGCACCTTGTTTATCGTGCGGGGCGATCCTGGGTGCCAGCCTGAAGGCTGGCTCTACCCGCCCTCTCTGCCGACAATCTCCCCTGCCGTTTTAGCGGTATGTTAGAGCCGCCTCCCGCAACCCCGGCTCTTCCTCAACTTCTCCTGCGAAGCAAGACCATTCGCCTTCTCTCTATGGACTTCCAGCATGGCGCTTCCGAACGAGGTCCGCGGAAGGAACCAACTGAATAACGCTGCGGCCAAACTTTCGTTGACATTCGCCTTTTATTCGCTAACAATAGGAGCGGAGGTGCGCGCCCAGCCATGGCTCTCACACGCCGTCAGAAACAGGTGTATGACTTTCTCTCCGAATTTGTGGACCGGCACGGCTATTCGCCGTCGTTCGAGGAGATCGCCGAGGGACTCGGCCTCAGCTCGCTGGCCACCGTGCACAAGCACATCACCAACCTGGAGCAGAAGGGATTGTTGCGCCGCGATTACAATCGCAGCCGCTCGATCGATCTGCTGAAACCGCGCGGACGCATGAAGCAGTCGCTGGCGGTGGCTGCGGCCGCCGCGGCGGAGAGCGGCATGAGTCTGCCGCTGATGGGACGCATCGCCGCCGGCCAGCCGCTGGAGGCGATGGAGAACCCCGAGTCCATTTCGCTCGCTGACTTCACCCGCTCCAAAGACGTGTACGTGCTGCAGGTGAAGGGCGAGAGCATGCAGGACGAGCACATCGTGGACGGCGATTATGTGCTGGTGGAGAAGACGAATGTCGCGCGCGATGGCGAGATCGTGGTCGCCCTGGTCAATGGCAGCGATGCCACCTTGAAACGAATCTATGTTGAGGGCAACAAAATTCGCCTGCAACCTTCCAACGCCGCCATGCCGCCCATCATCGTTCCCGCCGCCGTGGTGCAAGTGCAGGGCAGAGTGATTGGAGTATTGAGGAAATACTGAAGTGATGAAATCGTAGTTTTCACCGACATCTTATTGCAGTAGGCTAAGGGCAGAACTGACAACCATGAGCCATGCGACGGGCAGTTTGTTTCCCAGAATCGATCATCCACTACCGGATGAACCAAATTGGCTCGCAACGCTAAGGCGGCGCGAAGAGACGCTTTGGCTTTCCATAAGAAATCTCGGCACGCAACCGCGGTGTCACTTGTCCGATCATGCAACGTACGTGCAGAGCGATGCCCTGCAATGGTTATCGGCGCTGCCCGCGAATTCGATACACGCCGTGGTCACTGATCCGCCCTATGGCATGGTGGAATACGACGAAAAGAACCACGCAAAGCTTCGCAAGGGCCGGGGCGGCGTGTGGAGAATTCCCCCCAGTTTCGACGGCGCGACTCGAAAGCCCGTGCCTCGATTCACGGTTCTGTCGAAAGAAGAAATCCTCAACCTTCGCGGATTTTTCAGCGCCCTGGCCTACGGGCTTCTAAAAGCTCTGGTGCCTGGGGGACACGTTTTTGTCGCCTCCAACCCGTTGCTCTCGACCACGACCTTTCATGCCTTTATTGAATCCGGTTTCGAAAAGCGGGGCGAGGTTATTCGCCTGGTACAGACTCTGCGCGGCGGAGACCGTCCCAAGGGTGCGGAAGACGAATTTTCGGGGGTCACAGCGATGCCGCGGTCGTGCTGGGAACCCTGGGGCGTTTTTCGCAAGCCAATTGAGGGGACGCTGGCGGAGAATCTGCGCGTCTGGGGAACAGGCGGCCTACGCAGAATTTCAGATGATGAACCGTTCAAAGACGTAATTCATTGCTCGCCCACGCGGGGGGTTGAGAAGGAGATCGCGCCCCATCCATCGCTCAAGCCTCAGCGCTTCTTGCGAAAACTCGTTCGTGCATCACTTCCGCTGGGAGTCGGAATCATCTACGATCCCTTCGCTGGGTCGGGTTCAACTTTGGCGGCAGCCGATGCCTTGGAATACCGCGCAGTCGGGACCGACTCCGATCGGCAATACTTTGCGATGGCGAGACAGGCGTTTCAACCCTTGTCGGACTTGGACATCAACCATAAGTGAGACCACTTGGCGATCGTCCGCAACCAAGCTGACCCGTCGAAGTTTAACCAGAACGCCAACTTGCCTTTTGAGCTCCGGCTCAAGGACTTCGAGTTGGCGATGCAGGACGTCTATGATTTTTTCTATGACGTGAACATGCTGCTCACCAGCAAAGGGCTGCAACGCCTTGACGACATGCTTCGGCCTGCAATTATGTCGGGGGTCCTCTCCGATATGTTAACGGCCAGTTTAGCCAGGCACTCGCGGACCCTTGTTCAGAATAACTATTTCAATGGCCATCCCGATCTGGTGATTCGGGGCGTGTATCCGAACGACAGTAGCAAGGCCGGATCCGATGGTGTGGAAATCAAAACAACGAGAAAGCCCGGAGGAGCGGTTGATACCCACGGTGCCCGCGATCAGTGGATGTGTGTGTTCGTTTACAAGATCGACGACGCCAGTGAACCTGCGGTAAACCGCCAACCCATGACCTTTACGGAAATTTATCTCGGCCATGTGACGATTGCGGAGTTTCGTCGAAACCCTCGCGGACTTCTCGGTACCCGCACAGCGACGTTGGCGCGCGATGGAATCGCAAAGTTGAGAACAAGCTGGGTGTACCTCTTGAAACAGCAGGCTTCCAACTAACCTCCTTCCTGCTGCTTTTTCAACCGTCGGGTCTCCGCCAGCAGGGTCATGCTGTGCATCAGGTTCTGCATGGTGACGATGCCGACCAGGCGTTGCTGGTCCACCACGGGAATCATGCTGAGGCCTCGTCCGCCCAGTTTGCGGAAGGCCGACGCCAGCGAGTCACTGCCTTGCGCGATTTCGAAGGCGCGCACCATCGCCGTCTGCACGTATCCGTTGCCCCCGACGCGCAGCGCCTGAACAATACGCTGCTTGCTGATGACCCCGATCATGTCGCTGCCGCGGACGACCGGGAAGTCGTCTTGCAGAGTGTGCACGGCTTTGTGCAGCGCGTCCTCCAGGGTATCGGCCGGCGATAGCGTGGAGAAGCCGGTCAGCATGACATCTTCCATGCGCACGCTCTCCAGCACCGACTGAAAGACCACCGAGCGATCTTCGAGTTGCGCCCCAACGAAGAGGAAGAAGCCAATCAGCATCAGCCACGTGTTCCATACTCCGAGAAAGATCAAGAGCATGGCGAATGCCTGCCCGATGGCGACGGCGCGGCGGGTGGCGCGTACATAGTCCATNNTTATTGGCGTGAACGAAGGGCTGTGCCCACAGGTGCACTTGCGGCAGAAACGCCAGGATGAACGCACCGGAGATTGCGGCGATTACCAGGTTGACTACCGGCCCGGCGGCGGAAATGCGGATATCGCGAGCGGAGTCGGCATTGCGCTGCCCCACGTCTTCCATCAGCGTGACTCCGCCGATGGGGAGCAGAATGATGGACCGCACGGCCACGCCGTTGCGGTTGGCCACTACCGCGTGCCCCAGTTCGTGCAGTACAACGCAGCCGAAGATGATCCCCACCAGCGCCAGGCCGCGCATTGCGCCCGCCGTGCCCATGGTCACCGATTGCGTGAACCACACAAACGCCAGCAGAAAAACAAAGGTAAGGTGGATGCGGATGTCCACGCCAAACAATCGCCCTGCGGGAATTGACCAACTTCTCATGGTTCCGCGTCAGCCTCCGATTTCATTCTATACACTCTAGGAGATGCGCATCATCGCCGGACAGTTTCGGAGCCGTCGCCTGCATTCGCTGCCGGGTCTCGATCTGCGGCCCACCAGCGACCGGCTGCGGGAGACGCTCTTCGATGTGCTGGCCGCCGCAGGCAATCTGCAGGGCAGCGTATGGCTCGATCTGTACGCCGGGACGGGGGCAGTGGGGATCGAGGCGCTGAGTCGTGGGGCACGCCAGGTGTATTTCGTGGAGTCCGTGAAAAAACATGCGCGGCTGCTGCGCGAAAATCTGGATCCGCTCGCGATGCCCGATGCATTTGAATTGCACGAGCGCGAGGTCGCGCAAGCGCTGCCGCTGTTGGAGAGTACGGGCGTGGTCTGCGACTACTGTTTTCTCGATCCGCCTTATCGGATGCGCGGCAGCTATGAGCGCACGCTCGGTTATTTGTCGCAGTCGCGGCTACTACAGCCGGCGAGCCTTGTGATTGCCGAGCATGAAAAGAAGTTTGATCCCGGGGAACGCTTCGGCGCGCTGGTGCGTTCGCGCCGACTCGATCAGGGCGATGCCTCGCTGAGCTTCTACAGGCTGGCTTGAGAGGGCGTTACTCCACGTAGCGTCGCGGCACGCGTTTGGTGAGATTGCACAACGTCTCATAGACCACGGTGCCCTCCCAGCGCGCCAGGTCGCGCGCCGCGATCTCCTGCGTGCCGCTGCGACCGATGAGGGTCACCTCGTCGCCGATTGCAGCGCCCGCTATGTGAGTCACATCCACCAACGTCAAGTCCATCGAGATGCGCCCGCGTATCGGCGCGTGCTGCCCGCGCAGCAGTACTTCACCGTTGCCGAAGAGCCTGCGCGAAAGTCCGTCACCATAACCGACGGAAACCGTGGCGATTCGCGCCGGCGCCGTCGTTTTATAGGCGCCGTTGTATCCCAGCGCCTGACCGGCGGGGACGTCACGGACCGCGATCACGTGCGTCTTCCACGCTAATACCGGGCGCAGCGGCAATGGGGGCGCCGTCGCTGGCGAACCATCGCGATAGCACGGTTGCTGCTCGTATCCGTAAAGCGCCAGACCGGGCCGCACAAAATTGTGCCAGCTATCGGGACGCTCGATGGCTGCGCTGGTATTGGCAAGATGGCGCAACCGGGGCCGCAGACCGTATGCCGCGAGCGTTTGCAGCGCCGAGTTGAAGTGCTCGATTTGCCGCTGGGTGGCCTCGTCGTCGAGCACTTCCGACGAAGCAAGATGGCTGAACACGCCTTCCAACTCGATCTGCGGGAGGCGTTGGATGCCTTCGGCGAACGATTTCAGATCAGCCAGAGGAAGTCCCAGACGCGCCATGCCGGTATCGATCTTCAGATGGACCGCAATCTGCGAAGTCAGACGCTGGCGAGCGGCCGCCTGGGCCAGCGCTTCCGCATCTTCCAGACGAAACACCGCCGGCGTAAGCGAAAGGCGCAGGGCGTCGTCTTCTTCTCCCCGATTGACGCCGCACATCACCAACACACGTCGGGTGATGCCGGCCTCGCGCAAGATGACGCCCTCGTCGGTAGAGGTCACCCCGAACCACTTTGCGCCTTCCTGCTCAAGCGCCAGCGCGCACTCCTGCGCGCCATGTCCGTAGGCGTCGCACTTCACCACCGCGCAGACGGCGACGTCGGGGCCCACATGCTTTTGCAACACCCGGAAGTTGTGACGCAAGGCGGGAAGAGAAACTTCAGCCCAATTGGGCCGGGTCTCGATGCGAGAAGATGTAAAGGTTGTGGCCACCTGACTTCGATCATACAAGCCGGCAGAGGCGGCTCGCCACCCGCCAAGGGTTTACTGAATAGTTCCGGGGATGGACAAGCCTTGCCTTCGCCTGGCATAGCTGGCTAGTGCGGGGAACCGGCCCGCGCCGCTTGCCCTCAAGCTGTGAGGAGCACTATGCCCCGCGGTTCTCTCTAGGGCCAACCTACAACTTTAGGCAGTTCAATTATTGATTACAGAGTGACTAAAGACCTATCCTTGGCTGCACATTCGTGGTATAAACCAGAGTTCAAGCTGCCTCCGTTTCGGGGAGGCGCGGTAAGTTGCTCTCGAAGTTGAATTCAGGTTCCTGGAAAAGCAGAGCGGAACCACAACGCGTTCCAACCATGATCAACGTCATCATCGCTGACCATCAAGCCATCTTTCGCGCCGGGATCGCCAAGGTGTTGGCGGTGGAGGAAGACATGCGTATTGTTGGTCAGCCGCAGTCACCCGAGCAGTTGCTGAACTCGCTGCATAAGCTGCGCTCGCATGTCCTGATTCTCTCAACCAGTTTTCTGCCTTCACTACCCGAGATTCAAGAGATTGCTGCGGAGCATCGCATCGCAGTGCTCATATTGGCGGAAAACGCCGAGCGCGCATCGGACTTCATGCGCATGGGAGTGCAGGGCGTCATCTACCGTTCGGCCTGCGGCAACGTCGCCGTCGAGGCGGTGCGGCGGCTCTCGCGAGGCCAGTCGTTTCTGCAGAGTCCCAACCCGGCGGATTCCGATGTCAGCGAAGACCTGGTCGGCGCACGGGTGCGCGACCGCCTGACCGACCGAGAACTGCGGATTACTGCCGCGGTGGTGCAGGGATACAAGAACCGCGAAATCGCCTTGCAGCTCTACACCAGCGAACAGATGATCAAGAACGCTTTGCGCAACATCTTCGACAAAATTGGGGTCTCCGACCGGTTGGAATTGGCGCTGTTTGTGGTCCACCACCGGATTCTGGCGCAGGCGACGGCATCGGTGGCAGTGGTGCCGGCGCGCCCCCGGCTGTCGCAAAGTCCAGGCGAGCGTCGCCCAGTCCCGTCCGAGTCATCCTCCATCCACTGAAGGGTTCCCAATTTCACGCTCGCTGTTTTCGCGCGCCGGGGAAATGCTGCCTGCTCCGCGCCTGGCGAATGGCGCCTAGGCCGCGCGAGGATCCTGCCGTTCCTGTCCGTCCGCGATGGGCAGAGACACGGAACTGGGAACTGCAGAACTCAACAGGGTTTATTGCGTGTGTTCGCTGGTCTTCAGGAGCTCATTGATGATCGTCACCAACTCCTCAGGATTGACCGGCTTTTCCAGGTATAGGTCGGCCAGCGGTTCAGCAGCCTGGAAGGCCTCGGCTACATAAGCCGACACCACCACCACCGGCATGGTGGAATGCATTTTGGCGGCCTGCACGATGGCGCGGCCGTTGGAGTCGCCCAGCCGCCAATCGGTGACCACGGCGTCGTAGCGGTTGAGTTCCAGCTTCTCAATAGCTTCGTGGGCGGAAGTGGCGGGGGTCACCTGGTGTCCGGCGGCCTCGAGAATGGCACACTTCAGCGTGACAATATGCGGCTCGTCATCGACGCAGAGGATTTTCGCCATGAGGATTGCCCGTGGACATTCGGCCTGAGGGATATCGAACCGGTGGACCTACGCCAATGCCCCAAGTAACTAACTTGCCCGCTATTGTTGAGCAGGGTTGTCGCGATTGTCAAATGGCGAGGGAGGGCTGGCGCTTCGTTGTCGAGTTGTGCTTGGAAAGTCCGAGCTCTTGAAATTGTCATTACGAGCGAAGCGAGGAATCTGCTGTTGTTTGGGCCTGGAGCGACGGCGGGGGAAAAGCAGATCCCTCACCGACTAAAGTCGGTTCGTGATGACAACTCAAAGATCACTTGTCTCGCTGGAACTCTCGGTAGGTTGCGCTCTTGGAAAGCCCGAACTCCCTGGCCGCCTGCTTGAGCGCGGCTTTCTCGTCGAGCTGCCCGGCTGCCATCAGTTCTCGAATTCGCTTTGCAATGATCTTGCTCGAGGCTGGCGCAGGGACGTCGTCGTCCGCTTTGCCGATGAGCAGCGTGATCTCCCCCCGGATGTCGCCCCGCTCCTGCAATTGATCGAGCACGCTGCCGGCGCTGCCGCGAAGAAATTCCTCGTGCAGCTTGGTCACCTCGCGGGCCATCACCACGTGGCGTTCCGGCCCGAGAATGTCCACGATGTCACGCAGCGTCTCGACAATGCGGTGCGGCGCCTCGTAAAAGATCTGGGTGCGCGGTGAGCTGCGAAGGACTTCGAGCATAGTGCGGCGTGCCCCTTCCTTCGCCGGAAGAAAGCCGCCGAAGTGGAACGAATCGGTGGGTAAGCCGCTGGCGACCAGGGCCGACAAAAATGCCGATGCCCCTGGAATGGGCACGACGCGAATGTGATGTCGCACCGCCAGCGCCACCAACCGGTAGCCGGGATCGCTTACCCCGGGCATGCCGGCGTCACTCACGATGGCGACATTGTCGCCGCGTTCCAGATGCACCACGAGTTCAGCCGCGCGGGTCAGCTCGTTGTGCTCGTGATAGCTGATGGTGGGTTTCTCGATGCCGTAGTGGTTCAGCAGCTTCAGGCTTTGCCGCGTATCCTCGCAGGCGATGAGGTCCACTTCTTTCAGGGTCCGCAAAGCGCGCAGCGTGATGTCTTCCAGATTGCCGATCGGGGTGCCGACCAGGTAAAGTGTGCCGGGCGTGACCACGTCGTCTTCGCTGACAGTTGCCGAACTGGGGAATTCTTTGGCCACTGCGCGCAGTGTAGCACCGGGAGAGGTGCGAGGTGTCAGCAGGAGTCAGGCGGGGGGCGAGTTGCCGTAAATCGGGTCGGTCAGGTATCATAGGTGTTTACCCAGCCAGTTCGGCAATTTTCTGGAGTTGACATGGCACAAGTTTGTGATATCTGCGGCAAAGGCCCGCAGTTCGGCAACAACATCAGTCACGCGCACAACGTCACCCGGCGGCGCTGGAACGTCAATCTGCGCCCGGTGCACGCTAAGACCAAGACTGGCAACAAGCGTATGCGGGTCTGCGCCAGTTGCCTGCGCAGCGGCAAAGTAACCAAGGCGTAAGCCTCTTCGCTTCTTTAAGTTGCAACCCTCTCGGATTCGAGAGGGTTGTTTTTTGGGCGGTAAAATTTCACTTTGCGTTGGGTCCGTTAAGCGAGCGCGACGACGTCGATCTCCACCAGCACATCCTTGGGCAGACGCGCCACCTCGACCGTGGAGCGCGCGGGCGGCGCTTCGGTGAAGTAGCGGCCATAGACTTCGTTCATGGCGGCGAAATCGGACATGTTCTTGAGGAAAACAGTAGTCTTCACGACCTGTGGCAGCGAGCTGCCCCCAGCTTTGAGGATGCCTGCCAGATTTTGCAGCACGCGCTCCGTCTGCGCTGCTACGTCGCCAGAGATGAGCTGTTGCGTCGCGGGATCGAGCGCGATCTGTCCGGAGAGAAATACCAGGCCGTTAGCCTTGATGGCCTGAGAGTACGGCCCGATAGCTTTGGGCCCGTCGTTGGTGGCGATCACTTCGCGCATGGCGTCCTCCCGACTTGTATAGGAATCAGAGCGCCTGGATTTTCGCACAATGCTGGCCGCAGGCGGCGGCCCAGTTCACGAGAGTTCAGCGGCATCCCAACCCCTCACGCCCGTTTCCAGGGCGGTCCTAATTTGGTGCAGTCGCACTGACCGTCGGCTTGGTCCGCGAAGCCTGCGTCAACTTCTGCCGCTTGATGGCTCGCTCAATGAGTGCCTCCTGGCTGTTCAATGCACCCTTCTTCTGGAAATCCGGATCGCGTATGTACTTGCCATCGGAATTCATATGCCGGGCCTTGGCCTTGTCCTTGAGGTAGGTGCCGAGAATCTCGTCGCGAAGCACGCGAATCAGGTCCTTGTCCTGAACGGGGAAATCCGCTTCCACCCTGCGATTCAGGTTGCGAGGCATAAGGTCGGCGCTGCCCAGGTACACTTCTTCACTCCCGCCGTTACGGAAATAGAAGACCCGGCTGTGCTCCAGAAAGCGTCCCACAATACTGGTGACGCGAATGTGGTCGCTGATCCCGGGGATTCCCGGCCGCAAGCAACAGATGCCCCGCACCAGCAAGTCCACTCGCACTCCGGCCTGCGAAGCCTGGTACAGCAACTGGATCATCTTTCTGTCCACCAGGGCATTCATCTTCATGATCAGGTGGCCGCCGCGTCCGCTGCGTTGGTGCTCAATCTCCCGCTCGATCAGCGCCTGCATACGCTGGCGCAGGGTTACCGGCGCAACCAGCAGTTTGCGATATGCGGTTTTCGCCGAATAGCCGGTAAGAAAGTTGAACAGGTCGGTGCAGTCAGCGCCAATGGCCGGATCGCAGGTCAGCATGGCGATGTCGGTATAAAGCTGCGCAGTGACACTGTTGTAATTCCCGGTGGACAAATGGGCGTAGCGGCGGATGGCGTCGCCTTCTTTGCGTACGATCAGCGCGGCCTTGCAGTGCACTTTCAGGCCGAGCAATCCGTACACCACGTGCACGCCATATTCTTCCAGCTTGCGCGCCCACCCGATATTGCTTTCCTCGTCGAAACGCGCCTTCAATTCCAGCAGGACCGCCACCTGCTTGCCGTTTTCCACGGCTTCCAGCAAGGCGTCGACGACCGGGGCGTTCCGTCCAATGCGGTAGAGCGTGATCTTGATGGCCAGCACGTTGGGATCGCGCGCGGCTTTCTGCAGAAGACCAAGGATGGGCTGAAATGAATCGAACGGATGGTGGAACAGGATGTCTCCGCGCCGAATGATGGCGAAGATATCCTCCTCTTCCGCCTCCTTGGCCAAGGCAGCCGGCAGAGCGGGAGCAAAGGGAGGAAACTTCAACTCGGGACGGTCCAGCCGGCAAAGATGCCGCACTCGAACCAGCGACAGCGGGCCGCTCAGCTTGTAGATGTCGTCGCGTTCCAGCTCCAGGTTTTCCACCAGGATGTCGAGGACGGTAGCCGGCATCGCCTCATTGATTTCCACCCGCACCACATCGGCGAAGCGGCGCTGCCACACGCCTTCTTCGACCGACTCCAGCAAATCGCCGGCTTCCAGGTTTTGAATCTCGCTGTCGGCATCGCGGGTGATATGAAAAGGATGGGCCTCAAGAATCTCCATGCCGGGGAACAGGGCCCCCAGGTTGGCGGTGACCAGCTGTTCCAGCCAGACGAAGCACTGTTGCTTTTGGGTGGTTTTCGCGCGGCCCTTGGCTTTGGGCGTGGCGCTCACCGGAACGAACTGCGGCAGCGAATCGGGAATCTTGACGCGCGCGAAATGCTGCTCCCCTTCGCCCGCCCGCAACAGCACCGCCAGGTTCAAACTGAGGTTGGAGATGTGCGGGAAGGGGCGGCCGGGGTCGAAGGCCAAAGGGGTCAGGGTAGGGAAGACGGCTTCCTGAAAGTAAGAGTCGGCGACCGCGCGCTGCTCGTGAGTGAGGTCGGTGTAGTCGAGGATGCGAATTCCCGAACCCTCAAGCGCCGGCACCAGCTCCTTGCCCCAGCACTCATGGGCGCCGCGATACAAGCGGATGACCGAGGCGCGGATGGCACGCAATTGCTCGGCGGCGCTCATGCCGTCGGGGCCGGAGTCCACTACGCCCTTTTCGATCTGCCGCTTCAGGCCGGCCACCCGCACCATAAAAAATTCGTCCACATTGGATCCGACAAACGACAGAAACATCAGCCGTTCCAGCAGTGGGTTGCTGGCATCCTGCGCCTCTTCCAATACTCGCCTCTGAAAATCCAGCAGGCTCAGTTCGCGGTTGATGAATAATTCAGGATCGTCGAGTTGCCGCGGAGATGGCGCGGGAACATGCACCGGGGAACGAGGAGTGGCGCGGACAATGGTTCGTTTTGCGTTGGATGGCGCGGCCTTCGCGGGTGTGCTCATAAAGGGTCGGAATTACAGGTAGACCCTAATTGTAGCGGGACAGCGCACAGTTGAACATCGGATTAGCGTGCCCGGCGCAGGATTCGTCGGCTGTTCGTCGAATATTCACAATGGCGGGACGCCGCGGTTTGCGCCCGTCGTTCCGCCGAAAAACGTGCCCGGCGAGAGTGAGCTGGCAGTATAGGGGGCCTTCGACTCCTCGTCCGGTCGCCATGGCGACCGGACTCGTCGCTCAGGATGACAGACGAAAAAAGGTTTCATCCCTACGGCCTTGGCCACTGGCCTACGCTCCCGCTGGGACTGGAAGATATACCTAAACCGGCGCCCGACTGCAGCTTGTCGAGAAGCGCATCCATATTGGGTTTGGCGGTGAGCCCGGGAGTTGCGGCCTCGAGCTTGACCGGTCCCAGGCCGAAGCTGATTTTAGTCAGCACCGGCGCCAGGAAGATGAGCACCAGCGGGACCAGGCAGATCCAACCCAATTTATAGTTGTCGCCGGTATTGAGCCATCGCAGCCAATGAATTGCATCCTTGCTAATGACGGGCAGGGCCGCCACGAACAGAATGAGGAAGGTCAGCAAACCCCCGAAGATCCGGCGCCACGACGGCGCGCTGTCGCCGAACCAATACCCCATCAAGTCGCCGGGTTCGGGAGCTGCCTTGGGTATTTCTTCCAGATACTCTCTGGCCTGCTGGGACCCAGCCTCCGCGGCCCTCTGCCAGGCCTGTTTGGCGGCCGTGCTTTGCTTGAGACGGTAGAGCGCAATGCCGAGATTGAGATCGAGGTCAGGGTGGGGAACCACCCGTTGTTCGGCTTCCTGCAGGAAATCGGCAGCCTCGCGGTCCCGCTTCTGCGCAATGAAGATGGACGAAACTCCCAACGCGAGATCGTTGGATTTCTTCCGGCCCTGGTCGAGCCGCCAGCCCTCCTGGAAGGTGCGCAGGGCGGTGGGGAGCCGGTCGAGTGATTTGTAGGACTTGCCCAAGTTGATCCAGATGCGGGAATCGGCGCGCGAAGTATCATCGGGCGCCTGGCTGAATGCCTCCCGAAGTACGTCAATTGCCTTTTCATGGCGATCGAGACCGTGTAAGGCGATACCTTGGCCGACCAGGGCCTCGAAGCGATAGTGGTCTGCGCTCACCACCGCCAGGACCTGTTTGTAAACATCCTCCGCCTGGCGATAGTCCTCCAGGTTCAACAGGTATTTTCCTTTGCTCAAGCGGATGTCAACGTTGTCGGGCTCCAGGCTCTGGGCGCGATTGATCGCCCGCAGCGCGGCTTCAAACTTCTCTTTGTCGGCCAGCAACCCGGCCAACAGCCACCAGCCCACGCCGGGCCGGGGTGTGCCGACGACCGGAGTCTCGAGCGTGGCCCGGACCAGCAAGTGCTCAGCTTCATCACGGCGGCGGCGGCCTCCGAGCTTGATAAGCGCGCTGGCCCGGCCTACTGCGGCCGACAGCCGGAGAGGCGCGCCGGCGGGATGTTGGGCCAGATCGCTGGCCGTCTCGAACGCCCGCAGCGACTCCTCCGGACGCTCGACTGCGGCCAGCAGAGTGCCCAGAACAATCCAGTAGGAAAGGGCCGTTAACAATGGAGTCGTAGGCACAGGCGGCGCAATGCGCTCCATCATCTGCAAGGCTTCAGTAGCTTTGCCCTGGCCCTGTAGCGCCAAGGCTTTAGCCAGACGCATGTCGTCGGTGTCGGGTAAATCCTTCAGCACCTCCCAGGCTTCGTCGTAGCGTTGCAAGGCCACGAGAGAGGTGCCAAGGGCATAGGTGGCGGTGGGATCGGCGGCAGCGAGGGCAGGATTCAGGCGGCGCGATTTTTCCAGGGCCTCAATGGCGGCCGGGTAATTCAATAGACCCGACTGGGCCAGACCGACGCCGGTCCACGCCATGGCATCGTCTCCGCAACTCGCGGCGGAAGCGGCCGCCCGCAGCAACTCCACCCGGCCGTTGGCCAAATCACCCTTCGCATTGAAGATGAAACCACGGAGCGCCAGCACCATGGGATGATTCGCGATTTCCGGCGGCGGAGGCGCCAGAGCTTCGTCGAAGCGGCGTGCGTAGAAATAGGCGTTGGCTTTCTGCACCCAGAATGAGACCTCGGTGCGCAACTCGGGACTGGCCTTTTCCGCCTCCTCAAGCGGGGCCGCGGCCTCGTCGTAGCGCCGCAGCAGGATGAGCAAATTCGCCTTGCTGATCAGCAGCGTGGCTTCAAAGGCAGCCGGCAACCCCGCTGGATGGTTCTTCTGAAAATCAGCGAGCGCGGCTTCCAAGGCTTGCAAGGACTCTTCGTTCCGCTGCAACCGGTTCAATAGGTTGGCTTTTTGGAAGGCAGCAAGGATCCGAATGGTGGCCGCGGCCGGGTCCGGTGGAGCTTCCGCCAGCGAGTGGTCAAACGCTTGCAAGGCCTCATCAGACTTACCCAGTGCGTCGAGCGCGCGTCCGGTCTGCATCCAGCAGTTGCTGGCCGCCAATCCGGGCTGGACCAGTGTCGCGGCGGTACGCAACGCCTCCAACGCCAGGTCAGGCTTGCCTACCCCCAGAAGCGCGATTCCCTTTTGCAGGAAAAAGATTCCCCGCCCGACGGTGTCCTGGGGAAACGGCTGGGAGGTTTGCTCCGCGAGGGTGATAGCGTCGAGTGCCTTCTGGGGCTCCGATACAGCGTTCAGCGATATCGCCTGGCACAAATAGAACGCCGGGTCCTTGAGTTGCGCCGGAAAATCGGGCTGCGCTTTTGCGAAGGCGTTCACCGCATCCTGGTGTTGGCCCAAGTTTTGTAGCGCACATCCGCGCAGGAAATACGCCTCCGCTAGCTCAGCAGGACCGGGGTGCAAGTCCTCGAAGCCAGCCAGCACAGCCAGCATCTGCCGGGGGTCAGTTACGACCAGATTGGACGCACGGTCGATCAGAGACTTAGGGTCGCCCTCTTGCGTCGCAGCGGTTGCTGGTTCCATGGCACGCCTCCCGGTTCGCCATTGTAGCGCGCTTCGGCAAAAATGGAAGAACTAGCAGCAGATCCGGGTTCAAGTCCGGGCAGCTTTTTTGGCGGCCTGCATCACGGTCTTCGTCATGCGGTTTTCACCCGCCCAATACAGGCTGATTTCGTGGCCATCGGGGTCATTGAGATAGGCGTGCCGCCAGCCCCAGGGCATCAGGCGCGGCAACTGGGTGATGTAAAAGCCCTTTTGCTGAAGCTTGCGGCAAAAGCCGTCGAGATCGCCGACTTCAAAGTACAAGCGCACCCCTTCGCTCGACAGGGGAATGCCCGGTCCCGCCTGGTGTATGGCGATGGTGCCATCGCCGCCCGGTGCGCGCAGGCGCGCATACACCGACGTGCCCTCGTAGCGGAAGTCTTCGATGAGCTTGAATCCCATCAGATCGCGGTAAAACCCTAAGCTGCGCTCCACGTCTTTGGCATAGATCATGGCGTGATTGAAGGTGAGCTTTTGGCCGGTCTCCGCGGCAGCGGCCGGCTTAACGCGTCGCAGCCTGGCGTGCTTCGCCGGCGCTTTCTTCGCTCGTGAGGCCCGGACCTTTTTCTTAGCGGCCTTTTTTGTGGTTGGCTTCTTCATCGATCTGGCTACGGGAGAGGTAGCGGTTTTTGCGACATCAACTCTTCGAAGCGCTTGTCGGTGCGCAAGGTGGCGAACTCGGAGTCGGTGTATACCTTCTTGATGTTCTTATAGCCTTCCTCCATGGCTTTGCGCAGATACTCGAGCGAGTGGTCGACGTCGCCCGCTTGCGCGTACAGTCTGGCAACCATGAACGAGAATGCCGCGCGGTCCTCGGGTGAGCCGGCTTGGGCCATTACACCAATCCGCGAAACCCGATTGAAAATGTCTGGGTCGAGTGCATAGGCCGCGTGATACTGTTGTGCGGCTAAATCATACTGGTGCTTCCCCCAGTACGAACTTCCCAGGTTGTAGTGGAATACGGCATCGTTGGGTTGCAATGCCAGGGCTTTCTTGTAGTAACGGATAGCTTTGTTGAAGTTCTGGTTCCGCTGCTCCATGTAGCCGCGGTTGTTGTAGCCTTCCGGGGCGTTCTTCTCCGCCTTAATGGCCCGACTAAAGCACTTGGTTGCCTCGGGATACTTTTGCAGAAACAAGTATGACATGCCTTCCTTGTTCCACAAAAGCGCGGTGGGATGTTTTGCAATTGCCGCTGCGTAGAAGTCGAGGGCATCGAGATAGCGCTTTTGCGCCCGCAGCACGTCGCCACGCTCTTCCAAATCCTTGGCGGAAGCATTGGGATCGGGGATCGGCGACGGTGCGTTCGCCTGCTGTCCATCGCTGGCCAACACCGACAGCGGGAAGGCAAGCAGGAAGATCACGAACAACTTTAGCGGCAGCAGCGTCCGTGGCGATCGGAGACGGGCCATGGCCGGACCTCCAGAGTCCAGTATTGTCCCATATTAGACCTAATTGGGGCCGGGATTGTTCCCTTTCTCTGAACTATCCGTTCCACCATTTTGCTGCTGGGCTTCGTCGTCGCCCCGGCCGAAGAGGTGGCCAAAAAAGCCCCGCTTCTTTTTCGGTGGAGGTGGCTGCCCCGGAGCAGGCTGGCTGGAAGCGCCTTGCACTGGAGTTCCGCCCGGTGCGGGCTGGACCACGCCATTGGTGGTCGGCGGTGGCTGCGCAACCGGGGGTGATCCCAGGCCGAAGATCTTGGTGAAAAACCCGCGGTGATCGCCGGCTGCCTGGTCACAGGTTTCCTTCGGTTCGGTGCCCGCAATGAACGCGACCGTGTAGGTTTGCGGACAGGAGGCGGTCGCCAGCCGGTTGGTTACCTTGTCCAGCGTCACCTCCACCACGCCGGAAGGCGCGGTGAAGTTTTTCATGTCGGCGTACTGCGGCAGTTTGGCCGCCCGCTTCATGAACTCGGCCCAGATGGGCGCGGCCGTGGCGCCGCCGGCAAGCTTTAGATCGGTGTAGTCGTCGTTTCCTACCCAGACGATGCACAGCAGGTTGCTGGTATATCCCGCAAACCAGGCATCATGCGAGGTCCCGGTTTTGCCCGCCGCCGGCGCCTGAAACCCTCGGGCGCGCACCGGATAGCCGGTGCCGTTGTTGATCACGGCCTCCATCATGGTGGTCATAACGTAGGAGACGCGCGGGTCGAGCACTACTTTGCTATCGGCCTTATAGTCGTCGAGAACGTTGCCGCGCGCATCCCGCACCGACTTCACCATGAGCGGAGTGAGATGGGTGCCTTGGTTGCCAAAGACGGTGTAGGCGCCGGCCATTTCCAGCGGGGTTGCATCGTAAGCGCCGAGAGCGATCGCCGGGGTCGCCCGCACACTCTGAATGCCGGCCGCCTTGGCTAGCGCGGCCACCTTATCGAAGCCCACTTCCTGGCCGATCCTGACCGTCGCATTGTTTAACGATAGCGCCAGCGCATAGCGAGCGGTCACTTCTCCGTTGAAGCTGTCGTGATAGTTGTGGGGCTCGTAAACCTGGTCTCCGTTGACGATGCTGACTTGCGAATCGTCAACTAACGTGGCCGGGGTAAAAACCCCAGAGTCGCCATTGCCCTGGCCGCGGTCACCATTCGAGTCGTCCCCGCTGGTGGCGGTTAGCGTTTGTCCGCTCACGGCGGTGTTGATCGCCGCGGCGTACACGAAGGGCTTAAAGATGGATCCCGTGGGACGTTTAGCGATGGCGTGGTCTAGCTGGCTCATGCCATAGTTCCTGCCCCCGACCAGCGCCAGCACTTCGCCGGTGTGCGGATCGATGGCCACCAGCGCCACTTGCGGCATGGGGCCGGTCTCGACCCTGGTTTCGGTCTTCGCATCCTTGCCCGAGCCGACTTTGATTTTGTGGGTCCGCCGTTTTTCCACCTGCTCGTCCACCAACTTCATGCCCGTGTCCACCGCCTCGGCGGCGGCGCGCTGGAGGTCAGGGTCGAGCGTGGTGTACACGCGATAGGCATGATCGTTCAACTCGCCTTCGCTGAACTGGTTGGAGAGCTGGTCCTTCACCAGGTCCACGAAGTACGGGGCGTCGCTGGCTTCCACGTTGGGGGGCGCCACTTTGAGCGGGTCCGCCTTGGCGCGGTCAGCCTGCTCGCGAGTGACGGCGCCGGTTTCAACCATGGAGTCGAGCACCAGGTTGCGGCGTTCCAAGGTGCGCTTGGGACTCTTGTAGGGCGACAAATAGTTCGGGCGTTGGATCATCCCGGCCAGCAGCGCGGCCTCCGGCAGGGTAAGGTTTTTGATGTCCTTGTTGAAATAAGCGTGCGAAGCCTGGGCAAAGCCGTTGATGGTGAAGGAGCCGCGCTGTCCCATGTACACCTCATTGGCGTACATCTCAAAGATGCGCTGCTTGGAAAACTTGTGTTCCAATTCGATGGCGATCAACATTTCCAGCAGCTTGCGCTTGACCGTCTTTTCCGGGGAGAGGAAGAAGCCGCGCGAGAGCTGCATGGTCACAGTGGAGCCGCCCTGTCCGTGACGGCCTTCGCGTACGTCGATGACCGCCGCCTCCAGCAGGCGAAAATAATTGACCCCGCTATGTTGGAAGAAGCGGCGGTCCTCGATGGCGAGCACCGCGTCCACCAGCACTTTAGGAATCTCGTCGAACTGGATGAGCTCGCGCTTGGAGCGGTCCTCGCCTTCAAACAAAGCCGTCACCAGTTGCGGTTCCAGCTCGTAGGCCTCGAGGCTCCGGCTGTCTTTTCCGGTCTCGTCAATGGCGGCGACTTTGCCACTTTCGAACCGGATCACGGCGCCTTCTTCAGCGTGGAAGGATTCGGGGCCGGGAATTACCTTAATACTATGCGGGGTGAGGGCATAATGGCCGATCGGCGAATCATTGCTTCCGGGCTGCCCGGCGTATCCTGCGCGGCGCAGCTCGGCGGCAACCTCTGTCGCGTCAAGCTTCTCCCCTACGGTGACGGTTTGCGGGCGAGCGTAGATCCTGGCCGCGTTGCTGAAGATCGGTCCAGCCATGCGGCGGTCCACAATCGCCCCGTACTTTGTGTAAAAGAAGGTGAACACCACCAGAAAGAGGAAGCCGGCGACGAGAAAGCCCGCGAAGAACAGCTTAACCAGCGGATCGGCGATCGTGAAGTGTTGCACACGGGCTGGCCGGCTTCGCCCGCCGCGGGAATTCCTCCCGGACGCGGGACGTGCCGAAGCCCTGCCATCAGGTAATTTGATCTTGATTGCCACGTTTATGAATACGCAGAGAAGCCGCTCTTTCTAAGACGGCGATGCGGCGCTTTCCGTTATCTCCAGATGCCGGTTTCCTAAGGAAATCCTCGAAACTTTCGGCACCGGAGTGGCGCGATCCATCCCTCGGGCTCAGCCAAACTGACGCCCGAATCGACGAGGTTTAAGGACGGCTCCAGAGCAGTCCTTATTGTAAAGCAGGGAGGGCCCGCCATGCCGGCGAGGTGGACGGCTGGTTACTGGCGTGATGCCAGCCCAACGCTACCGCAGCGCTTCCGCCAGCTTTCCGCTGGCGATGAGTTCTGCCACCCGCTCGAAGTCAGTCGTGAAGATTCGATCTTCCTTGATGGTGGGAGATACCGACCGAATGCTTGCATAGGCCGCCTGGCCGCGCTTGCCGGTCAGCAGGGGGGCGCGGAAGTCGAGCGCCTGGGCGACGGCCAGGGCTTCGATGGCGAGCACATGGCGCGTGTTGGTGACGACTCGCAGCAGCTTATTGGCCGCGATCATGCCCATGGATACGTAGTCTTCCTGGTTGCCCGAGGTGGTGATGGAATCGACCGACGCGGGATGCGCCAGCACTTTATTTTCGCTGACCAGAGCGGCAGCCGTGACCTGAGCCATCATGAATCCCGAGTTCAAGCCGGCGCCGGGCGCGAGGAACGCAGGCAGCCCTTCGTTCAGCGCCGGATTCACCAGCCGCTCGATGCGCCGCTCGGAGATGCCAGCCAACCCGCTGAGCGCGATGGCCAGAAAATCGAGCGCGAAGGCCAGCGGTTCGCCATGAAAGTTGCCGCCCGACAAGACGTCGCCGGGGACCGTCAAGCCCACTCCGCGTTTCGGCGCGCCTACTTTCTTTTCCTCGGGAAAGACCAGCGGATTATCCACCGCCGAGTTCATTTCGATCTCAAAGACCTGGCGGCAATGGGCGAGCGTATCGCGGACCGCGCCATGGACCTGCGGGATGCAGCGCAGCGAATAGGCATCCTGCACCTTCTGGCACTCGCGGTGCGACTCGCGAATCTGGCTGCCCTCCAACATGCGGCGCAGGTTCTCCGCGACCAGTGACTGTCCCGCGTGCGGCCGCGCCTGTTGGATTCGCCTGTCAAACGCGGCGTCGGTCCCTCGGAGCGCGTCCACGGTGAGGGCGCCGAGCACATCCGCAGTGTCGGCAAGTACATTTGCCTGGAGCGTCGCCAATAATCCGACTGCCAGCATGCCCTGCGTGCCATTGATGAGGGAGATCGCCTCTTTGGCTTGCAGCACCAGCGGCTCAATGCCGGCTTGCTTCAGTGCCTCGGCAGCCGCTAGGCGTTGGCCGCGGAAGGTGGCTTCACCCTCGGCGATCAGCACCAGCGCGAGATGCGCCAGGGGAGCCAAATCGCCGCTGGCCCCCACGCTGCCCTGCGACGGAATCACCGGATGCACGCCCCGGTTCAGCATCTCGCAAAGCGTGTCAATCACCGCCGCACGCACCCCCGAGAAACCCTTGGCGAGCGAGTTGGCGCGCAGCAGGAGCATGGTGCGCACAACATCTTCCCCCAGCGGTTCGCCGACGCCCGCCGCGTGCGAGCGCAAAAGGTTGATTTGCAGCTTGCGAATATCGTCGGGCGGGATGCGAAGATCGGCGAGTTTGCCGACCCCGGTGTTCACCGCGTAGGCGACACCGTCATTGTCGAGCAGCTCTTCGACCACGGCGCGCGCCCGCTCGACGGCGGTCCGCGCCGCGGGTTGCAGCAGCACCGGCCGCCGTTCCTGGACGACCTGGCGAAGGTCGTCGAGGCTTAGATTATTGCCGTCGATGTGGAGTGCTTGCATTCTGGAGTAGAGATCAGTTTCGAGTTGCTAAGCGCGATAACAACTTAGTTGCAAGTTCCGCAGCCAATTGTCCAAGGCCTGGCCCCACAATTTTGGCGGGCACCCCACTCGCCGCTGGCCTCAGTTTTTTCCCGCCGCCTGCAAGAACGACGCCAGGTACTTTTGCGGCAAGGGGATCCGTTTGAATTCAGAATCCACCACCAGGTGCACGGTCTCACCCTCGGCCAGCAGGATGCCATCCTCGTCGCGCACCACCGCGTAGCCGAAATGCAACAGGGAATCACGCACGTTGACCAGGCGCGTCTGGATGGTCACCATGTCATCGTAGCGGGCTGGGGCCTTGTAGCGGCAGCGCATCTCCACGACGGCGATATGGGTGCCGTCCTGCTTTTCCATTTCGCTATAGGTGAAGCCCATCTGGCGCAGCATCTCCACCCGGCCCACCTCAAACCAGATGATGAAGTTGGAGTGATAGACCACACCCATCTGGTCGGTCTCCGCATAGCGCACCCGAAACCTGGTCTCGTACACTTGAGCTTCCGACCGGGCTGGCATGGCGAAGCCTTATTTTTTCTCCGGCGGTGGCGGGGTGCTGGAGGCAGCTCCGTTGCTGACCATCTGTCCTCGTACCACCTCACCTACAGGCACGGGCTTGCCGTCCGCGATGTAGTCAACGAATTGTGCGGGCAGGGACTCGACGGTGGGGAACCCCGCCGAATTCTGCAATTGGTAGTGCACTCTGGGAGCGATCGAAGCGCCCGAGTTGCCACACTCTCCCACCGGATCGCCTTGCTTGACCATGTCGTCATGTTTCAACTTAACGCTATTTTGCTTGAGGTTCGTCAGCAGCGAATATTCGTTGCCGGCGTGCGCGATCAGGATCATGTTCCCATTCGGAACATCCTGACTGGGCTTGCCAGGAGCATTGTCCCCGATGCCATTTACCACGCGCACCACCCTGCCGTCGGCTGGGGCCAACAACGGTTGGCCAAAACAGTAGAACTGTTCGTTCGTGGTTGCGTCGCCTTCAAAAGGATTCCCGTTCTTCAGCAGAACAAAATCGATGGCAAACTGCCGGTCGTCGGTCATCTGATAGGCATTGTCAAAGACGCCGTGTCCGCCCTGATACACCAGCCACTGGCCGGAGAAGGGCAGCTTCAACTTGGTAGTGTCCTTGTAGCCGGCATTATGGCCTTCGGCGGGCGAAGACAGCGGTCTGACCGTGAAACCATCGGTGCTGCCATCCTCGTTGATCATGACCACAGTCGCCACCTGGACCTTGGTGTTTGCGAATTCCGACAACCGCGCGTAAATCGTAGCTCGTTTCAACAGGAAGGGAGAGATATTCTCCGTCACCACCTTCGTCTCCGGGCCCAGTTTTGCTTTCACCTGCTCGAGCGAGGCTACGAATTTCCGCCCGTTCTCGGCACTCTTTCTGCTTTCCGCCGGATACGTGGCCCAGATCGCGCTCGCTTTGCCAGCTTTGAACATGTCAAAGAGGTTCCTGGCACGCTCCTCGGCCGCTTGGCTCATTACCGGATAAGCGGCATAGCTGCTGGACGCCTTTGCCGCAGCCGGCCCCTGCGGCTTCGATGCCGGCGACGAAGACTGGGCGTAGATCATAGTGGAAAACAGCATTACTGCTGCAACGAAATGCGGACGAAATGTCATCATGACTCTCCCTGGTGAACTGTGACAGCAATACTGCTTGAAGCGACGCTTCGTGACAACAGAGACGTGGCCTGTTCCGCTCACGCTGGATTGCAATTTAGGGTACCGCCAATTCTATCGCAAGTGGTCTGCGCCTCTGGACAATCCCACCCCCGCCGCCGGACCTGGCCGGAACGGGATGAGTTCGCCAGTATCTCCAATCAGCTATTTCCCTGTCCAGCGCGGATTTCGCTTCTCCAGAAACGAGCTTACACCCTCCCGGAAATCGGCCGTCCTGCGGATGCGTGCGTTCTCCTCCACTGCGGCCGCAATTTCCCGGTCGAGACTCTCCGCCGCGTAGTGCGTGAGCAGGCGTTTGGTCGCCAGCAGCGAGGCGGGACTGTTGCTCAGCAAGCTGGCCGCCAGCTCGCGGGCGCGTCCCAGAAGCTGCTCGGGCGCAACCATTTCGTTGACCAGCCCCATGCGCAAGGCTTCTTCGGCGCTAATGATTCGGCCGGTGAGCAGCAGGTCGCGCGCATGTTTCTCGCCGACTTGGCGCAGCAGAAAGGCCGAAACAATCGCCGGCACGAAGCCAATCCGGACCTCGGTGTAGCCAAACTTGGCTTTAGAAGAGGCCAGGGTGAAATCGCAGAGGGTGGCCAGTCCGCAGCCACCAGCGACGGCGGCCCCGTTCACCGCGGCGATGGTGACCTTGGGGAACTCATACAAGGTGCGAAACAGGCGCGCCATGGTGGCGGAGTCGGCCAGGTTTTCTTCTTCGCTGCGGCCGGTGATGGAGCGCAAATTGTCCAGGTCCATGCCCGAGCAGAACGCTTTGCCCGCACCCGTCAGGATCAGGACTTGCGCCGCCGAATGCTCGATCTCCTCCAGCGCGCGCAGCAGCTCGCCGATAAGTTCGTAGCTGATGGCGTTGCGCTTGTCCGGTCGGTTCAGCGTGACGGTCGCAATGGGTCCGTCGCGGGCGAGGACGAGAGTCGCGTAGTGTTGAAGGGATTCAGGCATGCCTCAAAAGCGTCTCTATTATGCAGTGCTGCCGCTCCGCGGCTCAGTCCAATGCTCAAATTGACCGCGGGCTTACGCCCACGGCTAAAACAAATGTCGCCGCTGCGCGGCTGATCGATTCCACACCGCCAATATTAATGGCGATTTCTGTTGACTGTTAACTGCTGATTGCTAATTGCTAATTGCTAATTGCTAATTGCTAATTGCTTCTTCTCACATCCTGGGCCCGCTGAACTTGCTAGCGATCTCCACCGCCAGGCGGAACGGCTCGGTAATCGGCTTCTTCAGCGGCAAGTCGGCGCCTCGGCTCTTCAACGCGTCCAGCAATTTCTCGGTTGGGATATTACCCACCAGCACGTCCTGCGCAAAGGGACAGCCACCCATGCCGCCGATGGCGGAGTCGAATCGCCGGCAACCGGCATCATAAGCCGCCAGAACTTTTGCCGCCGCCTCGTCGGGACGGCTGTGCAGATGAACACCGATCTCGACGCCGTCGAATTTCTCCAGCACCGGCCCCAGCAAGTCGGCGATCTCCTGCGGCGTCGCCAATCCTACCGTATCGGCTAGCGAAATGGCCTGCAAATCCATATCGGCAAGCAGGCTGATCCCTTCAATCAACTCGTCGGCGTTCCACCGGTCGCCGTAGGGATTGCCGAACGCCATCGAGATGTAGGCTATCGTGTCGAGCCCGCTGTCATCGGCCTTCGTCTTAATCTTTTCCAGAATATCGAGATTCTCTTCCAGCGTCTGGTTCTGGTTGTTCTTCAGGAATGTCGGCGAAAGTGAATAAGGGAAGCCCAGTGTGCGCACCGCATCGGTGGCGATGGCGCGCTCGGCCCCGCGCTCGTTCACCACAATGCCGATGATCTCGACGTCATCCGGCGGATCGAGTTCGCTCATCACCGTCTCCGAGTCGGCCATCTGCGGAATGGCCTTGGGCGAGACAAACGACACTGCATCAATGTGCTTGAATCCCGCAGCAATCAAGGCCTTCAGGTACTCGACCTTGACCGACGTAGGAATCTGCCCAGGCAGCCCCTGCCAGGCATCGCGCGGGCATTCAATGAGTTTGAGAACGTCAGTCATTGGCAACTAGCAATCAGCACTCAGCATTCAGCATTCAGCACTCAGCACTCAGGTACCAGCTATTGCTGTCGGATGAGGCTTTTAGGAAAATCATAAACATTGTCATTCCGAGCGGAGCGCAGCGGAATCGAGGAACCTGCTGTTAGCCCAGCAGAGCGATATCTGTGTTAGCTGTGGGGTGAGCGCTAACCACTATCCACTAATCCCTAGCCCCTGCTTCACGTCTGCAGCACCCCCACATTGAACTTCGCCACCTCGGGATTCAGCGCCGCCGCCTCCAACGCGATAATGATCGCCTCGCGCGTTTCCGCCGGATCGATGATCTTGTCAATCCACAGCCGCGCCGCGCCGTAACGCGGATCGGTTTGCTCGTCGTAGGTCGCTTTCACTTCGTCGAACAGCTTCTTCTTGTCTTCTTCGCTCAGCTTCTTGCCACCGCGTTCCAGTTGCTTGATCTTGATCTCCACCAGCGTTCCCGCCGCTGAAGCCCCCGCCATCACCGCGTAGCGTGCCGTCGGCCACGCGAACAGGAAGCGCGGATCGTAAGCCTTGCCACACATGGCGTAATGCCCGGCGCCGAACGAGCCGCCGACAATCACCGTGATCTTCGGCACCACCGAGTTCGACACCGCGTTCACCATCTTCGCTCCGGCGCGAATGATGCCGCTCCACTCGGCGTNNCTTAAAGGAGACCTTGAAGGAATTCTGCGAGCCCGCAAGCTGAGCCAGGCGACAATGCGCAACATCCGCCAGAACCTGTTCTTCGCGTTTCTCTACAACTCGATCGGAGTGCCGATTGCCGCCGGCGTGCTCTATCCAGTATTCGGATTGCTGCTGAGCCCGATTCTAGCCGCCGCCGCCATGAGCTTCAGTTCGGTGTCGGTAATTACGAATTCGCTACGATTGCGCAACTTGAAGCTCTGAAGGGGTCACCACGGAGACACCGAGACACGGAGAAGCCCTTTTTCGTTCTCCGTGCCTCCGTGTCTCCGTGGTGAATCATGTCTGCAGCACTCCCACTTTGAACTCCGGCACGTCTGGATTCAGCGATGCGGCCTCAAGCGCCTGTGTGATGGCCTGGCGTGTTTCCATGGGGTCGATGATTTTGTCGATCCAGAGGCGGGCGGCGCCGTACCTTGGATCGGTTTGCTCTTCGTAGGTTTTCTTGGTTGAGTCGAAAAGTTCCTTTCTTTCTTCTTCGCTTAGCTTTTTTCCGCTGCGTTCCAGTTGTTTGACTTTGATTTCTACCAGCGTGCCGGCGGCAGCGTCTCCGCTCATTACTGCGTATTTGGCGGTGGGCCAGGCGAAGACGAAGCGCGGGTCGAAGGCTTTGCCGCACATGGCGTAGTGTCCGGCACCGAAGGAGCCGCCTACGATCACGGTTATTTTCGGGACGACGGAGTTCGAAACGGCGTTTACCATTTTTGCTCCGGCTTTGATGATGCCGCTCCACTCGGCGTCGCGTCCCACCATGAAGCCATTCACATCGTGCAGGAAGAGCAGGGGCACCAGGTTCTGGTTGCAATCCATGATGAAGCGCGCCGCCTTCTCCGCCGACTCGGTGTAGATGACGCCGCCAAACTCGGTGCGCTTGTTGCCAGAGTGGTCGATCTGGTGCACGTGCGTCTTCTGATTGGCGACAATTCCGACCGCGAAGCCGCCGATGCGCGCATAGCCGCACAAGACCGTCTCGCCGTACTCAGCTTTGTACTCGCCAAACTGGCTTCCGTCCACGATGCGCGCGATGATCTCCTTCATGTCGTACTGACGCGAGGGATCGCCATCGAAGATGCCGTAAGTTTCTTCCGCAGCGAACCGTGGCTCTTCCGGCTTCTTGCGGTCGAAGACGCCCAACTGGCGATTGCCCATTTTGTCCACCAGCAAGCGAATGCGCGCCAGGCACGACTCGTCGTCGGGCTCGCGGAAGTCCACAGTGCCGCTGATTTGCGAGTGCATCTTCGCGCCGCCCAGCTCTTCGGCCGAATATTTCGCGCCGATGGCGGCCTGCACCAGCGCCGGTCCGGCGAGAAACAGGCCGCTGCCTTCGGTCATGAGAATGTGATCGCACATCAGCGGCAGATACGCTCCCCCCGCCACGCACATGCCCATGATGGCGGCAATCTGCGGAATGCCCATCGCCGACATCACCGCATTGTTGCGGAAGACGCGGCCAAAGTCGTCTGTGTCGGGGAAGACATCTTCCTGCAAGGGCAGAAATACCCCGGCTGAATCCACCAGGTAAATCGTGGGAATGTGGTTCTCAATGGCGATGTTCTGAGCGCGAATCACCTTCTTGGCGGTGATGGGAAAGAACGCGCCAGCCTTCACGGTGGCGTCATTCACAATGAGCATGACCAGTCGCCCTTGCACCCGCGCCAAGCCGGTCACCACACCAGCGCAGGGCGCGCCGCCCCACTCTTCGTACATTCCCCAGGCCGCGAAGCCGCCGATCTCGAAGAACTCCGTGCCGGGATCAATCAGCAGAGCAATTCGCTCGCGCGCGGTCAGACGCCCCTTCTTGTGTTGCGACTCGATCGCCTTATCGCCGCCACCCTGGGCGATAATCTGCTCTTCATTGCGAACGCTGGCCACCATTTCGGCCATGGCTTTCAGGTTGCGTTCGAAGCGTGCCGAGTCGGTTTTTACTTTGGTTTCGAACCCGGCGGGCGATGCGGAATGATGGCTATGGTCGGTCATGATGAGTGAGGGGCAAACTAACTACGATAAAGCAGGAAGCGACGGCACGCAATGCAAGTGATGCAGACTACAGCCCCAGCGCAAATGCCACGATGGTTCTGCCTCGTCGGCCGGTGCTTCGTTCCAGTTCGTCGAGCAACGCCGGCTCTATCCCTTCGGGATCGACTGTCATCTCGCAGGCGGCGATCTCTTCTTTGCTGGCGCCGTGATAACACAGCTCGCAGACACCCAAACCACCTTCGGATTGCACGGGCGGTCCGAAAACGCGGCAGGTGAGCGGCCGAGCAGCGTACAGGTCGCACATCCCAGTCTGGGGATCGAGGACGGGGCAAGGCTCGTCATTGGCGAATTCTTCGAACAGCGCCTCGGCGGTCTCACCCTCATCCAGAATGCCGGTTTTCGCATCTCCGGGGAAGTCCTGTGAGAACCGGGCAATCGACGCGTGTGCGCGTTCGCGGACTTGCGCGGCGCGGGCCGGGTCGGTCACTTCCAATTCGGCGAGCCCTCGCTGCAACCGAAGCGCGTCGAGCTGATTGATGGCAAAAGCTCCCATGCAGCACTGCGTGCATCCCAGCTTGCAGACCAACCACTCGCCACTGCGGCGGGCCGTATCGGCAAGGGCCGAATCGATAATCTGCACCAGTTTCTGATCGCCAGGTGGCAAGCGGGAGCCCATTGCTAAAGCATAGCGCAGGCGGCGGACCTGCTACCGCATAATCCATTCCGCTACGGCGCTGGCTGCAACGCCGCAGCGAGCGGGTCCTCCACCATCGCATCCACCAATCCGCACTGCAAGGCTTGCAGCGCGTGCAGCTTTTCCGCCGCCAGGAACATCTGCAGCGCGCGAGCTTTGCCCACGAGTCGCGGCAGGCGTTGCGTCCCGCCCCACCCGGTGATCAGGCCGAGCGCTGCGCCGCGGTGTCCAAACAGCGCATGCGCGCTGGCGATGCGGCGATCGCAGGCGAGTGCGAGATCCAGACCTCCGCCCATGCAGTAGCCCTGAATTACGGCGATGGTGGGCGCAGGGAAGCTGGCAATGCCGGTCATCAAGCGCTGGCCCATCTGCGCGAAACGGAACGCTTCCGCGCCGGTCAGTGCTGCGATCTCGTTGAGATCGGCGCCTGCCGAGAAAAACCTCGCATTGCCGGCGATCACCAGGCGCGCGGGCGGATGTGCCGCAAGCTCCTCGACAGCGGCGGTGAGGGCCTGCACTCGGGCGCGCGTCAGGCGGTTCGTGCCATCGTCGGAGACTAGGCGCAGAACGACGGCGCTGCCACGCGGCTCGAGAGAGTACAGAGTTTGTCGGGAAGCGGGATGCACCGAGAGCTAGAGTAGCAAACGGACGGCATCTGACCGGCATCGTCGCTGGCGTTTGCTCCGGCGAGCCGCCATGCTGCGGCGGATTCGTCGAAAAAGCGTTAAGATGTCGTTCACGAAGTCAAGAGGAGGGTGGCCAATGGCGCACCATGGGAGCCTAACGTCTTTCTCCCGTAGATCGTTTTTGCAGGTTTCTACCGCTGCGTCCGCGGCGCTGGCGTTGCGCATCGTGACCGAGCCCATGCTGGCTTACGCGCAGGAGTTGCCGTACGCGCCCGTCGGCGGGGTCCGGATCAATGCCAACGAAAATCCACTTGGTCCTTGCGCAGCCGCGCGCAGCGCGGTGGCGGCGATCATGCCGGAAGCTGGTCGTTATCGCTTCGGCTCGACCGAGGAATTCGTTGGCCTCTTCGCGCAAAGCGTCGGCGTGAAAGCGGACCATGTCCGGATTTTTGCCGGCTCGACCGAGCCGCTGCACTACACCGTGATGGCTTTCACCTCGCCCCGGGCGAGTTACGTGACTGCCGACCCCGGATACGAAGCCGGGATGTATGCCGCGAAAAATTCCGGGGCGCGGGTGGTCAAGGTGCCGCTCACCAAGAGTTATGCGCACGACGTGAGGGCCATGATCGCTGCCGCTCCCGACGCGGGCGTGTTCTATGTCTGCTCACCGAATAATCCAACCGGCACGCTGACCAGCCATTCCGACATCGAGTACCTGCTGCAGAACAAGCCCAAAGGTTCGATTGTGCTGGTGGACGAGGCCTACATCCACTTTTGCGATGCGCCTTCCGTCATTGACCTGGTCACGTCCGGCCACGACTTGATCGTGCTGCGCACTTTCTCGAAGCTCTACGGAATGGCGGGCCTGCGCTGCGGATTGGCCATCGGCCGGCCCGACCTCATACAGAAGCTCGAGGATTACGGCGGAGGCAACCCCATGCCCGTGACCGCCGTCGCCGCGGCTTCGGCAAGCCTGAAGGAAACGCAACTGGTGGCCGAGCGCAAGCGCATCAATGCGGAAATCCGCGACGAAACTTTTCAGTGGCTCGATCGCAACGGATACTCCTACATTCCGTCGGTATCCAACTGCTTCATGCTCGATACCAAGCGGCCGGCGAAAGAGGTGATCGCCGCCATGGCCCGGCAGAACGTCTTCATTGGCCGCATCTGGCCGCTGATGCCGACCTATACCCGGATCACGGTTGGAACGCGCGAGGGGATGGACCAGTTCCAAGGGGCGCTTCAGAAGGTGATGAAGGGAAGCGTCACCGTCGGGGCGTTGCAACCCCCTCTGCGAACGATTGACGGGTTTATTCTGCCGAGCTAAGTAAGTCCACCAGAGGAAGTTGTCACGCGATGACCGCGGCGGGAGAGCTCTCTGTGTTTCTGTAGTGAACTAGGTATTTGCCGGCACGCCCCGCGATTTCACGTTGGCGCGGATGAACTCAATGATGGAATCCATCGGAGTGCCCGGTTGGAAGATGGCCGCGACGCCAGCCTTCTTCAGCGGTTCGATGTCCTGATCGGGAATAATGCCGCCCACCAGCACCAGCACGTCGTCCATCTGATTTTGCTTCAGCAGGTCCATCACCCGCGGCACGATGGCATTGTGGGCGCCGGAGAGGATGCTGAGGCCGATGACGTCCACGTCTTCCTGCAACGAGGCGTTGACGACCATCTCGGGAGTCTGGCGGAGCCCGGTATAAATCACTTCCATGCCGGCATCGCGCAAGGCGCGGGCAATCACTTTGGCGCCGCGGTCGTGGCCGTCGAGGCCGGGTTTGGCAACCAGTACACGGATTTTGCGGTCAGGGGACACGATGAACCCTCTTGTTCTGTCATCCTGAGCGGAGCGACCGAAGGGAGCGGAGTCGAAGGACCCCTATAGCTGCTCCAATCATCAGCCACCAGCTCTCAGCTAAAGAAGAATCATAAACCCTGGATAACGCTTTGGTAAGTGAGCCGCGTCACCGGACATGGCGGTGGGGAAGTATTGCGCGGCATCAAAAGTCAAGGCCAGCCCTGGACTATCCACTCGGATAGGGCCTCTATCCTTTCAGATAGGGTTCTGTTCCGCCGATTTCTTCTCCACCGATGGTTTGGGACGGAGCGCAGTGCTTCGGCTTACGTCCCGTCAACCACTTAGCGCGCACGAGAGAGCCTCATCTCGCCCATGCTGCGACTGGAACTCAGCTTGCTACCTACAAAGGCACGCCCTTCGAGGAGAATAATCGTGAAACTGTTCAGGCTACTAGCTCTCATGTTGGCAATTGGGGTTTTCCCCACGTTCTTGGTGCAGGCCCAGGGACAGCAAGAAGTTGACCCCGACCACTACGATCAAGCGCAGCCCGCGCAAGCCAATGCGCATGGCTCGAAGGCGCAAAGCGCACCCAAGGCTGCAAACGTTGGTCATCGCGGTCATGTCCGGATGGCGAGTAAGCACTCCGGCAGGGCCAACCATCATCGTGCCCACGTGGCTGCGTAAGGCGTCCTGGCGCGCTCTGGCTGATAGCTGAGTGCTGACGGCTGCTCACGCAAACGCGGTTTCGGTGTAGGTTCCGTAAACGTCGCGCAGCGCTTCGCAAATCTCGCCCACCGTCGCGTACGCCTTCACGGCATCCACGATGAAGGGCATCGTGTTGGCCGGTGAGACCTGGCCGTTCTCGCCGGCCTTCGGTTCCTGTGCGGCGGCTTTCCGCAGAGCATCGAGGCAGCGGCGAACCTGGTCATTGGAGCGGCGGGCACGCAACGCGTTCAGCTTCTTGCTTTGTGCCTGTGCGACCTCTTCGCCGATGTACAGGATGTTGGGCGCCGGTTCCTCGACGACAAAATCGTTGGAGCCAACCGTAATCTTCTCCCGCGCCTCGGTGGCGCGCTGGAATTGGTAGCTGGCCTCGGCGATTTCCTTCTGCGGGTAGCCCTTCTCGATAGCCGCGACCATGCCGCCCATGGCATCGAGCTTGTCGAAGTAATCGAACGCGCCCTTCTCCATGTCGAGGGTGAGGCGTTCCAGGAAGTAGGAGCCGCCCAGGGGATCGACGGTCTGCGCCACCCCCGATTCGTAGGCGATGATCTGTTGCGTGCGTAGGGCGATGCGCACCGCCTCTTCGGTCGGTAGCGCCAGCGCTTCGTCGTAGGAGTCGGTGTGCAGCGACTGAGTGCCGCCCAGCACCGCTGCCAGCGCCTGAATGGCGACGCGCGCGATGTTGTTCATCGGCTGCTGCGCGGTCAGCGAGACGCCCGCGGTTTGCGAGTGGAATCGCATCAGCCAGGTGCGCTGGTTCTTGGCCTCGAAGCGGTCCTTCATCAACCGATACCAGATCTTACGGGCGGCGCGGTACTTCGCAAGCTCCTCGAAGAAATCGTTGTGCGCGTTGAAGAAAAAGCTGAGCCGCGGGCCGAACTCATCCACGTCGAGCCCGCGACGGCGCGCCCATTCCACGTACTCCACGCCGTCGTAAATGGTGAATGCCAACTCCTGCAGCGCGGTCGAACCCGCTTCCCGAATGTGGTAGCCGCTGATCGAAATGGTGTTGAAGCGCGGCGTGAACTTGGAACCGAACTCGAAGGTGTCAATCACCAGCCGCATCGATTGCGCCGGCGGATAGATGTATTCCTTCTGCGCGATGTATTCCTTCAGGATGTCATTCTGAATGGTGCCGGAAATCTTCTTCCAGTCGGCGCCCTGCTTCTCCGCAACCACGAGATACATGGCCCACAGGATCGACGCCGGCGAATTGATGGTCATGGAGACCGTCGTCTTCTCCAGATCAATGCCGCTGAACAGGATCTCCATGTCCTCCAGCGAATCGATGGCTACGCCGCACTTGCCGACCTCGCCTTCGCTGAAGGGATGATCGCTGTCATAGCCCATCAGCGTGGGCAAATCGAATGCGACGGAAAGGCCCCCGCCGCCGTGGGCCAGCAGATACTTGTAGCGTTCATTGGTCTCCTCCGGCGAAGCAAAACCGGAGAACTGGCGCATGGTCCACATCCTGCCGCGGTATCCGGAAGCATGAATACCACGCGTGAAGGGCGGCTGGCCGGGATAATTCAGGTAGTCTTCGTACTTCCAGTCGGCCGGAAGATCGGCGGGCGTGTAGAGCCGCCGAATCGGCAGACCGGAGATGGTGGTGTAGCGCGCGTGACCGTGCTCGTCGAGGTTGACGCCCGTGGCCGCGCCGATCGGCTTTTCCGGCCCTTTGTCCAGACTCGGAGCGAGCGTCTTCTCGGCCCATTGCTTCTCCGACTCGGAAGGATGGCGGCCATTCTCGAAGAGATCGGTGACCGGCGATTCGGCCAGAACTTTCCCGTCAGGCTTGCGGCTATCAGACATCGGTTACCCCACTGGAACACGAACCCTACATGCTAGTAGATGCGGGGAAGGGTAGCAAGAAGCGACGCTCGCGCGAGATCAGCCTTCCCCGCCGAGCGAAACTTGCCGCGCCCGGCGGGTGGGCACCGCTAGTTTTGTGGCGGTGTCGGCGACGGTACCTGCTCCGGGGTTTGCGGCGGCGTAGTCGCCTGCGGCGCGGGCGTCACTCCAGGAACCTGAATGGGCGTCAAGTTGGGCTGGGTCAGGTCATTGGTATTCGCTGGCACAACACCGGGCACCTTCGGCGGATGTTTCACTTGTGCGGCTTCTGCGTCAGACATGTCGACGCCAAGCCTGGTTAGAGTGTCAGCCGTGGATAAGTCGAGCTGTACCTTCGACTTCTCGTAATTGGTTGCCGCCGCGAGGACATTCGACTCCGCCTGAGTCAAGTTGGAGGACGATTGCAACACCAAGGTGCTGGTGGAAGCTCCCATGCGAAGTTTTTTCTGCTCGGCATCCAGGCTCTGGGCGGCGTAGTCGCGCGCCGCCAGGGCCGCTTGCAGTCCCACGTAGTTCTGTTGCATGGCGAATTGCGCCTGCCGCACTTGCAGCCGGATGGTGTTTTCGGTTTGCTGCAAACTCATTTGCGCCTGGCGATATTCCAACACTGAGCGCATCTGGTCGGCCTGGATCTGGCGATTACGCAGCGGAATGTTGATGTTCACGCCTATCCCTTTGTCGGGCGCGCTGCTGTTGAACAGATTGCCGAACGCATCGCTGTAACCGGTGGTGGGAAACGTTCCTGGCGGCGGGCAGCCCCGATTCACATCGGTGCACAGCGGGTTCTGCGGTCCCGCCAGCGAGGAGGCGCCGTAGAAAGCGTACAAATCGACTGTCGGCAATAACTGATTGCGAATCGATTTGCGTGAGATTTCGTTGTTGGTGAGGGTAAGGCGCGCGGTGGTGATCTCGGGACGTTGCTTCAAGGCTTCGTCGATCAGGTCCTCAACCGGCCGCACCTCGTACTGCTCGCTGGTACTCAGGGTGTCGGTGGGAATTACGGGCGCAACGGCGAGCATAGGGTCGGCCATGTTGCGGGTGATCGCGTTCTTCATCAGCAGTTGCTGCAATTGCAGATTCACCTGCGCGGTAATCAAGTTTTGCTTTGCCGTGGCAACGGCGCTCTGCGACTGGACTACAGTCAGCGGAGCCAGCGTCCCGGCGGCCACTTGCTTCTGATTGTCGGAAAGGGTCTTGTTAGTGAGATCCAGGGCGCGCTGCTGTACGGTCACGTTGGCGTAAGCATTGACCAGGTCCCAGTAAATGTTCTCGATCTGCGAAACCGTCTGGATGACCTGTAGCCGGAAAGTCACATCTTCGATTTCCCGGTTGTTTCTGGCAATGCGGATCCAGCGCAAGTTGGGATCGTAGCCGAATCCCGAGAGCAGATGCTGCCGCAGTTCAAAGCGGAAGTTCGGCGTCAGGGTGGGATTCAAAGTATTGAACAGGGAGTTCGACGCGGCGCGGGCGTTATTGAAACCCACCGTCATCAGGGTCCCAGTGGAGAACCCCTGGGTGTAGAGGAAGTTGGCCGTTGTCGTGTTTTGGGTCAAAACATTGGTGCCCGTAAAGATGGTATTGGCCTCTGGCGTGGTGGCGTGCTCAATCGATAACGTTCCCGAAATCACGGGATCATAGCTATCGAGCAATGGGCCTTCACCGGTGGTTGACGCGACGATGCCTCCCACACCCGCACCGGCCCCGCCCACTCCGATGGTGGTGCCACCTGCGCCGCCGCCCGTGGTTCCCGTGGTGGAGGTTCCAGTGCCACCGGCCGAGGTCGTACCTGTGACCCCGCCGGGAGTGCCCTGCAACAGGCCGGTGTTTACGCCGAGTGCAACCGCGCCCGAACTCGTCCGCAGAATATCGGTGTCGGCAATGGACAAGTTGTAGCGCTGAATGCCGATATCAAGGTTGTTCTCCAGCGCCATCGCCACCGCATCGTTCAGCGACAAATACATGCTGCCGTCTTTGATGAGCTGATCGAGACGGGCGGAGTTGGTCACGTTCAGCGGAGCAACCTCGCGCACCGTATAAACCACGAAGGGATTGGGGAATTGCCTTTTGCCCCGGGTGTAGTCCTGATCGGAATAGAGGCGAGCATTGTGCTGCGGCGCCGGCGCTTGGGGCAGCGGGGTCAGCGGCGGGTTGTTGGGCGCGGCTTGCGGCGATGCGTTCTGCGCAAAACTTGCCGTGGCAAATATCCCCAGCAGAAATAATGTAGACAGCAAGATTGAGCGGACCGGTCTGACGGACTTAGAACCAGACATTCTTTCGTCTCCAGAAAAATTGCGTTAGAGCACTTTGGGTTTCGCGTCTCTCACATGCTTCCTGTCGCCTTATCTCTGATGCGGCAGAATTCGCGAGGAATCGATCTCAGATGACGCCGCAGAGGCGGGGAAACCGTTACCAGCCTCGTAAGCAGCAGGAAATGTCATAGTATAGCTGACACGCTGCCGCCGCTTGGGGACGGTATGTGCACAAGATTGAAATTCAGACTGAAAGGAACGCTTCTATGAAACACCTCTTCGCAAGTTTTGCGATTCTGGTTTTGCTTGCTCTTCCTGGTTTTGCGCAGCAACCGGCCGCTGCCCCGCCGCAGCCGTCCACCCATCACGCCGTCAAGAGTCCGCCGCCCTCCGCCGATGCCATCTGGGCTGACCTCATGGAAGGCAATAAGCGGTTCATGGCCGGAAAGCCCAAGGCCCGCCAGTTGGTCAGTCTGCGCGCAAGCCTCGCCAGCAGTCAGCATCCTAATGTAATCGTGTTGGCGTGCTCCGACAGTCGCGTGGCGCCGGAGTTGGTCTTTGACAAGAGCCTTGGCGAACTGTTCGTAGTGCGCTCAGCCGGAAATATCGCTGACGCCATCGGAGTGGGAAGCATCGAGTATGCGGTCGAACATCTGGGCAGCAGCGTGCTCGTTGTGATGGGCCACACCAAGTGCGGGGCCGTGACCGCCGCGTGCTCGGGCGAAAAGATGCCATCCGCGAGCCTGCAAACCATCGTGGACAAGATCAATCCTGCGGTCGCTATCGCCGCCAAATCCGCCAAAGGTAATGAGCTGATCGAAGACGCGATCGTGCAGAACGTCCATCGCAGCGCCCAGGACGTGCTCGCCAGCAGCGAGATCTTGCAGCATTTTGTGGCAGACGGGAAACTCAAAGTGATTGAGGCGGAATATCAGTTGGATAGTGGGGCCGTGGTCCGACTGGACAAGGCGCAGCACTGATTTCAGAGCGAACTGTGGCCCTGACTCCATTGCGGAAGAGTGGCTTTATGGCAGTGAAGTCCGAGATTGCGGCGTCGCTCGCAGCTTTACATTGCTTAAGAGAACGCCGCACGCCGGACACCCGGTCTGTTTGCCCGAAATGATGTGAGCCGCAATCTCAAAATCACGCTGGCCTATGACGGATCGGAGTTCCACGGATGGCAAATCCAACCGGGACTGCGGACCGTGCAGGGCACGCTGGCGGAGTGCCTTCAGCGGCTCACCGGCGAAGAGGTATTGCCGCAAGGGTCGGGGCGCACTGATGCGGGTGTCCATGCGTGGGCCCAGGTCGCATCGGTGAGGCTCGAGAGCCCGATTCCAGAGCGAAACCTGGTCATCGCGCTGAACGATGTCCTTCCTGCCTCGGTGCGGGTAAACGGCGTGGAGGTGGTTGCCGACGACTTCCACGCGCGGCATTCCGCCAAGGCGAAAACCTACCGCTATCGCATTTATCGCAAGGACATATGCCCGCCATTCCTGGTGAGATACGTTTTTCATGACCCCTATCCCATGAACGAAGAAGCGCTCATTCGCGCGTCGGAGCATATCGTCGGCAAACACGACTTCACTTCGTTTGCGGCTTCCGACCCGGAGCGTAGCGCACGCATGGCGGAGGGCAGGGAAGCAGAAGCTTCCCATTTTGGAATCACCACGAACGTGCGCACCATTCACTTTTCGCAGTGGATGAGAACAGGCGAGGAGCTGGTTTACACTGTGCGCGGAGATGGTTTCTTGCACCACATGGTACGGAACCTGGTCGGTACTTTCTTGCAGGTGGGAAGAGGCGCGTTGCAGATCGAGGATGTGTCTGCAATTCTCGACGCCTGCAATCGCAGCGCGGCCGGGCCTACTGCCGCCGCTTGCGGACTGTATCTGGTAAGCGTTGAATATTGAGCACGATGCCAACCGAAACCAAAGCTGCCGCCGGAAACGCGACCATCGTCAGCACCAATCCCGCGACGGGAGAAGTGCTGGCTGAGTTGGCTTGCGTCACTCCGAGCGATGTACAGGCAGCCGTCCTGCGCGCAAAGCAAGCCCAGCCTGCATGGGAGGCAACGCCGGTGGGAAACCGAGTCGCGCTGTTGCGGCGATTTCAGCACTTGCTGAGCGAGCAGCGCGATCAGGTTGCCGACCTGATTTGCCGCGAAGCCGGTAAGCCGGCAGTCGAAGCCCTTACCACCGAAGTTCTGGTCGTCCTGGACGCAATCGAGTTTTGCATTCGCAACGCGCACGACTTTCTGCGCGAGGAAGCGCTGCCACACGCCAATCTCGCCATGAAGACCAAGCGCGGCAAGTTGCTGCGCTCGCCGTTTGGCGTGATCGGCATTATCTCTCCCTGGAATTATCCGTTCTCCACCGCCGCTACGGAAACGCTCGGCGCATTGGTGACGGGCAACGCGGTCGTCCTGAAGCCGTCGGAATTTACGCCGTTGATCGCGCTGGAGTTGCAGCGGCTGCTGCTGGCAGCGGGCCTGGACCCCAATCTCATGCAAGTGATGATCGGAGAGGGCGCCGCCGGCGCGGCCTTGATCGATTCTCCCATCGACAAGCTGATCTTCACCGGCAGCGTTGCGACCGGCAAACGCGTCGCTGAAGCCGCTGCGCGAAAGCTGTTGCCCGTCGTGCTGGAACTGGGTGGGAAAGATCCCATGATCGTGCTCGACGATGCTGACTTGGAGATCGCTTCCAGCGGGGCCTTGTGGGGAGCGTTCATGAACGCCGGCCAGACGTGCCTTTCGGTCGAACGCTGTTACGTCCATCGCAGCCTCTATGAGAAGTTCCTCGAAGCCTGCAGCAACAAGATCGCCAAGCTGCGTGTCGGCAACGGGATTGGGTCGGAGGTAGAAATGGGGCCGCTCATTCACGAGCGGCAGTTGCGCATTGTGGACGAACATGTGAGAGACGCAGTGCTGCATGGCGCGCGCTTGCTACGGGGCGGAAAGCGCCTGACCGAACTCGGGCCGAACTTCTATGCGCCCACTCTGCTGGCCGACGTGACGCCGGACATGCGCATCATCCAGGAGGAAACCTTCGGCCCCGTGCTTCCAGTGGCGCCCTTCGACACCGACGAGGAGGCTATTCGCCTGGCCAATGACAGCGACTTCGGGCTGGCCGCCAGCGTCTGGACCACCAACCGCCGCCGCGGCGAGGCGATGGCCAAGCAGATCAAAGCCGGTACGGTGATGATCAACGACGTGATCTCGTGCTTTGGGATCGCGGAGGCGCCACACGGAGGTTTCAAACTCAGCGGAATCGGCCGCACTCACGGCAAGATGGGCCTGGCAGAGATGGTCCAGGTGAAGTACGTGGACACAGACCTGCTTCCCCGGATGCCGAAGGTCTGGTGGTTCGGATACGATCGCAGGCTCAAGGAGCAGATGGATGGATTCATCGATCTGCTGTTCGCCAGAAGCTGGGGGAAAAAGCTGAAAGGCGCCCTGCGCTCGGCGGGGCTGCTGCGGCGTGGCAATCGGATCTAAAAATTCCGTAGCCACTGGAGAAACCTATTGGACGGCACCACCGTGTACGTCTTAATCGTTGTGTTTGCCGCCACTCTGATTCGCTCGGCCTTCGGATTTGGCGAGGCGCTCATCGCTGTTCCGCTGCTTGCTGTGCGAGTTCCGGTCCGCGTGGCTGCGCCGCTTGCCGTTCTGGTGTCTATCACCGTCGCGGCTGTGATCATTGCGCAGGACTGGCGGAAGATCCATGTGCGCAGTATGGGATGGCTGGTGCTCCCGACGCTATTCGGCATTCCCCTGGGCCTGCTGCTGCTCACCAGCGGCAACCATCGCCTCGTCAAAGCGGCCCTGGCAGTGGTCATCATGGCGTTCTCGGCGTATGCGCTGATCGGCCAAAGGCCCCCGGAACTGCACGGCGACAGCCGCTTATGGCTTCTCGTCTTCGGATTCTGTGCCGGCGTGCTCGGAGGGGCTTACGGGATGAACGGGCCGCCGCTGGCGATTTACGGTGCCATGCGCCGCTGGTCCGCTCAGCATTTCCGCGCGACCCTGCAGGGATACTTTCTTCCCGCCAGCATCATTGGCATGGCAGGATTTTGGCTGGCGGGCCTCTGGGTCCCCGCCGTAACCCGCTATTACTTGATGGCGCTGCCGCTCACCTTGGCGGCGATACTACTCGGGAGAACGATCAATCGCCGCCTCCACGGTCACGGCTATCTCAAGTACGTTCACGTCGGACTGTTCGTGATTGGAGCGGTGTTGCTCGTGCAGGCGATGCGCGGTGCGTGAAGCTTCAGCGATTTTGAGTTGTCATCACGAACGGCTTTCAGCCGTGAGGGATCTAATGACATGTTGAAGATACGTCTAGCAACTTCCTTTTTGTTGACCTTGCTGTTTGTGGCGCTATTCCAGGTCTCGAGTGCGCAAGATACCTCGAATGTGCCTTGCAGTGAGGTACACACAATTGCTCGAATCTCAAGTGCCAACGCTCTTCAAGCGTTGGCTAAGGCAAAGCCAAATGCCGGAGGAAGCTACCGCGTTCAGATCGTTTTTGCCGCGCGTTCTTTTGAACTCCAACCGGCTGATAAGAGTGCGGCTGTTCTGCTGCTGAATCTCATCCCTCAAGACGACGCGCAGCACACCATCTTGATGACGCTCGGAGATAGTCTTTGTGACAAAGAATCCGTCGCCGAAATGAAGTCGTTGTCGCAGATCGGAGAACGTCTGTCCCGTGATCTTGCAAAGGCTGTTCTCCGCGCTCCGGATAAGCTGCCGAGGTACGTTTCCTATGCCTCTACGTCGGTACAAGACCCACACAGCGATTACGCCGTGCAGATGCAAACCGTCTGCGGTGCCAGACACTCCGGGTTCGTGAAAGCGGTGGACGACCTTCCAGCCGACCAGAGGGACTGGTTCCTAAAGCATGTTTTTAATCCGGAGGGCTGCCATGCTCTCGCTCTTCCTGAAGCTGAGTAAGGAAAGCCTGTGCTGATGCCAACAAAAAGCAGATTCCTCGCTTCACTCGTAATGACAACTATAGAGACAAAGAGTGCAGCTTTCTCCGTGCCGGAGCCTGCCCTGAGCGAAGTCGAAGGGTGGTGGACCTGATTTCTATTGTGCGATACTGCCTTCATGCCCGAGATGACCGCCACTGATCCACCACAACTTCCCAAGCACAAGCTCAAATACAAGAAGCAATTTCAGCGAGCCTGCAACGAGCCCAATGAAAAAGGGAAGCTTTGCGGTGGACATCTAAAGCGCTGGTTCTATCTGGCTGACGTGCTGGAGCAAGCCTGCGGCGACGTTCGGCAAGCCTTTGGCGATCAGATGGAGATCTATCGTTGCGAGCATTGCAAGACGCTGTACTTGCCCGGTCCGGAGGAGCCGCGCGGACGCAATGTCGCCGGAGTGGGCAGTCAGTCCATCTTCGGACTAACGCTCACCGCCAAGCCGGGTGAGGAAAAAGAGAAAACGTAGCTCTAGTGATCTCGTCCCTGATCGGGCCTCCACTCCTCCCTGTCGAATTTCACCTTCACCGTCTTGATCTCGTACGGGTTCGTCGGGATGGTTAGCTCATAACCTGGCGGAGCTACCTCGAGCGGGACCGTCGGGACCTCCATCAAGTTCGTTTCCCAAGCCTGCGTCGCCTTCCCAGGAAGATGAAGAATGACGTCGCCCTTCTTCCCGACCCACTCATAGAAGCGGACGATGAGCGCATCGTCGTCGGCGGCTTTCTTGATTGCCGTGATGATCACGTTGTCCTGCGTCGTGGCGAAGAATGACTTTTCGCCTGGCAGCGGACCAGGATGCTGCGTGGTCGTCTGCGCCATCAGCGGATAATTCAGTTCGTAACCCTGGCGCACCGTCATCGCCTCGCGCCAGGTGCCGGCGTGCGGATATAGCGAGTAGGTGAACTCGTGCTGTCCCTGATCGGTCTCAGGATCGGGCCAGGTGGGCGAGCGCAGCAGCGACAAACGCAGCACATTGTCCCTGGCGTCGTATCCGTACTTGCTGTCGTTCAGCAGGCTGAAGCCGTGGCTGGCGTCGGAGATGTCGGCCCAGCGCAGCGCCGGAACTTCAAACTGCGCCTGCTCGGCTGGCGTGTTGCGCGTCGTAGGCCGCTCGACGCTGCCGTAGGGAATCTCGAAGGTTGCCTTGTCGCTGTGGACGCTAACCGGGAACGCGACCTTCAGCAGAATGTGCTGCTCGTGCCAGTCGGCCTGCATGTGGACGTCAACCCGCGGCACCTCGGGATACATCGTGATGTCCTGCACGAAGCTCGATTTCTGGAAGTGGTGCTTCACGCGAATGACGGCGCGCAGCGGCGTATCTTCCACCAGCTTCACCTCGTCGGCCTGCATCAGGTCCCAGTGCTGCTTAACGAAGTCTGCGTCAACGTTCCATGCATCCCAGCGCTTGGGCTTGTCCACAAAAGCCTGGAGCAGGTCGCCGCACGGCAGGCCATCGGGCGACGCCGCCGGCGAGCCTTCGCTCTGCACCGGCAGCGCCAGCGCTTCGGTGTTGCTGCTCTTGTCGAAGAGGCTGGTAATGCAGCCGGTCTTGGCATCGACTTTGATGCGAATGAATTCGTTTTCCAGGGAATCAGCGGTGGCCATCAAGATTGGTTGTGCCGCCGGTGATTCTTGCGGAACCAGCCGAATGAGCTTGTAACCAGTCGCGGGAACGTTCTCCGCCAGCAGGCGCAACACCATCCAGCCGTTTTGTGGATCGTTCTGGAGCACCTCGACCGGCAGTGCTTGCCCGTTCGTATCGATGGCGGTCAGTCCCTTTGTTGCGGTCGGGAACTGTACAGTGAATTGGACCTCACCCGTCCTCGGCCACGACAATGGATTGAACACCAGCACGCTAACGCCAGGCGAATCCACACGTGACGCGATGTCGTTCAGGGCCAGCCGGCCCACCTCGAAAGTAATGCGCGAGGACTCGTCATATCGACGTGCCGCATCCACGTAGTTGATATGGATGCCCGAGCCCGGCAGGATGTCGTGGAACTGGTTGAACAGAACAGTCTTCCACGCATCGTCGAGCTGCGGTTGTGGGTATTGGTGGATGAATAGCATCTCGATGGACGCCAGCTTCTCCGCAGTGAGAAGGTATCCTTCATTTCGCCGGTTTAACTTCTTCTCTTCCGACTGCGTGGTCTGCACCCCGCGGTGGTATTGGAAATACAACTCGCCGTCCCACGTCGGAATCTTCAGCTCGCTCTTGTTTTTCTCCAGGTCGGCAAAGTACTGGGCGGCGGTAGAAAAATTGATCTTGGGAAACAGCAGGTCTCCCTTCTGCCAGCGCAGTGCGGTGTCGAGGTCCTGGCGCGTCGGACCGCCGCCGTGATCGCCTACGCCGTACAGATACATCATGTCCAGATCGCCAGCGGGCGCGGAGTTGGTTCCCCCGTTGTACTTCCACATCATCGGACCGTAGGTGGCCGAGTCGCGTGCCATCTTCTGCGGATCGATCTGGTTGGCGTAGTCGCTGGGGAAGTAGGTCAGCAGGCGGCTGCCGTCGGGCGCTTGCCACCAGAACAGGCGATAGGGGAACTTGGTGAACTCCGACGCCCACAGCAATTTTTGCGTGACGAAGTAGTCGATGCCCGAGCGCTTGTAAATCTGCGGCAGTTGCCAGTTGTAGCCGAAGCTATCAGGATTCCAGCCGATGTTGATGTCCTTGCCAAACTTCTGCTGGAAGTAACGTTTGCCGTATAGGACCTGGCGCACCAGCGACTCGCCGTCGGGCATGTTGAGGTCGGGCTCGACCCACATGCCGCCAATGACTTCCCAGCGGCCTTCTTTCACCCGCTGCTGGATCTCCTGAAACATCGCGGGATACTTTTCTTCGATCCATTCATAGGCCTGCGCGGTGCTGGCGGTGAATTTGAAGTCGGGATATTCGCGCATCAGTTGCAGCGCAGTGCCGAAGGTGTTGCGGACGACCTCGACCGTCTCCGTCCACGGCCACAACCACGCCATATCGATGTGGCTGTTGCCGACCGCTGCAATGCTGAACTGCTTCATGTACGGGCGCAACACGTCGAGCTTGGCCTGCGCATCGCGCAGCGAGGTGTCGAACGCCTGCTGGTCGCCCTGGAAGAGTGCGCCAACATTGATGGCTTTCACGGCCGAGTCCAGTTGCTGCTGGCGCTCGCTCTTGCCGTCGGGATACGCGGCGATGACCGGCTCAGCCGAGAGAATTTGCAGCCGCATCAGCGCGGGATCAGGACGGTCCGGGGGAGGCTGAACCTGAAGCTCTGCGTGCTCGATGCGAGTGGAGTCGCCTCCGCAGCAGCCACCGCCGCCAGAGTCGAGGACGCGAACCGCCAGCACAAGCCTCTGCCCCGGCTGGGCGTTCTCGATCAAAGTAATCGGCACCTGCCCGTCTTCATCGGTGCGCGCCACCATGTTGCCGTTGGAGAAGACGCTGAGCTGGATGGCGTCATCGCTGCTGACGTGCAGGTCGAGAGAAATGCGCGCCCCTTGCAAACTGTAGCCGTTCAACTGCGCTGGGACCTCGAAGGTTTCCCGAAGCCAGCGCGAGCCCTTCCAATCCTCTTTCAGCTTCACCGGCTGCCAGTCGGAGGTAGCCAATGCCGGCTCTTCCCCGTGCGGAAGGTCGGCGGCGCGCGCTTGCCATGTCGGCAAGGGAACGACCGTGATGGATTGCAGGCGATCGAGCACCGGTTTGTAATGGTCGGGAGGAACGGCGGGTGATTGGGCGAATGCAAAGCCCGAGACGAGAAGAAAGAAGAGAAGACAACGAGTGCGATTCATGCGAATCTACTCCCGAGAAAACTAAAGCAGGTCCCTCGACTCGGACTGAAGTCCTCGCTCGGGATGACAATCCATGATAAGGCTAACGGAATAACTCCATAGCTAACCACTGACAACTGGCTACTGACAACTAGTACTCAATCCCCAACTTGCGCTGCATCTGTTCCAGCGTGACGCCCTTGGTTTCGGGAAACGTGAACAGCACGACGAAGAACATCAGGGCCATCATGGCGGCAAAGAACACAAACGGATAGCCGCCGCCGAAGCGGACCGCGAAATAGGGAAAGACCAGTGAGATGGCGAAGTTCATGATCCAGTGGGTCGAGCTGCCCAGACTCTGTCCCTTCGAGCGAACGCGGTTGGAAAACACTTCGCTGAGATATACCCAGATGACCGCGCCCTGTGAGATCGCAAAGAATGCGATGTACACGACGAGAAACCACACCAGCAGGCCCTGGTGCTGATGGCTGAAGAATATGACGGCTACGCCGCTCAGGCAGAGGGTCATGCCGACTGCGCCAATCAGCAGCAGTGTCTTGCGGCCAAGCTTATCGATGAGCGACATGCCCACCAGCGTCGCCAGCAGGTTCATCGCGCCCACCGCGACCGCCTGCAGATCGCCCGAGACCTTGTTGAAGCCTGCCATGGCGAAAATGTAATTCAGGTAATACAGGATGGCATTGATTCCGGCGAGCTGGTTGAAGGCCGCGACGGTGAAGGCGAGATAGATGGGAAGCCAGTATTTGCGCTGGAAGAGCGCCTCGGAGTGGGGCGCGTCTTCCACATGCACGGAGGCAACGATCTCGTCGAGTTCGCCCTGGGGATTATCCGACCCCAACTTCTCCAGCACCTGGCGCGCCTCGGGAATGCGATATTGGGTGACCAGCCAACGCGCACTTCGTGGAATGCCGAACAGCATGATCAGGAACAGGATGGCGGGAGCGGCAGCGATACCGAGCTGCCAGCGCCATTCGTTCATGCCAAAGCCGGCCAGCCCGATCAGATAGTTGCTGAGATAAGCAACCAGGATTCCGATCACGATGTTGATCTGGAACGAGCCGACGAGCAGCCCGCGCCAGCGCGCGGGAGCGATCTCGGCGATGTACACCGGTCCCAGCACCGACGAGCCGCCAATGCCCAGTCCGCCGATGAAGCGGAAGATCAGCAGCGATGGCCAGCTCCACGCGAAGGCGCAACCGAGAGCGGAAATGATGTAGCACCCTGCCAGGACGCGCAGGCTCTCACGGCCGCCTAGCTTGTCGCCCATAATGCCCGAGAACATGGCCCCGATGATCGTCCCCAGGAGCGCGATCGACACGGTAAAGCCCAGCTCTTTCGCGCTCAGACTGAAAACCAGGCTGAGCTGTTGCGTGGTGCCGGCTATGACAGCGGTGTCGAAACCGAAGAGCAAGCCGCCCAGTGCGCCGACTGCGATGCTGCGGACCAATAAGGCGTTGAGCCTGATGTTCCCGCTAGGCCGAGTCGCGGTTTGCCCTCCGGGGATCACCGTCAATCACTCGCTCCAGACTGCCAACTCGTTGCCATTGGGATCGGCAAAGTGGAAACGCTTGCCGCCGGGAAACTCGAAGGTTTCACGGACGATCTTTCCGCCCGCTGCCGTCACCTTGCGGTGGGTGTCGTCTAGCGAAGCCGCGTAGAGGACGACCAGCACGCCGTGCGTCTTGGTGCTGTCCGCGCCTGCGGGTTGCGACTCGCCATTGAAGCCGCCGGCGAGCCGACCGTCGTGGAAGCTGGTGTAACCTGGTCCCCAATCCTTGAATTCCCAACCGAAAACCTGGTGGTAGAAGGTCTTGGTCGCTGCAATGTCGGTGGCCGGAAATTCGATGTAGTCCATTTGGAAGTTGTGCTCTGGTTGGGTCATGTTCGCCTCTCGTCGTTATGAATATGGACGGATGAGATTAGCACAACGGCTCTGGAGGAAAATACAAAAGGCGCGGGTTGCGCCGCGCCTTGTCTGTGTCTCAATAACTTCTCGCTGGAAAACTACTCAAGCAGCTGGAATGAATACAGCTTGCCTTGGGAAGATGCGGCATTCGCCGAGGAAATCGCGCCCGGGGGGAGGAACCCATACTCGCCGGCTCCCAGGTTTGCCGGAAGTACTACCGAATACTGCCGCCCGACGATCCGCTTTCCTTCGAAAGGGATCAGATCGCGGGTTGCGCCACCGGAAACGTGAAATACACCACCGGTGACTGTCCGGAATTCCCGATTGTCGCCATTCCGCCGAAGGCGCAGCAATTGGTATTCGGTAATGGCAGTGCCTTCCGGCACCACGATTAGAAACTCCAGCGGAGTTGTGACGCTGTTGCGACTGTGCGGCCCGAGGAGGTGTCCATTCACGTCACCTTTAACGATCCCAGCCGAGGCGATGCTTTTCATCACGCCCCCAGTTTTCCAATTCACGACTTCGGGAAGCACTTCCGTCCATTCGCCCTTCCTTTTTGTATAAACGCCAATGTCGGTGGGCAGCAATGGATCGGACGTCGCCCGCGCCGGGATGGTGGCCGATGGTGGCGGGGATGGTGGCGGCGGATCGGCCTTCGAGGGATCCAGCATGGTCTGAATGACTCTATCGCTCACCGATGCCGACTTTAGCTGAATAAGCTGATCCGGGGAGAGGTCGAAAGCCTGACCATTCTTCCGGATCTCCTGGGCAATCAGATCGTCACTCAGACCCGCCTTTGACAGTTTGATGACATCCGCTACGCTGAGGCGACTGGCAGCCTTTGCATCGGTGGTCTTGCGAGGGGTTTGTGCGGCCAGGGAGCCGGTTGCCAAAAGCGCCAGAAAACATAGCAACAGAATCTTTGATTTGTGGCGAGACGCGGCCATGATAATCGTTCCTATCTGCGCACGAAGTGGCGTGAGCGCCTGCAACTTCGGAATTGTGTCCTGCCGAAATCGCAGAACCTATCCGTTGGGAAGCTAGGGTTTCATGTTCTTGGGATCGGCTTAAGTGACGGCTATCACTTGATCGGGTGACATAGCAGAGATACAAAGGGCGCGGGTTGCGCCGCGCCCTCTTTACCCAAATATATGTCGCTGTTACTGCTGATCGGTCGAGCCTCCCGGCTGGGTTCCGCTGTCCACACCGAGTTCATGCGGCGAAGGAATGTTTGCTGTCTCGGGATTCAACAGGCCTTTATGATCGGGTCCCAGCCCTAGCTTGATCAGCGCGCGGGAGTCCGGTGTCAGCTTGGTCTGCCAGCCGTTGGCTGCCTGGTAGCGGGTCATGGCGTCGCGGGTGGCCTCGTCCCAAGTGCCGGACGGCCCACCGGTAAGGTAATGCTCGCGAATGAGGGCGTTCTGGATCTCCATGGTGCGCTGTTGGTCGATCCCGCGCTGACCGTGGGAACGGGAAGCGCTCTTCCTGGACTTGCCGGAATGGTGGGAGGACGAATGCGTCCTGGAGAGCTGTGCGTGCTTGGTTGTTGGCTTGGCGGTTGTGGTTGCCGACGCCGTGCCAGCCATCAGCGCCAGCACCAAAAGAACGCCGGCGAATTGAGGTATACGATTTCCGATAGGCAACGATCACCTCAGACAAAAAGCTATAAGTTCCAGAATGGGCTCCATTGTAATGAAGCCTTAACCTTAGGGGAACAAGAAAAAGAGGCCCGAATCCCAAAATGAAACAGCAGCGGTACCGGCCTCGTATGCTTCGATGCGCCAGTACCGCTGGTTGGGTTGCTTACTTGTGAACGGGTCCACTCCAATCGAGAGTACCTATTGGTTACTGCAGGGTCCCTCCCATGAAGACCGTGGTGTTGTCTCGCGTGCCGCGCGGGCGGACCAGGAAGACGACATCCTGGCCGCTTTTCGCCTGCGACTCAAGCTTCTGGAAATCGTCCTCGCCGTTCACCGACTGCTTATTAATTTCCAGGATGACATCGCCGCGGCTCAGTCCCACGGTGTCGCCGAAGCCGTCTGGCTTCAAGTCTTGCACGATGACGCCCTTGGTATTCGGCAACTGCAAACGGTTGGCAACGTCCGGCGTGATGCTGCGAACGGTGATGCCGAACTTGCTTTCCAGCGGCTGGGCCTGCTCACCGCCCTCCTCCTGCTCGCCCAGGCGTGCGGCAAACAGCTTGGAACGGTCAGCAATGGTGACGTCGGTCGCAGATGTTTTTCCACTGCGAATATAGCCGATTTTGGCCGTGCTTCCGGGCTTGATAGAGGAAATCTCCGCCACCAGTTCGTCGCCCGTCTTCACTTGCTTGCCATTGACGGAAACGATGGTGTCGCCCGTCTTCAGGCCAGCCTTGTCGGCCGGGCCGTTGGGCGTAACGTGAGCGATGGTCACTCCGCTGGTGACTCCATAGACGCGGGCCACTGCCGGATTGGGGACGGCGTTGAACTCCACTCCAATCGAACCCCGCGAAACTTTGTGGTCCGGTCCGATGAGCTGGTTGTAAACCTGCACCACGGTGTTGGATGGCATCGCAAAGCCAACGCCCTGGTATCCGCCGCCACTGGTGTAAATGGCCGTGTTGATCCCGATCACCTCGCCCGCCATGTTGACCAGCGGACCGCCCGAGTTACCGGGATTGATGGCCGCGTCGGTTTGGATGAACGACTCGAACTGCCGGTTGGGAACGATATTGCGGCCCTTGGCGGAAACGATCCCGGCGGTGACTGTCTCATCGAGGCCGAACGGACTTCCCACTGCCAGCACCCAGTCGCCGACCGACATGCTGTCCGAGTTGCCCAGCTTGGCGGCGGGCAACGGCTTCTTGGCGTCGATCTTGATGACCGCGAGATCGGTTTCCTTGTCAACCCCGATCACGGTAGCGTCGTAGGTCACGGTCGCGGGATCGTCCATCAGCCTTACGCGGATGCGATCGGCTTTTTCGACCACGTGATTGTTGGTAACGATGTAGCCCTTGGGATCGACGATGACGCCGGAGCCCAGGGACCGCTCGCGCAGATCGTCGGGTCCAAAGCCCTGGTCAGGCCCGCCCTGGCCACCTTGGCCACCCTGGCCGCCCTGACCACCAAAAAAGCGATTGAAGAAGTCCTGGAACGGGCTGTCTTCGTCGCCGCCACCTGGTCCTTCCTCGCCGGGAGGCATGCCGCGACGGCCACGGTGCGGGTTCTTGATCGTCGATTCGGTGCTGATGTTGACCACCGAAGGCTCCATCTGGCGAGCGATCTGGGAAAACTGGCTCGACAACTGCACCGGCGAGGGAACCTGCAACGGAGTCGCGTCGGCCGAGGGATTCTTCTCCTTGCCCTTCACGCCTCCGGAGACAACTGTGCCAATCAGAATACCGAGGGTTAAGGTCGCCAAGACCACCAAGGTTGAGGCAAAGCGATTGGCCTTAAACTTTTGCCTGAAACCTGAAACGTGCAGATCCATCAAGTGTTCCTCCGGCTAAAAAGCCAAATACAAATTATACAGTCGGCACAACTTCGCGGCTCGATTGTGCGGGGATTCACTGGGAGTTCTCATGCGATTAGACGCAGGAGACAGGGAATTCGTCACCAACCGGCGCTGCTGCGGCGGCAACTGTTTAGGAGTGGACTTACCGCGGCCGGAGTTGCCGTTGGGCTAGAATCGTGGCAATTCGGAGGAGCGGAAATTTGAGGCCCGGGTCGCCAATTCATTCAGGCCAGACGTTTCGTGCGAGTTGTATCGCGCTGTTCGTCTGCCTGTTGCTGTTGCCGTCGATGGTTGCGGCACAGCAGATCACGGTCAATCTCGATCCCGCCCAAACCAAAATCCAGTGGACGCTGGAAGCTGTGCTGCACACCGTCCATGGCACTTTCAAACTCAGGAGTGGCAGCCTCACCTTCGACCCGCAATCTGGCGCCGCCAGCGGCGAAATCATTGTGGATGCCACCAGCGGCGAGAGCGGCAATCATTCCCGCGACCAGAAAATGCACAAAGAGGTGCTGGAGAGCCAGCGCTATCCCGCGATTATTTTTTCTCCCACCCATGTAATGGGAAAGGTCGCCGACCGCGGAACGTCGAACCTACAGGTGCAAGGCGTGTTTCATATCCATGGTGCCAATCATGACCTCACACTGTCGTTGCCGGTTGAAATTAGTGGCGACACGGTCAAGGCGAGCACCAGTTTCGTTGTGCCCTATCAAGATTGGGGCATGAAGGACCCAAGCACCTTCTTCTTGAAAGTCGAGAAAACGGTGAGCCTCAGTATCTCCAGCGTAGGACGCATTAGTCAGTAGCCAATTCTCAGTAGTCGATAGAATATAATGTCACGCACTGATGGCCCTCGCCTCCGGCACCAAACTTGGTCCTTATGAAATCGTCTCGCCTCTGGGCGCTGGCGGCATGGGAGAGGTGTACCGCGCGCGCGATACACGCCTCGACCGTAGCGTCGCTGTCAAGATTCTTCCTTCACATCTTTCGGAAGACCCGGAGGCCAAACAACGCTTTGACCGGGAAGCACGGACGATCTCTTCCCTGAATCATCCCAACATCTGCACACTCCACGACGTTGGCCACCAGGATGGGACCGATTACCTGGTGATGGAACTGCTGGAAGGCCAGACGCTGGCCGAGCGTTTGAGCAAAGGACCGCTGCCCATCGACCAGGTCTTGAAGTACGGGGCCGAAATCTGCGACGGACTGGAGAGGGCACATCGTGGCAGTGTGGTGCACCGCGACTTGAAGCCCGGCAACATCATGCTGACCAAGACCGGGGCCAAGCTGATGGACTTCGGTCTGGCCAAGGAGGCGGTGGCCAGCGCGACCGCGGCATCCGGTCTCACCGCAACCGCGAAAACACCCCAGGGAAGTCAGCCTCTCACCGCGCAGGGCACCGTAGTGGGAACCTTCCAGTACATGTCGCCCGAGCAGATCGAGGGGAAAGAGGCCGATGCACGTTCGGACATCTTCGCCCTGGGCGCGGTGTTCTATGAGATGGTAACTGGAAGGCGGGCCTTCGAGGGCAAGACTCCTGCCAGCGCGATGGCTGCGGTGCTGGAGCGCGAGCCGACTCCGATTTCTTCCCTGCAACCGCTGACGCCGCCCGCGCTCGAGCGTCTGGTCAAGCTATGCCTGAGCAAGGATCCCGACGACCGGTGGCAAACGGCGCACGACGTTAAGCTGCAACTCAAGCAGATCGCCGAGGGCGCATCGCAGGCCAGCGCAGCCGTGATAACGGTCCCGCAGCGCAAGCGCGGTAATGCATGGCCCTGGGGTGTGGCTGCGATTCTAGGGATTGTTGCCGGTGTGGCGCTGGTGTCGGCCTATCTTGCGAACCACAAGGACGTGCCAGTACTGCGGGTAGAGATCAACCCGCCCGACAAGATGCAATTCAACCTGTCGGGCGACCACGGCGGCCCGGCGGAGATTTCTCCCGATGGCCGTTACATTGTATTTTCGGCCTACGGCTCCGGGGGCGCCCAGCTCTATTTGCGGTCGCTGGATTCAACTTCTCCGCAGGCCCTTCCCGGCACCGAGGGGGCAATGTTCCCTTTCTGGTCGCCCGACAGTCGCTCCATAGCCTTCTTCACCGACGACAAGCTGAAACGAATCGAAGTGAGCGGTGGCACGCCGGTCACGATCTGCGGTTCGACCCTGGGACGTGGTGGCAGTTGGAACCAGGACGGAACCATTGTGGCTGCCCTCTCCTACAATACCGGTCTATCGCAGGTCCCAGCCAGCGGAGGCACGCCTACTCCTGTCACCACGATCGATGGCGTCCACTATTCTTCCCATCGCTGGCCGTGGTTCTTGCCTGATGGCAAGCACTTCCTCTACATCGCCGTTAAACACAATGCGCCGACCAGCCCGGAAACCGCGGTGTTCTTTGCATCGCTTGACGGCAAAGAGAACCGCCTTCTGTTACACACTTTTTCGAACGCCATCTACGCATCGGGACGCCTAATCTTTCAGCGCGAAAATTCCCTGGTGGCGCAGACCTTCGACCCATCCAGCGGCAAGTTCTCCGGCGAGCCGCAGACCCTAAGTGAAAACGTTCAATTTGACCCCGGGCTCTGGCGGATGAACCTCAGCGCCTCCACAGACGGCATGATGTTGTACGCATCCGGCACGGCTTCCGGGACGGAGATCCTAACCTGGTACGACCGCAGCGGAAAGCGACTGGGTACGGTGGGCGAGCAGGGGGAATTTTACGATCTGGATCTCTCCCCTGACGAGAAGAAAGTCGCGACCACGGAGCTGAACACAACCACGGCGACCATCTGGATTCGCGACCTGGCAAACAATCTGAAGACTCGGCTCACCTTCAGCGACGGTGCACACCTCACTCCGCTTTGGTCTCCGGACGGAAAACAGGTAGCCTTCACCTCGAACCAGCAGGCCGCGATCTCAGTTAAGACGATCGGCAGCAGCGCCCCGGAGCGCACGCTGCTTTCGTCGCCGAATCCTATCTATCAAGCCATTTCGGACTGGTCGCGCGACGGCCGCTACCTGATGTATGAACAGGGCACCGGCGTGAATACGGACCTTTGGGTGCTTCCGTTATCCGGCGACAGCAAGCCGTTTCCCTATACGAGCGGGTCGTCAAGAGGAACGTTTTCGCCGGATGGCCATTGGGTGGCATATGTGGGCCAGGAAGGGGGCCGTCCCGAGGTTTTTGTGGCGCCATTTCCTTGGACCGGCGCGAAGTGGCAAGTTTCGAACGGAGGCGGCGCCGGACCGCGTTGGCGAGCTGACGGCAAGGAACTGTTCTACTTCGATTTCAACGGAGTTACGGCGGTTGAGGTGGACGGCGCGAGGTCCGCATTCCAGGTCGGCAGCAGTAAGTTGCTGTTCCGCCTTCCTCTGAGAGGCATCATATCTCGTGAGTATGCTCCCTCGCACGATGGTCAGCGGTTCCTCGCGGTCACGCCCAGTGAAGGAAGCTCGCAGTCGTTGACTCTAGTCCAGAACTGGCCGGCAGAATTGAAGAGCAAGTAATACTGGCTGCGAGCGTGTCTGCGCCAGTTCTGAAACTGGCCAAAATTTCGTCTTTCTCCTTCCCGTAGTAATCTAATGACAGCTAGATGCCCTCGGAAAAAGTTTTAATAGTTGACGACGAGAAGCTGGTTCGTTGGTCTCTCCGGCAAAAGTGCGAGGAGTGGGGTTATCACGTGCTGGAGGCTGACAACGGCTCGGCCGCGCTGCGCGTGGCCCACAACGAGTCTCCCGACCTCGTGCTGCTCGACGTGCGCCTGCCCGATTCCAGCGGCATCGAAATCCTGGAACAACTGAAAAAATCCAACGATGCGCGCGCCATCATCATGATCACCGCCGATCCGCAGCTGGAGGACGTGAAGACCGCGCTCAAGCTGGGGGCCTACGACTTCGTTGGCAAGCCGCTGGATTTCGACGAACTGGCGGTGGCGGTGAAGAACGCGCTCGAGACCACCCGCCTGCGTTCCGAGGTCGAGTCGCTGCGCGGCGAGGTCCGCCGCCGCGCTGGCTATCACAATGTCATCGGCGTCTCGCAGAAGATGTCGGAGCTGCTGGGTTTTGTCAGCAAGATCGCCGCCAGCGAGGCGACCACGATTCTGGTTCAGGGCGAGAGCGGCACCGGCAAAGATCTTATCGCCAAGGCCATCCATTATCAGAGCCGCCGCCAGGACAAGCCATTCGTCGCCATCAACTGCTCGGCCATTCCCGAGACCCTGATGGAGGCCGAACTCTTCGGCCACGAGCGCGGCGCTTTTACCGACGCCAAGGCCATGAAGAAAGGGCTGTTCGAGATGGCCGATGGCGGCACGCTCTTCCTCGACGAAATTGGTGAGCTGTCGCCGCTGTTGCAGGCCAAGTTGCTGCGCGTGCTGGAAGACCAGGTCATTCGCCGCGTCGGAGGTGTGCGCGATATGCAGGTCGATGTGCGCGTGATCGCCGCTTCCAACCGCGACCTGGAGCGGGCGGTGCGCGATGGTCAGTTTCGCCAGGACTTGTATTACCGGCTGGCCATCATCTCCATCTTCCTGCCCACGCTGCGCGAGCGCAAAGACGACGTTCTGCCGCTGGTGGATTTCTTCATCGCCCGCTACAACCGCAAGTTCCGCAAGACGGTGAAGGGCATCACCGACGAGACCCGCAAGCTGATGCTCAAGTACGACTGGCCCGGCAATGTGCGCGAATTGAAGAATGCCGTCGAGCGCGCCATGATTCTGGAAGACAGTAACGAACTTCATCCCGAATACATGCCGTTCGCCGTGGCCCAACAGCAGTCCGCTTATACCGCCTTTGAACTCTCCTCGGCCAACAACAGCAGCGTTGCCGGCAAGCAATTGCCCGATGGCCGCAGCTTGCCCAAGCTGGAGATTCCTCAGGGAGGCACTTCGCTGGAAGAGGTGGAGCGCGAGCTGGTGGATATGGCCATGGCGCAAGCCAATGGCAACCAGACCCATGCCGCCCGCCTGCTCGACATCAGCCGCGACGCCCTGCGTTACAAGCTGAAGAAGTTCGGCCTCATCCACGCCGAAGAAGACGAACCCACCACCGCCGCCTCGTAGGGGTGCAGCTGCGGAGATTTTCGTCTGAGCTGGCGTCCCTGATCACGGAGAAAACTCGATAGAAACCAAAAACTCTGTGTCCTCCGTGGTGAACGATTCTTGCCGGAGAGAAGTCGAAGGACCCCTATTGCCGCGGATCACAACGTGGCACAGCCCCTCTGGGGAGCGCGCTTAACCAACTGCTGGGCCCCAAAAAGAAACCTGAAAATGAAAAGAAGAAGAATGTGCCGGGAATAAACAGGAGAGCCCAGGCCGTTTAGCCTGGGCCCTTCATTTTTCGCTTAGGTCCGCGTGCCGTGCGTCTAGTTTCTGGCGGGGCCCGCGTTCCGTTCCATTTAAGGCTGAGCGAATCTTGTCACCGTCAATCCGCCGCTACATCACGAGGGCAATGCTCTCCAGTTCTCGTTGGAAGGTCTCCAAACTACCACCCAGCATTCCCGCTCTGGCCACCGCATTGCGGGCTTCCTCGGCCGAGACACCATAACCGTGTCCAGCGAGGAACATCTGGATCAACTCGGCCGCATCCTTCGAGTCAAATCCCTGGAGCAACTCGCTCCTCAGCGCCGATAGTTCCGGGACGGAAAATTTTTCTGCCATCATTCACCTCACCTCCGACCCCAAAACGGGCTTTGCTACTCTTAGACGGATCAGACAGCTATTAAGTTGCAAGCAATCCGAGTGCCGAACATGGTAACCCGCCAGCCCCTCCTGCCCGCTTTTTGTATGAATCCAACCCCTTCATGCCGCAATAGTTGCAGGTTGCCCTCCCGAAAAGGGAGTCGGGTTCCCATTCCTGCCACAAAAGTGAGGTGTACGGCATTCCGCCACTGCAAGAATTTGCGCAGGCGGGGAGGGGAAATGCTCTTTGTAACCTCAGAGGTGCGCACTATTTCGGGAAGGCTGAGCAATTTCTACCACTGCGGAGGCCTCGTTCGGGCTTAGGGCTCCGGCCCCCACGGGGACCCAGAGCACCCCATCTGGCGGCTGCGAAACTCGCTCGCTCCCGTGAGGTTCAAAGCTGCTCGATGGTGGCTTCCGGTTCCAGCAGGATTGGAATGCCGTTNNGCCGGTAATCAACCGCCCCAATCGTCTCCGACCACTCCGCGGATGTTCCTGTCCTCGGTTCTGCTAAACTCTACACTTCCATATGACGGAACAATCGCGCTCTCGCGTGTTTCTCTGGGTCCTGCTGGGCGGCGGGGCCTTCTTCCTATTCTTCATTGCCATCTTCGCATTGGTTTACTTCACGGTGCGCTCGCAGCAGAAGACAAGCTTCAGCGGCTTCGGCGACAAGATCGCGGTAGTTGATTTGGAAGGGGTCATCCTCAGTCCAAAAGATACTGTCGAGCAGCTCAAGAAGTTTGCCGACGACAGCTCGGTAAAAGCCATTGTTCTGCATGTGAACTCTCCCGGCGGGGGAGCGGCGGCTTCGGAAGAAATTTATCGCGAGGTGCTGCGCATTCGCGATGAGAAGAAGAAGCCGATTGTGGCGTCCATCGAGACGGTGGGCGCCAGCGGCGCCTATTACGTGTCTTCGGCGACCAGCAAAATCTTTGCCGATCAGGCCAGCATCGTCGGCTCCATCGGCGTCATTGCTGAATGGTACAACTATGAAGAGCTGATCAAGTGGGCCAAGCTGAAGGCCATCACTCTGAAGGCGGGCGAATTCAAGGACACGGGATCGCCCACTCGCGATATAACCCCCGTCGAGCGCGCCTACCTGCAAGGGCTGATCGACAACATGCACACTCAGTTCATTCACAACGTTGCCGCCGGACGGCACCTGAAGGACGACCAGGTGCAGGAGCTGGCCAACGGGAAGGTTTGGACGGGAGAGCAGGCGCTGCCGCTGAAACTGGTGGACCAGATTGGAGACTTCCGCGCAGCCATTGCAGACACCGCAAAATCGGTCGGCATCAAGGGCGAGCCCACGCTGGTGCGCCCGGAGAAGGAGCGCAAGAGCGTGCTCGACCTGCTCTTCGGCGATGTCTCCGAATACCTGCCCAGCCGGGCGAAATTGATGGAAACCAATGTCGGGTTCTATTACCTTTGGAAGTAAGCGGTCCTGTCGTCTATGAAAACACGGAAGTGCAACGAAAACTTAGGCTTGCCAACCCCGCAACAAATCTGAGAGTATCCGTGGTGCGGGCTGGACAAGCGATTGGTTTCGCGATAAGGGGCGTGCGAGATGACCAAGGCAGACTTGATCGATGAAGTTTCCCGGCTGGCCGAGCTCACTCGGAAGGACAGCGAGGTCATTGTAGAGACCATCTTCGAGAGCGTGGTGCGCTCGTTGCGCGCTGGCGACAAGATCGAGATCCGGGGATTCGGCAGCTTCCGCACCCGCCAACGTAAGTCCCGCGTGGGCCGCAATCCCAAGACCGGAGAGCGCGTCGAGGTTCCCGCCAAGAAGATTCCGTTCTTCAAGCCCAGCAAAGAGCTGAAGGACATGGTCAACAGCTACGTCGAACCGCACCCGCAGGTGCAGGGCGCCGCGGAGGGCACTCCGGAACCGCAAATGTAATTCTCGCTGGAAACTTTCCCCGCTCCGGGAAAGGTTTCCACTTGCATCATGCGCTTTAACGGCGCGTCGTGATGAGGCCCATCGGGTTTATGATGACGACATCACCCGAGATGCGGCTGAGCCATCGACAATCTATTGTGCCCGGTAAACAGCAATCTCTCACGCGCTGCTGCGCGAACCTAACCCCCTCTTGGCCTACGCTGCTGGGCAGCAAACGGCCCTTGCTGTTGCTGGTCTTTAGTTTGAGTTTGAGCTTGTGGGCTGCCTTGGGCGAAACCGCTGCAGCGCAGATGTCTGGCTCGCGATCGGCCAAGAGCGACGCCAGCTTTACGCTGAGTGGATCGGTCGTCAACTCCGTCACCGGCGAGTCCGTCAGCCACGCGCTCGTCCGGATAGCGGGCAGTTCGCAGCGCACGGTTTTTTCGGACGGGGAAGGGCACTTCCAGTTTGAGGGGCTGACGGCCGGAAGGGTCATTCTCACCGCGCAGAAGCCGGGCTACTTCAGCCCGCAGGAGTTCAGAGGCAGCGCCAACAGGCTGGTGAACCTGGGTCCCGACACCGACTCAGTGGTGGTGAAGCTCACGCCGCAAGGTGCAATCTCGGGGCGAGTCACGGATGCCACGGGCCAGCCAATCGAGCATGTGCCGGTCCATCTGACCGCCAAGGCGGTGCGCGACGGCCGCAAACATTGGGAGCCGCGGGGTCAGCAGCAGACCGATGAAGATGGCCGGTATCGCTTCGCCAACCTGATGCCGGGGACGTACTACCTGGCGGCTGGACCGGGTCGCGATGAAACGCGCATTCTACCCGGCGCCGAGAAGCCAAAGACCGGCTACCCCAGCATATTTTATCCAGGGGTACCCGATTTGGCGTCAGCAGCGCCGCTTCAGCTTGCCGCAGGCCAGCATGCACAAGCTGACTTCTCCATGACGGCCGGCCCGGTTTACCACGTCTCCGGTAGCGTCGCCGGGTATTACCCGCATCAAAGCGTAGGGTTTCAGCTCTTCAGTCCGTCGGGAGACGATGTGTCCCTCCCCATTAATACCGAACCGGAAACCGGACGCTTTGACGTGGATAGCGTGCCCCCGGGCAGTTATGTTCTGAAGGCGTTTTCCCAGGCCGGCCCGGACCAGCCACTGCGCGGGGAGGCGCACCTGAACGTCGCTGCTGCCAACGTCGAGAACCTGCACCTGATTCTTGGACCGGCCATGTCCATTCCTGTGGTGGTGCGGATGGAGTCGCGAGCGTCTTCGAACCAGGGCGCCGGGGCGGATGGGATTCAAGCTGCGCCGATCGCCGTGCGTTTGATTTCCTCGGACCCGACCACTGCGGAATCCTACTCGACCGCCGTACGCGGCAGCGGCGGAGCTAATTCCGTGGTGCTGCAGAACGTGGAGCCAGGGAGGTATTCGGTTGATCTGATACCGCGCGGGTCGTGGTACGTGCAGTCTGCCCAGTATGGACAGACGAACTTGCTCAACGACGATCTAGTCGTCGCATCGGCGGGACAAAGCTACCCCATGGAAATCGTCTTGCGCGACGATGGCGCCAGCTTGACGGGAACGGTGAAGACCCCAGAAGGGCCGTACGCAGAAGCGACCGTGGTGGTGGTCCCCGAACCTGCTTCCAAGGTTGCCGCCAAGATCGCGTACGCGTTTGCGCAGAACGGCTTCACCTTCAATGGGCTTGCTCCCGGCGAGTACCTCATTTACGCCTTCGACTACGCCGAGGGCATTGAGTATTCCAATCCTGACGTTCTGCAAACCTATGCTTCGCAGGCCGCGCACGTCACCCTGTCGGCAAGTCAGAAGACGCAGGTCGCCCTCGATCTGATACGCACCGGGGATGGAGACTGACTCGAATGTTTGCGCGGCTCGCCTTCGTCGTGCTCTTCGCCTTCGGGTTGTCTGCGCAATCGAACCAGCCGGCTCATCCGCCATCGGTCCAGCAAGGCTACCGGATTGCGGGAGTCGTGGTGAACTGGGCGACCGGACAACCGGTGGCTGGCGCTTCGGTTGCGATTGCTCCAACTACGCAAGGCACAGAACGGGACATATCACATTCAGTGACCACTGGCGCCGACGGCCGCTTCGCTTTCGCCGGCCTGAGTCGCGGCAAGTACTCGCTGGTGGCTGCGGCACATGGTTTCATGTTCCAGGGCTTCGAGCGACACGGGATGTATGCCACCGCCATTGTGGCTGGCCCCGATCTCGATTCGGAGCACCTGGTTTTCCGGCTGCAGGCAGATGCCTCTATTGAAGGCACAGTCACCGACGAGAACAATGATCCGGTGCAGAACGCCATGGTGCGCCTCTTTGAACAATCGAGGGAAGAGGGACGGCAGAGAACCGTTCCTATGAACCAGGGGCAGACCGATGATCAGGGCCAGTTCCGCATCGGCCATCTGGAGCCTGGGACGTATTACCTGGCCGTCTCGGCGCGTCCCTGGTATGCACAAAACAATCCTGCGATTCTGCGCCGGAAATCGACCAATCCCGATGCCGTGGGGGCCCTGGCGGCGCAAGAGGCCGCTGCGCTCGACGTGACCTACCCTCTGACCTTCTATCCCGGTTCACCCGATTCGGCGAGCGCAAGTCCCATCGTGTTACATCCCGGTGAGCGGGTCACAGCGGACGTGGTCATGCGTGCCGTGCCCGCGCTGCATCTCAGGATCCGCACCAGCATTTCTGGCGGCGCCGGCGATGCGGGGATGGTCGGGTTTCCGCGAGTGTCGCAGCGCATCTTCGATGGTTACCTGGACTCCGTATTCAACGCTTCCGAGTCATCGGTTGAACCCGGCGTAGTCGACATCGCCGGCCTGGCGCCTGGCCACTACGTTATTGAGATGCCGAGTTCGAAAGGCTCCAATGACAAAGGCGCCAATCGAGAGGGATATCGCGAAGTTGATCTGGCGGGCGATCTCGAGGTGAATGCCAATGACAGCTCCGGATTCGTTACCGTTGCAGGCTCTGTATTGTTTGAGGGCGCACCGCCGGTACCGAAGGGATTGGCCATGCAGCTCTCAAATCAGGAGACCAGCGAAAATTTTGGGAGCGAAATTCGGGATAAAGGGCAGTTCGAGTTCGAGGGAATTAAGCCGGGACGTTATACCGTGGCCCTTCAGGGCAGCGGCGGATATTTCCTGAGGAAGATGTCGGTGACCGGGGCAAAGCTGACGGGGCGCACACTGGAGATCGGCGCCAACAGCAGCGCCCACATTGCCGCTACGGTAGGGCGTGGCGTCGCGCAGGTGGACGGAGTTGCGCTGCGCGCCGGCCTGCCCTTTGCTGGCGCGATGATCGTGCTGGTTCCCCGGGATGCCGCCAACAATTCGCCATTGTTCCGCCGCGATCAGAGCGACAGCGATGGTAGCTTCACGCTGCCCAACGTTGTGCCCGGCCAGTACACCGTGCTCGCGCTGGCCAACGGCTGGGAGCTGGAGTGGGGCAATCCTGCGGTGTTGCAGCCTTACTTGAAAGGCGGAGAAGCCGTCCAGATTACCGGCGACGGCAAGCTGCAAATCGAAGTCCAGGTGCAGTAGGACCTGATCCGCAAAGGGCGGTGGTCGCCTCCCCACAACAGGCTGTCGCAAACCAAGGGCCGATTTCGCGGAATTTCTTCTTGCGCTCTCACAGGAACCCGTGACCTGGCTCACTGCGTTGCGGTGCGGTTCGCGCTGCAATACAGATGGCTGCTGGAGCGTAGGTTCGCGCCTCCCAGCGGTTTTCATACTCGGCGAGAAGCCGGAGGTCGGAATCATCATGCAATCAGAAAAAGGCGAAATCCTCTGTCCGCTGTGCCACGGCCACGGCCGTGCACACAAAGAGGTTCTGGTCGTGCGTTGGCGCAGCCGCGAGTTTGAATTGGTGCTCCAGAAAATCGCCGACGAAGCGGCCTTTGGAACCACTGGCGGCCTCGACAGTCCGTTTGAGATTGCAGAGCCCGTTTACAGCAACGAATCTGACTAGCTGCCCCCGGCGTTTGCTGCGGCGGACGCCGGAGCCAGCCCCTTGGCTAGTCGCAACTGGACCGCTCTCAGGGTCCACCTGGGCCCGATCACGGTGGGTCGCCACTGGAAAGGCCAGTAACTATGCCTGCCACTGCTTCCGCTAGAAGAATTCTGGAAGATCTCAATCCGTTAAACATTGCCGCCCAGCAATTCGAAATAGCCGCGGACTACCTGCAACTGGACGCGGGATTGCGTGAGATGCTGCGCCGTCCCCGCCGCTCCATTGCGCTGACGCTGCCCATCAAGATGGACAACGGCGCCATCCGCGTCTTCGATGCCTACCGCGTGCAGCACAGCAACATCCGCGGACCATGCAAAGGTGGAATCCGCTATCACCCCAATGTCACCTTCGACGAAGTCTCAGCCGCGGCGGCAGGGATGACATGGAAGTGCGCGCTGGTGGACGTACCCTTCGGCGGCGCCAAGGGCGGTATTGGCTGCGATCCCAGGCACCTGTCGCGGGACGAGCTGGAACGCCTCACTCGCCGCTATACCTATGAGATCGCGGCGCTGATCGGCCCCGACCAGGACATTCCCGCTCCCGATGTGAATACCGACGCGCAAACCATGTCGTGGATGATGGACACCTACAGCATGACTACGCGTCACGCCACTCCCGCTGTCGTAACCGGCAAGCCGATGGTCCTGGGCGGCTCTCTCGGTGGCTACGATGCCAGTGCGCGCGGAGGTTTGTTCGTCCTCCGCGAAGCCGGCAAAGTGGCGGGTCTCGACTTGAAGACGGCGACTGTCGCCATCCAGGGTTTCGGACACGTTGGCAACGTGATGGCGCGGCTGCTTTGGGATGAGGGCGCCAGGGTGATTGCCGTCAGCGATTCGAAGGGAGGCATCGTCAATAAGGAGGGCATCGACATTCCCGCCTTGTTGCGCTTCAAGGCAGCGACCGGCAGCGTCGAAGCTTTTCCCGGATGCAGCCCAATCCCCAGCGACGACGTGCTGAAGGTGCAATGCGACATTCTGATTCCCGCAGCTCTGGAGAACCAGATCACGATGGAGAACGCCGGATACATCCGGGCGAAGATCGTCGCCGAAGCCGCCAATGGACCGACCACACCGGAAGCCGACCTCATGCTCAGCCGTAAAGAGGTGATGTTGCTGCCCGACATTCTCGCCAATGCCGGCGGGGTGACTGTGTCCTATTTCGAATGGCTGCAGGACCTGCAGCAGCTCTTCTGGGACGAGGCGGAAGTGAACCGCAGGCTGGAGCAAGTGATGGTGAAGGCGTTTCACGAGGTCCACGACACCACGAAAAAGTACAACTGCCACTATCGCGCTGCAGGATACATTGTTGCTATCGGCCGCGTGGCCCAGGCGGTCAAAGAGCGCGGCATCTGGCCGTAAAATAGGATCTCCGCCGAATTCCGTGCTTTTGACCGCCGTTCGTTATAAGCTGCGAGGTTCCCCGATGCCGTCGCTTATGGTTTTGGAATCGTCTTCCGTCCTGCAGTTCGCCGAGGCAGCCGTCAAAGCGGTGGCTACTGTCGAAGTTATCGAACGCTCTCCACTTGCCTTGCGCGATGCCATTCGGCACGCAGTGGGAAACGTAGCCCGCATCCTGTTTGCTTCGCCGCGGGAACTTCCGATCGCGTTGTTCAGCGAGTTCTTAAACGATGCGCGAGTGGTGGCCAATCCAACTCCCGACCAGATGGTGCACTCCGCGGCTGGCGTGACGGAGGCCTTCGCCGGGGTCGCCAGCACGGGCTCGGTATGCATCGATGTCAGCTACCAACGCACGGGACTGGTGAGCCTGCTGGCCCCGCTGCAAATCGCGGTGGTCGCGGCCGAGACCATCGTGCCCAGACCGCGTGACCTGTTTCGCGCCGACATGCTGGACGGTAAGGGTCTGAGGCGGGACTTTGTGTTCGTCACCGGCCCCAGCGCCACCGCGGACATGGGTCCTCTGGTGCGCGGCGTACATGGGCCACACAAGCTGCACATCATCGTGCTGAGGTGAGCCATGGAAACGACCTTAAGTTCGGCAGAGATCCAGCCGCGTCAGGTAGCGAACAAGAGCAAAAAGAAGGCCCTGCTCGACGCCATCCGCATGACGCTCGATGTGCAGAGCGCCGCTGTCCGGCACAACACGCAGACCTTCAACCGCAATCGCTACGCCGCCACCGCGCTGCTCGACGATTACGACGAACTGAAAGACCGCGCCCGCCAGATCAAAGAAAGTGCGCTCGCCAACCTTCCCGAGCTTCTGCGGCGGCTGGAAGCCAGCGTGCAAGCCAATGGCGGGCATTTCTACCTGGCGAAGACCGCGGACGGCGCCAACCAGTACATTCGCGACGTGCTGGTGCGCCACCAGGCCAAGCGGGTGGTGAAGGGCAAGAGCATCACCTCGGAAGAGATTAAGCTGAACCACGCCATCGAAGCTGCCGGCATCGCTGTGGCCGAAACCGATCTGGCGGAATTCATTCTGCAGGTCGCCGACGAGCAGCCGTCGCACATTATCGCGCCTGCTTTGCACTACTCCCGCGAACGCATTACTGCGCTGTTCAAACGCAAGTTCACCACCGATCTGCCGCTCGACACCGGCGAAGAACTCACGCGATTTGCCCGCGAAAAATTGCGCGAGCAATTCATCGCCGCTGACGCAGGCATCTCCGGCGCGAACCTGATTGCCGCCGACAGCGGCTCGCTGATGCTGGTGGAGAGTGAAGGCAATATCCGCATGACGATGACCCTGCCGTCGCTGCACATTGCCATCGCCGGCATCGAAAAAGTCGTTCCCTCGCGTACTGACTTTGGGACGTTTCTTGAGTTGCTGCCGGCCAGCGCCACGGGACAGCCGCTGACGTCCTACGTCAGCATCCTGCATCCGCCCTTGCAGGCGCCGCCGTTTGTCGCGCCGGGCGGGACCGCCAAGCCGCGCGAGTTCCACCTGGTGCTGATCGATAACGGACGCAGCCGCATGCGGGAGGATCCGGTGCTGCATGAAGCGCTCTACTGCATCCGGTGCAGCGCCTGCCTGAACTCCTGCGCCAACTTTGAAACGGTTGGCGGGCATGCCTTCGGCGGAGAAACCTATTCCGGCGGCATCGGCGGTTCGTGGGAGGCAGGCACCGGCACGCTGATGAACGCGCGATTCAGCGAATTGTGCACTGCCTGCTCGCGTTGCGTGCCGCAATGTCCGGTGCGCATCGATATTCCATGGCTCAACGAGAACCTGCGGCAGCGCATGAATCAGGAGCAGCCGCCGTCCGCCGCCAAGTCCGCATTTGGCGCGATGACCGGCAGCGCAGCGCAAGACCGGGTTGCGCCGCTGCAAAAACAGTTCTTCGGCAACTATCACACCTTCGGCAAATGGGGCGCGCGCTTCGCTTCGCTGGCGAACGCGTCCATGCAACTGCCGGGAGCGCGTGGCCTGATGGAGAGTGCGCTCGGGGTCGACCGCCGGCGCAAGCTGCCGCCGTTCCCCAAGAAAACCTGGGAGCAGTTGTTCCGCGAAGAGCGCGGTGTGAAACCCGGCGCTATCGATCCTGGCGTGGTGATGCTGGCAGATGTGTTCACCAACTACGGCGCGCCAGAACGAGGGATGGCGGCGATCCGGGTGTTGCGCGCGGTTGGCCTCGACGTGACGCTCAGCCCGGCCATGGCGGATGGCCGCGCCGCTATGTCGCAAGGAATGATGGAAACTGCGCAGCGACAGGCGCGCGCGCTAGCTCCGGTGCTGAAGCGATACGCGGACGAAGGCAAGAAGATCGTCGTGCTCGAACCCAGCGTGCTGGCCATGCTGCGCTTCGACTTCAAGCATCTGCTCGACGATCCGGGCACGCAGGCGTTGCTGGCGCAAAACAGCTTTGAGCCGCTGGAAGTGTTGTGGGGACTCGCACAGGAGTTGCAACTGGACTTGGGACAGATCTTTCCCGCAAGCAAGTGCCCGCAGGGCACACGGCTCTTCTACCACTCGCATTGCCAGCAGAAGACGTGCAATTCCGCAACCCAAACCATCGAGGTGCTGCGCGCGGCGGGCTTCGACGTGGTGACATCGTCGGTGGAATGTTGCGGCATGGCCGGCAGCTTCGGATACAAGCGTGAGTATTACGAGTTGAGCATGGCGGTTGGCGAAGATCTGTTCGCGCAGGTGCGTCGCGCCGAAGAGGAAGGTGGACCGCGCACCTTAGTCGCCAGCGGGACTTCCTGCCATGAGCAATTGTCGGCAGGATTGGGTCGCGAGGTCTTTCATCCCGCGGAATTGCTGGCCGGCACACTCTGATGCGGACACAATTGCGGCACGGCTCTTAAATCCTCGAAAGCCGTGCCAGAACGGGATTTCGGGCGACTACGATCGGTCACGTAGATCACCGAATTATTTACCTGAGATGTATTTACAAATGGCGAGTTTAGCGGCACAATTCAGTTGCAGTCAGGCAGTTCTGGGGGAGGGCTGCCTTCCAGGCGCTCGGCGTTCACACGCCGGGCGCCTTAGATTTTTTGCGCGCAATTTTCTGCTCCGCGAGCAGACGCCAGCGCTTCGTCAAACGCCAGCGCTTGCCGTGCCAGGTGACTCTGGAGTTAGTAAACGGCTGCTTGCGTCCAGAAGCAGGCGCCAGCATCTAATGTGAGTCGGGATGTTACGATGAAATGACAGTCCGGCTGCAGCCGTAGCCGGCGATGACCGACGACCCCTCAGGAGGATGAATGGCAAGCGAATCAATTGTAGAGGTAACGGACGCCAATTTTGACCAACTGGTGCTGAAGTCCGAGCAGCCGGTCATGGTGGATTTTTGGGCTGCCTGGTGCGGCCCCTGCCGGGCACTGGCTCCCATCGTGGACGAAGTGGCGCTGAGCTATAACGGTCGGGTCAAAGTTGGCAAGATGGATGTGGACAAGAACGCTTCCACCCCGCAACGCTACGGAGTGCGCGGCATTCCCACCTTATTGGTCTTCAAGGGCGGCCAGGTGCGCGAACAGATCGTCGGCTACGTTTCGCGCGAGGTCATCGAAAAAGCGCTGGACAAGAGCCTGTAAATGGCAACGGTTTCCTTCCGGGCATTTTTTAGATCCAGAGGGGGAATCATCGCACGCGCCACCTTATCGTGATGGACGGCCCGCCCGTCTCCGCCGGATAGGGATGCGCTTCGACCGAGAGCTCAACCTCCTTCGCAAATAGCGCCGGCGAAAGCGCAAAAGCTGCATCCTTTACCTGCAAGCGGACCGTCTCGCCCTTGGGTCCGATGCGCTGCTGGAATTCGACGCTCTCCTGAGAGCCGCAACATAGATATAGCGACAGCAGATCGCAAAATTGCAGCACGTCCGTCCAGTACTGCACTTCGCTTTCGCTGCGGTTTTGCTGGCGCAGCAAGCGATCCTGCCGCCGCTTTTCGGACGCCAGGAATTCGCGCACGCTTCGTGCATCGTCTTCCGAGTAGGCGGCCATGCCGATGCCAAAGTTGCCCAGCCGGCAGAAGTGCCCGCTGACGATCAGGGCAGCGATGGGCGCGACCGCCTCGGCGGAATCAATCGAGCCTCGCTATGCGCGCAGGAAATCACCCGCCTTGATGTCCAGGAAGGAGAGCGGCCTTCCCTCAGCGCTCAGAGCGATATTTTCGCCGGAATAGGTTGCTGGAGTCGCACTCAGCCGCTCACTCCCGTTGTCGAAATCTTTCCAGCCCTCATCGTGCAGGCTGATGCCGCGTACGATGTCGTCGTCCACCGGAGGCGCACCCGCAATCGCAAGCTGCTTGGCTATGTCGCCGGAAACCCGCGCGTGATCGGGCTGGCGCACCAGATGATACTTTGCCGACGTGGTTTTCTCGGCGCGGGCCACGGCCTCCCAAGCAGAGACAAACGCGTTAGCGGCGTGGGCAGGTTGGGCGTCGGGCTGGAGGACCATGGAAGCTATCTTGGCCGTGCGGCGCGGCTCCGCTTGGTTGCCGCGGCGCGAATGGGTCCGGTCCCGGTGGGAGGCTTACGTTCGCCGTCGATCAGTTGCTTCAACACCAGCGCGTTGTTGCGCTCTTCGTTCTTGGAGGCGAACAGCAACGTCAGGCGGCGACGTTTCTTCTGCAACTCATAAAGCTGCTGCAACGCCGCGTCCGCTGCCTCGGTCGTAAGCTCCTTGAGATACAGCTGGCGAAACTTGCTCCACTGCTGGGGATGGGCGTGAAACCACTTGCGCAACGCATCGGACGGGGCCAGATCTTTCAGCCAGGCGTCGAGCGCAGCATCGGACTTCTTCAATCCCCGCGGCCACAGCCTGTCCACCAGCACGCGAGTGCCGTCGTGCGGCGACGGCTCGGCGTAAACCCGTTTGAGAGCGACCGTCATGCGAGGTGTATTCTAACTCCGATGGAGCCGCAGTGGCGGCCTCACCCGAACCTAGATTTGCACGGACACCTGCAAGAATGCCGAGACCAAAACGCGCGCCTTTTGCTCTATTGACTGCAATCATTCTGATCGTGACCACGATCCTTCTGGCCTGCGATTCCGAGCCTCGCAAGAGCGACGCCGAGCTGGGGCTGACTCCGCAGCAGGCGCAAGGCCGGCGGGTTTACGACGCGCGTTGCGCCGAATGTCATTACGCCTACAGTACCCATGACCTGCGCGCACCCAGCCTGCACGGTCTGTTCAAAAAGCCGTTCATGAAGAACGGCATTCCCGCCAATGACGACAGGGTCACGGACATCATCCTGCTGGGCCGCGCCAAGATGCCTGCCTTCCAGCAGAAGTTGACCCAGCAGCAACTGGACGACCTGATGGTGTATTTGCATACGTTGTGAGCGGCTCCCGTCCTTGTACAATAGTTACGTCGCATGGCTACTGCTCCTGAGCTGATCCAGATCGAGATTGGCCCGCGCCGTCCGGCGCCCAAACCGGAATGGCTGAAGGCGCGCGCGCCCATGGGCGAGAACTATCACAATCTCAAGACCCTGGCGCGCAACCTGGAGTTGCACACCGTCTGCGAGTCGGCGCATTGTCCCAACATCGGCGAGTGCTGGAACCATCGCACCGCGACCTTCATGCTGCTGGGCAATCTGTGCACCCGGCGCTGCGGCTTCTGCGCCGTACCGAAAGGCCGCCCGCAGCCGATCGATTTTGAAGAGCCTCGCCGGGTCGCCGAAGCGGTGGAGAAATTGGGGCTGAAGTTTGCGGTCGTCACCAGCGTCAATCGCGACGACGACAACGTCGGTGGCGCGCGCGTCTTCGCCGACACGATCACCGAAATCCGCCGACGCGTGCCCGGATGCCGCGTGGAAGTGCTGATTCCCGACTTTCAGGGATTGGAAGAGCCGCTGCGCATCGTGATGGACGCCAGGCCCGACATTCTCAACCACAACACCGAGACGGTGCCTCGCCTGTATCGTGTCGCGCGCTCCGGTGCGCGTTACGAGCGTACGTTGCGCCTGCTGGCGCGCGCCAAGGAAATGAATCCGGCGATTCCGACCAAAAGCGGTGTGATGGCCGGTCTAGGCGAGAGCACCGGCGAACTGCTCGAAGTTTTTCGCGACCTTGCGGCCCACAACGTGGACATCCTTACCATCGGCCAGTACCTGCGGCCGTCGAAGGACCACCTTCCCGTGGCGCGCTTGTACACGCCCGACGAGTTCCGCTTCCTCAAAGAAGAATCCCTGCAGATGGGTTTCCGCCATGTCGAGTCCGGCCCGCTGGTGCGCTCCAGCTATCACGCCGACGAGCAGGCCGATGCTGGCGTTCGGATCGTCTAGGCGCCAAGAAAAAGTTGTAGGAGGGGTATTCAGAGCAGTTTGCGAAACTGCTCGATGGTGAGTCCTGCGTCACGGACGATTCCACCCATGGTGAAGGCATTCACAGGGTTGTGGCGCGGAATCGTAAGGATGCGCTGGCCGTCCGTCATGACGACATGTTTACCTTGCCGCAGAATGCGGAATCCAGCCCTCTCCAGAGCCCGAACAGCCTGAAGGTGGGGGATTCCTGGAAGCTTGCCCATTAACCGACTTTCACTTCCACCTCACGCACAACCTGGCCGCGCGTAAGTTCGGCAACCGCTTCCAAATATTCGCGAATGGCGTCCTGGATGTTCTGCAGGGCCTCCTGCTCGTTAGCGCCCTGTGACCAGCAGCCGGGCAACCCAGGGCAGGACACCGCAAAGCCTTCTTCGGAGGGTAATAGCACCACGCGGTACGTCATGGAATCAATCTTACTCCAGGAATGTCAGCGGTCCGATCATTCACTCCCTGACGAAGTTCTTCATCTTGCGCAGCAGCGATTCCGGGGCCTGCACGTCGAGTTCGACATTTCCGTCGCGATACTCCCGCGCAAATACCACGGACTTGGCGTCGAGCGCCGCCAGCGCTTTGCCTTCCGACTGCGGCACGCGCAAATGCACCCGGCGCACCGGATCCTCGGCAATGAGTTCGTCGATACGCTCCAATAAACTGTCGAGTCCAAACCCCTTTGCAGCCGAGACGTGGATCACGCTCCCCATATCGCGCAGACTCTCGCGTTTTTTCTCCGGCAGCAGGTCCACTTTGTTCATCACGTAGAGCCGCGGCTTGTCCTGCGATTCCAGCTCGCGCAGCACTTCTTCGACCTGCGCCTGCTGCTCGGCCGCNNTCTTCCAGGGTGGCGCGAAACGCCGAAACCAGCGTGTGCGGCAGGTTGCGGATGAATCCCACAGTGTCAGACAGCAGGACTTGCCGCCGTGAAGGCAGAGTCACACTCCGCAGCGTGGGATCGAGCGTGGCGAACATGCGCGCGCTCTCCAGCACCCCGGCCTGGGTGAGCGCATTGAACAAGGTTGACTTCCCCGCATTGGTGTAGCCGACCAGCGCCACCGTTGCGATGGGAACGGACTCACGCCGCCGCCGCTGCTGTCCGCGGATGCGGCGGACATTTTCCAGCTGCTCTTTTACGTGGCGAATGTGCCGGTAGATCTTGCGGCGGTCGGTCTCCAACTGGGTTTCACCGGGGCCGCGCGTTCCAATGCCGCCGCCCAGCTGCGACATCTGTACACCGCGTCCCGCCAGTCGCGGCAGCAGGTATTGCAGTTGCGCCAGTTCCACTTGAAGCTGTCCCTCGCGGGTGCGCGCATGGCGGGCAAAGATGTCGAGGATGAGTTGGGTGCGATCGATCACCCGCAAGTCGAGCCCACGCTCCAGATTGCGCTGCTGCGATGGCGTGAGTTCGTGATCGAAGATGACCAGGTCGGGCGAACTCGACGCGACCGCGCCTTTCAGTTCCTCTAGTTTTCCGCTGCCAATGAGCGTAGCGGGGTCCGGCTTTGGACGCCGCTGCTGGAATTCGCCGATGACCACAGCTCCCGCGCTCGTGGCCAACTCGCGTAACTCGGCCATGGACTCTTCCGCGGAAAATCCGTGATGCTCCTGTCCCTCTGCGGACAAGTGAGGAGCGGCCACGCTGCGCGCCACGCGCGCGCTGGGTGGAACTTTTCCGGCAGGTTGCTGCCGAGGAAGCAGCGGCGCATCGGGTTCCCCTTGGAGATTCTCCGCGCCACGGGCTTGGGTATCGCGCCCCGCCGCTGACCGGGAGGAGAATTCCACCCCCACCAGGAAGACGCGTTCCGGCTGGCCCTGGCCGGTTTGCCAGGAGCGGCCATTCGCTCGGGAGTTCATGCCATCCGCGCGGGAAATAGACTAGCCCTCGGAGGTGGTGTTCGCGGTCTCGGCGTCCACCGGAGCCACCGCTTCGGCTGGCGCGCGCTGTTCAAAGTGACGTTCGGAATGCCCGGGACGCGACATAACCACAGTGGAAATGGCGTGCTTAAAGATCAGCTGCTCCTGATTGTTGGTGTCGAGAACGATAGAATATTTGTCGAAGGAGCGGATTCTTCCGGTCAGCTTCACCCCGCTGAGCAGGTAAATGGCAACTACGAACTTGTCTTTACGGGCAGTATTTAGAAACCCGTCCTGTATGTTCTGTGCTGCCTTGTTTTCCATACGTCCCTCCCTGGCAATATGCAAAAAACAGCACAGCCCCAGATTCGCCACCCCGTACGATTCCGAGCCTGTAGAAACCGGTTCGCAGCCGAATATGCCAACGGCCGCACAAGCAATCATAAGCCACTTTACGATAAGGCGGCGACCGCGCGATTTCAACTAAAACAACCACAAGGCCCTGTGATGTAGAATTCGCCCACTGCTCCGAATCCCAAAGCATGGCGCGGGATACCCGGTCTAAATAGGTGACCAAGAGATGACTTCCTGGCTAGTGGCGCTACTCCTCTCGCCCTCAATCCAATTCCCCGGCGGCGAAGCGACCGCCCTGATGGTGCTTCGCTGGATCCACCTTGTCGCCGGCATCACCTGGGTCGGGCTGCTGTACTTCTTCACTCTGGTGGGCCTGCCTTTCGTGCAGGAACTCGACGCAAAATTGCGGGGAATCGTTGTCCCCAAGCTGATGCGGCGGGCCTTGTGGTGGTTTCGCTGGAGCGCGGTGGTGACCGTCCTGGCCGGCATCGCCTACTGGATGCACATCGTGGCGAGCGACGTTCGCAATGCGGTGTCGGCGGGCGAGCCGGCGTCGGCTGGGATGATGTTCGGCGCCTTCTTCGGACTCTGGACGCTGGCCTTCGTTATCGAGATGGGAGCGCTGATGTCGCCGGCCGAGGTGCTCAGAAAGGGCCCCGTGCTGGGAGTCATCGTCGGGATCGCGGTGGTCGCAGCGGCGTACATTTTTCTAAGCTTGAACCAGCATGGCTGGGAGAGCAATCGCGCGCTGGCGATTGGCATTGGTGGCGGGCTGGGATGGGTCATGCTGCTGAACGTTTGGGGCGTGGTGTGGCGAATGCAAAAGAAGGTGATCCGCTGGACCGAGGCCAATGCCAGCCAGGGAACAGCGATGCCGCCCGAGGCGCCTAAGGTGGCCAGAATCGCGCTGCTGTGTACCCGCCTGAATTTCTGGTTGTCGTTTCCCATGCTGTTCTTCATGGGCGCGGCCAGCCATTACATCCTGTTTGCGGGAAGGTAAACAGCAGGGCCGTCGGTTTTTGCCAGTATCGGTTGTGTAATCGCCTGTTTGCGCCAGTAACCAACAATGCCTCGGTGCCTTCGAATATGATTGCATGTTATGAAGGCCGCAGAGATGGGTCATGTGATCGCAATACGAAAACTGTTTCTGGTTGACAACCCCACAGCCGACATCGTCGTCAAGTTGGGGAAACCGCAGCCGACTCCGGGAGAAAACGATTGGTTTTGTACGACTCAGATCGTCGGAATCGGTAATGAACGAATCGACGCCACGTACGGGATTGACGCCTTTCAGGCGCTGCAATTGGCGATGAAATGGATCGGATCGACCCTTTCTAGGTTAAACGAATTGTCCGGGAACAAGCTGCGTTGGGAGGGCGACGAAACTGGCGGATTTGGATTTCCGTCCCTGTAAATCGGCCTATCCTGATCCTCGACGCGGATAGCTGTTGTAACATCGCCATTACGCTCACAATCTCTGGAACGCCGGTTGCTCGCGAGTAGTCGGCAGTCTGGAAACTAAGCCATTAACCCGCCGCTCCAGTCTGCCTACGCCAGCCTGCGTACATCAATCGAGAATTCGCTATAGAATCATGTTTCGTTATGCCATCGACCTCGCCGCAATCGCCTGTTAGTTCGGGTACCGCGACCCAGCGCGGTCCCGTTCCCATGCTTGACCTCACGCGGCAGTACGAGACCATCAAAGACGACGTTCACGCGGCCATCGAACGTGTGCTGACTACCCAACACTTCATCGGCGGNNCCGGAGGCGTGCGTGATCACCACGCCGTTCAGCTTCTTCGCCACGGTGAGCTCGGTCGTGCGTTGCGGCGCCACTCCGATTCTGGTTGACATTGATCCGGCAACCCTGAACCTCGATCCCGAAGCGACCGAGAGGGCGCTGCAGCGTGCGCGCTCGTACAAGCTTCGCGCGGTGATGCCGGTGCACTTGTACGGGCAGTGCGCCAACATGGACAGGTTCGCCCGCCTCGCCGAGCAGTACGACGCCAGCCTTGTCGAGGATGCTGCGCAGGCTTTCGGCGCGAAATGGCGCGACAAGAAAGCGGGAGCCATGGGGAAGGCCGCTGCGTTCAGCTTTTATCCCACCAAGAACCTGAGCGCCTATGGCGATGGCGGATGCGTCACCACCAATGACGAGGAGCTGGCGGCGCACGTTCGACGTTTGCGCAATCACGGCAGCCGCCAACGGTATTACCACGAGGAGATTGGCTGGAACAGCCGCCTCGATGCCATGCAGGCGGCTGTGCTCCGTGTGAAGCTGAGGCACATTGACGACTGGAACCAGGCGCGCCGGTTGCTGGCCCGGCGCTATCAGGGTTTATTCATCAGCTCCGGCCTGGTGCACAGCGGCACGCAGTTGGTCAGCGCACAGGCGCCCATCGCGCTGCTGGCGACCATGCCCGAGGCCTATCACATTTATCACCAGTACGTGGTGCGCGCATTTCGGCGGGATGAACTACGGGCCTTTCTGACCCAGCAGGGAATCGGAACGGAGATTTACTATCCCGTCCCGCTGCACTTGCAGGAATGCTTTACTTACCTGGCTTATAGAGCGGGTGACCTTCCGGAGTCGGAGCGCGCGTCAACAGAAGTCTTGGCGCTGCCCATGTTTCCTGAACTGCGCGAGGACGAGCAGCAACGCGTGGTGGCCGCCATCACCGAGTTCTACAGCCGATAGAGCGGCAACTCTCACTTGTGTTTGTGGCGGGGATGCGCTGGCGGCTGCTTCTTGCGCTGTGCGTAGTAAGCGGCTAACGCTGCCCCGTGCTGGGCCTTCTCCGCAGCTTCTTGTTCCGGGGTCAGCACCCGGCGCACGATGGGGCCGTTCAATTTGTAGGTGATGTCCACCATCTGTCCGTCGTAGTTTTTCTTGCCGATGGTGAAGGTCGGCAGGTCGCCTTCTTTGCCGAAATCCTGGTGCCCAGTCTTCACCGGGAAGTAGCCCTCAAGATTGCGCTCGCGATAAGCAGTTTCGTAGCGATGCTTGGCGCGGTTCCGAGTGAAGATTCGAATCTGATTGAAGTCCCAAGGTAGTCCGTCCTTGGGCTCGTTCAACAGCACCAGGTACTGCGGCACCTGTTTGTCTTCCTCCTGCACCGTGTTCAGTACGAAGTAGCCCATGATGCGCTGGCCTTCGGCATATTGTGCAACCTCCAGCGGGATATCGAGGTCGATCATGCGCAGCAGCACCCAGCCGACATGCCCGGCAGAGTTGCGCACCAGATACCAGTCTTCCATGACGGGCTTGGGAGGCTCCGGCGGCTTGCCCGGCGCGCTGGCGGGCGCGGCATTGGCGGACGCAGGGGGCTTAGCCGGCACAGGCGTGGTTTTCGGTTGCGATTGAGTCGTGGCGGCACTCTTCGGGCTTTGTGTGGTCGTCGTGGCCGCCGACTTCGGCGGATTCTTTTCCGCCGTGGCGCGCTTCAGGACCTCGACTTTCTCTCCATCCTTGAGCTGATAGAGGTGCTCGCCTTCGCGCGACGGAGTTACGTGAATGTTGAGGTCGGAGCGGGCCGTTCCGTGGGCTTGCACCTGCTGGCCGGCATTGTCGCTGGCCAGCTTCTGGAAGGCATCGTAAACGTCCAGAGGAACCAGGCTGCGCTCCTCGATCCAGCCTTCCTGTCCGCTGTCGGTGCGCACGCGCAGGAAACGTCGCTGCTTCTCCAGAACCTCAACGCGGTCGCCGCCATGCACCGTTCCGATCTTGTTGTACATGGTGGCCACTCGATCGCGCAGACTGGTCTCCTGTGCCGAGACGTACATGTACTCATGTTTGGCAAGTGCTCCGCGCTTGCAGGCGCAGCCCAGCACTAGCAAAACCAGCGCGAGGGCGAACAGCGGAATGCGAATACTACGAGAAGAGGAAGATTTCACCGGCAGCACAGACCACTATAAACCAGTGGTTAGTGATTAGTGGCTAGTGGTTAGAATCCATCGATGGTCGAGCGAGCTACTACAGCCCAACCTCGATCCTTGACCGGGGATCGAGATAATCCCGCAGGCCGTCGCCAATGAAGTTGAACGAGAGCACCGCCAGCATGACGGCGGCGGCGGGGAAGAGCACGAGGTGCGGCGAATCGAACAGGTGGGAGCGCCCGTCGTTCAGCATCGAACCCCAACTGGCCGCCGGTGGCGGCACACCCAGCCCGAGAAAGCTCATGGTGGCTTCCGCCAGGATGGCGCCCGCCATGCCGATGGCCGCCTGCACGATGATGGGCTGAATGATGTTAGGGAGAATGTGCCGCACGATGATCCGCAAGTCGCTTGCGCCCAATGCGCGCGCGGCTTCCACGAATTCGCGTTCGCGGACCGCCAGCACCTGCGCGCGAACCAATCGAGCATAGCCCACCCATCCGCCAATCGAGAGCGCCAGAATCAGATTGAAGATGCCCGGACCGAGGAAGGCCACAAAGGCGATTGCCAGCAGGATTCCGGGGAACGACATGAAGGCGTTCATCACGACCACGTTGAGCACACGGTCGGTGACTCCGCCGTAGTAGCCGGCGATGGAGCCGAAGATCAGTCCCAGCGTGAGCGAGGCTGCGACCACGCAACTGCCCACCAGCATCGAAATGCGGGCTCCATAAATGATGCGCGAGAGGATGTCGCGTCCCAGTTCGTCGGTGCCAAACCAGTGCGAGGCCGATGGTCCCATGAGCCGCGCCGGCAGATCGATCTGCGCGGGATCCTGAGGTGCAATCCAGGGCGCGAACAGAGCGCACAACAAGAAGATGGCGACCATTACGAGGCCCGCAGTGGCCAGCAGGTTATAGCCGGCAGCCCGGCGGAGGGTGACAAGTTGAGCGGTGGACGCCATGCAGCATCATGGTAAATGAACAGCGTGGCCAGTATGCCACGAAATGGCAGACCCCCTTCGCGACATTTGCGTCCCAGGTCTAGAATCATGGGTTGGTTGTGAGCACCCGCGGACCGCCGGCCCATGTTGCCCTTCAAACTGGTCTATAGCGAAAAGTATTTCCTGCCCATCGGCGAGCACATTTTTCGCGCCGACAAGTTTCGTCTCATTCGCGAACGCCTGCTGCAAGATGGCATTGCTGAAGACGCTGACTTTGTGGTTCCGCAACCGGCCACCGAAGACGACGTTCTGCTGGTCCATTCGCCGCTTTATGTGAACAAGTTGATGGAAGGCACCCTGAGCGCGCGGGAGGAGTTGGAGATGGAGATTCCCTACTCGCCGCAGGTGGTGGATGCCTTCATGCTTCATACCGGGGGCTCGATCCTGGCGGCGGAACACGCGCTGGAAGATGGGGTCGGCATCAACATGGGGGGCGGATTTCACCACGCGTTTCCCGAACACGGGGAAGGCTTCTGCATGATCAANNGCTGCCTTCGCTCGCGGGCCCGGCGGTTGGTTCTGCTCCCGCGATTGATATGAGCCGGCGAGGCCGCAATGATGTTTTCACCATCTCGCTGCATCAGGAGAACAACTATCCCTACTACAAACCGCCGTCGTCCATCGATGTCAGTCTGCGCGATGGCTGCAGCGACGCCGAATATCTGGCCTGGCTGGACACTGCGCTCAGTAACGGGTTGGAGCGGTTCGAGCCGGAGCTTATCTGTTATGTGGCGGGAGCTGATCCCTTCCAGGAGGACCAGCTTGGCGGACTTGACCTGACCATCGACGGATTGAAGGAGCGCGATGCCATGGTTTTCCGAGTCGCGCGCGCCCGTCATATACCCGTGATGGTCACTTACGCCGGCGGTTATGCCAACCACATCGAGGACACGGTGACCATTCACTGCAACACGGTGGTAGCAGCGGCTGAAGTGTATCGCATAGCGCCGAGTGAAACTTCCCGATAGGTCCCCGATAGGTTCTCTCATTCAATAGTATGCACCGCTGCGTGATATCCTGATTTCAGCGTGGAAACCGCAGGTTTCCGCCCACCCAGCCTGAGCTGTGGACTCCTGACAATGTTTGAGAACCTTACAGATAAGCTGCAGCGTGCCTTCAAGAATCTGCGCGGACAAGGCACGCTGACAGAAGAAAACATCGGCGAAGCGCTGAAAGAAATCCGCATGGCGCTGCTCGAAGCCGACGTTAACTTCAACGTAGTCAAAGAATTGATCGAGCACATCCGCGAAAAGGCGCTGGGCCAGGAGGTCCTGACCGCGCTTTCCCCCGCCGAGCAGGTGGTCAAGATTGTTCGCGACGAACTGATCGCCATCCTCGGCAAAGACGCGGCCAAGCTGAAGTTCTCCTCCCAGCCGCCCACAGTTGTGCTGATGGCGGGTCTGCAGGGTTCCGGCAAGACCACTACCTCGGGCAAACTGGCGAACTGGCTCAAGCAAGGCGGACACCGGCCCATGCTGGTCTCGGTTGACGTTTACCGTCCGGCGGCGCGGGAGCAGCTCAAGGTGGTTGCGCAGGCCATCAAGGCCCATATCTACGAAGGCAAGGTCGAGGAATCGAACACCGCCACTGTCGAACGGCTGGTGAAGGAAGCCCGGCGCGAGGCCATCAATAACGCCTGCGACGTGCTCATCGTTGACACCGCCGGCCGGCTGCACATTGACGAGCAATTGATGGACGAGATGCAGTCGCTGAAGAAGATCCTCAATCCGCAGGAGATCCTCTTCGTCGCCGACGCAATGACCGGCCAGGACGCGGTGAAATCGGCCGATGAGTTCCACAAGAAGCTCACGCTAACCGGCGTGATCCTCACCAAGATGGATGGCGACGCCCGTGGTGGCGCGGCGCTTTCCATCCGCAAGGTCACCGGGCAGCCCATTAAGTTCATCGGCATGGGCGAAAAGTACGACGCCCTGGAATTGTTTCATCCCGACCGAATTGTGGGACGGATTCTGGGGATGGGCGACATTCTCTCGCTGATCGAGAAAGCCGAAGCCCACCTCGACAAGAAGAAGTCGGAAGAGTTTGCCCAGAAGGCGCTGAGCGCCGACGGCTTCTCGCTGGCGGACTTTCGCGATCAGTTGCGGCAGGTGAAAAAACTCGGCTCACTGCAGAGCATCATGGGCATGATGCCCAAGATCGGACCGTTCGCCAACATGCAGAAGTCGGGGGCGGACAAGGTGGACGAAAAGCAACTCGCCCGCGTGGAGGCGATTATCAACTCCATGACGCCGTACGAACGCGAGCATCACGAGTCCATCAATGGCAGCCGGCGCAAGCGCATCGCCCGCGGTTCGGGGACCAGCGTCCAGGAAATAAACCACCTGTTGCGCCAGTATGCCCAGATGCGCAAGATGTTCAAGAGCATGGGCAAGCCCAGCTTCGCTCGCCGGCTGGCGGGGATGAAGATGCCGGGCATGTGAAGGCAGCCCGTCACGTAAATAATGAGTCCTAACCTCTACATCATTGCCGGGCCCAACGGTGCTGGTAAGACGACCTTCGCGCGCGAATTTCTTCCGAACTACGGAGACTGCAAGAATTTCGTCAACGCCGACCTGATTGCGGAGGGTGTGTCGCCATTTTCTCCCGAAGCAGCTGCTTTTCGCGCAGGGCGTTTAATGCTGGAGGAGATCGATGTCCATGCCCGACGCGGCGAAGATTTTGGATTCGAGACGACGCTCTCTGGACGCAGTCATGTGGGCCTAATTCGTGATCTTAAGCAGCGCGGATATAAGGTGCATCTTTTCTTCCTGTGGGTGTCAGCGGTTGACCTCGCGCTGACCCGAATCAAGAACCGGGTCTTGGAGGGCGGTCACTCCGTTCCCGAATCGGTTGTGCGACGTCGGTTTGACCGTTCAATTCGAAGTTTTTTTGTCCGCTATCAGCCGCTCGCCGATACCTGGCTTTTGTTTGACAATTCCGGCGCCACGCCACAACCGGTCGCCCTCAAGGAGCAACATCTCCGTATAATAAATACGGCGCTTTATAACCTACTAACCGCTCGCTACGGAGCCCCATGACCAAGCCGCCTCCAAATGTCCTTGAGCTGCCGCTGGAACAGCGCGCTGTGATGGCCTTCAAGGCCGCAGTCGGGAAACTGATAATTGATCATGCGCGCACCGGAGCGCCGTTTTACATCTGGCGCGACGGCAAAGTGATTGCCATGCCCAAAGAAGAGCTGGTGGCGGAAGCCGCACGTCTGCAAGCGGAATAACGCCGGGAGAGCGGTGTCCCTGGCGGGCGCGGGATGCGCAAGATGGCACAGTTTTCCAGGCGCACCGCACTCCGAAGGAGCGTCGCTTAGTTTGGCCCAACGTCAACTCGCTTTGTGAAGTAACCGGCCTTCCGGGCCGCAAGAGGTAAATTCATTGGCTATTTATCTTCCAGCAACCGCAGATGAAGAACACGTCGCACTCGACGAATTGACCCCGCGCGAGATCGTGCGCGAACTCGACAAGTATGTTGTCGGGCAGAACCAGGCGAAGCGCGCCGTGGCCATCGCCCTGCGCAATCGCATGCGCCGCCAGAAGCTCTCGGCCGAACTCGCGGAAGAAGTCATCCCCAAGAACATCATCATGATTGGACCCACGGGCGTGGGCAAGACGGAGATCGCGCGCCGGCTGGCGAAGCTGGCCAACTCTCCCTTCATGAAAGTAGAGGCTTCCAAGTTCACCGAGGTCGGCTACGTGGGACGCGACGTCGAGTCCATGATCCGCGACCTGGTGGAGATCGCCATCGACATGGTGCGCGAAGAGAAGCTGGAAGACGTTGCCGACAAGGCCGAACTCAACGCGGAAGAGCGCCTGCTCGACCTGCTGCTGCCGGCGATGCCGGCTCCGGTGCAGATGCGTCCCGCGGCGCAAGACCCGCAGCAGATCGGATTCAACATTGGAGTGGGAATTGGCGGCGAACCCTTGCTGGCCGGTGAACCTGGCTCGCGCACGCGCGAAAAATTCCGCCAGCAGTTACGCGAGGGCAAGCTCGACGAACGCATCGTCGAACTGGATGTCCGCGAAAAATCGATGCCTGCATTCGAGATCATCACCAATCAGGGCGTCGAGGAGATGGACGTCAACATGAAAGATATGTTGCCCAACATCTTCGGCCAGCGCACCAAAAAGCGGAAGATGAAGGTCAGCGAGGCGTTCGAGTACCTGATCCAGGAAGAAGAGCAGCGCTTGATTGACATGGACCAGGTCACGCGCATCGCCGTGGAGCGCGTGGAGAACTCGGGCATCATCTTCCTCGACGAAATCGACAAGATCGCCGGGCGCGAAGGCGGCCATGGGCCCGACGTTTCGCGCGAAGGCGTGCAACGCGACATTTTGCCCATCGTCGAAGGCACTACGGTGAACACGCGCTACGGCATGGTGCGCACCGACCACATCCTGTTCATCGCCGCCGGCGCATTCCACGTGTCCAAGCCCAGCGACCTGATCCCCGAATTGCAGGGGCGCTTCCCCATCCGCGTCGAGCTGCAATCGTTGACGGTCGAGGACTTCATCAAGATCCTCACCGAGCCCAAGTCGTCGCTCACCAAGCAGTACATCGCGCTGCTCGACACCGAAGGGCTGAAGCTGGAGTTCACTACCGAGGCACTTGCGGAGGTGGCCAACTTCGCCTTCCGCGTGAACGAAGGGACAGAGAATATCGGCGCGCGGCGTTTGCATACCATCATGGAGCGGGTGCTGGATGAGATCAGCTTCGAGGCTCCGGACATGAAAGAGAAGAACGTGACGGTCGATGCCGACTACGTGCGCAAGACCCTCACCGACATTGTGAAGGACCAGGACTTGTCGCGCTACATCCTGTAGTTCAGTGGCGACACTCTGCCTAGGAAAGAGGCATGGACGAGAGTTCATGCCTCGTCTGGTGACCACTGGCTACTCACAACTGCTACATCCCCGCTCCGCCTTCGAAGATCTTCTCCATCTGGTAGGGGAACACGCGATAGAGAGCGTAGCTGATGCCGGTATCCGAGTACTGGCGGAAGAGCAGGTCGCCACGGCCGTTGGCGTCGGCATCAATGGCGTCGATGATCTGCATGCGCGGGTAGGCGTCGAGGTGGTTGGTGTCGCTGACCACACTGAAGATCTTCTGCGGCGTGCCATTGAGATCAACCTTGGCGACCACGGTAACGAAGTAGTCGAACTCGCCTCCGTGCGTGCCCTTTGCAGGCGCAACCGCCAGCTTTGCACTCAGCACCAGCGTGGGCGAGTTACTGTAGTCCAGATCGAAGCCACGCAGATCGTAGTCGGTGATGGCGGCTGTCTTGGACAGCGCCGGGCCGTTGTGTTTGCCGGCGTACTTGCGGACCTCGTCCATCGCCATTTGCGACATCGGCTCGCCCAGGCTTTGCCTTTCGTTGGTCGCCATCCCATACAGCAGGGACCGAGTTTCGTAGTTGCCCGCGTCGGATATCGCCGCATAGGCTCGCGGCGCCTGTGTGGGTTTGGCCGAAGCTCCAGGGGTGGCGGTTGCAGGGCCTCCTGCGGCTGGTTTGGCTGGTTGCTCCACACCTGCATCGAAGCTGGCTGTAGCGGCAGGAGCCGGCTGCGCGGCTGGCTTGCCCCGCCGCAGCACCGGACGGTTGGGATCATCTTCATCGGGAGACGCCGCTGGCGGCGTATTTGAAGCTGGCGCCTGGGCTTTTGCTTGCTGAGTACTGTCGCCGAGAGTCGGCTTGGAATTCGAAGGCGCAGACGAAGAACTGGGCGGCGAGGCTTTTAGCGTGGGCCGGTCGGGATCGTCGTCCGATTTCGGCGGAGCATTGCTGTTCGCTGTGGAACCGGCGCCGCCGGACGGAGTCGAATTTCCGCCCGAGTTGGAAGCTGGCGCGCTGCTCTGTCCAGCGCTGCGAGAGGCCGTATCGCTTGCTCCAGGGCGGCGCAGCACGGGCCGCCCCGGATCGTCACTGAGCACGTCCTGCCCCTTCGGTTTGGGCTGCTTCGCGGCCTGCTGAGCGATCCGGGCTTCGAGCGGCGTTTCAGGCTTCCATTGCCCCTCCGCAACCCAATTGCCGTCGAGGTCTCGCGGCGTGGTCACCGTGAACCATCCCGCCGGCTCGCCGTAAGCCAGGGCTTGGTACAAGGTTTCGGGCTGCAGCGCCATGGGCTCGGGATTTGCACCGTAGAGGCTGGCATCGTAAAAGTGCCCATCGATCCATAGCGCAATGGGCACCAGCCGCGTGCCGCCGCCGGGCAGGAACTCAACCACGGCAATGGCGCGCGGACCACGTTTGGTCTTCTTGTCTGGCTTCTTCGCTTGCTGCTGGTCCTGGTCAGTGGGCTTGTGCTCGGTGCGGTCGCGAATCTGCGCAGCGACGAAAGTTGACAGCAACAAGACCGCAAGCAGCCCCGCGGTGGCCCATTTGCCGGATTTGCGGTATAGATAGTGCAATATGGAAATCAAATCGAAAGCTCCCGACTTTACTCTGCCCGACGAAAACGCAAACCCGGTTTCGCTCGATCAGTTCCGCGGCAAGACCGTGGTCCTGTTCTTCTATCCGCGGGCCAACACGCCCGGTTGCACCATAGAGGCGTCCGGGTTCCGTGACGCATACAGCAAATTGCAGAAGGCCGGACTGGTGGTGCTGGGCATCTCGCCCGACACGCCGAAGGCACAGTTGAAGTTTAAAGAAAAATACGGCCTGCCGTATACCTTGCTGGCCGACGAGAAGAAGGAAGTCGCCAAAAAGTTCGGCGTTCTGAAAGAGAAGAACATGTACGGCAAGAAGGTGATGGGCATCGCGCGCACCACGTTCCTCATCGGGCCGGACGGCAAGCTAGCCCACATCTTCGAAAACGTGAAGCCCGACGGCCACGCGGAAGAAGTGCTGGCGGAGGTGAAGAAGAGGGGATAGGGCTTCGAGGAAGGTCAGCCATAAAATTACTGGCGATCCAGGATCCCCACCCCAGCAAAAGCAGCTTGGGTAGGGCATCCGGCGATCTGCTGAAAAAAGAGGGGCCTCGCCGATCACTGAATTACCGTTCTAATGGTGCCCCCGGCCGGTTCCGGCGAATGAACTCAGGAACAACGTCTTCGGCCTCGAAGGACCGCTGCATTTCCTCTAAATCACTCACGAATCGCTCAACGGATACCCTCAAGTATGACCAGCCGCTGAATACGGACGAACGTCTGCTAAGGGCTGCGCGTCTGGCTTTCTCCAAGAGTTCGTTCCCCGCGCGTTTGTCGCCCGTCAGCCAATTGGCAAGAGAGGCACACTGAAGGTAATTTGGGTTTGCTGTCTTTTCTAGGCGCTCTTTTGAGAGCTTTACAACTCTCTCTAGGTATTCGAGAGGGACAGCCCCTTCCTGCCCCCATGCAGCCATCGAATAGTTAAAGGAGTCGGCCATGTCTAACTGAATCGGATTCGGCCGGGTTGTGCCGAACACAGCTAGCGCTTGCTGGTATGAGCCTTGCCCAATAAGGCATACGACAAACTCGGTTCCCAATGACTCGAGCGGCGTTGACGACTCCGAGCTTGGACGCCACCGGGACAGGAGTTGCTCTGCAACGGACAACGTCTCGGGAGATCGCTCGAGTTCCTGGATGAGTTCAAGATCCGGCTCAAGTTGATCTAGTGCAGGAGATCTAGAGATTAGCTGCACCAAATCAGGTTGCATTTCGCGCAGCATTCTCAACGAGATGGTCAGGTCGAAGCTATTCGCCTCTCTCATCGCTAGGACTCGCTTCAGATCTGTTACAGCACGATCTTTTTGCGACAGCCCAGCATATAGTTCAGCGCGAGCCAGGTAAGTGCCAGCATCACCAGCTGCTACGGACAGCCTTTCGTCTAAGATGGCCAGCGCCTCCTCAGATTTGCGTTGCCTGCGCCGGATGCTTGCTAGCTTTTGAAGGACCTCGGTATCTCGCGAGTGCTTTGTACGGATGTCTTGCAACTGGTCCTCCAATTCGGTGAATCGCACAATATCTCTTGTTTCAAAATGCTTGAATACCCGATCAAGGAAAGATAGCGCGCCTTCACGATCTTCAAGATTCTTCCGTACGATTGCTGATGTCAGGTCTTTATACTCCTTGGCCAGACGGCTGCGAGGGCGTTCACGGACGAAAGTGACTTGCTCCAAAAGTGCCAAGCTGTCGTAATGATGGATGATTGCTGTGGGGTATTCGAAGTCGAGGGTGCGCTCAAATTGCGCTATTTCGCTTGCAACTATTTCGTCTTCATCATCAAGATCAGGAACATTCGCCATGACAAAATGCAGTTCGATCCTCTTCTTCAAGGGGCCGCTCAGTTCATTACGGACTTGCGATACAACCGTCTGCAGACCACGTCGGTTCTGCTCATTCGGGAAGAAGAAGGCAACTACTGCGTTGGGCAATTGCCGGGTACATATTCCGCCGACATCGGTGTGTCCCGTCCGTGAATCGATCAGCACATAGTCCATGTGCAGTGACTCACTCCACTGGGCCTTCATATCTTCGAAGAGGAGAAACCCGTTCTCTTTCGCGTATAGGTTTTCCCAGTCAATAGATCGAAACTTCTGATCGTAGTCTGCGTTCTGAAGGCCGGCTGGCATCACCCAGAGCCCCCCCTTGTCAAAGGGGCGGTGGCTTCGATAGACGTAATTCGTTACGTCTGGGACTTCTGCTGTGGTCCGATAATCACAGACGAAGTCGACCAGACCGCGACTTCGTTCATCGGAGCGAGTAAGGTCAAACGTGTCAAGGCCAGGAGCTTCGAGGTCGAAGTCGACAATAAGGACACGCCTGCCGCGTGCCGCTAACTCCGCTGCCACATTGACGAGCGCCATGCTACGCCCGACGCCACCCTTGAAAGAGTAGAAGGTTACAACGTACATAGCAGTCCTTTACTCATGCGTAAACTCTAAGCTGCCATTGCATCGCTTGCTGGACCACAGTTTCGTTTCCTCCAAGGCAGCGTCCCCGGAATCGCAGTCTTCGACGGCTAGTTCGCTGCGACGGGGGGGCGCCAGATAACGACTGAAGATTGATCTGGTGATGGTGATCCCGTTCTCGCAAGCGCGCAACGTTGTCGGGGAACACCATTAGATAAACCAATTCATCGTTCGCTGCATTCTGAAAGAGAAGCCCAGTTTCCCATCGCTTCAGCGAAGCAATTCCGATGCGAGTAAGGTCAGCGAACTGCGAACGAGTTAACGCGCCATGCTCCCGTATGGCCACAATTTCTTGCGGGGTCAACACCCCTAGGTATCTGCAAACCGCTTCATGACGCGCGTCCTCTGCCTCTGGACCGGCGAATTGGTAGCCGCAAGACAGACATGTGTAGACAGGCATTTCTGCCGTCAACTTTACTGCAGTATCACCCGTTCCGTACTGGAAGGCTTGACGCTGCAATTCCCGTTTTAGTTGTGAGGAACCACAGTTGACGCAGCTCTCTTCAGAACCAAATTCTTCGTTACGGATGTTGTTTATCGTCATTTCCAGCCTCACCTTGTGCTGTTGTGGAAGCTACGCCCCCAAATCTTCTCCTTGAAGACCTGAATCTTTATGTAGAGTTCAGGAAGATTGGGTGCGAGTTTCAACACAATTTCGTAGCCGATCGTGTCAGGCGGCTTCTCCAATTCAACGGCCTTGAATTCAGGTCCGGACTCGAGTAGGTCGATGATGTAGGCCCAAGCTCCGGCGTCCGTAAAGAACATTTCAAAGCGCGGATCCCAGACGGTCTGAGGAGCCCATTCACAAGGGATGGCAGGGGCTCCAGACGGTGCGTCGGCACTGCTTCCTCTGAGCCAGTCGGATTAGCTCCTGCCTGACACCGTCCCAATCGGCACCCATTTATCACTCCTACCATTGATCATATGATACTCGTTAGTCATGCCAGCGTCGACTCATTTAACAAGCAAGATATTAGTATCATTTGATCCTCTATCGTGTCAAGATTCATGATTACAAAGTCTCAAAAGTAGATCGCGTTTGTCGAAACATCCTTTTCAGCAGCTCTGGCATCTCTCTCGCGGCAGGTAAGGGTCACTAGGCGGTGGCCCGGCCAAACACATTGCAATCGCGAAATAGCCTTCAATACGGGGCACCCAAGCGGGCTATGTCGGGAATTGGGGTTACCTTCGTTTTGCAAGGCGCGTTTTCTTCTGCGCCCGAATCGCTTCCTGAAATTAAACTGAGTGGGCCGGAGCCAGACTCCGGCGCCGCTAACGCCGCCCCTCGCGCGGCTCGGCGTCGGTCTTTGAAAACCTGTCAGAAGCCAGAACCGGAGGCCTTGGACTGGCCCTCCCCATAACTTCTTTGTCCGCAATACTTTACCTCTAAGTATAATCGAATGAATACTTTGGGAAGAGTCGCGCAAAGTATTCATACATAACGACTTAGGTCTACAACTAAATGCAATGGAATGAATAGTTTGGCGGGAATCTCGTAAAGTATTCATAAACAATGATTTAGCTGTATAAGCAACTCCAATGTTTGGAACACTTTAGGAGTAAAGTATTCAAAACAAATACTTTACAAACAGGGGGAGGGGGGTAACCTTGCTGCTGGCATAGTGAGTCAGAAGCTCGGTGAGTAATTCAAGGCCTGGTCTCCCGTGCTGGGACCGCAGATCCCTCCGCTCCGCTCGGGATGACAAATGCAAGCTGAATGCCGCAGATCCCGCTGCTCGGACGGAAGAGTCTGTGTGAGAACTGTGCCGTCCCTCAACCACCCCAACGAGCGCAACAACGGCGCTCATTGGGGACCCCGGTACGGGACTCGATCTTGTTTTCCACTTTACCCAGCGCTTCCGCGCTGGGCTAAGATGTTCCGCGCCTGCGGCGCTGTTTCTTGGCGCAATTCGTTCCACCGTGCTAATTCAAACCGAGTTCTCACACAGACTCTGAAGTGCTCGGTCGGGATGACAGCTCGACTTCTTTTCTTGGGGAAAAAGCGTACAGCAAGAGCGAGCGGCGAAGAGCAACCTGTGAGAAGCGAAGGGCGACTAGCGAAGAGCGAAGAGCGGCGGCTACAGCTTCTGCATGCGCTGCACGTCGCGCACGCCGGGGATTTTGCGCACGCCGGTTACGATGCGCTCCAGGTGCTTAAGGTCGGCGATGTCGGCCACCAGGTCAACCGTGGCGTGGTCTTCGACGGTTTTGGCTTCGATGTTACGGATGTTGGTGTTCGCGTCGCTGATGACGGTTGCGATCTGTTTCAACATGCCAGGGCGGTTATCGCAGAAGACCGCCAGCTTTACGGGATAACCAGCTTGCCGGTTGACCGCCTCATCCTTGCCCCACTCGACGGCGATGCGCCGGTCCGGTTCATACATCAGGTTGGTGACGTTGGGACAAGTCTTGGAGTGTACGGCCACTCCCTTGCCACGAGTGACGTAGCCAACAATGTCTTCGCCACGAATCGGATTACAACACTGCGCACGGTACACCAGCAGGTCGTCGTGTCCAGTTACCATGATGGCCGACGTTTCCGAGCCAAACACGCGACGGATGACGCTGGTGAATCCTCCCGTCGGATCTCTTTCCGGCTCGCCTGCGCCTGACACCCCAGACGAGGCGTCGGCGGGAAGCACGCGCGCCAATATGCTGCGCGCCGAGTACTTGCCGTAACCGATGGCGGCCAGCAGGTCGTCGGGCTTGGCCAGCCCATTTTCGCTGGCCACGCGCGTCAGTTCCGCTTCGCTCAGATTCTTCAGGGCAATGCGATATTTGCGCGCCTCTTTTTCGATCAGCTTGCGGCCGATTTCGATGGCGCGTTCGCGCTGATGCACGTTCAGCCAATGCTTGATTTTCTGGCGGGCGCGCGGCGATTTTGCCAGTTGCAGCCAGTCCCGGCTGGGATGATGGCCGGGCGAGGTCTGGATTTCCACGATGTCGCCGGAGCGCAACTTGTAACGCAAGGGAGCCATGCGCCCGTTTACCTTCGCGCCTACGCAGGTGTGGCCGACTTCGGTGTGGACGGTATAGGCAAAGTCAATCGGCGTGGCATCCTGCGGCAGGATGACGATCTTGCCCTTGGGGGTGAAGGTATAAACCTCTTCCGGGTAGAGATTGATTTTCAGCGTGGACAGGAACTCGTCCGAGCTCTTCATGTCGCGCTGCCATTCCACCACCTGACGCAGCCAGGCCAGCCGCTGCTCATCGCGCGCCGACACCGGACCATCCTTGTACTTCCAGTGCGCCGCAATGCCTTCCTCGGCCATCTTGTGCATTTCTTCGGTGCGGATCTGCACCTCAAAAGCGTGGCCCTTCTCGGAGATCACGGTGGTGTGCAGCGACTTGTAGAAATTATTGCGCGGGATGGCGATGAAGTCCTTGATGCGTCCCGGCACTGGCCGCCATTGATTGTGGATGATGCCCAGCACCGCGTAGCAATCGGATTCCGATTGCGTAATGATGCGCAGCGCCAGCATGTCGTAGATCTGGTCCACCGAGATGCGCTGCCGCTGCAGCTTCTGCCAGATGCTGTAAAGGCGCTTGATGCGGGCTTCCACCTTGGCCTGGATCTTGGCCTCTTTCAGCTTCTGCCCGATGACGTTCTGCACCTCGGCCAGGAAGGCCTCACCCTCTTTGCGGCGTGACTCGATGGCTTCCTTGACCTGGTTGTAGGAGATGGGATCGACGTACTGGAAGGCCAGGTCTTCCAGTTCGCCGCGGATCTTGCCCATCCCCAGGCGATGCGCGATGGGAGCGTAAATCTCCAGCGTCTCTTTGGCGATCTTGAACTGCCGCTCCGGCGAGAGGAACTTCAAAGTGCGCATGTTGTGCAGACGGTCGGCCAGCTTGATGAGCACCACGCGGATGTCATCCATCATGGCCAGCACCATCTTGCGCACGTTTTCGGCCTGCGCTTCTTCCGACGACGCGAAGTCGATCTTGCTGATCTTGGTGACGCCTTCGACGATGNNATCTGCACCTCGAACTGGTGGCCGCCTTCGCCCATCACAGTTGTGTGCAGCGACTGATACAAATTTGGCCGCGGCATCGCGATGAAGTCCTTGATGCGGCCCGGAACCGGGCGCCAGATGCTATGGATGATGCCGAAAACCGCGTAGCAGTCCTGCACGCTGGAGGTGATGACGCGCAGCGCCAGCAGGTCGTAGACCTGATCGATAGAGGTCTGCGACTTCACCAGCTTCTGGTGAATGCTGTAGAGCCTTTTGATGCGCCACTCCACGCGGGCCTTGATGCCATTCTCGTGCAGGCGTTCGGAGAGCAAACCGTCGACCCCGGCCAGGAATTGCTCGCCTTCCGAGCGCCGCGCTTCGACGGCTTCGTGCAGCTGCTCCCACGTAATGGGATCGACCCAGCGAAAGGCCAGGTCTTCCAGCTCGCCGCGCAGTTTGCCCATGCCCAGGCGGTGCGCCAGCGGTGCGTAAATGTCGAGCGTCTCGCGCGCAATCCCGCGTTGCCGCTCCGGCGACAAATGCTCCAGCGTGCGCATATTGTGCAGCCGGTCGGCCAGCTTAATCAGCACCACGCGCACATCGCTCACCATGGCCAGAAGCATCTTGCGGACGTTTTCCGCCTGCCGGTCTTCGCGATTGGCGAACTGAATCTTATCGATTTTGGTGACGCCTTCGACGATGTGGGCGACCTGCTCGCCGAACTCAGCCTTGATCTCTTCGATGGTTACCGTGGTGTCTTCCACCGCGTCGTGCAGCAAGCCGGCGACAATGGCGGTGGGGTCCAGCCGCATCTCTGCCAGCAGGGTCGCCACCTCCAGAGGATGCGCCAGGTAAGGCTCTCCCGACTCGCGGGCCTGTCCTTTGTGATGCTCGAGGGAGAATTCGTAGGCCTTCTTGATCAGGGCCTGGTCGTCGTCGGGGCGGTAGGAGCGGACCTTGCGCAGGAGATCGCGAAAACGTGTAACCGTCAGAACATTGGTCGCAATGTGCTGGCGCAAAGTCGCCATGTCCGATTATACGACTTCTTCGCACAGCCCGATGCGACGCGGGTTTTCGATTTTGCCGCAGATGTGTTACAGCTTACTGCGAAGTTTGCTTGCAGGAGTGGACGTGCGAATACTGATCAGCGGCGCTTCGGGACTGATAGGGCGGGCAATTACCCCGGCTTTGATTTCGGCTGGTCACGAACCGGTTGCTCTGGTGCGCCGCGGGCCACGCCAGAACGAGGTGCAATGGAATCCGGGCGAGCCGCTCGATCCGGAGAAACTTGCGGGCGCGAATGCCATCGTCCACCTGGCGGGCAAGAACGTCGCCGGTCGCTGGACGGAGAAGTTTAAGCAGGAAGTGCTGGCGAGCCGCGCGCAAGGAACTCGAACTCTGGCGAACGCGGCCGCCGAGTCGTATCGCCGAAGCGGACAGCCGCATATTTTCATTTCAGCCGCGGGGATTAATTACTACGGAAGTCGCGGCGATGAACTGCTGACTGAGCAGAGCTCTACGGGTAAGGGATTTCTGGCGGAGGTCAGCCGCCAATGGGAGGCCGCGACCGCTCCCGCGAGCGAAGCTGGGCTGCGAGTCGTGAACCTTCGCATTGGAGTAGTGCTTGCGCGCGATGGCGGAGCGCTTAAGCCAATGCTATTGCCATTTCGGCTCGGCCTTGGCGGACGGATCGGCAGCGGAAAGCAGTTCTGGAGCTGGATCGCCTTCGACGATGTGATCGGCGTGGCGCTGTTCGCCTTGCACAACGATAGCTTGCGCGGACCGGTGAACACCGTGGGACCTGAGCCAGTTCGCAATCAGGAGTTCGTGCGCGCGCTGGGAAAGGAACTCCATCGTCCAACAATTTTCCCTTTGCCAGCCTGGATTGTGCGGACACTTCTTGGCGAGATGGGAGAGGAGTTGCTGTTGACCTCAATTCGCGCCGACCCCGCAAAACTGAAGGCCGCCGGATATAGCTTCGCTCATCCGGAGTTGAGGGACGCCATCCACGCCGCGGTGCGCGGGAAGTGAGCGTTAATTGCTAGTTGCTTCCTGCGGCGTGACCGACACGAACTTGCCCATCTGGCCGCGGTCCTTGAACTCCACCACGCCAGTCACCTTGGCGAACAAGGTGTCGTCTTTGCCGCGGCCCACGTTGAGACCCGGCTTGATACGGGTGCCGCGTTGCCGCACGATGATGGAGCCGCCCGAAACCATCTGGCCTCCGAACGATTTCACGCCCAGCCGCTGTGCATTCGAGTCGCGGCCGTTCCGGGAACTACCTAAACCTTTTTTATGCGCCATTGCAATATCCTCAAAAGATTGGAGCCGCGACTCCCACAGTGTGGGACAGCCGCGTTTGCCGTCTAAGTTTCCTGCAAATCAGAGCCGTTTTCGCGGCTTCGCGAGACCACCCGCCGTATTCGCGCAGGAAGCCCCAGCAACACCGAATCGAAGCGCTTGGCCAAAGTAACCAGGGCCGGGATCAACTGGTGTAGCAGCATCAGCCGTTAGCCTTCAGGTCCTTACCGTCCACGTTGATGCCGGTGATCTTCACGGCAGTGTACGGTTGGCGATGTCCGTTCAGCTTCTTGTATTGNNGCCTTCGACGGCTTGCCGAGTTCCCCCTCGGAGCCGCTGACGGCCAGCACTTCATCGAACTGAATGTTTTCGCCGCTGGTCTGCGGCACCTTCTCGATCTTGATTACGTCGCCGGGTGCGACGCGATATTGCTTTCCCCCGGCGCGGATCACCGCGTACATGGCAATGCCTCCAATGAACTTTTCCGGTCAGGGCGCTTGGCTGCTTCGCCCTCACCTCGACGGCTCGCACTGTAGCGAGTGTCCTTGGCTTCGCCGGCTGCGCATAGCTGTGGCGCGGACGGCGTTAACCTCTTTGTGCGCTTGCACTTCCCCGAGCCAGGAAGGAGACCTTCACGGAAAGGCGGGGGTGTCCCTGACGGGACCTGCTAGTACAGGCAAACCATAGAAGTGTAGCGTGTTTGGGCAGCGCAGGTCAAACGGTAATCGGGATAGGAGGTAGAGCGATCTGAAACCGGTCTCCTCTAGTTACCAACTAGTAATATGCGCCGCCGAAGGCGGCAGGCCGGGGGGCGCGCGGCATGGGGGCGCGGGAGTGGGAGCGACGATCACGTTACCGCGTACGACTCCGGCGTAAGGGCTCGGGCGGCGGGCGGCGATCACGGGAAGGGCGTGCGGGCGCGGGAGTACGAGCGTGCAGCTAAGGAAAAATAAAATAGGTAGGCTGAGCGATGACGGTTTGTTTTAGGGCAGTCGAGAGCGCCTCTCCTCCTCCCTCAGTATATAACCAGGGGGCCGTTTGACGAGGGTCTTGATGCAGTACAGTCTCGACTTCAATTGCGTAGTCCACAGCGGCAACGTACAGTTGTTCGGCGTCAAGATGGGTCAGGTACAGAATACGCGCCGCTTTCTCATAATCGCCGCTCTTCGGGTCGACGTACGGTGATGAGTGCGTTAGGGCATCACGAATTGCTTTACCCTCGGCAGTAATAAAATGCGCAGGCTTGCAACCGCTCAGGTCTAGTTTAACGTTGATAGCCTCTCCAACAATCCGCGGGTATTTGAATAGTTTCACCTCAAAGCTCACAAACCGTTGGCGTTTCTTTGTGCTATCCCATTCGGAAAGAAGATCGTGATCAGCGAGAGAGAGTTCATCATGGGACGTAGTAAAGCAATCATAAGCAAGACCATTCACATAGCTTTCCAAGAAACTAAAGATCGACATTATGCATGCACTTACGCTCGTGCGGTAGCTCTGCCGTATCTGTCGAGGTACTTCCTTGCCTTCGGCGAGGGTGGAGAATATCTTTTGCGCATGCTCCAAATGACGAGTCGCGTCGCCAATATGACTGGCCTCAAGTTCAAATACCCAGTTCAAGCTCTTCTTATTTGCTCCGTCAAACGGAACATAGGCATGTAGCCGCATGTTTGGCCAGCGCGTAAACACCTTCTCGTAGTGTTTGAAGAGATGCTTGTCTATCAACTCTTTCGGCAAATACAAAAGTTTTTCGGCCTTTGCTTCTGCAAACAGCTGTACGAATTTTGAGTTTCTCGCGATCGCCCCATAGTGGTCTCTCAATAGTCTGATATTGCTTTCGATTGAGTCGAGCAACCCCGCCTTGGCGCTGCGAGGGAGGTTGTCCGCAGCCAACCGAAAGCGTCCAATATCAATCGAGGCTTGACCTTCCAAGGAGTGAGAGAAAAAATAGAGGGCCTCAAGGGTATCTAGAGCACTAGAAAATCGCTGTTTGAATCCACCTCTTAGGATCACAGGAAACCTCGGCCAGTCATTCTAGATCACGTGGAGCTGTCGGACGATTGCCGCGAGCAGCTTCTGGTTCTTGGGATGCGGTCTGCTACGCCCGGCGCGTATCTCGATGAGGGTACTATGGGACATGCCGCCTCAGCTTCTTGGCACTTTCTTCAAAGCACGCCGTATCTTCGGTCTCTACTCATGGCGTTGAGGGTCATCACAATGCGTGTAGACGCTCGCCTGCGTCGATATCGCCGATAATGTTTCCATCGCGGCCTGATACGCGGAGTCTGCTACTGGCCGTCGCTCAACGACGACAGCTTCGAGGCAAACCGGCGCAACTCTTCCACTACCACGCCACGGCGACGATTCGCTGAACTACGCCAAAAACTCTCGAATCCCTCAGTCAGATTTGCACGGTAGAAGAAGTTTGACACGTCAACGGCAGTAGCCCCGGTTCCTCTCTTAAGCCGATAGAATGCGAGAGCTGCCAGGTACAGTTGTTCCACGGCCTTATCCAAATCGTGGCTCCAACGTCCACGCTCGCATTCATTGCGAAATGCCATTGCCGAGCGCTTCTCTCTAAGGACTGGCCCTATCCGTGACCAAAGAGCGTGGAGCACCACCCATTTCGCGTATGCTCGGTCCGGATAGCCGCTAGCCGAGCGCTTCACAGTACGGGCGAGCCAATAAGCGCTCAAGTATTGGTGTAGTGGTCGACCATCAAAGATGTGGTCATAGAAGGGCGCCTTAAACAGTCCTTCCTTACCGCTACGAACATCTTGAGGATCTAATTCACAGCCAGCGACCGACTGTGCTACTTCCTCCTTCTTGATCCAAAACCAATGCTGGGCCCCGAGCATCCGTCTCGCCTCACGCTTCGTCTGTCGCTTCCGGATGTAGCGGTAATGAAGCTTTGCGAAGTCCCGCTCTAACGATACCTGCCGCTGATCATTCGAACGTAAGTCCGAAGGTAAAATGGCGTTCTGCCAGTTTGTGGCGGCAACAATATTTGAGACAAGTGTTTCGAAGCTAGCCTCGTTATGGTCGGCGTCACGGGGTATGCTGATAACGCGAACAAGTACTGAGGCTTTGCTTTGAGGATGTTTGTTTAAGGTCCTCGTCGTCTGCTGTCCATTGATTATCTGAGGATTCGAGACCCGCAAGAAGACCTGTCCCTTTTCGGCAGTTTTACGCGCTGTGTTACACACGATCGTTATTCCGTTATTAAAATACCAAAAATGCTCGGCTTCCCTCTGTAGAGTTTCCTTCATTCCTTCATTGATAGCCGTGTCCCCGAGAAATCCCCGAATATTACGGGCAAACAGTCTATCGCCGGCGTCCGTATAAAGATATCCAACATCCTTTCCGGTCATTGTGAGAATCCATGACTCAATCCCTGTTTTTTGGTCGTATCTCTGTATCATGCCATCTGAACCGACAATTCCTGTCGCGTCCACGCGCAAATCGAGAGATGGTACCGGCGGTGCCGCCCCACCAAGATAGTCGGTTAATAACGTCAGTACCTCCTTTCGGTCCAGAACGCTGATATCTGTCCAACCGTTAGCCTGGACGACTACCGACTCCGCTTCGTCTTTCAGTGGTGAGCTGCAAAGACCAGTACTTACGTAATAGAGTTGAAGCGTGTAACCCTTACCGGCCAGTCGTTTTCTCGCCTTATCTAACCGCTCGCCCACGATTGGGTCAATGTCCTTGCGGTACGCGGCGTACTCGGTGTGTGAGCCACGGATAATGCAGGCGAGCCTCGCAAACCCCAGGACATCAGCGCGATTTTCGTGTGGTGGCTTTGCACCTAAATGACACTTGCCTTGGAGCATGAAGACTTTATTTGTCTCGTCATCAATCAAGACAGCATCGACACCCTTGTCATGGCTCACGCCCGTAACTGCGCGAGCTGCAATCTCGTCATCGGCAACTAAGAAAGCTCGAAGAAACCAGTGAACGAATGCATTATCAAGGGTCCACGTAGGATGTGAGTCCTGGACTTCCCGAAGTTCCTGCTTGAGGGTATTGATATCCACTTTGGGCATCGCGTCTCCCGATATCCGCTGCTGTTTACAAAACCACAGAAGGTGGCTATTGCTTCAAACACATACGATCAACTCAAGGTTCCGAGAAGTCAGTGATGGATGTCACAACCGAGAGCAGGAAGCCGGGGTAAAAGAACTTCAGATCTTGTCCCGCGAAGAGCGCATAGCTGCGCCAAACGCGCTGAAAATAGTCTGACGAAGGCGCTAATCCCGTCGTAAGACCCAGTCTTAATCTTGCGAAGGTTCGCGCTCGGACATACCTGCGGCCCGGGCGATTGCCGCCAGCAGTTCCTGATTCTTGGGATGCGGTCTGCTGCGCCCGGCTCGTATCTCGATGAGCGTGCTGCGGTACATGCCGCTGAGTCTTACAAGAAGTTGCAGCGGTACTTTCTTCAAGGCAGGCCGTATCTTCGTTTCCCACTCGTCCCGTCGTGGATCGGGAAAGTATGTGTAGAGGTTCTCCTCTGCTTGATTGAGACCGGATTCAACTTCTTCGAGGCTGTTGGATTCCTTGCCGATATATTTGACTTCGTCGATGCGAACGTGACGCCGTTGGAGCAGGCCAACGGTTTGCTTGTTACAGGCGCTTCCGCCCGCATCGGCACACTTTGCTTCGGGATGATGCTCGTACTCGATCAGAACATCGCCGTACGTTTTCACGCGCGCACTCTGTCGTGAGCTATTTGAACCAGTTGTAGTGATCCGATAACGGTTCCCTGAGTATTGGTCAATCCAATCCCGCTTGAGCCATTGTCTGGGGTCTGATTGGTACGGAGCGATCAGGTGAAAGCGCTCCGGATCGGTGCCGACGGGGTGGCCGAACGGCTTCACGTGGCACGTTAGCAGGAAATTGAATGGTTTGATTTGGTCGCAGTACCGCTTACCCTCATTCAGGCTTGCCAGCGGTCGCATGACGGCAGGGCTGCTGACGGTGACACGTCCAACAGCGGGGAGATGTTCGAAATCCGGAGTTTGTGTCTGCAAATCTAGCGCTCTGCGCATGATGCCGTGCCAGACTTGCGCGATCCATTCGCGATCTTGGCTTTCCGGATCGGTCGGATTCAAGAGATGCCCAAGGCCGTGCTCAGACCAGCGGTCGTCTTTGTTGTTCACATCCTTTCGGAGCAGAACGGGGATGCCGTTCTCATCCTGCAGAAATAGCCCATACCGCTTGGCAGAGATTGCCAGACAGTGGAGTTGCCGCTGTTTCTTGGTTCTCGGGTCGAAGTTGTCATCCTCGATCTTAAGGATTGAACCCTGCACAGCATGGCGATCATAGGGATTCAGATCGGCGAAGCGACTTGATATCTTGTCAACATCCTCCCACGACAATGCTTTAATCATGTCGCGCTGCTTGCCCGCCCGGCCTGCGGCACACGGGATCACGCCTCCGTGCGGAGTGGCGACAATCGCCATAGAATCGGTGTCCTCCATCGCGTACGTGCCGCCCAACTCGCGGACGGAATGCTCCAGCAGAGACAGCATGAGGCGCGCCGCACCCGTGATTAGAGACGCGAGCGGTGGGAAGCAGTATTCGCCGGGCACGTCGGGATGCGCAACGCGACACCGGTATGCTTCTTCATCGATGCCATGACAGGTAACCGCGACCTTTTGGTCGGACTCCTGCCGATGCATCTCCGCATAGATCCCGTAGCTGGTGGCGTTGGCCAGGACCTTGATCGCCTTATCGAGTCGTTCTTTTTCGACTTTGGAGATGTCGGTGCGCGACGCCAGGCGTTTGCGCTGTTCGATGACAACCTTGAAGAAATCTTGTGTTTTCGGATTAACGTATATTTCGCCACGCAGCTTGGTTGGCCTCAGTCCGCGTAAAGTTCCGTGCGGCTCGATGCGAAACGCATCCACGATCTTCGGAACCTTGCCGGTCAGGAGCACCGAGGCAGCGACATCCGGAAGCGAAAACCATAGCGCATCGTCGGGATTGTCGTCCTTTGCGTAGAGATGATTGACAGCCACTTGCCAGTCGTTGCTTTCCGCGCTGTACTTTGCACGACTCGGCAAAACATCGCCGTCCGGGATAATCCGGACAAACGCCGTCAAGTGTTTCCACGTCGCTGGCTTGAAGAGATCGTGAGGATTGGCGGCTAATTGGTGAAGAAACGTTTCGATTTCATGTTGGCAGTGATCGACAATCTTGATTTCGCAAGCTGTCACAAAGCGCCACAGGTCCATAAGGCTGTTGACCGTGGGGTACATGGAAAGAAAATCGGTGTAGACAACCGGGACGGCGACTTTTCGAATGTGGGCGCCGGTCCGTCCGCCGAAAAACGCTGACTGTGCATACCCGAGATATTCTTTGGGAAAGTCCGGCTGCCGCTCCAGAATTGGTTTGATTCCCATCGCCCGCAGGTAGGCTTTGCCGATAGAAGCCGGGGAATATGCCTTCGTGACCTGGAGATCGATGGGATGCTTGTCGTACTCCTCAAGGAGCTTCTCGGCCAGCTCCCACGTTGCCAGCACGTCGCGCCGGTTATAGTCGATGTATTTCTTGGTGACGATGCCGTGGCGTGTGACGCGCTGTTTTCCATGCTCCACGCCGAACGCTTCGCATGCCTGTTCCAAAGAGTAGCCTCTGTCGGTTAGCGCAAATGCCAGCGTTCGCAAGTCCAGAAAATGACCGTGGAAGACATAATCCTTCTTCGGTTTTCCAGAGAGCGACCCTTCCGGAATCCGATCCTCCTTGTCGGTTTCTTTGCGCCCGGTAAAGCCTTTGAGGGCCCGCTTGCTGTCAATGTGCTTGATGGAAATCCAAGGGCGGTAGCGGTCCTCACGTTCGTGACCGCTTTTGTCGATATACGACCAAAGACCTAGCGAAAAGCCTCCTGCAAAGCGGCGTCGCGCTTCCTTAAAATCGTATGCAATCCGCGATATGTCGAAAGGAAAATTGAATGCAATCAGAAGGCAGCGTGCTTTGTAAGCGTTGAGGTACACTCTGGCGACCAACTGCTCGCGGGTCAGCAAATCCAAATTCCGAACGCCTTCCTCCCCCGTTTCCGCCGTGTGAGTAGCTTTGTAGCGTTCGAGAGCTCGCCGATCTTTGTCTGGCAGGTCGTCGCCGTAGAAAAGAAACTCTCTCAAACACTGCCCGGCTTCGATGTATCGATAGCTTCCAAAGGTCAGCCGCTGCGGGGCATCGGTTCTCGTTTCCGTATCGAAGACAAACATCGCGTCTGAACGCGGCTGCGGTTTTCGCACCCCGGAGCTTTTCTCCGCATCATCCTTGTCCTCGGGATAGACGCGAACAGCAATGGGTAAAGAGTCCGGTTCACGATGTGGCACCCGATTAGACTAGCGCTTCGGTGCGAATTGCTCCAGCGGAGTGCCGATCCACCATTTCGGACCAATCGCTTTCACCAGAAACGCGTCGAGATTCTCAAGCATCTCTGGAATCCAATGCAAGAATTTCTTAACGAGGTAGATAAGGTAGTCCATGAAGCCCCGAACGCATCCGGCAGCCTTCACTAACGGAGAGCCGTCTGGATTCTCACGCGTCCGCTTCGGCCAATCGTTTTGGGCCACACTTAGTTCGGCGCGGTGGTCGTTCACTGGTGTCGGCATTGTTACTGGGCTGTTCGCCTCACCTGCGACGTGATGGTCATCCTGCATGGTCATTCCTTTCTTCTTCCGCTGACATGCGGCGCAAATCGTAGGCTTACTCCCTGGAATCAGCGCTTCCGGTCTCGTTTCACCGCAAGCGCATTTCGCATTGAGACCGACGCGCCGCGCGGCTGTAACCTTCCGCGCATACGCAGCCTCGGGATCGCGTTTTGGCAACTTGAGATTTGTCATGCGGTCCTCGCATAGATCGATTCGAACGACAGGACACCCGCATTCCCTTGGCGGTCCAACTCAGCGAGGTCCGTCAACAGCCGGTGTTTTGTCCCGGTTGCGTCCGTAATCGACTTGCCCTTGAGCCGTCTGACTCCGGATGCGTCGCCGGTTGCGAGATACCGGTCAGCGGCATTCCAATGCTCCGCAATGAGGCTGGCTTGACGCGAATCCCGCACTGCGATTTCTTGCTTCCCGCCATGGGTTAGAACAACCATGACTCGCAGCAGGCGGTCGCTTGCTTTCGCCATATACCGTCCATTCGCGCCTTTCCGCAGAGCAGTACGGCCCCATCTCAGTACGGTGTGTGGCGTGAGCTTAGCGTCCTCTGATGCTTGAGCGAGCGATTTGCCTTCCGCCCTCATTTTGGATACGGCCTCCGTGATCCGAATCCACTTGTCTTGAAATGCCTCGGACTTTGCGAAGAAATCTTGGGCAGTGCGCGGCGCAACTTGCTTGCGTTTGACTGGCCAGGTGGACCGGCGCCTCTTGCCCGCTTTCCGCTCGGTTCGTTGAATCCGCCTCTTCATGGCTTCGACCTCTTTCCTTTATACGTATTATACGAACTACCGCAATAATTGTTTGAAGGTCATTTATACCACGTGCTGTCAAGTTATCAGATTGATTAAATTGTGCTTATTTGATAATCTTCGAATAGTTATCCGTAGAATTATCTTGATATCTCCATGTTTTTACGTATAATTATGATCGGATACCGAGAAGCCATCGCACAAATGATGAAAAGCAAGAAAAGTCCAGAAGCGGCGAAAAGAGAACTTCAGAAACGCGGGCGGGGCCGCCCTTCCAAGATCCCAGCCTCAGAGGTGGTCGGTCGGGCAGATCACTATCGGGACATTTTGCAAGCGGCGTGGAATCAGGTTTGGCCACCGCTTTCCAAGGCAGAGACGAAGGACGACGTGATCGCGGCGATTGAGCGTGCTGGTCCAATCGAACGGGGAGATTTCACAGGTCACGCCTCGTTGGTTCTCGCAATACTGAAAGACACAAAGTTCCCAAAGCGACGGCAGACTCGGATTAACTACTTGGCAGATTCGTTAGCTGCTTGGGGAAAAGTTACCCCTCGTCGCTCCCGCGACATCTGTGCGCAGGAACGAACCAAAGCAAAGCGCGCTAACCACATCATTCGGTATGAGTTTTATGTGGAATGTTCTTGTGGGTACAAGGGACAATCCCGAGATCATGGCTGCCCAAAGTGCGGCGCAAGTATTTCAGAATCGTTTCCGCTGGACAATTTGATGTTGTAAGCAAAGCGGGCCTGCCGCCTGTTACCAGCAGACAGCAAGCCCTGACCATCACAGGAGGATAAGCTCCCATGACAGCTACGCAAACCGTATCTCAACGTCTCGAATTCAACAAGACACTCAAGCCCACATCACACGGTGTCCTGACACTGTTTGGCTACGGCATCCAGGTCCGCGTTGATCGCGGTCACCTGCTCGTCGAAGACGGCATTGGTTCTCAGCGCCGCAAGTTTCAGCTTGCGCGTGTAGGGCATGGCTTGCGGCGGTTGGTTGTGATCGGGAATGATGGACTGATTTCTCTTGCGGCTCTCCGCTGGCTTTCTGACCAGGACGCGGCGTTCCTGATGCTTGAACGCGACGGCTCCGTGCTGGCCACAACTGGCCCGGTACGTTCATCGGACGCCCGATTGCGGCGCTCCCAGGCTCTGGCGAACCAATCCGGAGCGGCTTTGCGAATCGCGCGAGAACTCATCAGCCGCAAGCTCGCCGGGCAGGAACGCGTCGTGAGAGACATCCTGCTTGATCCGGCCACTGCTCAGACGATTGCGCAATTCCGGGCCGAAGTGGATACGGCTGAGACGATGGACGCAGTCCGTTTGCTGGAATCTCAAGGGGCTGCTGAATATTGGTCCCTATGGCGTGGTCTGCCGATTTGCTTCCCCAAGAACGATCTTCGCCGGGTGCCCGATCATTGGCGTACCTTTGACACTCGCAAGTCACCGTTATCGGGATCGCAGCGGCTCGCCGCCAATCCCGTCAACGCAATCCTGAACTATCTGTATGCAGTGCTGGAATCCGAAGCCCGACTCGCAGCTGCTGCGCTGGGACTCGACCCCGGTCTCGGCTTCATTCACCTTGACACACCCACCCGGGACAGCTTGGCTTGCGACCTTATGGAGCCAATCCGTCCAGAAATTGACGCCTGGGTGCTTGGGTGGATTACTCGCGAGCCGCTCAAGAGAGAGTGGTTCTTTGAGCAGCGTGACGGCACGTGCCGCCTGATGGGGTCCTTCGCCGTGCGGCTCTCTGAGACTGCTCCGACCTGGGGCCGTGCGGTTGCGCCGTACGCCGAGTGGATCGCCCGGACGCTGTGGTCAACACTTGCCAAGTCTAAGCGAGAACCCGCTCCCGCCACGCGCTTGACTCAGCGGCGCAGGCGTGAAGTGAAGGGCAGTTCGTCCCGCACATCGAGCGAACCCGTCCCGCGCCCAGAGAGAATCTGTGTCGTTTGCGGAACAGCCCTTGCAACTGGACGGAGCTATTGCCGCTCATGTGCCGTTCCGGTTGCCATAGAAAACCTTGCAGCGGTTGCAGCCGCCGGACGTGTTGCAGGACAAATGACTTCGCACGGCCCTGAGGCTCAGGCTCGCCGGGCCAATGCCCGACGACGCCATGCGCGGGCGGCATCTGCCTGGCAGCCCTCCAGCCTGCCCACTTGGCTCAATGAGGAGACCTATCTCGGCAAGATTCAGCCGCTGCTCACCGGGCTCCCGGACAAGGCGATAGCATCAGCGCTCGGTGTCTCAATCCCTTACGCACACGCGATCCGTGCGGGCCGACGCGTTCCGCATCCACGGCACTGGCTGGCGCTGGCGCAACTGGTAGGTGTCTCGGAGGATGCAAGTTGACCTCGCAAAAAACAATCGTAGGTGTCTACCAATGTCTGGGCGGCCAATCTGTCAGGAGTGTGCCACCCGCCGCCACCAACATTCCAAACACTTTCACCATGCGTCGAAAGGAGCGGCAAGATTTGTAAGCCATCTGCATATTGAACGCCGACGTGAGGGCAGCTTGATCGGCTCTCTCGACATAGGAGCGTCCGGCAAGCATCTTTGACTCTAGTTTCCTCTTCGCATCGCGAGGTGCTTCAGGGGCGGTTTCAGAATCAGCGGCCTCCGCAATACCGCGGACTCCACGAAGAGATTCAATAGCGCCGAGAAACCACGCTTCATATTCTCGCTGTGCGACGACGACCTCGCATGGAATCGGGTTGGCGAATGTTCTTGCCCAACCACAGACCCGCTGCGCCAATGCACCGGGGCAATCATCGTCGCCATCGAGGAGAATCAGAATCACGTCGGGATTCTTAACGCGCGCAAGTTGTATGATGCGATCAAGCTTCCGTTCGCTAACGAGATCGCCCCGATGAGCTCTAATTGGACTCGCTATTTTGATGACTGGATAGCCGGCTTCAGCGACAAGCCTGCGCAACAACTGCGGAACCGCCTCGACTTCGCCGTAACCTTCAACGATAACCTGGATGATCATTCGAGTTCACGAAACAATGATGGCTCCCGAAGAGTCAAGAACAGACTTGCGGGCTCCAAAACGTTCGAGCGAAGCATTTCTCCAATTCCCATAAGGTGTTTCCTGATCGCAGTTCGGGACGACTCGGCAAGATCGGACACCGTGGTCTTCCCTTCACCCCAACTAACAAACCGGATATCCTCGTCAGTTAGCCACTCGCTGTCGAGAACCTCGGGGCTTTGCGTGGTAATAATCACCTGCATGGTTTGAGACGCGTGTCGCAACACGTCAAGGATGGTGTTCACAGCTCCAGGGTGTAACGAAGCCTCAGGCTCCTCTATCACGATAAGGAACGGCTTCGTCCTCTGATAGACCGCCAACAGGATGCCCAACGCACGCAGTGTGCCTTTCGACATACTGAACGCATCGAAGGTAAGTTCGTTCTTCTCTCCCCACCTTTGCACAAACTCAAATCCAACAAACTTGCCATGCCGACTCGGCCGCACCTCATCAATTCCGGGTGACACCGCGGCTAAGAGCTCTCCGATCCGATGGAAGTCATCTTGAGATGCGCGCTTAACCTGGCTCAGCACGCTTGCGGCGTTGCCACCGTCAGACCGAAGTGTCAGCCCTGAGTCTGCCTCTTGGAAGCCACTTATGACCTCAGGGTCGATTGAATAAACTTTCATGCGTCGTAACAACCCGTACAAAGCAGAGAAGGGGCTAACAGAGCCAAAAACAGACATCGCTAACGAAGACGACGAAAGCCACCTTCCTTTGAATTCATTGAACCAATCCAGGTTCGACCGAAGTCTCCCACCCTCGCGTTCAAACCAGACAGTACGTCCATTCATTAGGTCGAGTATGCATTGCTCCCTGACAACCTCTATTTCTAGACCACCCATCTCCCTGGCCTCGAATGCGTAACGGGCGGTCTTGACAGCTGTGTCGATTTCTGCGGCTGCTAAGTTTGAAAGCTCAATCCCGATTCCGATAGCATTGTTAGTCTCAAGGGGGGTACGATGACGCACTGCGGAAATGCCGCCGCGGCGGTCAAAAACGGTTTGCAAGGGCAACTCCATCGCGTCAGCGAGAAAGGCAAACACATCAACAAAATTGCTCTTGCCCGAACCGTTGGCTCCGATCAGGAATGTCGGGCTGCTGACCCGAACTATTTGGGAAGGGATGCTCCTGAAGTTTTTTATGTGAACAGTTTCAATTCTTGGCTGTAACGGCATGTTGATTGTCTGCTTTCCTTCCAGTCGTCTTCATTTCAAGGTATTCTCAATAGCGTAATCGCGGCAAAATGACATGCATGCTCTCTATCAGCGGCTTCGAGAACTGGATCCCAAGATCTTCGAAGATCTCTGTTTTCAGATAATTGCCGAGCGCCATCCCGGTGCTGACATTAAGCATGTTAGCGGGTCGGGCGGCGACAAGGGAATCGATATTTTCCAGGGCGATTTGGCCGGTCGACCCACAATCTGGCAATGTAAATTCTTCGCTAACGGCGTGAGGAGCGCGCAAAAGACTCAAATCAAGAAATCGCTAAAGGTCGCTCTCCGTCACTTCCATCCGGCGAGGTGGATACTCTGCCTTCCCGTCGACCTCGACACCAACGGGCACGCCTGGTTTCAGCAATTAAGACAGGAGCACGTGAGTCGCGTCGAAATCGGAATCTTTCAAGCGTCGGACATCGTGCGAGAGCTTGTGCACAGAAGGGTTATTAGAAACAGCTTTTTCCCCGGGGCAATTCTTGATCCGCTAGAGCTCCGGTCCTTACTCGCGAGAACTGGAGAATACTCGGACAGAGAACTCGAAAAGCTCACGTTGGAGAATGTCCATCAGTATCTGCAGAGACTCAGAGACCGCGATGCCCGATTCAATTACCAACTCACTTTCTTGCCTCAAGATATTGGATTCAAGAGAAATTTTCCTCCCGGACTCGTGGCGTCGATTACCGACAGTGATAAGACGATCGACATATTCGCAAGGGATGTAGAGGCTTTACAGCTCGATCCTCCAACAGTGCGGTTTGGAGTTAAAGGAGACGACATTCGCAAGTTGCAACAGGCTATCGAGACTGGCACCAGCGCTGAACTACAGGTCTCAGATTTTCGATCCAGCTTCGATTTCGTTGCGCCAGTGCTGCCTGACCCCCACTCCCGGCGCGTGGTAATTCAACCTTTGCCTCCGGTTCATTTACCGTTTAACTTCAGGGTTGTCTTCGGCACTGGCGACTCTGCAGTTCGATATGAATGTCTAACTTTCCGGAGGTCAAGGGTGGGCACCAAAGAGGTGGAACTGTCCACTGCGGACGAGGGTCTTCCTTTTGCCTTGTCCATAGTCCTTCGCTTGTCAGAAGGTAAGCCTTCACCGGGAGCCACGTTCAGCTTTGAAACACACTTCCGGGGCAGAGAGGTGCGGCTGGTACGCAAGTTCATGAGTGCGATGGCAGCTCTCAAGGAATCCGGCGCAATCGAGGTATGGGATCTTCAACGAGAAGTACAATTCTTCAGCGCCAAAGCCGATTTTGATCGGCAACCAGAACTCAATCGCCGACTCAAGGTTATGTTGGATGAAATTTGTGAGATTGCCGACAGGTTCCAAGTTAGTATTCCTTTCCCGGAGGTCGTTAGTGATGAGGGAGTCCAGTTTGTACCATTCTTCCTGGAATTGGCTCGAAAGGGCGAGGCACAAATGGACCTCTCGGATATTTCGGTGACCCTCACAAAAAGCACTCAACACCAGGATAAGTTTCTTGCCGCTCTGAAATCAGAAAAGACGTTTAAGTTTGATCTTGTGCAGCTTACCCCGCCCATTCGCATCTTTGACACGGAAATATCGATTGGGCCTTGCTCAATCATTTCCGAACGCACATTGATCGAAGATCCGGATAAGGTTTTGCAAAAATATCTATCCGCCGAAGAAGGAGAGGGCGTTGTCGTACAATTCAGGCCCCTTTCGCCAGCCCGCATCATCCTCAGAGGGCCGACGCCTCCGAGCGGATAAGTGTGAGTTGGATGCGGCGTTGCTCGGCCTATCGACGCCTTCGCAGAATAGCTGAATATATTCGTAAGCAAATGACGCTCGCCAGGAGACCGAGCAGGCCACGCAGCTCCCTCTGCGTGCGCCCCGCACGCCGCGCGCCCCCCGGCCCTGCACCCGGCCCCGTTCCACAATGGTTGAGCGCCACGCCCGGCGATCCCGGCCTTCGGTCCGACCGACTGACAACTTAGTAGATGGGTGGCGAGGGGGCAGCCTTATTACAGTCGGTTACGCCCCCTTGCGAGTACCGCTAAGAACCGCGATAAGCGATAGCGCGATGTGGGATGTAGCTTTGCTGGAGACACCGAGACCTGCTCACCCCCGAAGAGGGGACTGGCGTTGATCGGCTGCCCTTGCAGCAACCGGAGTGTGTCGGCGAGGGCAACGGTGTAGTAGCGGCCTTCGCCTGAGATCTTCCCGCATCTTTTTCGCAACAAATCGTCGCACAGTTCTTTGTACCGTTTGCGCGAAAGGATGAACTCAAAGACGCCGAATATGCTGAAGGTCAAACAGGGCTCCTGCAGGATGACGCTCCAGATTCGCATGCTACGCACAAAAGGCTTAATGAACTGGATGCGGAGCTGCAACTGTTCATCGTCAGCGGACGTGCCAAGCGGGAAAACCTCCTCGACTGCGGTCCGGAGCAAATAATGTTTTGTGCGTGCATCTTCCTCCACAGCGAGATCACTAGGGAAGCATTGCTCTTCCCCTGAGAAGCTCCACGTCCCGGCATCGTAGTCGAGGTTCTTGTCCCGGTGAATTGCTAGTACCTCGCCATCTTGCAAGACGGCGAGGAAGTGGAGGCCTAAGCTGTTGGGAACACGGTTTAATGAAGGATCGACATGACCGTAAACGCACCGCTTTTGCGGGTCCTGCAAGATTCCTGGGAGGGCGCGCATCACCGAGAAGTAGTCCGTCTTTCGAAGGCCGAGGGTGAGATCGTCGCGTTCAGGCACATTGGGAGGAACCGATACGATAGAGTATTTCCGACCGTTGTATGTATTCAAAACAGGCGCCTTGCCGTCCCTAATCCGCTTTTGTTCACTCCTCTCAAAAGCGCTCGCCAGAGATTCATCTGCAAGTACTTCGCGAGTGTCAAAATCTCCATCCAAAACGAGCATGGGAACCTTGTGGGGTGCCCATCCGGTTTCGCCTAATGGAAAGCCACCTTCGAGGTTAAAGTTCGAGTGGATTTCGATAGCGGACCCGTCAATATAACGATCAAGAGCGTTAAACTTCTCAGCAAATGTCCACGTCCACACGTCCGGTTGCATGTCGATAGCAACAGTGCCAAGCTCTCTCAGCAGAGCTCCGTAGTCTGCTACTTCAGAACTTTGGTTAACTACCTCGCTCTCCACGTGAGTCAGAGGAAACTTGGAACGGATGAAATTGGTAAGGTGCACTCGCAAGAGTTTCTCAAATTCAGCCTTGCCTTTGTAAGACCACCACAAACCCTCCTTTGGGAATGCCTTCCTGAATTCGAGTACCTGCCCCCACTGATCGGTTTCTTCCTTCGACTGAGGAGTGTAGGACTTTTGGTTAAAGTAGACCATCACGTGTGGTTGCCCACGCGCCTTCCATCCTTCATAAGCGCGTCGGAGTTCATGTGCAGTGCCAGACCCGGTGCTTGGTGTCGGAGTACCGAAACGTTTCCAGAAAATGCCCACTACAACGTCGCAGTCTTCGATTTGCAGAATCGGATCGATCAGACTCTGCGGTCCCTCCAGGTGGAACCCTGGGTAGGTGTCCGTCTCCCATCGAACCGCTTCCAAGCGCAGGCCACGATCGACAGCGAGTGACTTGTTAATTTCTTCGAGCACAATAAGAACCATGTTACGTTCGGGAGTGACATCGGATGGGGATGCAATCACGATGCGAAGAACTCGCACTTGAACGAGCGCCTTGGCAATTCCGGATTTGCGTTCGTGTTCGAGGCCGACATCCGCTGTCGTGTGAAGTGTTTCCGCAGGTGTAGGCTCGACCGCTAACGGAGTCGATTCTACGGATATGCTGGCTGACCCGAAAGTCCGCGTGAATTCGCGATTCAGTTCCTCCACTTCGCTCATTAGGTCGTGCGGGAACAGCTCCGTCACGATATTAGCGTCTCTCAATTTGCGCTGGCCACGCCCGGTGATGCTCGGGTTAGGGTCGAGCATGCCTATCACGACACGTGCTACCTTTCGTTCGATGAGTCGCTCAACGCAAGGAATCTTCGGATGATTGCGAGTCGTGCAAGGCTCCAACGTCGTATAAACGGTGGCTCCGGCGACAGCAGCATCTGTCAATTTCTTTTCCAGCGCGATGTACTCGGCGTGGCCTTCGAGAGACTCGCCACGATGGGCAGTGCTAAGAACTTCACCTTCCTTGACGATGACTACTCCGACCTTCGGGTGAACCCGATAATCCTCCGCTACGCTCTGTTTAGCCTCTTCAAGAGCCATTCGTGCAAACCTACGGTCGTCCGAATCTTTCAGCTTTCCTGAAGGCTCGGCTTGGTACACGTATCTACCATGAAGGTGCCTAAGGTGTTTAAGTCTCTTACGAACGTCCTTATCAAAATCGGATCCAGGTTGACCCTCATGCTGTCGTGATGCCCAGTAATCAATCTCGGCCTGTACATCATTCAGAGTAGTTGGATATGGGTCCTCGAAGTTCCTTTCCATCGCGGGCACCTTTCTCAACCGAACTTGTCCGTGCCATACCTTCCATCTTAATAACACGCGGTCGTGTCCCTGCGCGGACATTGCCGTCAGACTCTCGGACAGATCAGCGTCTATACCGCGCGGCATTATGAATCTCTGGAGCGCTTCTGCTGAGTGCCTTATTTGGAGTTTCTGCGTGTCTTGTATGTCCCTGAGAATTTCATTCAGTTCGGCTTCACTCGGAACTCTACTAACTTCTTTGTAAGCTTGGCTGTAACTTTCGAGCTTCGCCTCCATACATCGCTCAATGTGCTGCACATGAAATCTCGTGAGCGCTTGCATATCCGTGCCGCTGAAGGGGAGGTTGGCAGCATGCTTTTGTGCCGCCCTGCGCTGGAGGAATTCACCCCTTTGCTTCGTGCAGAGCTCGACAGACTTATGCATCGATTGCGTGTAAAGCGTGTCGGCGTAATGCTTGATGTTGGCGTCCACTCCGGTGCGTTCCTCGTCTCGGCTACCACAACGTTTTAACCTCGAAGTATATCTGGAAGAAGTGTTTGGCGGGAATCGTGTCCGCGTGTGCTCCGATCCGGTTTCGCAGGCCGCACGTGCTCGCCTAGGCCGCGCATCTTTGCACGCACAGAATTCCCCCACCACGCGTTCGCTAGCCAAGGAAACGCGCAGCCCGCACGCCCGCGGCCCCCCGGCCTGCCGCCTTCGGCGGCGCATATTACTAGTTGGTAACTAGAGGAGACCGGTTTCAGATCGCTCTACCTCCTATCCCGTCAAACGGTAATCGGGATAGGAGGTAGAAGCTCTCAAAACTGCCCTCTCTAGTTACCAATTAGTAACATCAGCCGCCGAAGGCGGGAGGCCCGGGGGGCGCGCGCGTGAGCTGTTCACCTCCTGGCTGAGCGGGCGGCGGTGCGATGGGGGCCGTGCGGGGGCACACGGATCGAGGAATCGTGCAAAAGATGGCCGGTGACTCGAACGCGAAAAGCACCTGGCCTTCTTGACCGGCGCAATGATGATGCGAGCCTTCTGAAAGCGTGGCAACTACCGAAGTTTTGAACCAAACTTTTGGTTCTTGATAAACTTCTACCGTGGCAGATGCAGTCAATGTCGCGCAGGAGCAATACGCACGCTATCTTGATGAGCGAAGGCTACTGATTGATGCGGCGAGGGAGAGTGCGCGGACGTTCGACAAAGCTGTACTGACTTTTGGTTCAGCGGTGTTCGGTTTCTCCATCGCTTTCGTAAAGGACATTGCTCCGACCCCCGCGCCGGACACTCTGAAGTGGCTGGGGGCAGCATGGATCTCATTTGCATTTGGACTGTTAGCAAGTTTACTGTCGTTTCTGTTCAGTCACCGAGCTTGCATGTTTGAAATTAATGCTGGCGAAAGGGCATTAGCGGGCGGTGACAGTCAAAATAGGACTAATCCTTGGAGTGTCACCACCGACTGGTGCAACTTCCTGTGCATCGGCTTCTTGTTCCTAGGTCTGCTATGCTGGTCAGTCTTCGCCCTAAGTAATCTGAGCCAAGGAGAGCAGTCGATGAGCAAAGGTGAGACTGTAAAGAAAGGTTATGTTCCTCCTCCACCACCTGCCAGGGCACCTTCACAGCAGCAAGCGCCACAGCAGCCGACGCCACCGCCTCCAACACAACCGGCCCCAAAGAAGTGAGAGGAAATGAAACCTAAGAATGACACTTCCCGCAGGGGACCATTGAAGGAAGGCTACGTTCCGCCACGGATGCCTCCGCCACCCCAGAAACAGGCGCCCCCACCACCGCCGTCTGAGAAGAAATAGTCCCTCTTCTCGTTGCTAGCGCGCGGGGGGGTACGGTGTGGGAGGGGGAACGATGGCGAGAACAATTGTCAACTCGACCGGTCAGGCAATGAAAACCAAACGCGTACTTTTAGGCGAGGCGATCTACTGCAGAGTTCTTTCCATCGAGTCCAGCGTCTCCTTTACGTCTCGCAAGTCGTCTTTCATTCGAAGACCGAGTTGAGCAGCCGCCGTGCTCTTTACATATGCAAGATCAATGTTGGTTTGCTCAATGTCCACTTCAGTTTCCTTTGAGTAATACTGAAGCTGATCTTTGACAATCGGGACCAAAGATGTGCGGTCTTCCTTGCAGAGAACTGTCTCGTACATTTGCATAATCGTAGAGGCGGAGTCCATCCGGTCAGACATCGTCTGCGAAATAAGATGAAGATCCAAGGTTGTCTCATACTCAAGGCCTTCGTTTTTGTGCGACTTGGCAAAATCTATAAAATCCTTAGAGTAGTTGAGGAATAGCTTTGCTTTAGTGCGGAGAATTTGTGAGTTGGATCGCCTGGAACCGGAGCCTGTTGACTGCGCGCGAACTTCAGGAGAAACCGTAGCTAGACATGACACAACCACAAGCAGTGTCCACACTAAGCCAGCGCAGTTCCGAAAACTCTCATTCCAATTCGTTTTTCGCGTCGTCAAGGCTTGACTGAATCTCGTCCGCATAACTGTCAGCGTTCGTAATGGCATCTTCGGCATCCTCACAAATCCTATAGGCAGAAGCGTTGCCTTCGGCTTCGGCGATTTCGCTCTTCAGATCGTTCAAATGGTTCTCTGCTTCCTCAACATGTTCCAGCGCCGCACTCAATTTCGCATGAAGCTCTTCGTTCTCAGTCTGCAGCGCTTCATAAGATGGCTTGTTGTCGCTATTGCAACCACTCAATCCTGCTGCAGTGGCCATTACCAGTACGATGAATGCAAGTCGTCTCACTGTCATTCCTCATTTCGCTTAGGTTCATCGTCGAAATTGCTGAGACCTAGCAGCGATGTAAGACCGCGCTAACGCCTCAAAATTTGAATTTGATTGAGGACATCCGCTTTGTCAGAAGCATTTGGGTTGCGTCGAAGATATTCCTCGTACCAATGGGCAGCATCCAGGAAATATCTTTCTTTCTGAAAGCACAGTGCCACGTTATATGCGGAAGCCGGATCTTTCAGATCTAGGTCAGCAGCTTTTTCATAGCTCTGTCTGGCAAGTTGCCAGTTCTCCATCTTGAAGTAGGCTGAACCGAGCGTGAAATGATACTCAGCGACGCCACCATCTGAAAGCCGAATCGCTTGCTCGCTGGCCTCAGTTGCTTCATGGAAACGCAGCAAACCAATGAGGGCATGAGCAACAGCATCAAATTCGCCGGGATCTGTCGGATCAAGCACCGTTGCTTCTTTGGCGTGACTCAGTGCTTCGCTGTAAACACCACGTTTGTTGAGCACCAACGCAATGAACAGATGAGCACCGGACAAGATGCGATCTGTGTTCGGCTTCCCCGTGTTGGACGAGATGCACAGGCGCGCAGCCGCTAGCGTTTCATCATCAGCGCCAGAAAAGAAATAATTGACTCCGGCGTAACAGCTGTCTTTTATGTAACCTTTCGCAGCTGCACTTGAATATGCGTCAGCTGCTGCTTTGTATTGTCGCTGTTTGGCTAGCCTGTCCCCCTCGCGGTCCCAGTCTGTGCCACTGTCAAGTCCGGTCGAGAGCAACTTTTGAAACCACTGTTCAGTTTCTTGCGTTGATCCTTCTGCTGTACATACGCGAACGAGTGCCCGATATACATTGGCCCGTTGCTTGCTAGTGTTCGCCAGACTCAGGGCCTTTTTAAAGTTCTGAACCGATACTGATAGCTCGTTGCGATCTTCTTGCACCGACGCCAACTGATAGAAGGTGTCGTATGTTGGGCTCTTCGCCGTCAGAGTCACGGCAGAACGAGCATTTTGTTCTGCCTCCGCCAGGACGTTCGCTTTCTCAGCGTCATTGAGGTACCAGCTTTGAAGCTGGAGAGCATTTGAAAGCGCAAGATGGGCTTCCACAGACGGTTTAATAATGGAAGCTCTTCTAGCAGACTCGACCGCCGCGTCATTGTCAGTCCACAAACAAAGTACCGAGATTTTCAGTTGTGCTTCAACATTATTTCCGCTCTCATTGATTGCAACTCTGGCAAGGGTCTTGAAGGCTGTTAGGCTTTTTTGATAGTCGGAGTCGGGTGAGTCCGAGTACTCGACATTATCCAGTGCGTCCGCTGCCTTCTGCAAGCGACCAATAACCGCTTCCGAATCTCGTCCGGTTGCGGGTTGTTTATTGCCAAGAATCTCAGATACAAACCGAACGGGAATCGCAAAATTCAGATTCTGGCCCGAGTCCAGCATCCCTACCGTTACGCCAATTACTTCACCTCTGCCATCGAATACCGGGCCCCCCGACGATCCGTGCGAGATGGCCGCCGTAATTTGAATCAACTCCTTGTCGTCGACCTTCCTGATACCAGAGACAATGCCCTGGCTTATTGCCTTTTCTAAACCCTCGGGATTACCAATTACAAAAACCGCATCGCCGGGTTTAGGTGGCGTGGCGGAAAGTTTGACCGGGTTCGCCGCCACTTCAGCCTCAACCGTTAGCGTCGCAAGATCGTTGTGATGATCGACGGCGACGACTGACCTGACCGATCTTTTGTAC
>PMAT01000072.1 GCA_003152695.1 Acidobacteriaceae bacterium
TTTTAACCGGACAGCAGTGATCGGATTTGTATGCGTTCACCCTTAGGCATTCAATAGTTCTTTCCACACATGGGCTCCGGGGCATTTGCCACCATTTTTGTGTGATTCTCCGCGACTCGTGGATGCGAGGTTGCTTCGCTCGGCATAGCTGAAGCCAAAAGAAAAGAGCGCCAGCAACGGCGCTCTTTCCGTGACCTCTTGGTATGGTCTCAAAATCCGCCGGGCTTCGGCCCTTGGGGGTTCGATTCCCCCTCCCGGCACCACTCAATACTTACTGCAACAAATCTTTAGCAGCATCAGCCGCCAGACTATAGCTTCAGCTTGCGACGCAATATACCGGCGAGTCCGAGGATGCCAGAACCAAACAGCATAATGCTGCTGGGCTCAGGAACGTCCCAGGTGTTCGTGGTCGAGCTAAGCGTAAGCGTGAAGGATTCCCCGCCCACCCCGCAATCGCCAAAATTGGTACCGCTCTGCCGGAAGTTGCAAGTCGCAGGACCGCCGAGACCGCCGTTTGGTATGTCCCACGCTTCCGTCGAGTTATTGCCCTGGGCGTCGGCGGCATTACTCAGGGAGAGCCAGTACTCGTTGCCGGCATTCATCCATGCGGAGGTAATTTGGACGGTAACATCGTAAACGTCGTAGCCGTAGCCGTTGGTGAAGAGGAACACGCTGTTTCCCCCGAAACCGGTAGTTTGCGCAACGGTTCCGGAGCCCACGTCGGTGCCGAACGCCGAGGTGCCGAGCTCATAGCCAATACTCGACGGCGTGAACCCGCTGGCTAGCCACTCACCGAACTCGAGGGTGTCGGCCGAACTGGAACCTGCCGCAATAAACCCGTTCGAAATGTCCTGGACAGACCCCAGAAAATTCGGGTTGTTGGGGCCGGTGATAAAGAACGCATTGTCGTTGCCATCAATCGGACCCTCGCTAAAGATTGTTGTTTGCGCGAAGCCGGTCAAGGCAAGACACAGAATTGTGAGCAGGGACAGCGAAGCAAGGCGCAGCTTCATGGGTAAGGTCCCTTCCTGGGCCTAATCCAAATATTGCACTCTCGCGAAAACCCTCTGTCAACGCTATTTCTCACGCCGCTCTTTCCTTTCTCCGCTCGCCCGAGAGGGCAGTATCGAATTTTGCATACGTCCACCTTGCTTCGTCCGGGCGTTCAACAGTTCTTTCCACATCACCCTTCGACTGATCTTGCTGTCCGCACGCAAATAGAATTCTTGGCGCTACGACGCCACCGATGGCGGATTGAGTGGCTCCGTCTTTTTCGTTGCGACGGAAACCAACAATGTCTTGAGAATCACGTACAGTACCGGGATGAAGAACAGGTTGAGGACGGTGGAGAACAACATGCCACCAACAATCGCGGTCCCTACCGAATGCCTGCCCAACTTGCCTGCGCCGGTGGCGAAGTACAGGGGCAGCACGCCCAACAGGAATGCGAAGGAGGTCATCAGGATGGGGCGCAAGCGCAGCTCCGCGGCTTCGATGGCGGCCTCGGTGATGGAGCGTCCGCGCTCGATCAGTTGCTCGGCGAATTCTACGATCAGAATGGAGTTCTTCGCCGAAAGGCCGATCAGCATCACCAGTCCAATCTGCACGTAAACGTCATCCACCAGCCCGCGCATCGAGATGAAGGACAGCGCACCCAGCACCGCCATCGGCACCGCCAGCAGGATGATGAAGGGAAGCGCGAAGCTTTCGTACTGCGCCGAGAGCGTGAGATACACCACGAGAATACCGAGGCCGAAGATGAGGATGGCTTTGCCGGCGGCCTCGACCTCTTCCAGCGCCAGGCCTGACCAACTGAACGTCATGCCCTGCAGCATGTTCTGCCGGGCCAGTTCTGCCATGGCCACCAGGCCCTGCCCCGAGCTATATCCGGGAGCGGCACCCCCGTCAATTTCGGCGGAGCGGAACAGGTTGAAGTGGTTGATCACCTGCGGCCCGGCGGCGTCTTTCAGCGCAACGATGTTGCCCAGCGGCAGCAGGCCGTTGGCGTCGGAACGAACGTAGTACTGCCGCAGGTCCTGCGCGGTCATGCGGAAGGGCTGGTCGGCCTGCACGTACACGCGGTAGGAGCGATTGTTGAAGTCGAAATCGTTAACGTACTGCGATCCCATGTAGACGCCAAGGGCTTGCGTGACCTGGCTGAGCGGCACTCCCATGGCCTTGGCTTTCGCGCGATCGATTTGCACCAGTTGCTGCGGGTCGTTGGCGGTGAAGCTGGTGAACAGCCCGACGAGGTCCTTGCGCTGGCGGCTGCCGGCAACAATTTTGTGCGCCACCTCATCCAGGTCCTGCAACGTATTGCGGCCCAGGTCCTGCAGTTGGAACTGGAAGCCACCGAAGGCGCCGATGCCTTGAATGGCCGGCGGCTCGAAGGCCGCCACAATGGCTCCGGGTATGGCGAAGAGCTTGGGTGCGACCCGGGCCACGATGTCGCTGGCGGCGTGCCCTTTGGCTTTGCGCAGGTCGATGGACTTCAGCGGAGCGAAGACCAGCCCGTAATTCGACGAACTGCCGCCCGTGAGCGAGAAGCCAGGGACAGCGAAGGTGCCGAATATGTCGGGGTCGGCAAGCAGGATCTTTTCCGCCTCCCGCGAGATGTTCGTCGTATAGGAGAGCGACGCTCCCGGCGGCGCCTGGACCACCACGATGAAGTAGTTCTGATCTTCCTGCGGCACGAAGCCGGTAGGAACGTGAATGTACATGAAGGCGGTGGCGGCCAGTCCGGCGAAGAACAGCCCAACCATCACGTAACGGAATTTCAAGGTTGTGGTAATGACTTTCCCGTAGCCGGAAGCCAGGCCGCGTATAAGGCGATCGACTCCGTGCGCAAATTTGCGATACGCGGTGGAGAGCCAACCGATATGTGTCCAGTCAAACGCCGAATACTTGTATTCCTCGCCGCGCAACAGGATGGCCGCCAGCGCGGGCGACAGCGTCAGCGCATTGAACAGCGAGATCGCGATCGCGAAGGCGATAGTCAAGGAGAATTGTTTGTAGAGAATTCCGGTGGTGCCCGGGAAGAACGATACCGGTACGAATACCGAGATCAGCACCAGCGACGTCGCCACCACCGCTCCCGACACTTCCTTCATGGCCGCCGAGGTTGCCGTGCGCGGATCGGTCTTGTCGGTGTCAATGTGGCGCTGCGCATTTTCGATGACCACGATCGCGTCATCCACCACTAATCCTGTGGCCAGAGTGATGCCAAACAGCGTCAGCGAATTGATGGAGAAATCGAAGATCTTGATGAAGGCGAAGGTCCCGACCAGCGAAACCGGGATCGTGACCGCCGGAATGATGGTCGCGCGCCAGTCCAGCAGGAAGAGGAAGATCACCACGATCACGATGAGGATCGCTTCCTCCAGGGTCCTCACTACTTCCCGCACCGAGTCGCCAACTACGGTCGTCGTGTCAAAGGCGACGACGTACTTGATACCGGGCGGGAACGACTTGGCCAACTCCGCCAACGCCGCTTTGGCCTTCTTGTCCACGTCCAATGCGTTGGCATCCGAAAGCTGCTGCACACCGATACCGATGGCTTCATGCCCGCTGTACATCAGGTTCGAGTCGTAATTCTCGGAGCCAATCTCGGCCCGTCCGACATCTTTCAGCTGAACGATGCCGTTGCGGGTGTTTTTCAGGATGATCTGCTCGAATTCCCTCGGATCCGACAGGCGTCCTATGACCCGCAGGGTCACCTGGAAATCTTGCTTGGGATCGGAGGGCGGACGTCCCAACTGTCCGGCCGGAATCTCGACGTTTTGCTCCTGCAAGGCGGCGACCACGTCGGCGGCCGTCAACTGGCGCTGGGCCAGTTTGGTGGGGTCAAGCCAGATCCGCATGGCGTACTTGCGCTCACCAAAGATGATCACGTCGCCGACGCCAGGAATGCGCTTCAACGCATCCTTGACGTAAACGTCGAGGTAGTTCGAGATGTACTGGTCCGAGAGGCTGTTGTCGGGCGAATAGAACCCCGCGGCAAAAACGAAGTTCGGGTTCGCTTTGGTGATGGTGACGCCGGTGTTCTTAATCTCCTGGGGAAGGCGGCCCTGCGCGGTGGCCACGCGGTTCTGTACGTCCACCGCCGCAATGTTCAGGTCGTAGCCGGTGCGGAAGGTCACATTGATGCTGCTGGTGCCGTCATTGGAGCTGGTCGAGGTCATATAGTGCATGCCCTCGACGCCATTGATCTGCTGCTCCAGCGGAATGGTGACCGCCGACTCCACCACCTGCGCATTGGCGCCCACGTAATTGCTGCTGACGTTGACTTGCGGCGGGGCCAGGTTGGGATAGAGCGAAATGGGCAGGGTAGGAATGCACACGGCCCCCGCAAGAATTATGAGGAGTGCGCAGACCGTGGCAAAAATTGGCCTTTCAATAAAAAAGTCAACCAAACGGGAAGTTCCTCTCCTGCGCCGCTCGCCACGCGAAGTCTGCTGCCTATCCGATGGTGTTGCCTAGCTGGTTGGTTGAATGGGCACACCGTCGATCAGGAACTGCGTGCCGGAGACGATGACCCGGTCACCGGGCGTCAGACCGCCGGTCACGGCGTAGTTATTGCCGATGGTGTCGCCCAGAGTTACGGCGCGCTGCTTGGCGACGTGTCCGTTCCCCTGCTGGGCAGCCACGTAAACGAATGCCTGCCCGCCGATACGCGTCACCGCCAGCACCGGAACGGTCGGCGTGGGAGCCGTGCTCCAAATCACGCGCGCCTTCACCAGTTGTTCGTTGCGGAACCGGTCGAGCGAAGTGTGGATGGGCGCTTTCACCAGAACACCCTGCAGAGCGTTATCCACCTGCTGCGAAATGAAATAAATCTTGGAACTTTCGATCAGCTCGCCAGCGCTGTTGACGATTTGCACAGGGAGATCCATGCGGATGTCGCCGGCCCGCTCCGTCGGGATATAGACGTAGGCCTCCAACTCCTGGTTCTCGTCAACCGTGGTCAACAAGGTCTGCGACGACACGTAGTCCCCCAAGTGCACCGGGATGTCACCGACGATGCCGGCAAACGGGGCCTGCAGGTTGTAGTAGGCCAGCTCGCGCTGCTGCGTGACTTTGGCCGCGGTGGCGGCTTCCCAGTCGGCCTTCGAATTGGCGAACGCCTGCACCGCCTGGTCATAGCTTTGTTTGCTGGTGACTCCGGATTCGTAGAGCACGCGCTGCCGCTCCAACTCGATCTGGTTGTAGTCGTAGATGGCTTTTTTCTGTGCCTCGGTGCTGCGCTGCTCATCCACCGTCGCCTGTTGCTTTAATGGGTCGATGGTCATCAACACCTGTCCGGGGCGCACGTGATCGCCCGACTTGACCAGGATGCGGGTGAGCGTACCCGTCACCTGCGGCTGAATGCTGGCGGAACGCCGCGACTTCACTGTGGCCACGTATTCGTCCGCCCTGGGTACGGGTTCAAGGCTGATGGTCTGCGTCTTTACCGGCATGGGTTGCGACGCAGGTTGTTTCGCCTCCGTCGTACTGCTGCACCCCGAGTTGGCCAATATCGCGAACAGCAGCAGCGCCGCTTGCGCCATGATTGCGAGCTTTTTCACGGTTTCTCCCCGGCTAACAAGTATTGAAGAAAAGGATGCTTGTCGGCGGGCGAAAGGTTCACGAGTTTTATCCGGAACTCGACGACCCTCAGAATCGAATCTCCAGGCAGGTGTCTGGCCGGCTGGCGGAAATGGCAGGAAGGTCATACCGGCTGGCGTGTCGAGCAGAGTGGCATGAACCCGATTTTGGCGCGTCCAGCCGACTCTCGTACCAGCGCGCATGAAAGCGCAGTTCCCATTCAATTTGAATCTGAACTGGTGTACAGTGTGCGCTCAATCACTTCAAACTCCACTTGGGATCGTGCCATGTCAACTGCCGCGCTGACTGTCCAACGCGTGTCCTGGGTTAAACCGAAGTATCTGCTGATGGGGCTGATTGTGGCCTATGTGCTCGGCCACAACGAGAGCTTCCTGGTGAATGCGAACGCCCCGGTGTGGCAGCACTACCAGCCATTCAAATGGTGGCTGTTGCCGCATGGGGTGGCCGGAGCGTGCGCGTTTGTGCTTGCCCCCATGCAGTTCTCCGACCGTCTCCGCCAGCGCTATGCGAAACTGCATCGCGTCGCAGGAAGGGTTTACGTTGCCGGCGCGTTCATTGCCGGTTCGCTGGGGATCTATATCCAGGTAATTCAACACCGCATGGGAGTTCCGCTGTCTTTCACCATGATTGCCGCGACACATGGCAGCTTGTGGATGCTGACCACCGGCATCGCCTTCGCGTTGATCCTCCAGCGAAAGGTCCAGCAGCACCGCCAATGGATGACTCGCAGCTTTGCTGTGGGACCTGGGGTCTTTCTCGGGGCACGTGTGGTCCTGGGCGTGGCCGGCTTGGAAAATCGGGGGCCTGCGGCGGTCGAAACCGCGGTATGGATGTGTCTGGCCTTCTCCATCGTCCTGGCAGACATCGTGCTGCAGTGGCAAGAGCAGCAGCGTTCGCGTCCCGCCGCCCGCATCGCCAAGGCCGTTGCGGCCTAAGAAGGCTGGCGCCTTTGCCGTCGGACGTTACCAAAGTAGCGAGTCTCAAAATCGGCCGGGCCTTCGGCCCTTGGGGTTCGATTTCCGTCCCGGCACCCCTCCTCAGCCCTTGTGAATACCGCATCTAGCTGGCGCTAGTTCACCGCACGGGAGGCGAGAGGCCAGCCCGAAATCGCCTCATTGTGCCTCGCCATCAGTGGTTACTTTAGTGCGAAAACGTCCTTGACCTCACAGACCACCAAGGCAGGGTCCAGCTATCATTAACATCGTATGCGTGAACATCGGCTATGAATTGAGTAGTTACGATCACTTCTACTTGAAATAACAGTAATACCGCATCAGATCAGATTGTTCAGGAAGGGCCGGACCCGGCGATCCGTTGTGCTAGCATCGCCCAGCTTCGTCTTCCAAATACTTTTCAATCCCTCCACTGCCGCTTGGCGCTGGAAGGTGGGCATCGCGAGGCAGCAATTTCATTTTGGGGTTGCTCTGCATGAGTTCCATCCTGGTCGCCGCACTTGTATTCGCATGCACCTTCGGCGGGGCCTTGGTTGGTATCTTCCTCCGCGTCAGATTACCCGAGACCCATCGAGACAATGACTCAAGAGCGGTCCTCCAACTAGTGATGGGCCTGATTGCGACCATGTCTGCACTTGTCCTCGGCCTACTCATTTCCTCGGCCAAGAGTTCATATGACACGCAAAAAGCCGAGGTCCAGCAGCAAGGTATTCACGTATTACAACTCGATCGCATTCTGGCCCGCTTTGGGCCGGATGCGACGGAAGCACGAAACCAGCTTCGCCAAATTGTTTTGACCGACATCGCGCGCACTTGGCCGAATGATGGTGGCGGAGCAGCGCCCTATGACCGATTGCAGGCACAAAAGGAAGGCGAGGAGCTTTTTGAACGGATTGAGCGTCTGTCACCGAAGACGGATGCCCAGCGGCTCGACCAGAGCCGGGCGCAGCAGCTGCTTGTAAATCTATGGGAGACTAACCACCTTCTGGCCGAACAGTCCGGGGGGGGCCTTTCCTGGCCTTTCCTCATGGTGCTTGTGTTTTGGCTCACGGTCCTCTTCGTTGGCTTCGGTCTTTTCACGCGCTTCAACGTAACTGTAATTGCGGCCCTACTGGTTGGTTCGCTCTCCATGGCCGGAGCGGTCTTCCTCATTCTCGAGATGAATCAGCCGTACAGCGGGGTGATGCAGATCTCCAGCGCGCCCCTTCGCAATGCCGTGACTCAAATGGGCCGGTAGCGCGTTGGCGATCGACCGCAACTGAGCCTGACTGAGAGATCCGCTTTTCTCCGCCGCGTCAACAGAGCCATACAAACAGTGAGGGTTTGTGGCAAGTCCACGGGCGGTCCGCCGACCGTCTTCCGATAGGGCCTGTCGCAGTTGTCAAGGGCCAGGCCCCGCTTGTTCCGCCCTTTTCCTATCTTGCAGCCGCCGCAGGTGGTTACTTTAGTGCGAAAACGTCCTTGACCTCACAGACCACCAGGGCAGCGCTTACCTATCATTAGCACCGTATGCGTGGACATCAGCCATGAATTGACCAGTAAGACGCCTTCTACCTGAAAGACAGGAATATCAGATCATCCAGGAAGAGTCGGTCGCCCAGCGGACTTCAAGAGCAACACTATCCGCAACATACTGCTCGCGGTCGCAAATCGAGCGAAGGGATATGCACATAATATGCGCCTAAATCGATGCTTAACGAAAAAGAGAATGACGGGAGTAATCGTCGCTCTAATCGCCTTGACGCTGCTGGCAGGTTGCGGCAGCTCTTTCAGCCCCAAGTCATCAGCGCCGCCAACTCCCGCTTCGCTGAGCGCCGACAACCTCAACCTGATCTTCGTGGTCAGCGAAGATTTGGCTTACCAAGCTTCCGGAGACGTCAACCCCAGCACGGCAAACCTCACCAATCAGGGTTTACAGCGATCGCTCCTCATGGCCCCGTTCCTGCAGCAGCAGGTACTGGGAATGCAGAACGTAACCGGCATCTACGCGCTCGAACCGATGACCCATCTGCAAACCGCAGGCAAGTATCCCGACATTGTCCCGCTGGAGACGATTCAGCAGTTCGCCATGCTGAATCAGACCAGCGCGTCGTATCAGGGCAGCGGGCCGGTTACCGCAAACAGTTATCCTATCTTCGCGTCGTATTCGTTAGAGGCCGCATTACCGCCCGACGTTGCGCCGCCGGCGTACCTCTGCGCGGCTTGCCAGGGTCTCGATTTCCGCGACCAGGACAGCGACAACGAAGTTCTGGTTAGCGGTATCGTCAAGGCAAACGCGCCGGGGTTTTATGTTTTCTCCGCGCCATGGGAGACCGTGAGCGCCGTAATGGCGAACCTCAACCAGCGCGAAGGTTACAACCTGACCCTTCCCGCAAGCTACATCAGTCCCAACTATATCTATGCGATTTCGATCGCGCCGTCGGGAAGCGCCAGCCTGGTTACCTACAACAACTACCTGACCCCGCCTTCCACCTACCCTGTGCTGCCCCCGCCGCCGCTGGTCGGCACCGCCTGCAACACGCCGCAGACGCAGACATTTTTCAGCAGAGCCGTGACCGGCGGTCAGGATGGCGCCGTAATCCCGGCGGGGACCAACACCAACGAAACGGTTTACTTTGTCCGGCACGCGGAGGCGCATCCCACTAGCTGGTGGGACGACGGCAATTATATTGGCGCGGGGCAGTGGCGCGCCCTGGACCTTCCCAACGCATTACGCGGCAAAATCCAGCCTACGCAGGTTTACTCCATCGATCCCGCGGTCGGCAACCCGGGCGGCGACGGTAGTGTCGCATCGTCGTATGTCAGGCCTTCGTTGACCGTGGAACCGTACGCCATCGCCAACAACTTACCCTTGAATCTGGCCGCCAGCGTCCCCGTTTTCTCCCAGAATCCACCCAAACAACCGTTATCCACTTTCGCTAGTGCTTTTTTCTTTACCGGGGGCACGTTCTCTAACCAAACGATACTGGTGGGCTGGGAGCACGATCACATCCCACCGACCGTCAATGCGCTGCTCACGAGCTATCACGCCAACCCCCAACAATTGGCGCCCAAATGGCCGGACACCGACTATGACACCATCTGGACGGTGAAGCTCGACGCCGTGGGCAACGTGACGGTGAACAACGGGATGTGCGAAGGCATCGATTCCGGGACGCTGCCGATAACGCCTCCTCAATTCTGAACGTGTGTCGGCGCAGTGACTAAACGCGGATTATGGAGTTTGCCGAAAGTTGTAAGAAGGACTCACAATGAATAAGCCTACCGTTGTATGGCTGCCGTTCCTGGCCTTGGCCATGACACTGCTGGCAGGCTGCGGCAGCTCTTTCAGCCCCAAGTCATCAGAGCCGCCAACTCCCGCTTCGCTGAGCGCCAACAACCTCAACCTGATCTTCGTGGTAAGTGAGGATTTGCCTTACCAAGCTTCCGGCGATGTCAACCCAAGCACGGCAAACCTCACCAATCAGGGCTTACAGCGGTCGCTGCTCATGGCCACGTTCCTGCAACAGACGGTACTGGGGACGAACAATGTAACCGGCATCTACGTACTCGAACCCACAACCCATCTGCAAACGGCAAACCATTACCCCGACATGGTGGCCCTTGAGACCATTCAGCAGTTCGCCATGCTGAACCAGGTCACTATGTCCAGTGACCAGAAGGGCTTCACGCCACGTGCCAACCACAGCTTCCCGCTCAATGCGTCCTATTCGCCAGCGTCGATACCCAGCGGATTTCCTGTCCCGTCGCCATTCTGCCCGAATTGCCAGGGGCTCGATTTCAACGACCGGGAAGGCGACAACGAGGCCCTGGTAACCGGCATTGTCAAGCCAGACGCCACGGGCTTCTACGTCTTCTCGGCGCCATGGGAGACCATCAACAGCCTACTGGCAAATATCAATAAGCTCGAAGGTTATAACCTCACTCTTCCGGCGGGCTATATCAGTCCCAACTTTATCTACGCGATTTCGATCACGCCGTCGGGAAGCGCCAGCCTGGTCACCTACGACAGCCACATTACCCCGCCTGCCACGTACCCGGTGTTGTCGCCACCACTGGCCAGCGCTGCCTGCACGGCGCAGACGCCTTTCAGCATCACCGTGACTGGCGGTCAGAATGGCGCTGTCATTCCGGCGGGCATCAACACCAACGAAACCCTCTACATCATCCGCCACGCCGACGCGCATCCGCAGCTCTACTGGGACGACAACAACTATGTCGGCGCCGGTCAATGGCGCGCCCTGGATCTTCCCAACGCCCTGCTCGGCAAAGTTAATGTTGACCAGGTATATTCGAACGACCCTTCTCAATTCGGCCCAGGTTCGGTCTTATATTCGAGCGACGGTTCCGTCAGGTTCTCGCAAGACCACAACTGGTCGACGGTTGCGCCCCCGTTGACCGCTGTACCGTACGCCATCGCCAACAACTTGCCCTACAATGTGGTCACCAGCTTCGACCTCTCCGATAGCACCGTCGACCAGGAGACCAGTACTTTCTTCTTCTTCGTCAACGGCGGCCACTTTTCCAATCAGAGGGTGCTGCTGGCGTGGTCTTTCCAATTTATACAGCCGACAATCTTGAAGCTGCTCACGAGCTATAACGCCGCTCAACAGGCTCCACCTTCCGACGAGTGGCCGGACAACGACTATGACACCATCTGGACGGTCACCCTTGACGCCCACGGCAACTTGAACGTGAACAACACCCTGTGCGAAGGCATCAACACCACGCTGCTGGTTACGCCTCCGCAATTCTGAGGGCCACTCAAATCGGAAGGAACGGACATGCAGATAAGTAGATGCTCAACAGAGGCGAGAATGACTGGCGTTATCGTTACTCTAATGGCCATTTGGATGGTTATCTGCAGTAGCGGCTGCGGTGGTCCCGACACTGTTCGAACAGACCCGGCGGTCAGTTGTGCTAGCGTTGCCCGGCTTAGTCTTCCCAATACTCAGATCACCAAAGCAGAATTCGTGCCGGCCAACTCTACACCTTCCACTACTTATCCAAATTTGCCCGATATGCCTGAGAATTGCCTGATTCAGGGAACCGTGGACACCCGGATTGGAGTTCCTGCGCCTCCGATGGATCAGTTTGGCAATCTGACCGCAGGAACAGGAAATCCAATTTATGCCATTCAGTTTGAATTGAGGATGCCTACGACTTGGAATGGTGACTTCTTTTTCACGGGAGGCAGTGGGAACGACGGTGTGGTAGGGGAGGCGGTTGGTCAGAGCCTGGGCGGGGGCACTGCCTTTTTGCCGGCACTCTATCGCGGGTTCGCAGTTATAACTCAGAATTCAGGCCATACCGCCACTACGAACATTGATCAAAATGATGGGTTTGGATATGACCCCCAGGCTAGATACGACTACGGCTATCAGCAGACCGGGACCTTGACCCCTATCGCGAAGTCCATCGTGAAGTCGTATTTCGGCACTAGCCCCGTCCACTCGTACTATATCGGGTGTTCCAACGGAGGGCGGGAGGCTATGGTGGCCAGCCAGCGGTGGGGCAATATGTTCGACGGAATCGTGGCTGGCGATCCCGGCTTTCGGCTTCCCCACGCCGCGATTGCTGAGGCATGGGATACACAACAATTTGCCAAGGCAGCCGTGGCTGTGGGAACCACATTGGACCCCAATGGAAATCCTGTTCTTATCCCCGGCGCAAGCGAATCGGACTTGGCGCTTGTAGGGCAACTCGTGCTTCAGGCGTGTGACACCCTCGATGGACTACAGGACAATATGATTTTCAACATGGCGGCCTGCAAGAAAACATTCGACCCGGCCAGCCTCAGCGCGCTTCAGTGCCCGGGAACGAAAACCCCGACCTGCCTGCTTCCTGAGCAGATTTCGGCGATTCAGAAAGTGTTCGCGGGACCGGTGGATTCTCAGGGGAATCCACTCTACTCCGACTGGCCGTACGACGTGGATATCAGCGACGTTTATTGGAGGATGTGGACGGTTGGTTACATATCAGCGCCAAACAATGTTGTCACCATAAACTATGCCGCCAACGATACCCAGGGTGCGCAATCAGCGATGTATCTCTTCTCGACGCCACCAAATCCTTCCTTGAATATGTTCACCACGCCAATGGACGATTTCAATAGCGAGATAAATGCCACGGACCCTACTTTTACACAGTCGGCAACGACCTATATGGAAGCAACCTCGACGAACCTGGATACATTCAGGGCCAATCATGGAAAGATAATCTTCTATCACGGTGAGAGCGACCCTGTGTTCTCGATGTACGACACTGTGAAGTACTATGAAAATCTGACATCCAAGTATGGGAACGACACGGGGAGCTTTGCCAGACTGTTCCTGATTCCCGGGATGAACCACTGCGAGCATGGGAGTTATGCGCTCGACAGCTTCGATCCCCTTACTGCAATCGTCAACTGGGTAGAAAAAGGCACGGCCCCCGATTCCATGATTGCTGGCACGTCACCGAACAGCACGGCCCTGCCTGCTGGCAGAACCCGCCCCTTGTGTCCTTATCCGCAGTTTGCGCAATATACGGGCGGCCCAGGAGGCAGTGAAGATGCCGCGAGTTTCACGTGTGTAGCGCCCAGTGATTAACTTCTGCTTTTGCAATCAGGTCTTGCGTGCCGCGAAGAATAGGAGACCCTGACTCCTCCGCCTGCTGGTAATCTTGTCTATTGGTACCCGACTCTTGACCTCGAACAGCCACATCCAGGAACTTGTCCGGCGAATTCGCGCAGGGGAGCCGCGTGCCTTGGCGCGTGGCATCTCCATCGTCGAAGATCACGGCGCGCAATCCACCGAGCTGCTGAAGGCGCTGTTTCCCTATAGCGGCAAGGCCGTACTGCTGGGCATGACGGGCTCTCCGGGCGCGGGCAAGAGCACGCTGGTGGACCAGGTGGCGCACGCCTACCGCAAGCAAGGAAAGACGATTGGCATCGTCGCTGTCGATCCCACCAGCCCGTTCAGTGGCGGCGCAATTCTGGGCGATCGCATTCGCATGCAATCGCATTTTGCCGACCCCGGAATTTACATCCGCAGCATGGCCACGCGCGGCTCGCTGGGCGGATTGGCCAGCACCACCGCCGATGTCGCGACGGTGCTCGACGCCAGCGGCCGCGATATTGTCGTGATCGAGACCGTCGGCGTCGGCCAGGACGAGGTGGACATCGTGCGCCTGGCGGATGTGACCGTCGTCGTGCTGGTGCCGGGCATGGGCGACGATGTGCAGACCATCAAGGCCGGCATCATGGAGATCGCCGACATCTTCGTCATCAACAAGGCGGACCGCGATGGCGCCGAGCGGGTGGAGCGCGAGATTCGCGCCATGCAGACGCTGGCCGTGCGCAAAGACAATTGGACGCCTCCCATCGTGAAGACCGTGGCCAGCAGTGGGGCTGGCACAACCGAATTGCTGGCGGCAATTGAAAAGTATCGTGCTTATCTGGAGCAGGACGGCCGCGCCCGCGCCCGCCGCATCGACAACTGGCGCGAGCGCATCGCCGAGATGTTGCGTGACGCGCTTTTTCAGCGGGTGCTGGCGTATTACCTCAGCGAAGGCGAGGCCACCCGCTATGCCGCCGAAGTTGCCGAACATAAGCGCGACCCGTATTCTCTGGTGGAGAAGATCATCGACAATTTAGGGAAGCCAGAATGAATCAGATTGACCATCTCGGCATTGCGGTGAGGTCGCTGGCGGAGGCCAGGAAGTTCTACGAAAAGCTCGGCCTCGAAGTGATGCCGGAAGAGACGGTGGAAGCGGAGAAGGTGCGGCTGGCCATGGTGCCGATCGGCGAAAGCCGCCTGGAATTGCTGGAGCCGACATCGCCGGACTCGCCCATCGGGAAGTTTCTCGCCAAACGCGGCGAGGGACTGCACCATGTCGCGCTGCACATCAGCGATCTGGCGGGCACGGTCGAGCGGCTGAAATCTTCGGGAACGCGCCTGGTCTCGGACGAGATCAAGATTGGCGCGGGCGGACATCTCTACATTTTCGTTCACCCTTCCAGCGCGGGAGGCGTGCTGCTGGAACTGGTGGAAGACGCTCCTGTGGGCGTCTGAAATGCTGATCGTCTCGGTCGATACCTCGGGCCGCAAGGGAAGCATCGCGCTTTGCCGCGGTGACAGCGACAGTTTCGAAGTTCTGCAACTGACTTCGCTCGAGGGGGGCACCTACTCGGCGGAATTGCTGCCGCGAATCGCGGAAACGCTCCAGCAGAACAATCTCAGCAAGACGGAGGTCGATGGCTTTGTCGTCGTCTCCGGTCCCGGCTCGTTTACCGGGTTGCGGGTTGGTCTGTCCACAGTGAAGGGACTTTGCGAAGTACTGCGCAAGCCGCTGGCGACGGTCTCTATGCTGGAGGCCATGGTGCTCACGCATGGACAAGCGGGCGAAAGCGCGATCGCCGTGTTGGACGCCGGCCGAGGTGAGATCTACGTCGGCGAATACCAGCTTGAGTCCGGCCGCGCAACTCTGGTTCGCGAATACATTGCAAAACTGGACGAATTTGCCGCGCAACCGCAGGCTGGCAGCGGTGATCTTCTCACCGTGGACGAGAAAGTTGCCGAAGCGTTGCAAGCCGCGAACCGCAACGTCATTTTGGTCGCGCCGGTCAATGCCGGCGAGATTGGACGCATCGGCATTCGCAAATTGCTGTCGGGAGAAACCGCCGACCCCGTCACCATCGATGTCAATTACATCCGCCGGTCCGACGCGGAGATATTCTCGGCGGCGAAGAAGACGCCGTGCTGATCCGTCCGGCCACTCCTGGCGATGTGCCTTCCATCCGCGCGCTCGAGCAGCAGGCCGAAACCGCGGCACACTGGGCAGAGCGCGAATATGACGCGTTGTTTGCCGCGGAAGCTCCACCGCGAATCGCGCTGGTCGCAACCTCCGAGGAAGACGCTGGCTGCGTGATCGGCTTCGTCATCGCGCGTTGCGCAACCGCCGAATGGGAGATTGAAAATCTGGTTGTCGCCCCGGAAAAACGCAATCGCGGGGTGGGCATCAAAATAATTCGGGAGCTGCTGTTGCTAGCCCAGTCCGAAGGAGCCACTTCCGTGCTATTGGAAGTGCGGGAATCGAACCTGGCGGCCCGCCGACTCTATGAAAAGCTTGGGTTTAGCCAGCAGGGGCGGCGGAGTAATTATTACCGAGAGCCCGAAGAAGACGCACTGTTATTGTGTTTTTATATTACAAATCTGCGACAATTTGGTCTTGAAGCAGAATAGGTCCTATGCTAGCGTTTGCATTTTGCATCTCTCCGGAGGTTCACTGAATGGCAACTCAGGTACGCGATCAGCTTCTTGCCAGTAACGATGAATTCCGCCGCCTGGCGGATGAGCACTCGCAATATTCGCAGCGCCTCGATAATCTGATCCAGAAAAAATATCTTTCTGAAGACGAAAAGCTCGAGGAAGTGCGACTCAAGAAGCTGAAGCTCCGCCTGAAAGACCAGATGGAGAGTTTGGAACAGAAGTTCCGGACCGGCCACTTGGTCGTTTAGTCAGCATCAAGCCTTTTCTTGCGGCGGTAAAGACCGGATTCTTTGTCGCCCCGCTCTAGCTATACCTCCTGCTTGAGGTTTCGCTGTACCTCCAAGTCCTTCGATTTCCCTACTGTGTATTTCACAGCACACCACGCGATATACGCCCAGGCTCTATAATCTAAAGGACCCATGGTTCGCGACGGCATCTATTACGGACTGGCTTTTATCGCGGTGGCGGTGCTGGTGGGATGGTTGACCCTGCCCGCTTTGGCGGTCATTCCGTTGCTGCTGGCCGCATTTTTCCTGTGGTTCTTTCGCGATCCCGAGCGTCCGATTCCGGTGGCAGAAGGCGCCATCGTGTCTCCCGCTGACGGCAAGGTAACGGAGATTTCCACCTTCGCGGAAAATGGCGAGCCACGCACCCGGATCAGCATTTTCCTGAATGTATTCAACGTGCATGTCAATCGCTCCCCGGTCGCTGGGGTCATCACCGAGGTGAAGTACCGCAAGGGAAAGTTCGGCAACGCCATGGGAGCCATTTCAGCCGAAGAGAACGAGCAGAACGTCGTCACCGTCCAGGGCGATGCGGGTAGAGTGGTGTTTAAGCAGATTGCCGGGCTGCTGGCGCGCCGCATTGTGTTCACCAAGAAGATCGGCGATCAGGTGGCGCGCGGCGAGCGGGTGGGGCTGATCAAGTTCGGCTCGCGCACCGATGTGATCTTCGCGGCTGAAGCTGAGATGCAAGTGCGCGTGGGCGACCACGTGAAGGGCGGTTCCAGTGTGCTGGCCGTAGCCCAGCGTCGCGCGGTCCAGCCTTCCTATCAGAGTGTGGCGGAGGTGCGATGAGCGAGGAGCCGATGCTACCGAGAGGCGATTACCTTGGGCCACGCCGAATGCGCAAGGGATTGTACATCCTTCCTTCCGTGTTCACAGCGGGCAACATAGCAGCTGGCTATTACGCCATCTCGCAAGCCATCCAGGGGACGGCGTCCGATCCATGGCACTTCGATCACGCCGCCAAGGCCATCGGCTTCGCCATTGTGTTCGATTTTTTCGACGGCGGCATAGCCCGGCTGACCAACACCACCAGCGCTTTTGGCCGGGAACTGGACTCCATGGCCGACGTGATCGCATTCGGGGTTGCGCCAGCGGTCCTGGCGTGGATGTGGGGATTCCGTATGCTGCCGCTGGCCGGCGACCCCGACATTCGCAACCGCGTGATTCAGTTGGGAGCCATTGCGACCTTTGTGTTTCTGCTGGCTGGCGCGTCCCGCCTGGCCCGGTTCAACATCCAGGTGAATCCCCAGCCCTCGAATCCCGGCCGCCCGGGACGCAAGTATTTCGTGGGAATGCCCATTCCGGCTGGCGCAGGAGCAGTCGCGGCCGTCGTCCATCTGGTGCAAGGGAATCCGCTGCAATACTGGTGGCTCTCCATCGGATGGGGCGTCTTCGTGTTTGCGCTGGCCTTCCTCATGGTGAGCACCTGGCGGTTCTTGAGCTTGAAAGGCATTAATCTCCGCCAGCCGCAGAATTTTCGCTGGATGATCGTGATCGGGCTGGTCATGGCGCTAATCTTGTTTTCTTCGCAATATGTACTCTTCCTGCTGGCGCTGGTCTATATTCTCTCCGGGGTGCTGGCTCGGCTTTCGTTCGTATTCCGGCGGCCCACCGCGCCGCCTCCTCCACCACAAGACGAGGCCTGGCACGCTTGATGAAAATGAGCCAAACCGCACCGCTGGTGTTTTGCCCGGCGGACGACATTGAGGCGCTATGTTTCGCGTAGCCATTGTAGGCGCCGGCACTCTGAAGGGTCGGGAGTTGAAGGACGTCCTCAGCGACCGCAATTTTCCCGCGACCGACATTCGTCTGCTCGATGACGATGAGTCGCTCGGCCAACTCGAGGCAGTGGGCGAGGAACCCACCTTCATCCAGAGCGTCCTTCCGGAGCACCTGGAGAACGTGGACTTCACCTTCTTCGCGGGGGATGAAACCTTCACCCGCAACACCTGGCCGATGGTGCGCAAGGCGGGCAGCGACATCATCGACCTGTCGTACGGACTGGAGAACGAGAAGGATGTCTTGCTGCGCGCGCCCTGGGTGGAGCGCGAGCTGGGCCTGAGTCCGCGCGTGGACTTTACCCCAGTGCCGGTGACCATTGCTCATCCCGCCGCCGTGGTGCTGGCGCTGTTGCTGCTGCGCGCGCAGAAAGTGGGCAAAATCGCGCGCGCCGTCGCTACCATCTTCCAGCCCGCTTCCGAGTATGGCAAGCGTGGCATGGACGAATTGCACGAGCAGACCGTGAACCTGCTCTCCTTCCAGCAGTTGCCCAAGTCGGTGTTCGACGGGCAAGTGGCCTTCAATTTGATTGATCGTTATGGCGAAAAGACGGTATCGTCGTTGAATTCAGCGGAGAGTCGCATGCAGCAGCACTTCCACAAACTGGTGGGCGAGCGGTTGGCCGTGCCTTCGTTGATGCTTCTGCAAGCACCCGTCTTCCACGGCCAGGCCTTCTCGCTTTATCTTGAGTTGGAGCAAGCGGTGCAGACGGAAGAGTTGACGGCAGCGCTTTCCGGCGAGCACGTTGACCTGCTGCAAAGCGCGGATGAGTCGCCGAGCAACGTCAATGCGGCGGGACAGGAGCAAATTCAGGTATTTGCGCGTCGCGATGCGCAACAGCCTGCCGGCTTCTGGCTATGGGCGGCAGCGGACAATCTGCGGATTGCCGCCCTGACTGCGGTGGAATGCGCCGAGAGCATGATCGCCGCCCGTCCGCGAGGGACCGTTCAGTGACCACATCGCAAATCGCGCGCCGGACCATACTTGCAGGCATAGCGGTGCTGCTGCTGGCCACCGGCGGTTGCGGTTACCACACGGGCGGCCAGGCGGTCCGCTTGCCCACCGACCTTCGCACCCTGTATGTGCCGACCTTCATTAATGCGACCTCAATCTACCGCATTGAACAAACCATTACGGAAGACGTCATCCGCGAATTCCACGACCGGACCCATTACCGCATCGTGACCACCAATGCGGATGGCGCCGCCGACGCCACCCTGAACGGCACGGTCACCGCTGCCACCATAAGTCCTATGACTTACGACCCTACCACCGGGCGTATCTCCTCGGGCATGGTATCGGTCTCGATGAGGGTGTCGCTGGTCACCAGCAAGGGCAAGGTCCTTTGGGAAAACCCCAATTATGTTTACCGCGAGCAGTACCAGGTTTCGCGGGATGCTCCCAGTTTTCTGGAGGAAGAGGAGCCGGCCTTGGGCCGCATTGCCAGTAGTTTTGCCAAAACGCTGGTCAGCGACATCCTGGAGGCCTACTAAGTGCGCAGTTTTGCCGCTTCGGACCGCTTCGTCGCCGACGTGAAAGCGCGCAAAATGGCGCCGGGGTATGTGTTCATCGGCGACGAGGCTTTTTTCCGCAAGCGCTGCCGCGACGCCATCCTGCAACACCTGGTGCCGGCGGAGGTGCGCGAACTCAGCGTCTATGACATGGACCTGAGCGAGGTGGAACTGCAGCACATTCTCGATCAGGCGCGCACTCCCTCGCTGATGTCGCCCTTCCAGGTTTTCTTCATTCGCGGCGTCAAGAACCTTTACGGGCGCGGCAAACACGATGACGAATTTGGCGCCATCGACGATTACTTCAAAGATCCCAACCCGGATGCGCTGCTCATCTTCGTGGCCGATCACATCAACATTCCCACCGACGTGCGCCGTATGGACCTGAGCGACAAAGACCGCTACGACCGCATCCGCGAAACCCTGGGCGAGTATTGCAAGCTGCTCGAGTTCGCCCGCGTGGACGAAGGCGATGCGGTGAAGTGGGCGATGGAAACCGCCAGTGCCGAGGACGTGAAGCTGGACAACGATGCCGCACGCGAATTGGTGGACTCTCTGGGCGGCGACATGATGATGGTCGCCAACGAACTGGAGAAGCTGATTCTTTTCGTCGGCGACAAGAAACGGATTACGCTGGGCGACGTCGAGACCCTGGTGCTCGCCGCCAAGCACCGGTCGTTCTACGAATTGACCGACGCCATCTCGGCGCGGGACCGCGCTCGGGCCCTGGGCGTGCTCGACGCCATCCTGAGCACCGGCGACGGCGACGAGGCCGCCATCGGCCACCTCTACATGCTGGCCCGCACCTTCCGCCAGATGCTGGTCATCCTGGAACGCAATGTGCGCGACTCGCGCGCTTTGTGGCAGGTTTTGTGGCAGGGCTTCCGCATTCCGCCGTTCGCTGCGGAAGACATTATCCGGCAGGCGCGCCGCTACAAGTCGCGTCGCGAACTGACCAGCGCCATCCGCCGGGTGGCGCGTGCCGACCTGGCTTTGCGCTCCAATCCTCCCAGCAAGCGGCTTATCCTGGAGAACCTTGTTCTTGACCTGACCGCTGAACCGAAGTTGCAGGAGACTGGCTGGCTGCAAGGCGAGCTGCCTGTGTAGTGATGGATGTCGAGTCGTATCTGCGCCGCATAGAATATGACGGCCCGCGCCAGCCCTCTTCCGCTACGTTGCGTGGCTTGCACCGCCAACATCTGTTTACCGTTCCCTTCGAGAATCTCGATATTGCGCTGAAGACGCCCATCTGGCTTGACCTTGCTTTGCTGTATGACAAGATTGTGCGCCGTCGCCGGGGCGGCTTCTGCTACGAACTGAATGGGCTGTTTTGCGGACTGCTGATCGCCCTCGGCTTCCGGGTCCAAATGCTTTCCGCCCGGGTGCGCCGCGACGATGGCGGCTTCGGCCCCGCGTTCGATCACATGCTGCTACGGGTTGACTTGGAAGAGCCTTGGCTGGTGGATGTGGGATTCGGAGACTCGTTTGTCGATCCGATCGTGTTTCGCGCCGGCGGCGCCGACCAGGTGAATGGGCATCGCTACCTCGTGTCGCCGTTTGAAGCCGAGTGGCAGTTGCTGCGCCAGGATGACAAAGGCGAGGTGCCGCTTTACATTTTTCGAGACGTGCCGAGGCAGCTTAGCGAGTACGAGGAGATGTCAACCTTCCATCAGACTTCACCGGAGTCTGGCTTCACCAAAGGTTGGATTTGTAGCAAGGCAACACGCGATGGCCGCATCACCTTGGCCAACCGGCGGCTGATCATCACCGCCGGAGACCGCCGCGAGGAGAGCACGCTTGGCAGCAACGACGAAGTGCGCCGATGCCTGCATGATTATTTCGCAATCGAGTTCGAGGACTCGGTGGACTTGTCGAGACTCGATAGCTTTCCCAAAAGCTAGAGCAGTGCGCACATGTGGTCACAGTCGCGACAGCGCCAATCGGGCGGCGTTGTACCCGCACATGCCATGCACTCCGCCGCCCGGTGGAGTGGAAGAAGAGCAGAGATAGATATCGTTGGCGGAAGTTGCATACTGCCGCCGCGTAGGACGAAACAGGAACTGCCGAAGGTTCATCGCTCCCCCACCGATGTCTCCGCCCACCAGATTAGCGTCCATGCTCTCCAGCGATGCCGGAGTGAGCACCCGCCGCGCCAGAATGCAGTCGCCGAATCCCGGCGCGAAACGCTCGATCTGCGCTTCCAGCCGGTCGAGCATGTCGAACTGCGAGCCGTTAGGCACGTGGCAATAAGTCCACGCGGTGTGTTTCCCTTGCGGAGCGCGCGTAGGGTCGAACAAACTGGGCTGCGCCAGCAAAACAAACGGGCGCTCGGCATGGTGTCCATGCCGCATGGCTTCCTCGGACGCGGCAATCTCTTCCAGAGTGCCCCCCAGATGCACGGTTGCAGCGCGCAAGCATTCGGCGGCCTTCCACGGAATCGGACTCGACAAGGCGTAGTCAACTTTGAAGACGCCGGGGCCGTAGCTGTACTTCTGCAGCTCACGCCGATATGACGGAGACAGCCGCTCGCCCGCCATCCCCAGCAACTGGCGCGGAGTCACATCGCAGAGCGTGACAGCATAGTCACCCATCGCGGCGAGGCTCTCAATGCGGGTGGACGGATGAAGCGTGCCTCCCAGGCTGGCAAGGTATCCGCACAGCGCGTTGGTGATGGATTGCGCGCCACCGCGCGGGATGGGCCATCCCACGGCATGCGCTGCCGCGCCCAGCATTACCCCAAAGGAGGCACTCAGCGGCTCGTCGAGGGCAAGAACGGAATGTGCCGCTAGTCCGGCGAAGAGTGCCTTGGTCCTCGCGTTGTGAAACCAATATTCGGCAATCGCAGTTGCCGACGGAAATCCGACCAGCCCTAAATGCGCGAGCAGCAAGGGATGCCGGGTAAGCAAATGGACCGGCCGCAGCACCTCGGGAGCGAGTTCCGCCCAGCGCTCGGCAAACGGACCCATCAGCCTGCGCCACTGCTTGCCGTCTTCGCCAAGCGCAGCCTCGGCGGCGTCAAGATCACGCTCCAACATGACCGCTGTACCGTCGTCGAGCGGATGCGCCAATGGCGCCGACGGATGGATCCATTCCAGGCCGTGTTCGCGCAAAGGCAGCGAAGAGAAGAACGGCGATCCCGCAGCCATGGGATGCACTGCGGAACCGAAGTCGTGGAGGAAGCCGGGCAGAGTAAGCGGCATGGTGCGCGCGGCGCCGCCGGACTGCGCCTCGGCCTCGAATACATCCACCTGCAAGCCAGCCTGGGCGAGGACGATGGCCGCCGCCAGACCGTTGGGGCCTGCGCCGATCACAGCAGCTCGTCGTGGCGTCGCAGGCATAGAGAGTAGTTTAGCTTGCTGCTTGCGCTAATCCAAAAAGCGGCGGCGGATAGGACGCGGGTGGCAGTCGTCGGCTAAGCGTTACTGCCGCGGCGGCAGCGGCTCCGGGTATTGCACAACGCCAAGTTTGCCGTCGGGAAGCCGCTCCAGCACCGGAGCGTACAGCCCGATCAGCTTGCGCTTCCACCACATTCCCGTGGCGCGCTTCTCCTCCAGCGTGGTGAACCAGTATTGCCAAAGTACGGCGCGAAGCTGCTGCGGAGGGGCTTGCGGAAACGGATTTCCGGCAAACAGCGCCAGCACATCGGGAGAGCCAGCCAGCAGACGCTCCTCGGTGCTGGGTACGATCATGTTCTCGCGCCACGAGCCCAGCGACGCGAACCACAGGTTCCAATCGAAGCGCGGCTGATAAGGCGCATAAATCCCCGGCCGTTGACTCGGGTCCTGCGGCTTGTAGCGGAACGGATAGGCCACCCAAGTTTGCCCGTCATTCGAGCCCTGGAACTCGATCTCCCAACGGCCGCGCGTCATCACCGCAAACAGCCCGTAACGATTGGCGATACGAAATGGATCGAGCGCGGCAACCGGCGAGACGGGCAGCGGCAGGCGCGGGAAAATAATCCAGATCATTTGCGCGGTCGTGGCGTAGAAGATCCAGATCAGCATCACGCTGACCAGGGACAGCCGCAGCGCTTGCAAAGGCCGGAACGACTTTCGCTCGGGAAGCGAAGATTGAGAATCCTGCGATTCCACATTTTTCTCTGGGGGAGCGCCGGTCTGTGGAATGGGAATGGGAGTGGGAGTGATGTAAGCGTGCCACTGCTCCGGCATGATGCGCAGCAGGAACCGGTCGTCCAGCAGGAGGAATCCCAGCACGAGCACCAGATAGTTCAGGAAGGTGTAGTTCGCGGTGAGGATTACGGGAACCTGCCAGGCAGTAACGATGAAGAAGCACGCGATCCGCCAGCGCCGCGGCAGGAACAGCATGAACACCAGGCCGAGTTCGAGCCCCAGCGTAGCACCGGTGGCGAAGGCGTGGAACCAGTGCGGAAGGTGCTGCACATACCAACCAATCCAGGTGGGCAGCGGGCCGTTTTGGTAGTACTCGTCCATGGCGGTGAAATTGCGCCATTCGGCATCGCCGCTGGCCAGCTTCACCATGCCCGACTCGAAGTAGATGCGGAACCACTCCCATTGCAGCAGAAACATGCTGGCGCGCGACGGCGGATGCGCTCGGCCCAAGCCGGGAAGAAATCCCGGTGGCGCGAAAAACAGGGAAATGAATCCCGCCTCCAGCAACATGCCGTCGGATTGATAGCCGGAAAAATCCTGCGCAGCGCTCACGAAGGAGAGAAAGCACACCAGGCATAGGAACAGCGTGGCGCGCGGCCACACGTTGCAGATGACCAGCAGCGAAGCAATCATCCCGACCCAACAGATTGCGCCGAGCATGTGCGGGCCGGTGGAGAGCCACAGCAGCGTTGGCGCAAACCAGAAGCGGGCCACCCCGAACTGGTGTGCGACCGCTTCGAGATATTCGTTGGAGGGAAGAATCCCTTGGGCGCCGATGAGTCCCCGGATCTGAAATGCCAGGGAGAAGAAAGCTGAAAAATAAATCACGCCGAGGGCCCGCAGAAAGATCCAGCGCGGAAGCAGGCGGTCCGCCGCCCCATACTCCGGATCGAACCACCGGCGGATGAAAGACCCAGGCCCCAAGTCCATGGCGGTCGAATTATATCGGGGACGCGGAGACGGCGTCTTGCGGCGCGAGTGATCAGCGCGGCAACAAACGCAAGCGGCGCACGGCCAGGCCGAGCATGCGCGCGTCGTCGCTCAAGCCGGCGGCCGCGGGCGAACCCGCTCCGCTCACGCGCAATCGAATGACAACCGGAAGCGCCTTGTTCAGCGCCTTCTGGCTCAGCACCAGCCGATAGGTCTGGTACTCCGGCGCGCCGCCCTTGAATCGGAAACTCCACTTGCCGGCGACTGTGTCGTTCACCAGCACTTCCACATCAACGGCTGGATTCTTTTCGCTCACAAACGCTGCGGCGATGGCTTCCATCGCCAGGTCCGACTTCACCTCTCCACCGAGGTCGATCGTTAGCCCAGCTTGCTCCGTAGTCCATGTTCCCCAAGGCTCCGGCTTCCACCAGCCACCGGTTTCGTAAGGGAGCGCATCGCCGCCATCGCTGAAGTCGATCCACTGACCAAGTTCGTAAGGGCTGGTCTTGGGCAGGGCCGCGAGATAACGGCTGTAGTCGATGTGGAAGCGTTCCAGGCGCGGCAACGCCGAAGGAATACGAGGATCAAATGGATAAAACGAAGTGCTCGGCGGAAGCAGAATGGCCTGCACCTTGCCTTCATCGGCATATACAATGCTCAACGACAGCAGCGGCCAGTCCGCGTGCATCGCGCGCATCGGCTGCCCGCCCAGCGTCGGCCGCGACAGCAGACTGCCGTTGAAAGGTATCAGCCCGGTTTGGGTCCGCAGTTCAGAGCGCAGGACAGTCAGCATGAGCGACCACTGCACGCTGGCGACCGCGCTCCATGCTGATTGGCAGATGCCTAACATCGCGGCAATAACAAACAGTCGCTTGTATTTTGCCGTGTCCAGTTGCAGGAGATTGAAATACACGGCCAGAAAAGCGGCTGCCAACATCAGCGGAACACTGGCGTTCATCGTTCTGGCAACAATGTGGTCGTCGAGACTGGTCAATTCCGGATGCATGAGAATGAAAACTGGAATCGCCAATGAGCAGATGATGGCGAGTCCAATCACCAGATTGAGCGTCTTCCTGTGGATTGCTGGAACCAGCACAACCAACGCGCACAGGATCAGGACTAACCATGAGAAGCGCGCCCCAACATGGCGGTAGTGAAATACGAACAGCAGGCCCTTGAAGAAATCCGCACGCTGCGTGGGATCGCGAGGAAAGATGATCGCCAGCAGGGCGAAGATCACCCCTAGGCTGTACCAAACCCCGAAGCCGAATGTCAGCCATTTCTCCCGCGGACTCCTCGCAATCGCACGCCACCGGTAAATGCACGCCCCGACCAGCACCAGTCCGAACAGCGCCATGGTTTCGTAGCAAAGAATGAGCGGGGCCGACACGATGATTATCGCGGCAAGATCAAACCATCGGAATTCGCGCGGATATAAAAGCCCAAACAGCGCCGCCCAAAACAGAGCGCTCATCAGGTGAGTTTCGGAAATCACATACCCTTCGCTGTTCATCGTCCCCGCGAAGAGCGAGAGCAGCGGGAACAGCACGTAGCGTTTGTCGCGGGCAAAGCGGTAGCAGAGCACGAGGCTGAGCGGCTTGAAGGAAAACAGTGTCACGCCAAAGACGACGGACAGGACCTTCAAGCTGCGAACGCCCAAGCGCGCCGCCAGCAGCGTGGGAAGTTGCTGGTAACTGAAGGAGCCGAGACGCCCGGCGAAGAAATCGTTCCAGGTATTGCTATTTAAGTGGGTGATGTGGTTTTCGGCGAGCAGTCTAAGCAGCAGCCACGAGCCATCGCCGAACAAGTGCCGGCCGGTCGCGATCGCAACGCTTGCCTGCAAGAGGTACACGGCAACCGCCACTGCCACCAGCGCCATCACGCGTGTGCCCATCGAACGCAATTCGACGGGCCGTTCCGGCGCAATCACTGTGTTGTCCATGTCATTCCACCATTGGTTGTCGCCCAGCGAGTTCCGCTGTCAGAGGCGGCAACTCCGTGTTGCGAATCGTCGAAGCGAATGGAAACGATGGCCCCGTTTTCGACGATGGAGTTTGCAGCGAGTGAAACTTTGCTCCAATGTTCGCCGCCATCGGATGAGTGGAAGAACGCGCCGCCGTTGCCGCCAGCCCAAACGTCGTTCCCAATGACCGCCACCGCATGAAACGTGGTGGGTTGATCGTCGAGCACGCGAGTCCATTGGTTGGCAGCCATCGAGCGCTCAAGGTGGCCGCTCGGGCCGATGCGCCATTGCGGCCGCACCGCGCTCACCGCTTTCATTGCCATGCCTGATTTGCCGAACAATACCGGAGCGCGCTGCTGTAGTTGCATCGACTGCGCGGTTTCACTTTTCTGCGTGGATTCACTCTCCGCAAATGAACTCTGCGGACGGACCTCGGGCGCCGCCGCACTGCTGAGGCCACCGACCGCGGCGCCGGCAGTTGCTGATGAAGCCGTCGCTCGCGAAACAGGCTGCGCCTCTGGAGCGGAGGGGAACTGATCGGCGGCATTACGGGCGACGGTAGTTTGTGCAGGAACTTTCTTAGCTTGCACCGCCGGCGTGGGGCGCGGGGCCGTTTTGGCGAACATCTCGGCAACAGGGATCTTGGCGGCAGCTTCCTGCGAACTTGGAGTGGCCGCGTTTTGCTGCGCCGGTGGACTTGCCGGCGCTGGGCGATTGCTGGCAACCGTGAGCGGCGCGGTCTGGTATACGCTGGCGGCGCGCCAGTACTTCAGAACCAACCCCGCAGATACGAGCACCACAGCGGCCGCACTCAACACGGCCCATCGGGTTCGAATTGTCCATCTGTGTCGAGACGCCTCAGCCCGGGCCGTATCTGGGCGTGAGGTAGCGGCGTACGCGGGCATGGCCGCCACTCGACCCACGGCCGCCGCGGCCACCAGTTCCCGCCGGTCACGTACTTCATCTTCCGCCGCCTCGCTCGCCAGGAACACGATCTCCCGGCATTCCGCGCACTGTGCCAGATGGTGTGTCACCGCCTCGCTTTCTCCCGCAGCCAAGGTGCGCTCCATGAACGACGTGAGCACGTCGGGCGAAGGATGAACGTCGCCCGCCGCTTGCCGGGCCAGCGCGTTGCGCAGCGACTTGGGAATTTCCTGGTTCATCCTTGGTTCCCGCTCTTCTCTTTATAGAACGATAAATCTTCCGTTCCTTGCCTCAAAGTTTCGCGCACGGGCACGCGCAGATCGCGCACATCCACGTCCTGCATGGCTTCGTCCGCCTGTCGCGGAGACATTCCCTCCGCAATCAGCCGTTTGCGGATGCGTTTGCGCAACTCCAACGTCACGCGCTCCAGTTTGCGGCTGATGGTGGACTCGTGCACGCCTTGCAGTTTGGCGATTTCCGCCAGAGTGCGGCGGTCAAGATAATAGGCGGCCAGCAGGAAGCGCTCTTCCGCGGAGAGCGCCGTCAGTTCCTCCGCCGCGGCGGTCTCGGCGTGAGGATCGGCGACGCTGATATCCGGCTCCCCGGCTGCGAACTGAGCGCCCTCATCCAACGCTACGTCCAGACTGGTCTCGCGCCGGGTAGCCCGATACAGGTTGACGTACTCCTGCGCGACCACCGTCCGCAGCCAACCTTGCAACGAACCTCGTCCCTGATAGGAGCGAAGTTTGGAAGTCCGCTGCTGTCCCTTGGCGTCCACCCCGTAGAGCGCCGCATACAGCGAGTCCGCCAAAGCGCGGGCGGCACTTTCTTCCTTCGCGATCTTGTAGGCCGACTCGTACAACGTAGCTCGATAACGATTGAGGAACACTTCCCAGGCGTGATTGTCGCCGGCGGCGCAGGCGCGCGCCAGCACCAATTCCTCCAGCCGCAACGTTGCTAGAAAATCGCGCACCGCGACCTCCGCTGCGGCGTTATTCCCATTCCCATTCCACCGACACACGACTTCCGCGAGAACCTCCGCGAGGTCGGCCGGCGACATACCAAACTGCGGCGCGCCACATTCCCCGTAGTGATGCGCAGAGAATTCCTTGATCACCGCTACCACCTGCGGATTGAGCGGAGCGGAAACCGGAGCGGAGGCCATCAAGCGAATCGTATCAATTCGGGCGCAAGAAAAACACTGTGCAGCGTTCTCTGCTTAGAAGAGACGCTCCAGCGCCTCCGGAGGTCAACCATGAATTTCAGAATCCTGGCGTCGTTCGCATCGGCCATGCTGGCGGCAACATTCGCTGCCGCTGGAAACCCAGCCCATTCCGAGCTGCATGTCCTGTCACCCGTTACCCGAGGAAACCTGACTATCTTCCCAGTCGTTGGAGGCGCGGAGAACGATACCGGCCGCCTGCTGACGCTCGATGAAGGGCTGCGCTCCGGCGCGGTTGTGGTAACCGAGGCGGGTTCGCTTCGGGGATTGATACGGCCAGGCTCAACGCCTCCGCGGCAATCCGGGGCGGAGGTGAACCGCCTGGTGCTGATCAACAATTCCGACCATCCTCTGCTTCTGCTCGCCGGCGAAGTGGTGACCGGCGGCAAGCAGGACCGCGTGATCGGCGTGGACCGCATTGTTCCGCCCAAGTCAGATCCCATTGATCTGTCGGTATTCTGCGTTGAGCCGGGGCGCTGGGTGGCCTCGTCGGAGCACTTCGGCTCCATGAAATCGCAGATGGCGCAGCCCAGCGTGCGCACTCCGGCCATGGCCGACCGCAATCAGCAGAAGGTGTGGGCAGAGGTGGGCTCGGCGGTGGCAGGCATGGCGAGAGCTGTTCCGCAAGCCAGCCCTACGATGCAGGCGTCCACTTCCTATGCCAAGGCAATGGAGAATCCGGATGTGCAGAAGAAAGTTGAATCCGTCGCCGCCGATTACGACGGGATGCTGCGCGAGTTGAGGAGGGAAGGGGCCAAAGGCGTGGTGGTCGCCATCAATGGCCGCATCCTGTGGGCCGACGTCTTCGCCAGTACCGAACTGCTGGAAAAATACTGGCAGAAGCTCATCCGGTCCTATGCGGCCGATTCGCTGACAACCGCCAGCGAACGCGGGGGCCGATCAGAAGTCGGCGCAGCTATTTCTCGACCAGATGCACGGAAACCGTGAGGTCACGGAGACGGAGCCCGGTCTGTTCCGCCGCACCGAAATCAGCGGCGATGGCTATCGGGTTTTCAGCTTGACCTCGCTGGTGTCGAGGCCGGAGTACACCGTGCACCTTGCCAAGATGGTGTACAGCGGCGATGAGCGGTCGAAAGCGTATCCGACAATGTACCGCTAGTGGGATTCAACGGTGTGCGGTTAAATCAAAATCCCTACCCAAGCAGAAGCACCTTGGGTGGGGCGCCCTCAGGATTCCCTACCTGGGCCACGCGCTTACCGCCGTGATTTTGTCAAAAGTCTACATATTGTCCTCATCGTCCCATTCGTAACCGCATGACTTGCATGTACAGATTTTCGCGCGGACAGGAACAGGCTCGTTGAGCCATGCTCCAGGGTACGTCACAAACTTGTCCAGTTTGCGACACGTGACGTCAGCTGAATAGCACTTTAGGCAACGCAGCAGTTGTTCTTGCGCCTCGCCTGACTCCTCAGAACCGTCGGGGATTCGCTCGTTTGTCTCCGCGTTTTCTGCATCAAAGTTATTCACCTTGTTCTCTGGCTTGAGCGGCGTTTCACATCCGACGGGTAGTGAAAGAGTCGCGAGGCCTAGTTCCTTAACCTCTCCCTCACTATAGCCGAGCCAGTGCGCAACCTCATGCCAAACGACTTCCTTCACTTCGGCCCGCAAATCTCCTCTTGAACACCGCTGAATTGGGCCGCGAAAAACAAATATCAAATTAGGAGCTATCCTTATATCGTCGTGTCGCCGTTGGGTCCTAGGTATGCCACTAAACAGTCCCAATGGGCGGCGCTTTTTTCTCTTCGACACGTTCTCAGGCGGCTCGTCCAATACTTGAATACCGGGAAAGTCTCGCAACTTCCTGATCTCCTGCGGCAGGGTACTGTACGCCCACTCCACAATCTCATCGAAGCTCTCTGGTTTAGTGATCTCGGCCATAGGACGAATCGTCCAGTTCGTATTGTAATGGCGGGTGGCCCAGCCTAAGATCCTGCGTGCCCCACCCGAGCTTCCTTTGCTTGGGTGGGAAAGTTCCGCACGTTTAACTACCCGATCCATGAGTCCGCGACCCGATTTCCTCATTTTCCCATTGGGCAGCGTGAGGTGAACGAAAAAATCCCCATCCAAGCAACACCAACTTGGATGGGGCACCCTCATGATGATTGGCTGGGCCACCCGCCGTCGCCAGCCTCAGGAACATAACGAAACTCGGTACTCGATTAACGATGCCCGCCACCGCCGCCGTGAGGTGCTCCGCCGCCAGCTGACTGCTGCATGTGCTGCATCTGCTGTGTGTGCATTTGCTGCAATTGCTGCGTCTGTTGCTGGTGTCGCTGCTCCACCTGCTGCGTTTGCACTTCATTAGCCTGTCGTCTTGCCATCTGCTGATGTTCGTTGTCTTGCTGCTGCTGGAGTTTCTGCCGATCCTGGTTCTGCTTCGCGATTAGCTTTTCCTGCTGCTGTTGATATTTTTGGGCCTGCTTCGCGTTCCCCGTGTTCGGTGGAGCGGGCCGTTCGATGGGTGGCAGGTCCTTAGGATGGACTGCCATGCTGGCGTGAGGAGTTGCAGCCACTGGAGGCGTGCCGTGGTTCGCAGAAAACCGTTGTTGGGGATTATTGCGGGCCGACCACGCATGTTGCGTCTGAGCGGCTACAGGCCCAATATGTTTTTCATGGGCAGCAGCCTCTTCTTGAGGCGTGGGGCGCGCATCGATCCCGCCCTTACCGCCGTTGTAACTGACATGGTTGACCGTGGCCTCGTTCACCCTGGTGTTGTAAACGTTGTGGATCGAGTTAACGTTCACGTTATTCACGGTCGTGTTGTAGAAAAAACGCCCATTGTTCCAGCGCCCGCCCTCATAACCACGACCGAAGTAGCCGAAGCCATAGTTGATCCCACCATAAAAACCTACACCCAGGCCCCAGTAGCCTTCATTGAAAAAAAATCCTCCGCCACCCCAACCCCAATAGCCCGGAGTCCAGAGGAACCCGACTTCCGGAGCCATCACCCAGGTGCCCGGTACCCAGTAATAGTCGCCATCGCCCCAAGCCCAATACCCAGGCGTCCAGATATAACCGTCGCCGGGGCAAAGAGGCTGCTCGTAAGCCGGTAGCTCAGGGGGTGCGACAGTGATGGCGACACCGACTTGCGCGAAAGACGCCGTCGCCAGGAATGGCATTGCTAGTGCCAACAATAACGAAAGAATGACGCGGATACGCATAATGTCTCCTCTTGCCGATTGTCCATCGGCTGCCGCCGTTTCAATGGCGATTTCTCGTCCCTGGCCTGTGTTTGACACGTCCGTTCCCTTTCAGTCAAATGAGGGTGGCGCGCATCAGAAAGCAGGTCAAGATTCCCGAACAGTGTTCTTCATGCGGTAAGCGAGCATGCTTCATGGTCGCACGGGCACGCAATCTCGACCTCCTCGGATCCCGCTTCCTTACAGGCCTGACCGCAGTATTTTTCGCCAGCTTGCACCATGCATCGGCATGGTAGGTGCGCACACTTGGTCTGCTCATTTGTCGTCATCATTGTTCTCCTTTTTCAACCAACGTCTTAAGTCGGGATCTCCATTTTGGGTCTCCGAGTGGCCGACGGTATACGCACGATTTGCATTTTGGAGCCCCGCGCAACCATTAATGCATTGGTGGGGCCGTCGGGTCTGTTCACATTTGCTCAGATCTTTAGACCTTAGTCGCGTGGAGTCCACTCTAGGCGGGTGGCCCGGCCTTTCAGTGCAATCCTGAGTTCTAACTTGTGGGTGTGCCCCACCCTTCTCGCCGTCTTTTGGCGAGAGGGTGGGGATTAGAACTCCTTGGCGATCTGCTACCTACTGCACTTCGAAGTCGGCCGTGCGCGGCTGCGAGGTGTTGCCGGCGGAGTCCATCGCCTTTAGCTCCAGACGATACGATCCTGGCGGAAGCGTATCCACCGGCAGCTTCAGCCCCACCGGAACCAGCGCATTGCCAGGCTTCGCGTCAGCGGCCGCAACACTACTCTCCATCTTCTTGTCACCGGACTTCCGGTCGATGACGCTCAGCTTGATCCCGACTTTGGGGGGCTTGTCGCTGGTCAGAAGGGAGTCGTAGATTTCTACATAGAATCCGGCGCGATCGCTCTTCTTGAACTGATCGCTGCCGGATGGCACGAGCTGCAATCCCTGGGTCACGAGTGGGGTGCGGTCCTCGAGCAGCGCGGCATCCAGACGCTCTCCCATCTGCGAAACCGGATGAATCTCCTTGCTCAGCGCCACCGCACTCAGGGTGAATTGCTTGCCGTCATAGGGGTCGATCACCAGCGGCATCTCCAGTTTCGCGAAGCTGTCGGCGCCGTGGGGGTTGAACACCACCTTCAGGTTGTAATGACCCGAGGCCACATCGAATTGGGTGTCATAATGCGATGGCTTGGCGTTGAATTCCTCCACTTCCTTCTTATCCTCGAAGGTGAGGCTGAGGGTGTCGCTGAAGCGCGCCGCCACCGTTCCATCCAGCGTGTAGGCAACGCCGACTACATTGAGCGTGCCGTGCAGCTTGCCACTCTGTTTTTCGAACTTGATGGTGTTCGGCGGGATCTCGATGGCCAGGTTCACGCGGGCGGTGTTCACCGAAGTGTAGAAAAAAGGAGCCAGCATGGAAGCCGCGATGGTCCCCGGCTGCGAACCGGTAAGGCGGTCCTGCAACTGCTTTTCTTCCGGCTTGCCCGCCAGCAGGTTCGTGGGTCGCACATTGCAATAGCCGCTGCGCCAGCGCGAGACCGTTCCGCTGCGCTCGACCTTGACCTTCAGGGTGTGGCAGGCGCCTTCCTCCGACGGAGGCGGCGCATACCCCAGCACGTAATACTCAGTTTGCTCGCGCGCGATTTTCTGCATACCCCTCAGCAGATCGTTGGAATTGACGATCACGAAACCGCCCGTCCCCTGGGCCAGTTGATAGAGGACTTGCTGGTTCTCGACGACATTGGGAATCGTGGGAATGAGTTGCTGGGCCTGACTGTAGGGGTTGCCATACATCATCGGAGTATTCACGGAAGCGCTGCCAGTGCGACTGCCGCCCGTTCCCGTGCTGCCACCACCGCCCTTGCCGCCCCCGCCCGTTCCGGTGCCGCCCCCGCCCTTGCCGCCGCCGCCGGTTCCTCCACCTCCGCCACCCCCATGTCCTCCTCCGCCACCGCCGTGCTGCACGTAAACCAGGTGCGCGGGCTGGTCGTCTGCCGAGTAGTCCAGGGTTGCGGTCACCAGCCGCGCCGGCAACTCGTCGGGAATGGTCTGCAAGCGCGCCGCCCCCGGCGCCATGCCAGTGCTCAAGCCCCGGACATCAATCGGGTAAATGGCGACATTGGCCTTGTTGCAGGTGTCAATGACCGCCATCAGTTCCGACTGCTGTTCAAAGTAGTCGGGATCGCCGGGCGTGAGGGACAAGCCCGCGGTCAGCAGGACCAGGCTCTTTCGCCCCGGCACCGAAGCCAGGCTCTTGCCGACACTGCGCAAGGCGAGAAGCAGGGTACGCGCGCCAAAACTGGCTTCGGCATTTCCCAGTTGCGGCGCGCCCAGCGACGCAACTTCCACGGGTGGCGCGTTGGGCGACACGCTGGAAAACTTAAAGTTGCGCACGACCTGTTTTAAGCGCTGGGCGTCGGCGGTGAAGTTGAGCGCCACGTTCAAGGTGCCGCCGAAATTCATGACTGCCATGTAGCGGTCGGGCCCGGCGTTGGCTTCGACAAATTTCGCCGCCGCCTCGCGCGCCCGGGACTGGTCCAAGGAGCTCATGGTGGAGTTGTCAAACAGCAGCACCAGGTAGTGGCGATGACTGTCCGAGGGAGCGGTGGCGCCAGATTCGGCGGAGAAACTCTTGATCGCCTGCTGCTTGTCGTCTTCCCAAACCTTGAAATCCTTGGCGGTCAGATCGCTGATGTAGTTGCCCTTTTTATCGGTGACGACGGTGTCCACCAGGACCAGCCGGGTTTCCGCCTTGAAGACCGGGATAGAGCCGCCGGCGGCCGGCGAGGCCTGGTTTTGCCCCGGGTCCGCTTGGGCTTGGGGCGGCGTCTGCTGGGCCTGCGCCAAGCTCGTGACGTCCACGAACGTTAAGCCCATGCCGGCGATGGCTACCATCAGTGCTGCTAACCACAAGCGACGCGTTTTCATATACACCTCAGTACGTACGAGCACTTACGGAATCTCGATGGCGCCGTTTTGCGCCGTTAATTGCCCTTCCTCATCCCGCACCACCAGCCGCACCATGTAGCTGCCCGGCTTTACGTCGAAGCTGCTTTTCAAAGTCACTCCCGCAGCCAGCTTGGCGCCCAGGGTCTCATCTTTCCAATGCATCTCCAGCGTCTTCTGATCGCCGCTGACAAAGTTGCCGTTACGGTCGAACAATACAGCGGTTACAGTGACACTATTGTTGTTGCGGCCGTCCACTTTGCGATAGTGCAGGTGCTGGACGTCGAGCTTGACCAGGACCGAGAGCTTGGCGTCGTTGTCGCTGGTTTTGAAGAATTGGGTGTGCAACTCGACCGGAAGATCGTGCAATTCTTCCTGGGAAAAAACTTCATCCCGAATCTGCTGTTTGGCCTGCTCGGCCGCACTGGTTGCCTGCCTGGGAGCATAGTAACCCTTGCGGGCCTGGATATTCAGCTTTTGCCCTTTGACCGTGACCTTCAGATTGTGAAAGCGGCCATCCAACTTCAAGTCTTGCGGGGAGAAGGCAAGCAGGTAAGAGTATGCCGGGGGCGCAGCCAATCGCCGGAGACCGCCCTCAAAGTCGTTGCTGTTCTGGATGAACGTGCCGCCGGTGGCGTCCGCAAGTCCAGACATCACGTCCGCATTTGCCGACGCTTCCTGATGGGTGTACTGCATCATTTGTCCGGCAATGCTGGGGCCGGGTTCCCGGCCGTTGCTGGCGTTGGGAGTTAACGTGTACAGACCCCGGGCATCCAGCGCGCTGATGATGACACCCGAATGCAGCGCCCGGTCGGCGATTTCCATCTGCTCCTGCAGTTGGTCAGGATTATAAAAACCCGGCGAGACCAGAATAATGCTGCGCTGGCCGGGCGTGGCGGCCATCCTTTGCACGGCGCTCTTCAAGGTGTCGAGAGAGACCTGGGTTTCATGGTTGCCAAGATCCACCTCGCGCATGATGGCCGACTGCGCCATCTGCTGCGCCTGCGCCATCCGAGTGACATCGCCGTCAAATGCGCAATCCAAAGCGTCCTGGGTGATGAGTCGCAACGCCTGGGGATCATTCTTGTTCTGTGCCTGGTCTGCTATGTAATACGACACATCGGGGCATTGCTGTGTCCCAGAGCCGGTGATCGGGCGCGGCTGCAGGCGGTCCAGGGTATCTTGCAACTTGGCGCGGTCGTCGGTGAAGTCCAGTTGCGTCTGACCGGACGTAGTAAAGATGGCCACCCGGTCCGTGGACTGCAAGGTCAGCAGAGTGCGTTTCACCGCATTTCTCACCTGCGCCAGGTCGCCAAACTTCAAATGAATGTCGTCGAAGAGGAAAATGACGTAACGCAGTGGCAACCCGGGAGCCGCGTCGTCGAGGTCGGTTCCCGCATTCGTGTGCTTTGCGACTGGCTTGGCGCCTGCCTGGTCCATGGAGAATTTCGTGATGACCTGGGGCTTGCCATTGTCGGTAAGCTGGAAATCTTCCTTCCGCAGGTTGCCCACGGCATTTCCCTGAAGATCGCGAACCACCGCCCGCACTTCGACCAGATTGACCTTCACTTTGAAGGTGGTCGAGGTCTCTTCCCGCGAGGACATTTCCGGCACATTCGCGTTGGTGGTTTGGGGCGCGGCAGGCGCGCTGGGCGGCGAAGATTGCGGCGTTGAGGCAGAGCTGCTGGCCGCTGAGCCGGGCTGGGCAGCCGGCGCAGGAGTCGTAGTTTGTTGCGCCGCCATCCCCAGCCCAGCCAGCACCAGCGTCAGCAATGTGACTACGGCGGCCCCACACTTGGTTTTCATCGCTGGTGCCTCTTTCCCGCGGCTGCTGTCTCAATGGTAGGAACACCGCCGGCAGGAATTCGGCAAGAATTGGTCGCGAAAGGGCAGATTTCTTTGCTGACGAGGAATACGAGGCAAGAGAGCACAACAGACTCCGGTCGAGCCGCTCTGAGTAGTGGGCTAAAGCATATTCCGAAGCCGGGAAAAGCGCCAGCACAGCAGTCAGCCCACACTGCGAACATCTATAATTGATCTGTTAGCTGCTGGGCCGGACGGTCGCTGCCGGCCCGCGGACACTGGTCATCCGTTTCGGCGGCCCGCCTCGGCGGGAGACCTGGTTGCGCGGGCAGACAGAGGAAAGTCCGAACTCCACAGAGCAATGTGCCGGATAACGTCCGGGCGGCGGCGTTCAAGCGCCGTTGACGGAAAGTGCCACAGAAAACGTACCGCCCCGCCTCACGGCGAGGTAAGGGTGAAAAGGTGCGGTAAGAGCGCACCGCGCCGTCAGTAATGACGGTGGCAGGGAAAACCCCACACGGAGCAAGACCAAATAGGGGAGGAGCGTCCGCTTCGGCGGAGGCACGTGCCGGCTCGGCGCGTCACAACTTCCGGGTAGGTCGCTAGAGCCCCGCAGTAATGCGCGGCCCAGAGGAATGACCGTCGTGCCGCTTCGGCGGCACACAGAATTCGGCTTACAGGCCCGGCAGCTATCTATATCTCGCAGTCCAACCAATCCCTGGAACTGCCCCCGCCAGACGTGCCCAGAGGCCGGAATCACTCGCTGATTTGTTGTAAGCTTTAGCTAGCGATGAAATCCTCACCCACACTTCGCTCGCTCGAAAATCGCACCCAGTTTATCAGCGGACTCTACGGCGACCTGATGGAGAATGGCATTCGCTATTTTTTCCCCGGAGCGACGCTGGAACGGCTGGCGGGCGGCCCGGAGCGGATGCCGGGCCTGCTGGGCGCGGTGCCCAGCGGAGGCCAGGTCGAATTCGAGTGGCTGGGGGCGGGCTACTCGCTGAGCGTAAGTTCGAATGTGTCGGACCATGAACGCCGGCTGCTGCGCAGCATCGGCATGGTGCTTTCCGCGCGCTATCAACTGATCACCAACCAGGCGCTGGCGGCGCAAAGCTTTCAGCTCTTCCGCGGATTGCCCGAAGACCGCTTTGTCTCGGCGTTCCTCGATCCTTCTCCGCACACCAGCGGCGAAGCTATTGCCGGCGTGCCCGATCGCATTGCCGATGCCATCGAAGTGTTGCGCATTAGCAGCATGAGCACCTACGAGAACCGTCGCATTGCCACCGGAGTGTTGCTGTTTGGCGCCATGCCGGAGCCGTGTCATGAGCCGCCGCAGACGCCGGACTGGGCCCTGCGCTATTCCCACGAGCTGACCACCATCCGCAGTTTCCATCGTTTGTGCGATGGGTTGCAGACTCTCGCCCTGGTTGGCCGGGACGGCCTGCTGGCGGAATTGATCGACGTGCACGAATGGACCGAGCCCTATCGCGACATGCCGCTGCCGGTGCCGACCTCGGCGCGCTACAGCGACCACTGCCGCGCCACTTTGTGCGGCGGACACATCTGCCTCATTCTCTCCCCCAATGGCGAAGTCAAGATTTACGCCGATGGGGTGCCCGTCTTCCGCTTTCTCGACGGCAAATGGCGGCTGGTGGATGCGCGCTATCGCTACGAAATGTGGAAGAACGCCATCGGCGACACCGAGCTGGCGGAGCGCCTGTTTGCCGTGGCCCTGAACCTCACCGAGAGCCGCCGAGGCGCGCTGTTCGTGGTGCTCGACGATCCTGAGTCGGCGCGGGTGCTGGTGTCGCAGCCTGATCTGCTCGAGCACATGAATCACCAGCCGGTGACGGAGGGAATTTCCAGCAAGGACCAGTTGCATTATCTGCTGCGCGACAAGAGCATCTTCGACATCCCTTCCACGGTGCTGGAGAACATTGCCCGCATCGATGGCGCGGTGGTGCTGACGTCGAAGGCCCACCTGCTGGCTTTTGGCGCCATTCTGCACCATCATTCCAGCGAAGAAGCCATTAACCGTCCGGTCGAGGGCGGACGCACTACCGCCGCCATCGCCGCTTCGCGCTATGGCACGGCCCTGAAAATCAGCGAGGACGGCCTGGTCTCCATGTATCGCGAGGGGCGCTGCCTGTGGGAGATGTAATGAGGGGCTAGGGAATAGTGGATAGTGAATAGTAGATCTTGTTGAGGGACGGGCCCGATTCAAAACCTAATCCGTTGGTCGCTATCGATTGCAATCCTGTTCCTGTCGGTCCTTGCCGCAGCCGCCGATAGCGCAGCCGCACCCGTACCCTGTCCAGCCGCCAACAACCTGGCTGGCACCGAGGTAGTCGCGCGCATGACGAGCCGCAACGCCGACCGCGCGCGAAACTTGCTCAGTTTCCAGGCGACACGCGACTACCAATTGCACTACACCGGCTTTCCTTCGCCGCTCACCGCCGAGATGCAGGTGAAGGTTTCCTACACCGCGCCCGGCACGAAGGAGTTCACGATTGAATCCGAATCCGGTTCCAAGCTCATCATTAATCGCGTCTTTCACCGGCTGCTGGAATCGGAAAAGGAATCCGGGTCCGACGAAGCCAACCGTGCGGCCGTGGCCCTTACCACCGCCAACTATTCTTTCTCCTTGTTGGGTTGTGCGCCGGGCGATGGCCGGCCCCTGTACGTCATGCGGGTGGAACCTCTGCGCGACACCAAGTATCTGTACCGCGGGACGGTGTGGATTGATGCGACCGACTTTGCGGTGACGCGGATTGAGGCGCAACCGGCCAAGAATCCGTCATTCTGGACCAAGCGCACGGTGATCGATCACGAGTATCAAAAGGTTGGCGGCTTCTACCTGCCGGCGCTGAATCGCACCGTCACCGACGTCCGGCTGGGCGGCAACGCCGTGCTCACCATCCGCTATCAGGACTACAAGTTGTCGGCGGCAGAGAACGTCGCGGACCCGCGATGAGCGACCGGCAGACTTCGCGAATGCGCCATCTACAATGACTCCGAAGGCCGTTTGCGGACCAATAGCCTACAGCGCCGCGGCAACAGAGGAGAGACTTTTCATGTCCGTTGAACAGCACCCCAGTGCAACGCACCGGTTTACCGTCATCTTCGAGAAGGAGGACGAGGGAGGGTACCACGTTTTCTGCCCGACGTTACCTGGTTGCCACACTCAAAGTGAAACGGTCGAAGAGGGCATCCTTCATATTCGCGAGGCAATTCAACTGTATGTAGATAGCCTGATCGAAGGTGGGCTTCCAATTCTGCCGACGTGTCAGGTAAAGGCGAATTGAAACTGGCGGCTGACAGCTGATGGCTTTCCCCTAGCTCTGCCCGGAAATCTTCAGCTTCAACTCTTCGGGAATGCGGTCGCGAATTTCTTCCGGAAGCTTTTCCAGTCCGCGGCGGGCGCCGATCAGGGCAACATCTTTCATCACCAGCGGGGCCGGGGTCGCGACGGCGACCAGCAGCCACAGCAGCATGGAGAGCAGGAACCCGCCCAGCGCGCCGATCTCCAGCAGAAACGCGTGGCTGGGTTTGAAGTGGCGAATCACGCCATAGGCAAGCAGAAAAACGAACATGGAGATCGAGGCCAGCGCCATGAGCCCGATATCGATGCCGCGATGCAGGCGCTGGCGGGAGCGGCAGAAGTCACACTCCGCCAGGTGCGCCGCGTAGTCACCGCGCATTTCGGGAGCGAGACCAGAGATGTCGTAGCGCCAGCCGGCAAGGATTTTGCCGATGACGCGATCAGTACATGGTGTCATCAACCCCGCCGAACCCTGCCCCGCCGCAGCGGGCACGCAGGGCGGAAACTACAGTTGGACCGCGGGCAGCGGTTCATGCTGTGCCGCGAGCAGCAATCGGTTGCGCAACAAGCTGCGCTGCTCGCCCAAGGCACGCTCGGCTGTCATCCGGGCGATCTCCGGATGATTGTTGGTCTCCGAAAGGTGCGCCAGAATGAGGAACTCGGCACTTCCATCATAGTCGCCGGTCAGGAATTCCGCGAGCTTGCCGTTGGAGAGATGGCCGACCTGGCTCATCACCCGCTGCTTGACGCTCCAGGGATAGGGGCCGCCGCGCAGCATCTCGAGATCGTGGTTCGACTCGATCATCAGCACGTGACAACCGCGCAGATTATCGCGAACGCTGGCGGGCATATAGCCCAGGTCGGTGCAGACGCCGATTTTGATGCCGCCGCTGCGGAAGGTGTACCCCACCGGGTCCGCGGCATCGTGCGGGATGGTGAACGGCTTCACCGTGATGTCGCCAATCTCGAAGGCGTGGCCGGAGCGGAACAGCTCCCGGCGCTCCAGGCTGACGCGTTTGCCGCTGCAATCGCGGGCAAACTTCTGGTACGCCTGATAGGTCTCGCCGGTGATGTAGATGGGCACCTTCAGCCGCTTGGCCAGCACCCGCAGGCCGCCGACGTGGTCGGTATGTTCGTGCGTGACCAGGATGGCGTCGATCGTGTGCCAGTCTTCTCCGCACAACATCATGCGCCGCAGAAGTTCGCGGCAGGAGAGACCGGCGTCCACCAGCAGCCGCGTGCGGGAACTGGAGACGACCGTGCAGTTGCCTCCGCTACCGCTCGCCAGCACCGTGATCGACACAGCCATAGCCGCGAGCATAACTTGAACTCAGTGTTCGCGGTAGTAACAAGATGGTTAACCAGTAGCCGGTAGCCAGTTGCCAGCGGCCAGCATCGAGGCGTCAGTTCTCCCGGCTGTCATCCGGACCGAGCGTCACTCACTCCAGATTGTCGCGCGATGGAGCGTCACTCCTCAAGATTGTCATCCCGACCGAGCCCGCCGCGACGGGCGAGCGGAGGGACCTGCTGTCCGCCGTTTCCCTCGTAAAATTTTCCCCGGGCGAGATTCCTCTTCGTAATCCACAACCGCACACAGCATTTCAAACGAAATCGCCGCGCCGAACCTCATTCGGCATTGACCCCGCTTCGCCATCAATGTCTAAATTGAGGGAACACAATGGCCACCACCGACTACAGCCTGGAACGAGGCCTGCCCGTCAGCATGGAAGCCGAGCGCTCAATCCTGGGCGCGATCCTGCTCGACAACTCGCTCTACGATCAAGCCGCTGAAAATCTCACGCCTGACGACTTTTCTCTGGACGCACATCGCCGTGTTTATTCGCGCATGCGCGACTTGCAGGAGTCAGGCCGTCCGGTGGACATGATCACGCTGGTCGAGGAACTCGACCGCCGCAAAGAAGTGGAAGCCATCGGCGGGGTGGCATATCTGTCGTCGCTGATCGATGGCGTGCCCGACCGGCCTTCGATCGAGCACTACGTGCGCATCGTGCGCAACAAGGCGCTGCTGCGCGGCCTCATCAACCTGTCGCAGAACGCCATCGCCGAAGCCATCGAGCACTCCGACGAAGCCGAAGAGGTGCTGGGCCGGGCCGAGCAGGCCATCTTCCAGCTCTCGGAGAACCGCATTGGACAGGGGTTCATGAACATCCCGTCCATCATTAAAGGTTCGTTCGGCTCGCTGGAAGAGTTGTACGCGCGCGGCCAGGAAATTACCGGCCTGGCGACGCACTACACGCTGCTCGACAAGCTGACCAGCGGGCTGCAGCCTTCCGACTTGATCATCATCGCCGCGCGGCCCTCGATGGGCAAGACCGCGCTGGCCATGAACATCGCCGAAAACGCGGCGGTGCTCGACGGCAAAGTGGTGGGCGTGTTCTCGCTGGAAATGTCGCGCGAAGCGTTGCTGATGCGCATGCTCGCGTCGCACGCGCAGGTGGACTCCAAAGATTTGCGGCAGGGCTTCCTCACCAAGGAAGACATGCGCAAGCTGACGCGCGCCACCGAGCAGCTCTCGCATTCCAAGTTGTGGATTGACGATTCGCCAGGACTCTCTGTGAGCGAGATGCGCGCCAAGGTCCGCCGCTTGCGCCAGACGGAAGGTCTCGATCTGCTGATCGTGGATTACCTGCAGCTCATGTCGGCGGTGCCCATCGGCGGCAAGCGCTTCGAGAACCGGACGCAGGAAGTTTCGGCCATCTCGCGCGGGCTGAAGGCGCTGGCCAAGGAGTTGAAGGTCCCGGTGGTCGCGCTGTCGCAGTTGAGCCGCGCCCCCGAGAGCCGCGGCGGCGATCATCGGCCGCAGCTTTCCGACCTGCGCGAGTCGGGCTCCATCGAGCAGGATGCCGACGTGGTGGCCTTCATCTTCCGCGAAGAGGTGTACAAGAAGGACGATCCCGATCTCGAGGGCATGGCCGAACTCATCGTCGCCAAACAACGCAACGGCCCCACCGACATGATCAAGATGGCGTTCGTCAAGCGCTACACGCGGTTTGAGAACCTGGCGCCAGGGAATGACTACCCGGGCTAACGGAATGGGCTGGGCTCGGGCAGGATGCGGAAACGTCGTCTTCCATCGATGCGGTAGGTTTGGAAATCAGAAAAATCGATAGTGAGAATAGTGGTCAGCGACTTACGCTCGGCGAGGTGAACGAGTGTCGCGTCGGCAAAATCCATAGGGCGGTCGTGATAGCGATGCATCAACTGAGCCAGTGCAGGTAGATCAGCATCGGCAATCGTACCCAGCGTGACAGCGCCGGAGCGGACGAAGGTCCATGTAGTTTCGACCCTGAAGGAGGAGTCAGCTACCATATAAAACAGTTCGGCTAATACAGCTTCGGTTGTAAGCAGGGGTTTGCGAAGCTGGTGAAATGCTTGAAGACAAGCATCGTGCCAGCGATCTTGCCGATTCAAAATAGCGAGGATTGCCCCAGTATCGAACAGAGCGCTAGCGGGCATGGCGCTGCTTTAAGCGTGCGCGCACCTTGGCGCTGACGTTTTGTGAAAAATCCGGACCAGCGGCAATTGCTCCAATCGATTTAGCGGCCGCAGCATGAATACGTGCCTGCTCTTGGTCATCGTCCTTACGGTTGCGACGGCGGTCCTCCAGCAACTGACGCGCCGTGCGATCCATCAGTTGGGCCAGCGAGATTCCCTCCCGCCGGGCCTCCTCTTCCAAGCCCATCTTGGTCTCGGGGTCGAGGCGCCAGCTATAAATCTCTGTCTTCGCCATGCATTACATTGTAGTGCAGAACCTTTTCAATTGTCCAATAGCGAGGCTTCTTTGGAAACAAGGCATCATCGCCCATTACGGCTATGCGCCCGCCGCTCGCGCCTGGAGATTGGTCTGCGGACCAATGTAGCGAGCGCTTCCGAAGCCGAGAATCAGATATCCGATGCCGCTCAGAAAAAACAACAGCACGATGCCGAACACCGGGCTCTGACCAAAGGCCTTGGCGATGTCCATGGCCACAATAATAGCGATTGCGATGTTGACCACCGGAATGAAATACAGCAGGAGCCACCATCCCGGCCGGCCGGCAATCTGCAAGAGGATGTAGGCGTTGTAGATGGGAACCAGAATCGCCCATCCCGGCTGCCCGGCCTTCACAAAGACCCTCCATCCACCGATGACGACCACCGCTACCATGGCCAGGATAACCATCAGCATGGTGCTTCCGAAGAGAGCGGCCATAAGACCGCCGGCGGCAGAATCCTGCTGCAGTAAGAGTGACGCAATTCCTGAGATCATATTGTCTCCTTTGTTAGGCCAGATCACTCGCGGTCGCGAGCTTTCAATCGGGAATTCGCCGGAAGCATACACCCAGCCGCCAACCCTGCCAATCGTAAAGAGTACCGCTGAGTGTCGCATCCAAACTTCTTTTGCTTGGGCGGGCCCTCTAGAATGTTACTAAGGTAGAGTTGCCCACCCTGTACCTTCGTAATCTTGACAAACCGCGCCAAGGGCTTACGCTTGAGTAGGGCCCCGCCGCGGCGGGTGTCCGCACGCGTCACACGACGTGGTGAACGGTTCTTTGAGAATTCGGTGGTCGGCTACCAGTGTCAAAACCGGGCAGGCCGGATTACTGGTTGGTTAGCTTGCGTCTTTGAGAGTGCGAAAAGCGGAGAGTGCCGAAAGGGGAAGGATTTTCTGGCGTAAGTCCTTTGAATGGAATATCTTGACTCCTAACTCCTTTCGATGGAATATTTTGCGAGGGTAATTATCCCTTGACAATACGTAACGAAGTTTTGCATACTTCGTCTGGGAGCCTCCGGCGAAGAACCTACTACTCTTGGCCGAACCGACTCCCGTACCAGGTCTGGGAGAAGCCTGTGCCTAGAATCGCCGACAGCTTCAGTAACGTCGCCGTCTACATCTACGACTCACTGGAAGACGCGCGCCTCGGCCAGCGTTTTGGCGCGAGCGGATTCATTGTCACCACACCACTGGATGAGGACGCTGATTTGCTTGCCGCTTACATCGTGACAAACAAGCACGTCGTTAAGAACCCGAGCAGGTCGTACAGTAAGACGCCAGTCATCCGGCTGAATCGGAAGGATGGAACCACCGAGTGCATACCCACCACGGAAGACCAGTGGAAGTGTCACAAGTACGGCGATGACGTGGCCGTTTTTGAACTCAGGGTAGGCGACTGGGATGCTCTCCGCCTCGCCAGCGTTGAATTGCGACATTTCGTCACGCCAGAACTAATAGTCGATGAAGACATTGGCATCGGTGACGACACGGTGATGGTCGGGAGATTCGTCAACCATGAGGGGAAACAGCAGAATGCTCCGGCAGTGCGCTTTGGCAGCATTGCCATGATGAACATTGAGCCGATTCATTGTGAGCGGCTCGGCATTGACCAAGAGAGTTTCCTGGTTGAAACGCGCTCGCTACCTGGCTACAGCGGTTCGGCGGTTCTTATCTACTCTCCATGCGCTACGAACGATATGTCCGAGCGGAGATTCGGGAAGAACAAAGAGGCCCCAAATCTCGGCAGTGGCGACCCCGACACTGAATTTAAAATCAAGCAATACGTTTCTCCGAAAGGCCCATACCTGCTTGGCATCGACTGGTGTCATATCCACCGTCAATCCTTCGTTCTAAATGCGCAGGGCAAGAAGATTGACGGGGAGTATTATGTTGAAGAGAACACCGGCATGGCGGGCGTCATTCCGGCGTGGAAGATCGCCGACGTAATCAACTGCGAGGAGTTTATGGCTGCTAGAAAACAAGAGGCGGCAGAGCACAGGGCTCGACACACTTCTAGCGGAGTTAGTCTTGATGTGGCCGAGCGTCCAGAGCCGATGCAAATCACCCCGAAGGGAGCGGAGATCCCCGTCCCAACCAAAGAGCAGTTTCTTGGCGATCTGACGAAGGCGAGTCGGCGCGTCAAGCCAGATTAGGGTGATTACAATGTCTCACATGCGGTTTCGTGCTGTAACAGCTTTCGTATTGCTGATGGTTCTCTGCTCGTGCAGCCAAGAGAAGCAGCCGCCCAACCCTGACCAGTGGATGAAGACGAGCGATATTCAGCCGCACCCGACGCGGCAATCAAAACTCGCTGATCCGCAGGTGACGCGAATCAAGAAACTACAAACCAATTTGGCGGACGTAGATGACTCCAGCCTTGATAAGTGGGTTGAGGATTTTGAAAAAGACAGAAATCCGGAGAAGGAAATCCGCCTGTGGGAAGCCATCGCAGCCGCATATCAGGAATACTCGTCAAGTCATACCCTAATCCCACAGGCCAAGAAAGAGGTGTTTGGCGTTTTGATACTTCGATCTGGGACAACGGATGAAGCGGAAATTGTGAAACACGCTAACCTTGTAGTGCTAACCGAAAAACAGGCACGGGATGTAATGGCTGATTACAAAGGCGAAGCATCCCCAATCGAAGTGGAGATGAAATAGAAAAGCCACGGTGCCAGCCGTGGCTGCGTGACGTGCTCAAGCGCATATTAGCGCAGGAGCCGCTTTGTGTCCAATAAGACCCATATAGGGGACTGGGGAAAATTCAAGGTTCCTCAAGCCACGCACGAACTCCCGCAGGACTTGGTAGCACAATCTGATGGCCGTGCTCGCATAAGATTCCATCCAGTGTCCAAATGGACATCTCTGCAATGCACTGTTCTTTCGTGGTTCCACGCGGTCGGAGTGCGACCAGTTCTACTTGAGATTTGCAGTTGCTACCATCGCATCCTGCTACGACGGAAAATCGGTTCATCACTGTCGCCTGAGGCGGTCCGTCAGTCATTACCGTCCCCGGCGACAGGTTGCGATTCGGCCAGTCAAATCGGTAGGCACTCTTGCATTGAGGGCATACAAGCGTTACAAAAGGAGCGCCCGTGGTTGACGCTCCCCGATATTGAACTATTTCTGCAAGGTTGGTTTGGTGCTGAAAGGTGTGCATCGGACAGTTTGGGCACTGGAGAAGATACATCGGTTCGAGCATAGCAAGCCTTCCCATGAGCTTCGCCTATATGCATACCGCGATTCCATTCAGAACGGCTCAACCTCAACCGGAGCGCGGCGCACAACAGCATCCCGCTTCTCGATCTGGTGCATGAAGGTCTGAAACATCGGCTGCGTATCGAAGCGGTGATTGTACCTGAAGCTGTATTCGTCAAGATAAGTTTGCAAGTAGTGACGGCCAACAGAATGGTAAACGCCGCGCAGTCCATTTTTCACGAGGGACCAAAATCCCTCAATCGTGTTGGTATGTGTGTCGCCGACCACGTACACCTTCTCGCTGTGATTGATTCTGCGGTGCTGATAGCCCCGCGCATCGAAGCAGTCGTAGGATGGGAAATCGTCGGTGAATACAAGGGACTGAGGCAGGACATGCTCTTTAACCAATCCCAGCAACGTATCGGCTTTAACGTCAGCCGCAACAAATGCTCTGACTTGTCTGGCGTCAACTACTCT
>PMAT01000071.1 GCA_003152695.1 Acidobacteriaceae bacterium
CACTTCAGAATGCCAAAATCAAATTGCTCGTAACATGTTTTAGATTGATTTGTTTTTCGATCCTTTAGGCTGTCAGCTTGAGGATTTCGACGATGATTCCGGCCGCGGTGAACGCGTAGAGGATGACGGTTATAAGGCGGAAGGCTGCTTTGAAACGCTTTGCATTCATTGGAGGGGGTACTTTAAGCATAAAATAATCGCGGGAAGTGTCAATCAGACCGAGTCCTATCGTGTGGATAGCGCATGGCCTTTAAGAACGTCCAGGGCATATGTAAGCTTTGCCTGCAGCAACAAATTCTCTGCAAGAGCCACTACCTCGGCAGAGCGCTCCATGTTCTGAGCAGGGACGACGGGAAGAATGCGATTGTGCTGACGCCGAAAATCATAACCGCCGCCCCGAAGCAGCTCTGGGCACACCTCCTGTGTGCGGAATGCGAGAAGCGGATTAGCCGCAACGGCGAGTCGTACGTTTTGACTCAGCTCAACCGAAGAGACAAGTTTGCGCTTTTCGAAACGCTGAAGAACGCGAAGCCCATACATGTCGAGGGCGATCTTCAGGTGTTCTCCTGTGATGAACTGGGCATCGACGCGGAAAAGCTCGCGTATTTTGCTCTGAGTATCGTGTGGCGGGGTTCGGTGCACGACTGGAAGACGCTAGATGGGCAGACGACGGGGGTCCCGCTCGGCCCATATGAGGAACGTATCAGGCAATATCTTGCCGGGGATAGTGGTTTTCCGGCTGATGTTCTTGTGGCGGTCCATGTCTGCACTGATATAGGGTCGCAAGGAATGATCTATTCTCCGGAACGGGTGAAAGGCGTTCATGCGATATACAGTGACCACTCATTCCTCGTGCGAGGGCTTTGGTTTCATGTTTACGTCGGCAAGGACATTCCGACGGCTATGCGAGAGATCTGCTGCGTGAACTCTCCCAAGAAAGTGATCTTTATGAGAAGCTGTGAGAAAGAATTTGCAGAAAGCGGCCGCTACCTCCAGAAAGATGCGACAATCTCGCCAAAGGTAGCGCACCTTTTCGACTAAGGACTCTATGCCGGACGATAATGCTGAATTAGTGAAGGCCGGAGTGCAAGGGATGGTCGAGGGGGCGTTAAAGCCTTTTGGCGATCTCATTGCGGCTCTCTTTGGACCGGCCGCTTCTGAGGCTGGACTGATGCTTGAAGATCATGTGAGGTACTTTCGACTCAGGCGACAGGTTCGGCTATGTGAGAAGACGCGAGGGTTCTTGGCGGATGCCGGCGTCACTCCGCGCGCTGTTCCTCTAAAACTACTGATTCCGATAATTGAGAATGCGTCACTGGAGGAAGATGATGACCTCCAGGACATCTGGGCTAGACTCTTGGCAGCAGCGGCTGACCCTGGAAATAAAACCATCGAAGCAATGCCTTCGTATTTGGCAGTACTGCGGGAATTAAGTTCAAATGAAGTAAAGTTCTTGAATGCCTGGTACGAGACATTTGTCACTTATGCGCCGGATGTGGAGGCGATCTCCCGAGCCTACATCACGGATCGACGTTTCATTTTGGCCGAGCTTCTACCGATTTACGCCGATTCAGTTCTGGTAACGTACCAAGGGGTCGGCGACTCTCATATTGAGATAACTGTTGAGAATCTATCAGCAATATTGGCCGTACTCGTGCGTCATTCTCTCGTTGCGAAACTTGTGGACGATGAGTCTATCGTTCGCATAGAGCCCTTCGCGTCTTCTGTGAACGATCCTACGAGTTATGCCCTGACTGATTTTGGAGTGATGTTCGTCGCAGCTTGCAGGGGTTCAAAGACGGTCGCCTAAAGTGAAATTATGAATTGGCTTAAAGACAACGCGTTTCTTACCCATGCGCCCGACTATAAGTTCTGGCAAAACTCCTTGAAGTGTCGAACCTGTCTACGCCGGGTACTCTGGTCCAGTTTTGCAATTAACTTTTGGTCCGCTGTAACGAAAGTGCACTCCGAGTCCGCCAGATACACCAGCTGTTGGTTGTCTATCCGGTCTTGGGCATAAGTTGCAAACTTATAGCAGCTTGTGGTCCCTTCGTGATGTATGTACGCAAGATGGCAGTATGCTGCATCGAGCGCATCCCCTACTTTCTTAATGTTCTCGGTCGTTATGTCGGCGTGAGCAAAATATCGCAGGTGAAATTTTGCGTATGTATCTTTAGATGGCATCTTCTCGCTGCTATCTGTTGCTAGTTGCAGTACTTCGGCCCAAAGCTTTTTCCCTCCCTCGATTTCGCTGCGTATGACCTGTAGCGGGATACTCTTCACAAGCTCGTCCCGATTCCGAGAAGCTTTGAGCACGGGTAGCCATTGCTCCTGCAACATCCGCGGGGAGAACTCCTGGCGTTCAAGCGGGAGCCCAAGAACTGATTGCCGAATGAAATCGGGCGTGAGAGGAAGAAACTTGCATCCCGGGTCCGTCAGTACAAGCAGCCTTTTGCGATTATGCTCGAAATGGGATTCGTCGCCGCCCTCCAGCGCATTCAGCAGTTCAAGAAATGTGTTCAAAGATACGCGATACTCGTACACACCGCTCATGCGAGTCAACAGTGCATTCCAGTCTTTAGCCGGAATGCTCCCATCATTGACCTGCGTGGGTATCTGGGTATCAAAAAAAACTGAACGCGGCATGAAGATCATTCTATGCTTGGGGCTCGATTGGTGGAATCGCCCACCGAAAACCCCCTATTGCCGTCGCTCCCCGCAAACGTCTAATCCACGAGGGGCGCTGCACTGGCGTAACGGTGGCAACATGGATGCGACCGCCCAGCCCTTCGCAGTTCTGAGGGTCTACTTCGAGACCCAATGGCGAGGCACAAGCCTCTATGTACCCTCGCGTTATATTCACTCCATCTTCAAGCGTCGGTTGCAAGGCTGGCGGTGGCCCGACGAATCGTTCCATCCTTGGGTCGGAAAAAAGCATGCTGCCAACAATCAGCGAACCGCTAAAGTCCATTCTCCCGGGATAAACGGATTGAGATATTACGTTGTACGCCCCGAACCTGGAATCGGAACGCATTGGCTCGTAGGTAGCCAAACTGCCACCATATTTCAACGTAGATTTCTTTTTCGGCGGATATGGAGTCTAATTGACCAACTTCTTTGGCCCACTGCTCCGCCGAAAGCTCAGGCAAATTATCTGGGTTGGTGTCTGCCATCTCCTCCTCCTTCGTTGTCGGCACAGAAGCGGAAGAATGAGTTTATCGCAGCCCTTCCGCTCTCGCCTACTCTAAAATCTAGCGCCTCGTCTATCTATCCGTGGCAGAGAGTAATTCTGTCAGATTCCAAACGTGGTCAGTCAACCCCGCTTCCATTGCGGGGAGTGACTTTCAGCAGATGTGTTGCAAATTTCAGGGTTGCTGGCTGGTGACGTGAAAGAATCGCGAAATGATAACCCGACCCGCGATCTTCAAATGGCGG
>PMAT01000136.1 GCA_003152695.1 Acidobacteriaceae bacterium
TCGAGCAGAATGTGCAGTACGGGCTGGCCGCGCTCAACCAGCGAGATCGCGACGCGCGCAGCAGCGAGGTGTTGGAATCGTTTCGCATTTCTTCGCTGTTGCAGCGGCGTCCCAGCGACATTTCTGCCGGAGAGCGCCAGCGGGTCGCGCTGGCNNCGCTGGCGCGCGCGCTGGTGACGCGTCCTCGAGTGCTGCTACTGGACGAACCGCTCACGGCGCTGGATGCGGTCACCAAAGCGCGAATCCTCGACGATCTGCGCGCTTGGAACCGTCGGCACCAAATTCCCATTCTCTACGTCACGCACGACCGCGAAGAAGTCTTCGCGCTGGGCGAAAGCGCAATTGTGCTGGAGGGAGGCCGCATTCTTGCGCGGGGCTCGCCGCACGAAGTCTTGCACCGGCCGCAATCGGAAACCGTGGCGCAGCTTGCCGGCTTCGAGAACATCTTCGAAGGTGCGGTGACCGGCTCGCATCCGGAGTACGGAACCATGACCTGCCGTATTGCGGGTTCGACTCTTGACCTGGAAGTTCCGTTGGTGCGCTTGAATGCTGCATTGCCGCTGTGCGTCGGGATTCGCGCGGGCGACATTCTGCTGGCATCGTCGAAGCCGCAGGGACTTAGCGCGCGCAATGTTCTTGACGGGACGATCACCTCGCTCGAACAGCGCGATATGAAAGTGATCGCGGTCGTGACGTGCGGACCGGAGTTTGAGGTGCATCTCACGCTGGGTGCGCGCGAGTCCTTGCAACTGAAGGCCGGGGCGCGAGTGTGGCTGGTGGTCAAGACGTACTCGTGCCACGTGCTGCAGTAATGCGGCAGGCGAACACAAAAATAAAATTGTCATCGTGAGGGAGGGACGCGCCAACAACGCATGCAGTCTGTGTTTGGCTGGATGCGCTGCGCGGCCCGGCCGAGTCGACCCTTGACTTGTTCCAGCTTTTCTGCTACCTGAGGTAGCAAGGGAGGTATCGCCATGAGACGTAAACTGTCTCTTATTAGCGTAATCTTCGTTGTGCTTTCGTCCGGTTTGGCGTTCGGGCAGGGACATAACTGTCTCATATGTGCTGGGAGGCAGTGCACGTCCCTGTTCGGCGTAGGAGGCTGCGCCTGCACACAGACGATCACTGGCGGATGCGCGATCTGCGGTCTGTGCAGCTATGGAACTTGTTATCAGGGTTGCCTTTCCCCTACGGGCGCAAGCGAGTTTTCGGGCGATAGTGAAGGATCGAAAAATGCTTGTAGTGGGGCTTCCGTACGCAACCCGATGACGGCTGACGAAATGGCGCTCCACCTCTGGGTTAAAGATGCCTCTTTGCCGCACAGGGTGTCGCCTTACTCGCCCGAGATGGGGCAACTGATTGCCAGCGAGCAGGAGCTTCTGGCTGCGGACTGGAAACCCAACTTTCGGCGCGGCACAGGAGTTCTGACGCTGGGCGACCGGACGTCGGAATACAAGTGGGAATTGATCTGTCGCGTCGGATCGGACGAGTATCGCGTTAAACGTAGCAGCGATGGTGCTGAGTTTAGAATACTGATGTTGCCGGCTCGGTGGTTCCTCTTCGGGGGAGATGATTACTCTCAACTGATCGCGCAGGGGAACGTGAATCGACCGTAATTGGAAGCCGTGGTCGTGTTACGCCCNNAAACATCCGCCGGAGGCGGAATTCGCAGTACACGCGGCGAGCACGGTGCTGTGGGTGAGCCTGTCGTCAACGACTTGAGCATCAGTTTCGCCCAGGATGAGATCCTATATTCATGAATAAAGGGTCGATTACTGAGCTACGCCAGTTCCGACTCTGCTCGAACCGATCATCCCGAGAGCGATCCCCGAACCCTTTGCTATTCGTACCGGAGGGCTTCGATGGGGTCGAGATTAGCCGCCTTCCACGCAGGATAAATTCCGAACACCAGACCGATCATGATGGAAGCCAAGGTGGCGGTGAGCACCCACGACAACGACATGCTGGCGGGCAGGGAAGGAAACACCAGCGGGACCAGCGCCGTCAACGCGCCCCCAATGACGATCCCAAGAATGCCGCCTATCCCGGTGAGGGTGATGGCTTCCAAGGTGAACTGGAGCAGGACATCGCGGCGGCGCGCTCCGATGGCCTTGCGCACTCCGATCTCGCGGGNNAGCATGATGTTCATCACCCCGACGCCGCCCACAATCAGCGCCACGCTCGACACCGCAAACATGAAGATAAAGATCCCCCCGGTAAGCTGGCTCCAGGTGTCGCTGAGCGCGTCCTGGCTGAAGACGGCGAAGTTGTCGGGCTGATCGGGACTGAGGTGGCGGCGCCGTCGCAGCAGCGAGCGCATTTCGTCCATGGTAGTGTCCATGTCGGCGTGCGACGTGGACTTCACCGTGATCCAGTACTTTTTTTCCTCGGGATGCAATTTATGCAAGGTGGCGATGGGCATGCGCACAATGTTGTCTTCCGGATTGGAACCGTTGCCAAAGGCCGCTTTGCGCTTGGCCATCACCCCGATCACCTGGAGCAGTTCGCCTTCAATGTTGATTTCCTTGCCGATTGGGTCCTGGTCTTCGAAGAGCTTGTCGGCGGTGTCGCTGCCCAGGACGGCCACCTGGCTGCGATGTTCATTTTCGGTTTCCGTGAACCAGCGCCCGCGAACAATCTTCAGGTCGTCGGTTTGGATGGTGGCGGGCAGGTCGCCGTCGAGGATGGTGTTCTTGCTCCTGCGTCCCTCATATTTCACCGAGTAGGTCCCGGCGCCGAATTCCGGGATCATGATGCGCAAGCTGGAGGTGGCCGCCTTCACGTGGGGCAGGTCGCGCATGGCCAGTGCGTCATCGAGGGTCAACTCTTTGCGGGTCAGCATCTCGGTGGTCGGCCGGCCGAAGTTGAAGGGCGAAAAGTGGTAGGCGAAGATCTGGTCGGAGCCCATGTCTTTCAACATGCCCTCGACGTTGGAGTTCAAGCCGCGCACCACCGACGAGATGACGATGACCATCATGACGCCGATCACGATGCCCAGCA
>PMAT01000132.1 GCA_003152695.1 Acidobacteriaceae bacterium
CCTGAAAGTTGCAACACATCCTTTACAGGGGATGATCCGAGATTACTGGAAGGTCAGCAAAGCACGATTGATCGATGGGATCGAAGCTATAAAGGACAAGGTCGATCCCCTTACATGGGCTGCCATCGACGCTGTACGGAGCGTTGGCAACATCGGCGCCCACATGGAGAATGACATCAATGTGATCATCGACGTTAAGCCGGAGGAAGCCAATAAGTTAATTCAACTGATTGAAATCTTGGTGAAAGACTGGTACGTCACCACACATGATCGGGAGGAGCGACTGAAGAGTGTGGCGCAGGTGGCGTTGGACAAGGATCAGAAAAAGAACTCTGCTGCTGCACCACCTCATACGACGCCGTGATTTTACTAAGCCGCACGCGAAAGTGCACCACTTTCGCAGCAGAATTGCCATTCCAGCCCCAAACCGCGTCAATTTCGCGTCTGGTAAGCGCGTAAAAGGCCCACGTTCGCGCTGTAGCGCGCCACGTTGCGCCCGTGGCCCCGGGATAGGCATTTCCATAACCCCTTGATTTTGAGCGTCGTAGCGCAAATTTCCCGGAGTTCGGCTGCCTGTCCTCCGCCCAGTCCGGTTGCCCGGCTGTTCTTGCTCAGGTCGGTGGAATGTGTGAGGATTCTGCACGCTGTTGCGGACGCCGAATGAACCCAGCCGGGAGGAGACAAGTTCTCTTCGGAAAAGGAGTTTGGGTTTCGTCGGCAGCTAAGGCATACGGAACGCTGAGTTCTGTTGGGTGCTCGGCATCACTGACAATCGACGATGCCGTGGCAGAGAATTACCGTGTCGGTTTCCGCCACAACATGACGGCCCCTGAGAGAGGAGGGTTCTGCAATGTCCACCCAAGGTCTCAAGCTCACTTTCGATGCGGTTTATTACCACGTCAACGACATGGGAAAGTCTATTGCGTTTTATCATGACATCCTGGGATTTCATCTCACTTCTCGGGATTACGTAGCTCGCTTCGACATCGATGGGGTGCTCTTCGAACTTGTTCCCAATCCTGCAGGCAACGCGCTGCCTGGCAACGGCAATGCCCGCTTGAGCCTCGGCGTCACTGATATCCGGGAGGCCACCCGCGAGTTGGAATCCAGAGGTGTGGCGACCAGCCCCATCAAGTCAGAGCCTGGAGGGCTGCTTTCGTATTTCAAAGACCCGGACGGGAACGAACTTTGCCTTTGGCAGTCCGCATAGCAGAGCCACTGGAAACCGGGGACGGTGTGCCCCGCCTTCAGCATGAGTTCCGCTCGCACGCCGCCGCTCCTCGACTTGTTCGCAGCTGGAGTGTCAGCGTTTGCTCTTAATTGAAATGCATCGAAGACGTGGAGGAGAATGCAATGACACAGCAACAATCGCCGGTATGGTTTATCACCGGTTGCTCGACCGGCTTCGGCAAGGAACTTGCAAGACTTGTGCTGGCCAGGGGATGGCGTGCGGTAGTGACGGCCCGCAACCCCGATCAGTTGAAGGAACTCGTTTCCGGGAAGGAAAAGGACGCGCTCGCCGTGCAACTGGATGTGACGAACCGGGCGCAGATCGCCCAGGCCGTGCAGCAGGCTGAGAAGAAGTTCGGACAGATCAACGTGCTGGTGAACAACGCGGGATATGGTTATATCGCGGCAATCGAAGAAGGCGAAGAAGACCAGGTTCGTGCGATGTTCGAGACCAACTTCTTTGGCTTGGTCGACCTCACAAAAGCTGTGTTGCCAGGCATGCGGAAGCGGCGCAGCGGTCACATCGTGAATTTCTCTTCGATAGGTGGTTTGGTCAGCTTTGCCGCCACCGGCTACTATCATGCCACCAAGTACGCGGTGGAAGGTTTGTCGGAGTCGCTTTCGATCGAAGTTGCCCCCTTGGGCATTAAGGTACTGATCGTAGAACCGGGTCCGTTTCGCACAGACTGGGCAGGACGCTCACTGCTTGAGTCCAAAATTGTTATTGACGATTATGCCTCGACTGCGGGCGAACGCCGCCGGCAGACCCATGAACGAAGCGGCAGGCAGCAGGGAGATCCGGCACGGGCCGCGGAAGCGATCATCGAAGCTGTCAGCTCAGAAAATCCGCCACTTCACCTGCTGCTCGGCAAGCCCGCGCTGGAGTTGGGATACAAGAAACTCGAGGCTATGAAAAAGGACTTCGAGGCTTGGCGGCAGACCACGATTGGCGCCGATTACCCGGAGTTTCAGGATGCCAACTGAGGAGTGCGTGATGCGGTGTGGCCGCCAGACGGACGGCCACACGCTCCTCTTCAGGACGTTCCGGCTTGCCAGAAGTGCCGTTCGTCACTGCAAAGTCGTACCAATAGCGGTGAGAGTGTCTGCAGGTGGCGCGTGTAGTTGCAACGAGAAAATGTCGTATTAACTGCAACGAGACTCTGTCACCCCCTTATCGTTTAAGTAACGGCCGCTACAGCGGGGCGGCCGGAGAGATTGTAGATGCGTGGCGTAGTGGGTTTTCGTTTCTGCGCTGTGGTGCGGGGAGCGGGACGGCGGTCGGCGTGTTCTTCGAGCGGGCGGGTGGCCCAGGCAATGATCGTTAGGGTGCCCCACCCAAGCCGGTTTTGCTTGGGTGGGGATTTTATCGTCAAACACGGGGCACGCACCTAAGGGCTCCGACTCTGCCGCAATTCCCAAGTCTCCGACCCTGCCGGAAATCGCAACTTAATGGGCTTTCTTGAGGAAGGCGAACGCTTGTCTAATTACGCCTCCAATTGATTTTTAGCGTTTTTCGCGTGTTGGTGAGGTGTACTCGTTCAGGGTGATTCGCAATGACTTGGTTACCAGACGCGGTAAACGCGGTAAATCGCAATTCGGCAGGTCCCGAGCGCAGCCGAGATCCGATACCGCTGTCTTCTTGCCGCGCTGGATTGATCAGCTCACGAGGTAATTCAGCGCCTCTTCGCGGGTCGCGAAGACGGGAAACTCACGGGCAGAAAAATGGCGGACGGCATCATAGAGGGCTTGGGGCAGATTCCCCGTCAAAACCCACGCCGCTCTCTTGATGTAGGCCCGGTCGAAGACCGTCGCGAATTTGATGTGTTCCACTGCATTGCGACTAAACTCCGCTCCGCTGAAATCGGCCACCACCAGGACAGAACCACTTGGCTCCTGAGCCACGATTGCCGGAGCTTGATCTGCGATAGCCGACACTTCCTGAGCGGTGCAGTTTGTAAAATCCAACAACAAGATGCGCTGGTCGCCTTGCGTAACAAACCGTATGCGGTCCATAAGCGTCTCCTGGTCGGCGGTCGGACGGTTGCAGTGTACCAACATCCAGTGACGTTTTGGAATCTGGCGACTCAATGACGACTCAGATAGTATGAGGAAGCTATTGAGAGATTCATCGATTTCGCGCGAGGAAAGGGCATGATGCTCTAAGCAATCCGCGCGGCGCTAAAATCCCTTACTCCCTTCAGCCACGCCTCTTTTCCTTTTGCCCATGAAACGACGGCGCGGAGTCAATCTAACACCCGCAGATCGAATGAAGGCTCTTTCGGATGAACAGACCCGCGCCGTGTTTCGTGACTAGTGGCCGGTGCTTGCTCCGCTCACGTCTTCGAAGCTTTGGGATCAGAACTCCGCTGTCCGCTCCCTTTCACACGTCGTCGAGAACCCTTCTCAGTAGCGCCGACCGCAGCATTGCTTGCTTTTGCTGTTGACCGCGCCTCAGAAACGACCCTTTTGGACGCCTGAACCGTCTCTGCTTCTTTCGCGTTTGAACGTCCGATTATCTGCCGGTTTTCACCTGTGTCTGCCATGACCTGAGCAACCTTCCTTTCAACCGGGGTCCAAATGCACCCCTGAGCCGAGATTACTCCTGCGAACGAGCGGTTTCGACGTGCAGTGTCGATCGGAGCATCAATAAGCTCCTCACCCGGCTGCCGTCCCAAAGCCGCACACCAGGATCGACTCCGCGCTCGCGTTCGAACAGTTCCTCCCGCGTGGTATTCGGAATGCCCGCGTTTGCCACGGGTTACGAGGCGTACCATTGGACATGAACAGAATACATCCAGAATGCCCCGACTCAGACCCTTCTGATCGGTCTGCCGATGTCCTCTTTCGACAACAGCCCGACGAGGAAGAAGACGAAGAGGAAGACGAAGGCGACGGCAAAGAAAATGACGATGATGACGAAGAAGACGACGACGGCTACTCGGAGTGAGCGTGCCTTTATTTGTTTTAATGGATGAAGGATGAAGCGTGAACATTTCGGCAAGCTAGTCGAGGAGGCGCTCGACTCGCTCCCACAAGGATTTCGCAGTTGCATTCGAAGCGCAGCTGAGAACCGGTACGCCGTATAGCGAAAGTGCACTACCGCCGCAGCAGAATTGCCATTCCAGCCCCAAACTGCGTCAATTTGGCGTCTGATGACCGCGTAAAACGGCTCACGTTTGCGCTGTAGCGCGCTACGTTCCGCCCGTGGCCCCGGGATAGGCATTTACCCATAACCCCTTGATTTTGAGCGTCGTAGCGCGAATTTGAGCTCAACTCCGCTCCTCGTTTCGGCCTGGGCTAAAAAGACGCCTTGTATCACGCCGGTTTTTCCTGATTCTTAGGCCGCGCCTTCCGACTCGCTTTGCGCAGCTCCGAACTGAGCGCGTCGCCTGCTTGGGAAGCGAGTAGAGCAAGCGCGCACCGCCGTGCGCGCACGTGAACTCCACCCCTAGCAAATCTCCCGGCTCGACAAAGAGCCTAGACGTCAACCGACGTAGTTTATTCCCGCCCTAAGCGGCGGTCCCAATATGCTTTAATCTCTTCTGCATGTTCATTTCGGTACTTTGCCATTTTCTCTAACCACGACCTCTCGACCTTGAAATCAAGCTGCTGAAAGTTTGATAGAAACGGATCTGCCGTAGTCCACAGTTGAATTGTTGCTGCTTGTCTTCGCACCCAAGCAGCATTCATATCAGCAGCCTGAAGCGGGAGAAAATCTTGTTTGTCCTCGTGCCTACACTCTCCAAGGAACGGGAGAACGCTAAGAGACATCGGTTTTAGAGCGAGATCGTAATGGACCTTGTAGTGTTTCCCCACCTTGCCCTGTCTGTCGAATACAAAATCAATTTTTGTCACTGATTGTGCTCCAAATAGCAGGATGCGACCGATTTCCAACACGAGGTAGTCCGCACAAAGATAGTAGGGGTCGTTCCACGCAGGAAAAGTCGCCGTAAAAATGTCTTCAAAATCGCGCACAGGCAAATGTGCGGCGACACCCCAGCAGTTCTCAGTCGGAATGGCGCCCGCCAAATCGGCGAGTGGATTGACAACAATGTCCGCCAGGCACGGCATCTTCATTCTTTGATCGTGAGCCATCCCGAGTTCGAGGCGGCCAGCAACCCGCCGATGTCGGCGATCTGTATTCGTTGTCGTGGAGCGGACTCGGACGAAGCAAAATCGAAGGAATTGCATGCGCACGTCGCTAGGAGAGTCGAGCAGAGCGGGAGATTCTGGATTTCGACGACTGAACTGAAAGGGAAGACGTGGTTCCGAATTAAATGGTTGCGTGGGGCTCCAAAACTATTAGTCTTTTTGCAACGAGCGTATCCCACCCAAGCAAAAGAACCTTGAATGGAATGGCCGCTACCTTGAACACCACGGCTACGAGGCCCGTGTGGATCGCAGGAAACTTGAGGCCCCAACTGGCTAAGTGATTGATAAATAAAGCTATATGAAGTGGGCATGGTCCGCTGGAGCAAGTACAGCGACAGAATGCCTTTTACTTGGTTTTCTTCCCGCCAGCATTCTCCTCCTGCTGCTCTTCGGCCTTTTGCCAACTGGAATTGGGGTTGTATTCCTTCATGGCTTTGGCGAGAATATCGGTCTTCTTGCCGAGATCCTTCTCGTACACGACTCCATTTTCGTTAACGATGAATGTCATAACGCCGGACGATCTGTATTCCGCCGGATAGGCCACGAAGGCGAAACCCTCGGTCATTTTTCCGTTTGCGATGTAACTTTTCGCGCCGCCTGAGCCATTTTTCCCCTGGCGGATTAGGATGTGGTAATAGTAACCGCGGTAAGGAGTCGGAGCGCCATTTTGGCTCTTGGCATAGCCCTCAGCAAAGGCCGATGCCACCAGCGGCCCGATGGGGCTCTTGGGTTCGTCATCAGCAGCTTTCCAATAAAGGCCATTCTGCTGCCCTTCATCACTGAAGATCTTCTGGCCGTACTCGTTGTCGTGTGTGGCGTGGTATTCCTTTTGTGCCGCAACGAGTTCCTGACAAACACTAATCGCCGATATTTCATTCCGGCCAATTCGCCTGTTCAAAATCTCTTTCTTGCCCGCATCGGTGTCGAAATACCACGTATTGCCTTTGTTCACGAGCGGAATGGGCGTGGGCCAGTTTTCCGCACCGATATATAAGGTAGTGGTTCCATCCGGTTCAGTCACCAAACGGTGCATTTGCTGATATCGCTGTACGAAATTGGCGCGGCTCTGGGCGTCCTCGGCTTCATCTCCCGACGAGACGATTTGCTTTCCGTCTGGTCCGAGGATATCGACCATCGCTTTTTCGTCGTTAGTCTGCGCGGCCGTGACAAGCGCGCTGCTCGCGTCTTCCGGCGATGAAAACGTTTTCTGACCCGGTTGCTGCGCCATGGAACGGGTGGGAAAACACAGCGCCAAAAGGAGAACGACCACGGCAAACTCAGGAAGAGTGCCCCAATGAAATTTGTCGAAGTTCAGCTTCGTTCTCCGCATATGGCTTCTCTCCATTTCCAACCTTTATAAGCTACGAGGAACACAACGAAACCTTGATTAGTGATGCCCGCCGCCACCGCCGTGCGCTGCTCCGCCACCGCCGCCATGCGCTCCGCCGCCACCCATGCTGGCACTTCCGCGTGACGAATAACTCTTTGCCTGTCCGCCTTTCCCGTAGCCACTGAAGGCGCCCGTGCGTGTGCCGCTCTGTCCGCGGGGCTCAGCGTATCCTCGGGCCGCCTTGGTATTTCCATTGAAAGCCCTGGCGGTTGCGCTCGAACGGTTGTTCACTTCGCCTCGCCCGCCGATGTTCCCGTTGGAAGGCCTGTTCCCTGCGTTGGCACGAGCAGGAGCTCCACCGCGGTTGCCGCTTACTCCGCGCTGCACGTTCCTTGCTACGCCCCCCGCGCCTCCTCCCCGGTAGTAGTTGTTCCGGTTGTAAAACGTGTTGCTGCGGGAGTAGTAGCGGCCGTGGTTGTACATCGCGTATCTGCCACCCCAATTGAATCCCCAATTATTCCAGCCCCATCCAAAACCTCCGAACCAACCGATTCCGAAGCCGACTCCGAAATTGAGATACGGGCCGCCAAACCAGATTCCGGGATACGGGTACCATCCCGGCCACGCCACGATGGGATCTCCGTAAACCAACCACGGATCATACGCAGGAACGTAAACGACTTCCGGATTGGCGGGCTGAATTTCTACCGTCGAGCCTTGCGTGGTTACGTTTTGCTGCAGCGTGGTCTTAAGATCGCCGGCTGCTTGCGCTCGCCGGCGCATCACCTGCACGGCATCCATCACATCGCCTTGCTGGTTGTAGTAGGCGTCGCCTAAGGATGACGTCCAGGAAAGGTTCTTGTCCATATTTCCAAGGACCGATGGAAATGCGGCGAGCGCCTTGACGCTCGGGTCCCAGGGCTGCTGGTCCACCGCCTTACCCAAAGCGTCGCCCTGCAAATTAGGGTTCGCTTGCACCCATCTGTCGGCCTCGACGACTTGGTCGGGAAACGTGGATGCCGCCAGGATCTGCGCCACCAGCGAATCCGGATATAGCGCAATCGGCGCTACCACCTGCTGCAATTGCTCGGGAGTCTGTTGCGTGTATGGAGGCGCCTGCGCGGACTGCGCCGGGGCTTGCGCGCTTGGATAGGCCGCCAGCTCCGGAGGCCAAGTCGCGAACAATAGAGCCAACGACAGCAGGGAAACCAAACTATGCTTGCCCAAGCGAGGCCTTGAGAACCCTGCGGCATGTCCGAAGATATTCATGTTCTTGAACCTCCTCTGCAAAACCCTACGGAACCCGGCGCCATGACCAGGAAGAAACAGAGTCCTTACGCTTTTGCCCGCTATCCAAACTGCCGGTTCGGACTCGGTGCCGGTTCGATATAACCGCGCTCCAGATACGAAATTAAGGCTTACAACAAGTTACTTTGCTGGGGTCGTGCCAGCTTCTTGTTTCGAGCACTCTTTGCTGTCGAAGCTCCGGCTCGCGCTCTTCGGAAAAAGGGTACGCATAATACCACTCACAAACACAAACTTCATCATCAGTTGCGGTGGTGGTTTTGATGAGCCGCGCAAACACTTTAAGCCAAGCCATACCCCACCTCACACGAGTCGGAGCGAGCCTTCCTCGGGCTTCGCGGTTGAAACACGCGCAATTTTGTGTCGCATGGTAGACCTCCTGCACCCGGTGACGACGCAATGCAAGGTTGAGAAATGGGNNCGATGCACAGACTTGCGTCCGTACACTTGCATTTATGTTCTCATTACTTTTCTCGCAAGTCAGTGACAATTGTCACAGGATTCCTCGCCCCGCCCAAAAAGGGAAAGCCGTTACGTGCGTCACCAATTTTATGAACAGCGGTGCGGATTGCTGTGGAAAATGGGGTAGTGTTGCAAGTTTCAA
>PMAT01000026.1 GCA_003152695.1 Acidobacteriaceae bacterium
TCGAACACTATCTCGAAGTGCTCGAACGCAAGCCCGGTGCGTTGCGCGGATCGAAGCCGCTGGCGCAGTGGCGAACCCAGGGCCGCTGGCCCGAAAGCTATGACCAGCTCTGGGAGTTGATGAACGAGAAACATGGACGCCAGGGTGGAACGCGATCCATGGTTGCGCTCATCTGCATGGGCCGCGAGTTCGGCTACGCCAAGCTGGAAACAGCGGTCGCACAAGCCATGGAACTGGGGTGTACGGATGTGGCTGCCATCCGTCATCTCCTCATGAGCGACGAGCTTCAGCACGCGGCCGCGACGACGGTTGCCATCGGAGCACTGACTGCTTACGAACGTCCGCTGCCGACGATGGCCGCGTATAACCAACTGCTCTGTGTATGTGAGATCGAGGTGCCGGCATGAGCATGGAAGCTGCCAGCATCGCGCAGCACTGCCAGACTCTGCGATTGGGCGTCATCGGCGATCAGTTCGCATCCCTTGCCGAAGAAGCCAGGCAGAAGAACCATTCCCATCTCCATTACCTTGAAGCCCTGCTCCAGGCCGAGGTCGAGGACCGCGAACGGCGCTCGATCGAACTGCGACTCAAGGATGCGCGCCTGCCGCGGATGAAGACGCTGGAGGAGTTCGACTTTGCCCAGTCGCCACACATCCCGGCCTCGCGCATTCGAACCCTGGCCGAAGGCGGCTATCTGCAACGTTCCGAACCCGTGCTTCTGGTCGGCGAACCGGGCACCGGAAAAACTCATCTGGCCACCGGCTTGGCCATCGCGGCCTGCCGCCAGCGGAGGCGCGTGCGCTTCACGACCGCTGCCGCCCTGGTCAACCAACTGGTCGAGGCACAACGCGAACAGAGCCTTAGCCGAATGCTGGCGCGCTGGTCGCGGGTGGAACTGATTGTGATCGATGAACTGGGCTATGTCCCACTGGCCGAGGTGGCCGCCGAACTGCTCTTCCAGGTCATCGCCGAACGGGCGGAGAAAGCGGCCATCATCGTGACCACCAACCTGCCGTTCTCCGAGTGGCCACAGGTGTTTACCAATGCCCGGCTCTGCAAGGCCGTGCTCGACCGGCTTACCGATCAGGCTCACATTATCGAAACAGGTTCGGNNTCGGAGTCGTACCGTTTTCGCAGGACCTTGCGGAAGAAACGCAAAGAGTGATCCCTGGAGGCCGCTGTTCCATTCTGCTTCCGCTTCGCCCTACGGGCTACGCTCCAGCAGAACGGAACTCTATCCTCTTAACCTTCAACGTCCCAAGGTGGGCCAGATTAAACCGCCGAAGTGGGCCAAACCAACTTGCCAAAAGCACGGATGGTTCATTTTACAGCTGATCTGCTCCGGTCACGCGCCATTTGTTATTGGCGAATCCAACGGGTAAGCAGAACCATTCCTAAAAACGAAACACGCAATGACCAGATTCTCTTGAGGCAAGGTCAGCTACATCTCTCTGTGCTCCTTTTCAGATTGATGTGTCTGATAAATTCTGTTATCGGACAGATTCGTTCATCTTCTGACGGAACCAAGCGGAAACCGGTTTCACTCGCGACGCGTCCAAGACATTCCGTACATCGAGGATGGGAGTACGACTCCCATGACTCAAACAAAGGCACAGCTGGGCGGTACATTAACTCGTTGACGTGTATGGGCGGTTCCTTTGTGATAATCTGCCTTCTCCGACCAAACCTAGCGTGAGTGGAGGGTAATAATGGACGCTGAATACCGAGACGTCTTCGAAGCGATGTACACTCGTCGCATCAGTCCTTCAATTCCTCCTCCAGGGCGTGAATTTCTGTTGTTCTTTAGCCACCCTCCTGGTCAGGATGAACTCATTGTTCGACACGCAATCGACGAAGCGGACGCGGGGCTTTTCCAATCGAGACGGCGGAGGCTGCGGGCCGATGCAAAGTACTTTTTATTACTGAATTTCATGCAAATGGTTTTTGCTCCTGTGCGATTGCGCGGGAGAGACGTTACCGCCGAGCTGACATCGTCGTTGGTTGCTGACATCAACCTGGTCGTGAACGAGGCAGCCAGTCAGCAGCAAATTCGCGAGCGAGATTTGGGACTCTCGGGATTGGCCGCCGAACAACCCGACGTGTCCGGTCATGCAGTATTAGAGGCCGTCTCGAACAGCTGGAATGACTTGAAACTGAGTTCTTTTCGGATTTGGGGAGAAGATTAAACGTAGGCGTAAGGAGGTGCGTTCATGGCCGGAACGGAAGATCAGAGAGCTGCGGCAAACATATACGCATCCCTGAGCAGTTATGTCATTACCGCTTCGTTGGGTGTGATAGCCGCGCAAGCAGCGCTTGCAACGTTTGTGATCGACAAGAGAGAGCATCTGGTCTGGTTTTATGTTTGGATGATTTCGGGAATCGTTGCCAGCGTCGTCAGTATCGTCTTGGGAGGCAAGGGCGTCGCCAAAATCGCCTCGGGAGGGTTTGGAGGATCGTGGACGCTCAAACCTAAAGAGGATTTTTTTAATTATCAGGCGTTGTTCTGTCTGATCGGCATGGGCCTGCTTCTGGTTTCGCTTTTTGGCGGTACGCCGAAGCCGGAGAATCCCGAAATCTCACGGCAGATTCAACGGCTCAACGACTCGGTGCAAAAATTACAAGGGGAAGTTGACGGCTATCGAGCCCAAAATGCCCAGCTGAGCGAGGAACTCAAATCGTCGAAGTGCCCACAGGCGGGTTCACGTGCGGCCAAAGCAAAAAAGTCCAGATGAGGGGGGCGCTGCGATTCCCGTTCAGCATGTCGCGAAGAAGCTGGCCGATTTCTTAAGAGACACTGATCCATGCTCCAATCGTTGACGAAAGTAAACTGATTTGCCGCTGACAGATTACGTCCCATAAAAGAGGTTATGGGCTGTAATCAGACGCCGTGTGGGGGGGGGCGGCTGGCGGGATACGGTGGGAATGTCTAGAGTGTTCGCTCACGCTCGGCGTAAACTGTATTTGTGAGCCATGCCGTTGTCTTTGCTATTGTAATCGCCGCATAGCAGATCGAAAACCGTCTCTGTTTCGACGTTGCTCCAGCCTTGAACGTCGTTTTTCCAACGACTGTCGTAAAGGCCATGAAACCTATAAGCGCCTTGGTCGTAGTAAAAAGTGATGAGGCCGGGAACAACCGCGGTCAAGCCTGAGTTAGTGAGTAGTCCCGCCTTCCGCAGGTTGCCATCGAGGGTTCCTGCTCCTTCAAACTCCGGGTTCCGGTATATTGGAGTGTCGAATTCGCCAAACGCCACGTGCCAGCAGATACCGCTGATACAGGCACCTCCATTAGAAGGGTCATAAAAAGACGGCGCGAGGGCGTTTGCTCCTTGGCCTGGCAAGGGAAGCCGGAGAAGGTTCGCAAGCGCAAAAGTCGGCCCGAGGGCAAACTGCGAGGCTTTGAAGTTGTTTGCCGCCTTCTCGATTAGGGTTTCGATTACTCGTCGCACCGACCTCGGATCGTACCCGGCGTCTGTGCGGTAGCGACGGTAAGGCGCAATTTCGTGCTCGGTCATTGCAATTGTCTTTCCAACTTGGCGCTGCGCTTCGATTTCAATTTGTGCCTTCATTGCAGCGTCACGCATCTCAGGTAAGCGCTGCGGCGCATGAACAATATCGAGGGATTTGACCTCGATATAGAATGTGAGTCTGCGAGGGTCGCCGTTGATGGTGCAAGTGAGCGTGCATTTGAAATCGGGCGTTGGATCTTTCGTCTCTTTGATCTTGTCGATCTTTAGCTGTGCGCCGCCGCGCTCCTGCAGCAAGTAATAAACAATAGCCTCGGAATAGACGTCGAACATGCGGCGGAAGACCTCGTATCGCGGCACCGTCATATCCGTGGAATGGATGCGGAGCATTTCAGCGACAAATCCCTGCACCGTCGCGTCCGTCAGGGACGCGTCTTCAAGTATCCGAACTAGTCCCAGGTCAATACACTCTAGCGTGTAATCTAAGCTGGTTCCTGAAAGCGTGCGCTTTTCGTCGAGAACAGCCGATGCAAGCGGATATGCGTATCGGCGCGCGCCGTCATTAAGGGTTCTGAAGTCCTTTTGAAACGAATGGCCGGCCGCCTGCGGACTCACAAGCAGCGCGAGCATCTTATCAGTCAAGTCGGTAAGGGCAGCGTCAGATTGCTTGAGGGCTCGATCCCGCATGACGTTCAGCCAGGCAACCTCGCAGTACGGGAGCCCAAAAGTCTTGTCGCCCGGATACGTGGCTTCGTGCGCTTCAAAGGCCTTCCCCAGATCTGTGCTGAGGGAAGCGGGGCATATCGGCGTTCTTGCTAGGAATGACATTAGGGTTCCTTTTGTCGAGCGGTCGAGACGACTCAATACGTCGCAAAGAAGCTTGCCGCTTTCTCAGGATTGTAGCCCCGGCGGTCATAGAGCTTGGTGGTGCTCGGGTCGCGGTGGCCTGCCGCCTTCTGCACGTCTTCGAGCTGCGCGCCGTTTTCAAGGGCTGTGGTGATGAAAGTTGCCCGCATCGAATGCGCCGAATATCCTCTATCCAACCCGATCTTCCCGGCAAACTTGCGTACCACGCGGTCGATGGCGTCGGGATTCATGGCCCGCCGTGGTTGCTGGTTCTTGCGGTTGCGGCGGAGTGGGCGAAACATCGGACCGTCGATGTCGGCCGCGTGCCCGGCTTTCTCAAAGTACGCGCGGATACGCTGCGCCGTCTGCGGATTGATGGCAAGGGCCTCGTGCCGGCCGCCTTTGCGCACGACGCGCAACGAATCATACCCCCGGTTCTGGTGCAGGTCTCCTACCGTGAGCGCCGCGATTTCGGCGCGGCGAAGCCCGACCTGCAGCCCCACGGAGAGGATGGCCCGGTCGCGTAATCCTTCAATAGTGTCGTCGGCAGGCGTGTCGAGGAGCTTGCGCGCCTGTGCTTTTGAGAAGGCGAGGGTCGTACCCTCCTCACGGTTGATGGCTGGCCGCTCGACCTCGCCCACGGGATTTTTCTCGGCATGGTCATGGCGCACAAGATGCTTGAAGAGGCTCGATAGCGCCGCGAGCCTGCGCCGGATGGTAGAGGGCGCGGCTTTATCAATCTCGCGCATAATGCGCTCCCAGGCGATGACGGCCCGGTGGTCTACCTGGCGCAGCTCGTCATACGAATGAATATTCAGCGTGCGCATGAAGTGTTGCACGTCCTGCTTATAGGCGCGGCGCGTACGTTTGCTTTTCTGTTTGGCAAGCCAGATATCCTCTTCTGGAATATCAGCGAGTGCCGCTACCGTGATAAGCGCTCGCGGTACAGCATCAGCCGGGGGAAGCACGGCGGGGGCTGAGGCGTTTGCTTCTGATGGGGTCTTCCTGGCCTTGGGAGTTTCAGTGGGCATTGCGGATGACCATTACTTTGATGGGCAGGCTTAGGAGGCCCATCTTGCGTTCCGCTGTCATTACAGTGACGCGGCGCAAAACACCCAAAGACAGACAGGCGCGATCCGCGAAGGACATGCCATGGGGTTTAGCTTGGGGGTAGAGAGCGGCACTTGCTGCCGCCTTGACTTCATCAAAGGGGATGATTGCGACGGAAAGGCCGCGAATATAGGCAGCCACCGTGTCGATTGACCCTCCACGTTCGACGGTCTTCTTTAATACTTCAGAGAAGTTGACAGCGGAGATCACCGCGTCACCCAGCACCTTAGCCACCTTGTCCGCTCCCGGTTCGGAGTGCAGGAAAGCCATCAGCGCCGAAGCATCGAGGACAACATCAGTCACGCTCGATCTCGGAGCGGCGGTCCTGAAGGATTTCCTCCGAGAGAAGGACATCAGGCGGTACGAGTTCGGCGAAGTAGGCCTGAACCTCGGCGATCAGCTGGTCACGCGTTTTGAGGCGCAGGCCGTGAGCGTCCTGAATGATGACGACCGTATCGCCCTCGGCGATGTGATTACGCTGGCGCGCTTCTGCCGGTAGTGCGATTCGCCCGGACGCATCCACTTTTAGGTGGTAGATCTGTTGCTCGGCCGGCATAGGGATTATTCCCTTGAATTGTGGTTGGTGGGTTAACTCGCGTACTGTGCCACATTGTGGGAGTTCGGGCAAGTAGAATATGATTTCCCGTTTTAATCCGATTACGGGGCTTGTTCCCCCTGCCCCGGCCCGTGCTGCTTGTCTACGTGATAAACCGGATTATCACGCGCTGAACATACCGGCAAGAGGTGGTAGGAATCACAGGAGAGATTTTGCGCGGGTGATGCCCGGAGGCAACTACACCAGATTGCTCTGTGTAATTTACCGGGACTTCGGTTGAACGATGACTATCACCTGCAGGCCGCCATGATTTTTGGTGAGGTCGTTTTCCAGTGCTGTGGGATTGCTGCATTTTCCTGCTGGATCATACACAAAGCAGATAAGAGTCTTGCAATCCTGGTGTGATTGATAGCGAAGGATGTCTTCAGCCAGTTGGGTGACGAGTTCTTTTTGCCCCAGTCCTTTGCGGGTCATCTTTACTTCCACTACCACATGCTCGGGCTTAAGCAGAAAATCCATCCTGCTCGCGTTCCCCGCGTAGGACGGCGTCCATTCTTCCGGCCGCACGTCCGTGAAATGAAGTTTAAGCAGAGCACCGAGGAGATCCTGGACATCGTACTCGTCCGTGACTGAGACGGCAGCTCTGTTGTCGTGCCGTTCGGCAAGGGCGTTGGCAAAGATGGCGAATCGGTCACAGAGGGCTCGCACAAGTGCGGTGGCAGCTTGTGTATTGCGCGGCGCTTTCCACGTCTCCTCGATGCTTGCCTGGATGGTGCGTTCGACAATGCTTTCCGTGGCATACAGAATGAGTCCTGCGTCCGCCAGGTCATCGCAATGATTTTGATTTAAGAAAGCCATCCGAAGCTCGGCGGCGGCAAGCTCTTGCTCGTTGAGCGTCAGGCCGATGCTGGTCGCGAGCGCTTTTTGGCTGATGATCCAGTAGAGAAGGCTGAGACTTGCGAGCGAAAGATCCTGTAGCCGTGGCGTGCTATGCATGGTCCAGGTCACGCCGATGTGGTTCGCGGCCACGGCGCCAAGATAGTGCGCGCGGGAATGGTCCGGGAGCCGGGCCGCGCCGTTCTCTAGGATTGCTTTGAGCCACTGTCGGTCGTTATCCGTAAGCGCAGGGCACGATTGCGCGCCGATGCATATGCCAAGGAGATCAAGCGGTCGGTAGAAATAGGATTCCCGGTCGATGGGAAACGCTTGCCGTTGCGCGAGGCGCTTGAAGTGGCGCGCCCATTCTTGATCGTACTGCGAGTTTCGTTGAAATCGCAGATTGACATACTGGTAGCCCGCTGCGGCGAGCATCGGGGCCTCGTCAAGTCGGTCTGTTACGAGGGATCGCAGTGGTGCCGTGTCGCTTGTGGTGGCCCGGAGATAATCGAGGAATCCAGCTTCCGGGCTTGGCCATACGGCTTGGCTGGTTGATGCCTGGAGATGGGCACGGAAGAGCGCGAATGCGGTGGCGAGCCCGGTCATAGGAACCATCTGCTCGCCCGGAGACGCGTATTAAGGACGGCGGGACTCCAGCCCGGAACATTGCGCAGACGTCCCAGCAAACCCGCGATGAGTTCGGAATAGTAGATGCTCACGGGCTTCTTGGCCGGAAGCGTGGATCGCCAGCTGAGCCCAGTGAATTTGAGAACCTGCTCGCTAAGGTAGGTCAAATCGTTAAAGGTTGATCCCTTGTGTATGTGCACGAGCAGCGGCGCGGGCAGCGGCGCGTTCTCATGCTTGATGAGAAAAGGACCGTTCGTGCACACGAGCCGCGTATACCGCCCCAGCTGAGTTATCGTGCCGCGTTCCGGGACAAGGATTCCTTTGGCATTTCCTCTGTCGCCATATCTACTTGTGATGCCGGGTTGTTGCGGATCGACAAGAAGGAAAGGGTGCTCGATAGTGACGGTAAGGAAGGCAAACTCGATGGTTTGCTCACTGCCGACCGCGAGGGCAGCGCGTTTCGCGATTTCAGCGATTTCGATAGACTTGAGCGGCTTGTAGGTGTGAAAAATCAACCGGACGTTGTCGCCGGGATTCCAACCGTTGCGCTGCTTGATTTCCTGGAGAAGTCGCTCCGTGCTTTCCTGAAGAACCTGGGGATATTCCTCATAGGCGCATTCCTTGCCCACATGGCTGAGCAGGTAGTTCCCATCTCCCCGGAACACCGTGGTGATGCCGACATAGCGGGCGCGATCGCTGAATCGGTTTTTCCGGACTTCACTCGTGCCAATCCCGATTATCAGTTCGTCGCTAATCGTCGTGTCCTGGTTAACCGTCCAGGGCGTGCCGTTCATTTTGGCGTACAGCGCGACCGCAAAATTGGCGAGTAGGTATTGCAGTTCATACGGTAACTTCGTGAAGCGTGAGACTTTGATTTCCTGGGCGGGAATCCCGGCGAGCATGAGCGTCGCCTTGGCGGTGAGATAGGGACTGTTCGTGTCCGGAAGCTCGGCATGCTGGTCCATGAGGACAACGATTGCCGCGTCGATGTTTGAGTTGGCGGCAAGCGATTCCTCGATGGCGCGCTGATACGCCATCGCAGGATTGGTCGTACTAACCAGCGGCACTTTGCAGAGCGTGAACGTCGGATTGAGTAGACCGAAGAGTTTTGCGAAGCCGCCTTCGTATTGTGGCTTTGGCGTCGCGAGGCCATTGCGGAAACTATTGAGGAATTTTTCAGTCGCGCCCTGTGCCGTGTCCGGAAACACCACGAGGATGGTGGGCGTGCGTTTCGGGAAAGTGTCCTTGCTGAATGGCCCGTACTGCTTGATTCCGACCCAGGGATAGGGGCTTGCCTTTGTGCGCGCGGAGTCGAAGTAGTATTGTACCGGCGGAGCCTGGTGAATCGTCTGGTACGCATTCGTATTGGTGAGTTTCAGATGCTCGCCAATCGTGACCGTGAGTTGCTCCGTTAGCGGCAGGGCTGGGTCTTTTCGGAAGAATTGATGAAACTGCCCGACCATCTCGTTAACCGCCGGCCCGCTGAGGAGTTTCGCTTCTTCGCGCTGGCGGGTCTGCTCGAAAAATTCGTAGTCCCGGCCGAGGAGAGCTTTCAGGCAGCGGGCAAAGCTCGTTTTTGACCCTTCGAGAAAGACCTCGTCAGCACCAATGGTGGTCCGGTCATCGTAGGCAGCGCTCAGATGGACTGTGGAGCCAGTGATACTGCTGATTTGGCCGACGAGGCGTCGTTCACCCGGCAGAGGATTGCGGCGGACTACATAGAGCCCCGAGAGATTCGCTCCGGCCGCCTCCAGCGCGGAGAGATCGGCGGTGGTTTCCCACCTCGTGTTGATCGTGAGGAATAGCCCGATGGTGGTCTGGTCCGGGACTGTTTCAATGATTTTTGCTTCGAGGATGAACGTCGGGCGGATAGTGAAGTACTTCAGCAGCGCTGGTTTCGTGCGTAGTTTCGCCGCAGAGGCACTAACGAGTTCGTCCTTCTTGCCCGCAAAGGCGAACGGATGCCGGCGGAAGGCATCATAACCCGGAAATTTCTTTGGAAGCAGAGAGTCAATCAGCGAGACGATAAACTGCAGATGTTCGCTGCATTGGAGGGTGACGGGGTTGCCGATACTTGTTCTCGGCGAGTCGCTGCGCGGAATGGCATACAAGAATCCTTCACGCCAGTAAATGAACCAATCCTCGTGTGCGCGTCGGAGTTCCTTGAGTTGCTTGTTGTCCGGCAGCGCCATACGGCATGCCGAAAACGTTTCGCTGGACAGCGAGAGGTGGAACCCGTTGAGGAACAACTCGTGGACAGGGGCCATCCCGGCGGGCATTCCTTGAGCCTTGAAGGTTGTGCTCATGTGCTGCTTTCAAAAACGTGCACCCCCCAACTCCTAATCTTGGAATGATGGTTTTTGGGGCGTTATGCAACAAACTCCAAAATAAATCGCCTGCGGCGCAGAAGGCATGGTCACACCTGATCTTTGAAGAGTGGCCATTTGTCCGCGATGTACTGTTCCACAGCTTCTCGAACGACCCAGGCCAATGACACTTTCTTCTGTTGTGCGATCCCTTCGAGGGTTTGGTAAAGATCATGCGGAAAACTGATGGTCGCGCGGACGGACGAACTGGCGGCCGACACGGACTTCGTTTTTCGCTTCGCGCCTCTGATCACCTGGTAAGCTCGCTCATTCTGGAGTATAGCACCACAATTCACCATAGCGGTGAATTGCGAGGAGGCAACATATATATGTGATCGCACGGTGAGAGAGTTCACCCGGTTGCGTTAGACCTCAGTCCTCAAGGGGTCTGTCCCTCGTCACAATCCTGTCCGGCTGTGAAATCAACAACTTCG
>PMAT01000004.1 GCA_003152695.1 Acidobacteriaceae bacterium
CCTGCACGGGCTGGTTCCCAAACAGCTTGGCTTCCAGTTCTTCTTCGCCCAAGCCTGCCGGCAACGGCCAACCGATCCCGGCTGCCACCGCCCGTTCCAGATACTCGTGGACCGTGCCCAGCCCCATTCCGCAACTGCGAGCGATCTGGCGCTGTCCCAGCCCCAACTCGAACCTCAACCGCAGGACCTCTTTGACTTTTCGCATGGACTTTCTCCTAGCCGGCACCCTGTCCTCCTTTATTTATGGAGTTTCAATGCCGGGTGATTGTCCAGCGTCGCTGCACCTCCTGCTGCTCGTCTGTGGAAAACATTCCGCTCCAAGCCGAACGCCATTCCGCTAGGCGACAAAAACTGTTCGCCTTCCCACCGGAATCGGCGTTCACCTTCAGACCGGAATGCTGTTCGGAATCACAACGGAATGGTGTTCGGCTTCACAGCGGAATCGCGTTCACCTTCGACCGGATTCCCCACTAAAGATCCGAAATGCCGGCACTCCACGTCTCCGGGCCTCCTCCAGTCGCCAAGCCCGTAGCATTGCTTCTGCGCGGGAGTTCGCTCCATTTTCAGGCCGTTCGCTCGTAGACTGCGAATTTACCGCTGCGGACATATCGGGCACTGGAGCCAGCTTTCGCTTCCTTGGAAAAGCGGCCTTTCCATGGGCTCTGCGCTTAGCTGAAGCCGGTGCCGTATTCTTCATGATCAACGCAATAGGTGTCGATTTGTCTACCGTGTGAGCGGCCCGTGTCAGGTTTACTCTCCGATACGGGATTTGCTTGCCATCCTTTTCGAAGTTGGTATCCGAAAGCTGTACGAGCCCTGCGCGCGCCATTGCCCCAAGCACTTCTTCGAACGCGTTGCGGCTCATCTGTCCATTCGGATATAGCTCATGGTGTAGCCTGCCCGTTGATTTCACCTCGCAAGAGCGTAACGCAGCTATAACATTGAACAGGGCCTCGCGTTCGGCTTCCGTAGCCGTGCGGAACCGCTGCGCCAGGCATCGCGCTGGAGCGCAAAAGTCGCAGATGCCACATGCCTGCTGTGCATCGGCTAAGTCGCCAAAATGACGCACCATGCTAGACATGCGGCACTGATTGCTCTCCGCGTAACGGATCATCTGCTCGATCTGCGTCCGCTTCTGTTCGCCCTGGGCAATATAGGACTCGCGCCACTCTTTCTGGCCGCGACTGGCATTGTCGCCGAACTCCAAGACCGCGCCGCCATGAATCCAAAGCTTCTCGAGCGCTTTCTCGAAAAGGTCAGAATCTAACCGAAGGTGTTTCTGTAACTCTGATTTCTCGTGTGGCTCAGACCTAAGCCGAGCAAAGATCCCGTCCAGCACTCTCACGTCCGGATAGTCGCGCGCGAAGAAAAAGTCGTGTGTATGACGGTCTGCGTAGGAGTGCATCAAGATCGCACGGCTGAGTCTTCCATCACGCCCAGCACGTCCGATTTCCTGGTAATACGCCTCCAGGCTTCCCGGCAGGGCTGTGTGAATCACCATTCGGACCGTCCGGCTTATCAATCCCCATACCAAATGCAATGGTCGCCGTCATGATCTCGATCTTGCCCGCGAGAAACCCCTCTTGCACTCGCTTGCGATGCTCCGCGTCCAGCCCGGCGTGGTAGGCCGCGGCGGAGGACGCGCTGGACAGCTCAGTAGCCAAGGATTCGGCTTGTTTTCGAGTAGGCGTGTACACGATCGCAGGCCTTTGCTCCGCAACAAGCAACAGCTCGCGGGCGAGCGTGACTCGTTGCGACGAAGCAACCTCAACGACTTCCACTGCGATGTTGGCACGCCGAAATCCGTGAACAAATGATGCCGGCTGCGTCAACCCCAACTGCTTGCGGATATCGTCCTGAACCACTGGGGTAGCGGTCGCGGTTAGCGCCATAACAGGGGCCGGTCGCAACATGGGCAGGTGCTGGCCTAGCATCCGGTAATCTGGCCGAAAGTCGTGCCCCCACTGCGATATGCAATGGGCCTCGTCGATGGCGATGAGCGACGGTTTCCGTTTTGCAAGCATCTCTGGAAACCCCGGCACGCGCAGCCGCTCTGGCGCGATGAATAGAAATTGCAGCTTGCCTTGGAGGTAATCAACGCAGGCTTGACGCGAAGCGCCGCGTTCGCGGCCGGAATGAACCGTGGCGACCGCGAAGCCTAACGCTCTCAGCTTTGCGACCTGATCATCCATGAGGGCAATCAGAGGGCTTATTACGAGCGTTGTCCCACCCCGCACTATGCCCGGCAACTGGTAGCACAGAGATTTTCCGGATCCGGTCGGCATAACCAGCAGCACATCCCTACCCTGGATCGCTGCTCGACAGACAGCTTCCTGGTTCGGGCGGAATGAGGAAAACCGAAACGCACTATATAAAAGAGACGCGAGTGCTTCGTCGTTGTACACCGATAGTCTCTCCTCGATTCCATGATGAAAATCAGGATTCATTCTGTTCTGATCCACTGTCAGGGTAAAATCGGCCGAAATGCGCACTCCAATCCACTTGGAGCCCAACGTCGTACTGAGTCATTGGAACGGATTGTACCAACCCCATCGAGACAGGAACATGAAACGAATGGAGTAAAATTCGATTCTGCCAATATACGCAAGCCGCTGATAACACGAATAGCTCTGCAAGTTGTCGGGAGGAACTTCGGTTTCAGTCACACCACCACCTATGGCCTGAACGGAGCTGCAGTTCGCACGATAAAGTGCCGTCCTGCATTCGGAAGCCCTCGAAAAGCTCACTTTCACAATTCTCCGAAAAACAGCGGGCGAGCCTGCCGGAAAGGACAAAAGTAATGTTTGGTCGAATGATGGTTGAACCAATCGTTCAGGTTGACCCTGAAACCGACCTGCAAACAGAGGTAGCCGCATTACTTAAGGTTGCCGAAAAGGTTGAAATCATTCGCTGGATCGAGTTTCCGACCTCAGTCCTGCTGTTCTTACTGGTGCCATGCGATCCGGAGTCTGGGGCGAAAGGCTTTGGAAACAATCGCGATGGCCGGGGGACGGAATCGAATGGAATTACAAGCCCTCGACGGTTTGACAGTTTGCCCAAGGTCACCCGAACGTGAAACAACGTCGAGGGTGCACGCGAGGCCCACATTTTGTTTTAGCCACTGGCCCCGCGAGAGTTAATCGCCGAGATTATCTCGCAAGCCGCAAAATAGCCAGTTTGCCCAATCCTTTTGCTCTTGCGTTTGCCGATTCTCCGCAGTGATTTTCCCAAACGTGGCTCAACATTGTAATTTGGAATTGATAAGTCTCGCACCGTGTAGCTACTTCCGAAGCCAACGCGAGGGTTTTCGGCAGGACCCCGTCCTGTCCCTAAACTTGCATCGCTATTGCCCGGCTGGAGGCATTCGGTCGTCGGCACCGGGAGTCCGCCTCCGCTTCACTCCTGCGCGCCGGCACTCGTAGGCAAAAAAGCCCGCTCCTTGGAGATTCTGCGATTGACATTTGAGAGGGGATAAGCTTAGGGTCGAGAGTGAGTGAGCACGTCCTCTCCTCTTTCAGGTCCTCTGATCTAAGTCAGCCCATCTGAAGTCGTACCTCTTAGCACCCTCACAACCTTCAGAAGGCTGCAATGTTTGCTCGCAATGTATCTCTGCGTCTGAAGCCCAATACGCTCCCCATGTTCACCAAGACTTTCGAAGAGCACGTTCTGCCGTTGTTACAGAAGCAGCCAGGCTTCCAGGACGAGATCGTTCTCGAAAACGAAGGGATTCACGTCACGGCCATCAGTCTGTGGGGTAGCAAGGAGCACGCTGATGCCTACGACAAGAGCGCATACCCGCAAGTGCTCAAGAGTTTGGAGAAGGTGCTCGATGGCCAACCCATGGTGCGGGTTGGGACGGTAGTTCATTCCACTGTACATCAACATGCCGCGGTTACGGCCTGAAGCCATTCGCCAGAGAACAGGAGACATCTGCGTGTATCTCTTGTTCGGGCCCCGACAAAGGAGCGAGGTCTATGCCAAACCAAATCCAACCCGGCACGATGATGGTTCAGCAATCAGTGATCCTGCAGTCGCTCGGAGTAGAAAGCGAACCCTACTGTCGGAATCGGCACTCGTTAGGGATTATCGAGAGCTCAGGCGTCGATCACAAAGTTCGGGCTGCCGGATGGCCGGCGAGCTCAGAGCGGTGGTGCCCGCCTGGGGCGGACAGAACCACTCTGCGCCGAGGTGTGAAGCGGCTCCTGGCTCAAACTTGGCTACAACATTTCAACTGCCTGGAAGTGAGCCACATACTCAGAAAACGCTTTCTGGGCATCCCGTATGTGTCCATAGCCGCACACCCGCGCCACCTTCAGGAAGGCTGTCAGATTCAATCGGTCGAGCAGCGCGCCCAAGATGGCGGTGCGGGCGTTCTAAAGGTCACTCCGGCAAGTTGAGGACCATAAATCTCCCCAGTCGATTAGAGGTGCCAGGGTTTACCGGTCATGCACAGAAACTCGGCCTACTCGGCTTACTTGAAAGGCTCCGCGGCCGATTTCGCGTCAGAGCAACCAAGTAATTCAGCGGCTCGCTGTTCCAAACTGAGTGGTTTGCACTTAACGAAAGTCGGATGGTCTAGACGTGAAAATCACTGATCTCACCGCGGTGCAAAAAAATTGTCCGTGCCCTGTCCTAGTTGTGCAGCTGCGCCACAGGAACGTTGCTGCGAGAGTCATAACGGAGTCTTTCGCCAGGACGAGCATTTCGGCCGCCTGTTGTCCGCCGCAAAGACAATCCCGAGTGGGACAATCGCTGTCCGCTGCCGTTTCCCTCGGCAAAATCATTGTACCTCGCATCGTGATTGGAGGAGTGATTCTTGATCCGCCTACTGGCGGCAGAATTGGCGCTGTCGGCTTGGGGTCCCCTTGCGGGTACGGAGGTCACGGACGCTCCTGCCCAGGGCGCAAGAAAAATGCTCTTGATTCGGCACGCTCCCGCTTGTGGAGTGCCACGAGCAAAAGCACCACCAGCAGATTAGCATGGCTACAGTCAGATCTCATTGTCCTACTCCTTTATAGATGCCTGGTTCGAACGAAGTCCCACAGCTGACCGGAGAACTTGGCGGGAAGAGGACTCATGTTTGAACGGTACACGGAGAAAGCACGGCGCGTCATCCTCTTTGCGCGCTACGAGGCCAGTCAGTTCGGTTCTCCTTACATAGAGACGGAGCACCTGCTGTTGGGACTTCTGCGCGAAGACAAAGCTCTCACCTTCGGGTTCCTGCGTTCTCATGCCTCGGTCGAGTCCATCCGCAAGCAGATTGAGGGACACGTTACTATCCGGGAGAAGCTCTCGACCTCGGTCGATCTTCCGTTGAGCGACGAGTACCAGCGGGTTCTGGCTTATGCTGCCGAGGAGGCTGAGCGCCTTTCGCACAAGCACGTTGGAGCCGAGCATCTTTTGTTGGGACTGCTGCGTGAAGAGAAGTGCTTCGCCGCCGAGATCCTGCACGAACACGGCTTACACCTTTCGACCATCCGCGAGGAACTAGTCCGTATCAGCCAGGAAAAAGCTCAGCCCCAGGGTCAACGCGGATCTTCCCTGCTGAGTGAGTTTTCCCGCGACCTGACCCAGGCCGCGATGGATACCCAGCTCGATCCGCTGGTGGGACGTGAAAGCGAGCTGGAGCGCGTGATTCATATTCTCTGCCGCCGCACCAAGAACAACCCAGTATTGATCGGCGAGGCGGGCGTAGGTAAGACTGCCATCGTCGAAGGACTGGCGCAGCGCATCGCCGATGGCGAAGTTCCGTCGTTCCTGGCAGATAAGCGGATCCTGGCCCTTGACTTGTCATTAATCGTGGCGGGCACCAAATATCGTGGCCAGTTTGAAGAGCGCCTGAAGACCATCATGAAGGAGCTGATGGAGTCGCAGAATTCCATCATCTTTATTGACGAGCTGCACACGCTGGTAGGCGCGGGTTCTGCCGAAGGTTCGTTCGACGCGGCCAACATCCTGAAACCGGCTTTGTCGCGCGGTGAAATTCAGTGTATCGGCGCGACTACGCCGGGCGAGTATCGCAAGTCGATCGAAAAAGANNACCGACGACGCCATCAACTTCGCTGTAGCGCATTCCAATCGCTATATTCCGGACCGCTTCCTGCCCGATAAGGCAATCGATCTCATTGATGAGGCGGGAGCGCGTGTGAAGCTGCGCCAGAC
>PMAT01000082.1 GCA_003152695.1 Acidobacteriaceae bacterium
AGTGAGGAACCGATGTTCGTCTGGTCGTCGCTGGTTCTGCACTTCGGTCTTCCGGCACTACCGGATTGGGCTGACTGGTTCCTGTCCGAATTGAAGCGCCGCAAGCGCATCCAGTCTCTCGCTGGCTTCGGATATCGAGCCGTGGCCGTAAAGACACGCCGGCAGGAACTGCTCAAGCTAATCGAGCAAGGACTGCGGCAAAAGAAGTTGTCCTTCCCGACGACGAACGGGCCGGTCCACTGGCACGTGTCCGCCAACCCTCTCGATGCCACCGTTCCGAAGCACACGCAACCGAAATAGCCACGCAACAAAAGACATCCACCAAATTTCTCTCCCGCAGCTCACATCCTCAATTTGAAAAGGCCTTCCTATGTCCAAAGGGAACCGCACTGAAACCAACCCGACCCACTCAGCGATGGTCACACCCCATCTCCGCGAATCATTTATGCAGGAAGTCGTGGCGCGTGCCCGATGGTTTTGCGACGGCCGCGCGATAGAGCGAGACGTCGCGCGCCAGGAGTTGGTCAACCTGCTGCAAGATTGCGACGTGGAGATGGGATTCGTTCACTTCTTTGCGACGTGACCCGCTGCCGCAGTGGCTGGCACATTCCGCCACGCCCTCCGACAACAAACTACGCAATCTCCGGAGTCCAAATTGAACAACCATTCTTTCAATCGGCTCAATACCGAGCTGCGTGAAGGCGATCCTCTGTGCCGTTATGTCACCTTGGACCGCAGCAGCATCGAGCTGACACTTGCTCAACACGCCGAGAATACTGCGCAGCTAGCGATTGCTTGCGAGCTCTTGCAACGAACCCGTGCCGAATTGCTGCGCGCATGGAATGCCGACGAGAAACAACTCCAGCCGTACCAGGAAGCCGCTTTGCATTCGATCAGCGAATGCCTGACCGTTTCACGGGCGGCAATCTGGCGTTACCGGCATTCGGTGCGCTATGAATATGCTGCAAGCCTGCGCGAGCTTCTGACCCGCAGCGCCAGAGCGCTAACCGAAGATGCCCGGCACGAGCGGGAGCGAGGGCACACAAAGATCGCAGAAACCATCGAGACCATGAGCGAAAGCCTGCCCATGGTGGTGGACTGCCTCAATTCACTCTTGTCGCAGTTCCTCACCCGCGAGTGCATGGCCTCAGAATCAAAGGGCCGCAGAAGTCGCGGAGGTCTGTGACTCTGCGGCGCCAGCCTGACTCAGTCCTGTGCAGTACCGACCTTCCAAACCTCGCCTTCTAACCTGTTCTAACTCAACAAAACTTCACCTCCAAGCGGAGTACACATGTCATTTCCGTTCTCGATTCGACAATATATGGTCTGCCATGCGACTGAACTGGGAGAGCGCATTCTTGCTTCGTACCCTCCCCTGCACAGCCCAGAAGATCCGCCCTCATCTCAGCTTTCACGACTGCTCCGCTCACCCTACCCGGCCCAGGCCCTCGCCATCATGGGTGTCGCCAAGCGCTGGCAGATTGCCCGCGGCGCTCATGTGGTGGCCGAGTGTGGAGCGGGCAAAACTCTGATCGCCCTGGGCATGATGTCCGTCCATGCGCAAGGCCAGCCGTTTTCCGGCATCGTCATGGCTCCCCCGCATTTGGTCGAGAAATGGGCGCGCGAAACCTTCCTCACGCTTCCCGGAGTGCGGGTTTTCCTGATCGACGACATGCGTAACGGCGGCGATCCCAGGCAGCCGCATGGGGTCAACGAAGTCCGCCTCCGCCGTGGCGAGATCGTGCGCGAAGGATTGCACACCACGTTAGCTCATTTGCGCCTGCTTGGGCCAAAGGGATGGCGGAAGGTCTGTCCGGAATCCTCCGTCTTCATCTTCGGTCGCGAGCGGGCCAAACTCGGCTATTTCTGGAAACACGTCTACCTGAAAGCCCGCGCCGGAAAGCACCTCGGCCTGGTGTTAAACCCGGACACCTCGAAGCCCATCTCCACCGACGACGAGTTTCTCGACGTTCGTGACTTTGACAAGAAGCGCCTCCACGAGTTCGTGGAGAGAGACAAGGGCGGAACGGCTTACTACTCGGCGCTGTGGCAGGCGGATCGCAACAAGATCCAACGCATGGCGCCGGCGGACTTCATGGGCCGCTACATGCCCGACTGGTTCGACTACGCCATCGCCGATGAGGTCCATCAATTGGCTGGCGACACAGCACAAGGTAACGCTCTCGGTGTGCTGGCAAGAGTGGCAAAGAAAGTCGCCGGACTGACCGGCACGCTCCTGAGCGGCTATGCCGACGATCTCTACAACACTCTCTTCCGCGTCGATGCCAGCCGCATGGTGCGGGACGGGTTTACCTGGGGCTCGGCAGGCAAGGAACGGTTTACGCATGAGTTTGGCGTGATCGAGACCATCGAGCGCACCAAGATCGAAGATAACGCGTGCTCCAAAAAGAACAAGACGGAAGTGACGATCCGCCGCAAGCCGGGAGCGTCACCGCTGCTTTTCGGCAAGTACCTGATGGACACCTGCGCCTTCGTCTCGCTGGAGGACATCTCCGATGCACTGCCGGCGTACCGGGAAGATGTCGTTTCGGTTGCCCTGGAAGGCGCACTGAAAACAGCTTACGAGCAACTGGAGGACGAGATTACCGCGACGTTGCAAGAGCATCGCGGCAATCGCAGCGTGCTGAGCACCATGCTCAATGCGCTGTTGGTCTATCCCGACCATCCCTACGGCCTGGGCACGCTCTACGGCACCCGCTACAACCCGGAAACCCAGCAGCGCGAGAGTTTCATCATCGCGGAACCTGAGGATCTAGATCAGAGCAAGGTTTATCCGAAAGAGAGAGCTGTCATACAGGAAATCCAGGCTCAGCTTGCGCGCGGGCGTAAATGTCAGGTGTTCGCCGTCTACACCAACAAGTACGACGTGACAGCCCGACTGGAGAAGCTGCTGCGAGCCGAGGGGATTCGCGCTGGCGTGCTCCGGGCCAGCGTGCCCACTCATAAACGCGAGGCCTGGTACCGCGAGCAACTGAAGCGCGGGATCGACGTCGTCATCTGCCATCCCAAGCTGGTCGAGACCGGACTCGACCTGCTGGAGTTCCCGACCATCCTCTTCCACGAAACCGGCTATTCCCTGCACACTCTGCGGCAGGCCAGCCGGCGCTCGTGGCGCATAGGGCAGAAGCATCCGGTGGAAGTGAAGTTCTTCGCCTACAGCGGCACCATGCAGGAGGTCTGTCTCCGCCTGATGGGGAAAAAGCTCCTGGTCGCTTTGGCCATGGAAGGGAAGTTCACCTCCGATGGGCTGCAGGCGATCGACGGCGATGACGACATGCTCACGGCCATGGCGCGCGAGCTGGTGCAGAACAAGGGAATCGGAGAATCCGCCGACAACCTCTGGCGCCGAGTCGGCGCATTCCTGCCCACTTCCGGACAGCACGAACCGATGCAAGAGCTGCGAGCTGTCAGCGGCGGGGACGGTGCAGACATTCCATCGTTCCCACTGTCGTCGGGCGCAGACCACGCAACAACTCCCGTGTGCGCCCTCGCAGGACATCACGCCGATGAATCAGCTAACTTCGCGGTGCAGCTGCCCCTTTTCTAGGGCAGCGCACCGCCCCGCATCTCCTTCCTCAACTCCCATGAAACTCAAAACCATGA
>PMAT01000044.1 GCA_003152695.1 Acidobacteriaceae bacterium
CGCTTCTGTATCTGAATCCACCGTATGACACCGAAGTTGGACCGCATAGTAACAAGAGGATGGAGCTGGTCTTCCTGGAGCACTGCTATCGTTGGGTCGCAAGTGAAGGCGTGCTCGTGTTCGTTGTTCCAGCTCCCGCCGTTGGAACCTGCGCACGTCTGCTGGCCAGCCAGTTTGATCGGCTCTCCGTCTTTCGACTCGAACATCCGGAGTCCGTCCGCTTCAATCAGGTCGTCGTATTTGGCAGGCGAAAGAAATCTCATCTGCGTGGCGATCCCAAAGGAGCGGATGATCTGCTCAGGATCGCGTACAAGCCACATCTGCTTTCAGTTCTTAACCAAGAGGTTGGGGAGCGCTACGCCATCCCACCATCATCGCCCGCGACGATCACTTACACGGGATTGCCGCTGGATGTGATTGAGGATGCAGTTCAGCGATCTGTCGCAATGCAAAACGCTCGTGGTGTCCTGGTCCGCAAGCAGCAGAAGATGAGCGGCCGACCGGTGACGCCGTTGCATAAAGGCCACGTCGGGTTGCTGGCCTGCAGCGGGATGTTAAACGGTTTCTTCGGAGATGGCGAAACGCGGCACATCGCACACTGGCGATCAGTCAAGCATGTCGATGAGTTCAACGAAGAAGGAGAAACGGAAGGAGAGACGATCATTCGCAAGCGGGAACGGTTCAGCCACGAGCTAACGCTCGCTTACGAGAGCGGCCAAATAGTGGAGCTCAAGGAGACCAAGCAGAACAAACCCTGCCGTGAAGCCGGTTAACACTCTGAAGCACCAATCGTGCAGGATTGGGTCGGGGGCTTCCCGGTTTCTGATATAAAGAGGAACTCCGATGGCACTACGCTTTGAATGGGACAAACGCAAGGCAGAATGGAACCTCAGAGTACATGGCGTGTCCTTTCGCGAGGCCACCACCGTATTCGCCGACCCACTCTCGATCACGATCTCCGATCCCGACCATTCCACGACTGAAATGCGTTTCGTCGATATCGGTCTCTCACACCTCGGGCGCTTGCTCGTGGTATCGTACACGGAGCGAGGCGATCGAATCCGCCTTATTACTGCGCGATGCGCGACCCGCAATGAGCGAAGACAATATGAAGAAGCAGAGTAAGAGAAAGGCCCGTACTTCCGATCAAATGCGTCCTGAGTACGATTTCAGTAAAGGTGTGCGCGGAAAGCATGCGGCCCGCTACGCGTCCGGTACTAACGTTGTCGTCTTGGCGCCTGATGTCGCTAGCCAGTTTCGAACTGCTGACGACGTAAACGAAACGTTGCGGGCAGTTGCCAGATTGATGCAACGGCGAAGAGGCCGCGGCAAACATCAGACCGCTTAGAAACAATCAGCCGCTGCGCTTGTGCTCGGCTGGACCTCAGGCAGCTTTATTTGCAACGCGTTCCGCGGTCAGTGCATTCCAAAGAACCGTTCTCCCCTGACATTTCCTCCGCTCAGTTTCCACACTGACGAAGTTTTCTTCTGTCCTATTGACCGGCGCTTGGAACAAGCACGCTGCCGATCTCTCCTCTCCGCGACCAAACGGAAGACCGCCAAAATTCGTTGACCCACAATGAAAACAAAGGGATACGGCTGATGAAAAACGCTCATGAGCGATTCGGAAAACTGATGTACCGACGCCAAACGGAAAAGACCTCCACGAACCTTCGCGTGTTCCTGGACGCCTTCGTAGGCGAAGATGGGGGCAAAGCCCACCTTGTATCGGTAGTGGGCGGGGACGTAGAGATTGGCGCCCTGGCTGCCGCATTCGCCAACGGAGACTCGTTTACCGTGGAGAGTCCTTACGGTGCTGAAAGTATCGTCTCGCTTGGCGAGAAGCCGCTGTGCTTCCGAGGCTCCATCGTGATTGAAGGCCGGAAGCGGCCACTGAGGCATCTTGTAAGTTGCTCGCAGGAATTGGCGGACACGACCTCCGATGGGAAACTGCTTCTGATCAGCGACGACCAATCCTTCATCTGGTCTTCGCTGGTGCGGCACTACGGCCTGCCCGCCACGCCAGAATGGGGACCGTGGATGATCTCGCAATTGCACCAGCAAAAGCGTATTCAGCCTCTTCCCGCGTTTGGATATGCCGGAGTGGCCGTCAAGGCCAAGCGAAAAGAGTTATTGGCGCTGCTTCGGAAGGGGCTGCGCAGTAATCGGCTCGCGTTTCCCGCCCGAAATGGGGCCGTCGAATGGCCCGAAATCCAGCTCACGAAGAAGACCGCCTGATTCCCGCGTGAACAAGGGCCTTCGCCGACTGCTGCGGAGAACCGACCATTCGCGGATGTACTACACACCCACATTCTGAACAGTTCTGGGAGGACCCGACTTATGGCGTTGCTACATACAGGCGACCGCATTTGTGCGTCGTGCGGAGGCATGAACGGCCGTCACCGGCCAGCGTGCTCCGGAGACGAATCTGTCGAAGTAATCAGCGTTTACGGCCGCCAACAAGCAATTGAGGACGGCATCCTGGTCGATTGCGAGCAAACTCCAATGGGTGAGATGCGCCGCCAGCTTATGAAGTGGCCGCTCGCGATGACCGCTACCGCATTTCANNTTCTGGGATGTGGTTTGGATGTTCCATGCCGCCGTCAAGGGGGCAGTCCCAACCCAACGCATTGATCCGTGCAACCTGCTGTTTGACTTCTACTGCATCGTTGCTGATCCGGCACTGTGGCCAAACGAGAAATTCGATCCAACCGCGAGGAGTGGACCAGCCGGGATGCGGCTCGTAACGCTGAAGGCGGTTTCTGGGCCTGGCGATGACGGCGAGCCCGTGATGACGTTCATGTTGCCGGAAGAAGATTGAAGGTGCTCGCGCCGTGAGCCACAGTGGACGAATTATCAGAGGCTGACGACGAGCATTTTCTCAAATCAGCTCTGGCGCGGCAGTTGCCGGAACGACACCAGATGCCAAGGCCCATCGGGCGTCGACGTTTCCCTGCGCAGGATGTAGAGATTGCCGTCGTCCGCGCGTACCTTGTAAAAGGCATCTTGCGGGCCGTACCACTGATCCAGCACCTCCTCGACCATGTACTGACAATCGTCAAGCCGAAATCGAACCGGCCTTTCGTCCGCCATCCGCCCAGAGTAGCAATCCACTTCCAGCTTCATCTCCTCCATTCTGACGCATAGGCGATAGACCCGCCACCCGCGCGCCTTCACACCTCCTGTCCGGAGAAATCCATGCAGAGCTTAGATACGATTCACCAGTACCTCGAACGACACTCGGACGAGATCGGAAACCGGATCCTCGCGTCGTACCCGGCCCTCTATGGTGCCAATGAGGCTCCGTCTCCACTGCTTTCCCGGATGGTACGGGTTCCATATCCAGCCCAAACCCTGGCAATTATGGGCGTGAGCAAGCGGTGGCAGTTGGCGAGCAATGCAAACGTTGTCGCAGAGTGCGGCTCGGGCAAGACGCTCATCGCGCTGGGAAGCATGTTGGTTCATAGCGCCGGCAGGCCATATTCGGGCCTGGTGATGGCGCCACCGCACTTGGTCGAGAAATGGGCGCGGGAGACCTTCTTAACGTTGCCTCAAGTGCGGGTGTTTCTCATCGACGACATGCGCAATGGAGGCGATCCGACGCAGCCACATGGCGTCAACGAGGTCCGGCTGCGCCGCGGTGAGATTGTGCGTGAGGGCCTGCACACTTCGCTGGCTGAATTGCGGCGTCTCGGCCGGAAGGGCTGGCGCAAGCTTTGTCCTGAGACCGCGATCTTCTGTATTGGCCGGGAGAAGGCCAAGCTCTCGTATTTCTGGAAGCACTGTTACGGCAAAAGCCGCTCCGGAAGATACCTCGGATCCCTCACCAACCCGGATACCGGCTGTCCTGTCGAGACGGATGGTG
>PMAT01000128.1:0-19794 GCA_003152695.1 Acidobacteriaceae bacterium
CCCGATGGTCAGATCACCCGATCCGCCTACACCCGTAACTCCACCACCGTGGCGCCGCCGCCGCCCTCATTGGCAGGGGGTTCGGTAACCGACTCCACGTGCGGGTGCTTCTGCAGATACTGGCGAAGGGCTTTCCGCAAAATGCCCATGCCGCTGCCGTGGACGATGCGCACCCGCGGCATGCCGGCTAGAAAAGCTCGGTCCACGAATTTTTCGACTTCGCTGGTGGCTTCGTCCACGGTGCGACCAATGACGTTGATTTCGGTGGGCATGTTGAGGGCGCTCGTTTCGCCTTGCAGCGAGACGCTGATGCCGCGGGCGCGAGCAGCTTGCACGGGTGAGTCGTTGGCGCGCGCTTGCACTTCGGCAATATCTTCGCGGGCGATGCGCATCTTCATCGAGCCGATCTCGACATCGAAGTGATTGTCGCCAATTTTCTTTTTGACGATGGCGGCGCGGCCCATCGACTTGAGCTTCACGGTGTCGCCTTCGGAGACGTGCTTTACGAGGCTTGGCTGGGCGTTGGGATCGCCGCGATCGGCACCGGTCGCGTGCGCGACCACCGTTGCGTCGAACTGCTCGCGAAATTCGCGGCGCATTTTGGCGATGCGGCGCTCGGCATCTTTCGATAGCTTCTGCTGCGCGGCTCGATCCTGCACGGCGTTCACGGTTTCCCTGGCGTGGTATTCGAAATCGCGGAAGAGGGTTTCGAGCTTCGCCTCCATCTCGCGAATTTTGGCCTGCTGTTCTTTGCGGCCCTCATTGGCTAGCTGCTGCTTCTCGCGATCGAGCTCCTGCTCGCGGGCTTTCATGCGGGAACGCTCGGTTTCGAGATCGCGAAGGTCGGAGTGCAGGCGGTCGAGGAAGCGCGCTACATCTTGAGTTTGCGAGCCCAGGCGCGAGCGAGCGGAAGCGATGATTGCCGGATTCAGTCCGAGCCGTTGCGCGATGTTGATTCCAGCGGATGCGCCAGGGACGCCGATCTTCAGTTCATAAGTCGGTTGCAGCGTAGTCTCGTCGAAGCCGACCGAGGCGTTGATCACTCCCGCGGTATTTGCGCCATAAACTTTGAGCGACGTGTGGTGCGTTGCGATCGCGATCATGCATCCGACTTGGCGAAAATGCTCGGCGATCGCAACCGCCAGCGCCGCGCCTTCTTCGGGATCGGTGGCCGAACCCAACTCGTCGAGCAGAACTAGCGAATTCGTGGTCGCCTGGTGAGAGATGAGATCGATGTTGGTGACATGCGCCGAAAAGGTCGAGAGGTTCTGCTCGATGGACTGGTAGTCGCCAATGTCGGCGAACACCGAATCGAAGATAGGCAACTCGGCGCGATCGGCAGGAAGTGGAATGCCCGATTGCGCCATCAGCGCCAACAGCCCGATGGTCTTGAGGGCCACGGTTTTTCCGCCGGTGTTGGGACCGCTGATGACGAGCTGACGGTGCTGGCCCCCAAGCTCGACGGTGAGCGGAACCACGGCAACGCCCCGCGCCTTCAGGGTCCGCTCCAACAGCGGATGCCGCGCATTGCGCAGCACAAGCGCATCACACGAGTCTGTAACTACTGACCCATCGACCGGGGATTCGGTGGTCCCGGACGCGGTGGTTTGTGACGATTCTGATTCGGTCGGGATGTTGCCATCTGCCAGGAACCTTACGGCTACGCAGTCATAATCCTCGGCAAAGCGCGCCTTGGCGAATTGCAACTCGAGTTCGGAAAGGACGTAGACTGCGTTGCTGAGGGCGTCGGCCTGTTCGCCCAGGCGCGCGGTCATCTCCAGCAGAATACGATGGATCTCCGCCTGCTCATCTTCCAGCAGGCGCACCAGGTCGTTGTTTTGCTCGATGGTCTCCAGTGGCTCGATAAATACCGTTTGTCCGCTGGAGGAGGCGCCATGTGCGACGCCTTGCACCCGGCGGCGCTGTTCCACTTTCACCGGAATGACGAAGCGTTCGCCACGAATGGTGACCAGCTCGTCCTGCACCGCGCCGTCCTCGGAAAGCCGCCGCAGATAAGACCGCAGCGACTCCTGAATGGCGCGCTTCTGCTTTTCCATGTCGCGGCGAATGCGCGCCAGTTCTGGCGAGGCTTTATCGTCGAGGGTGCCGTCGGGCAGGATTTTATTGCGGAAGTAACGCAACAGGAGTGTGAAGTCAGCCAGCGTCTGGGAGGGCTCCAGGATTGCCTGCCACTTGCCCTCGACCTCCAGCGGGGGATGCAGCGCGATCTCCCGCCACTCGGCGGCACGGTCGGCTACCAGCAGCAAGTCGCGGATCTCGGCAATCTCCAAGGCAGCACCGCGGATGCGCGACTTGTTCACCAGCGTCGTGGGATCGAGCAGTCCATGAAAATCGAAATGACCCCCGGCGCGCAGATATTCGCGTAGCTCCCCGACCAGTTGCTGCTGACGTTCGATCCAGTGGCGGTCACGCGAGGGCGTGAGCTGCATCACGCGTTCGTGTCCGAGCGGCGAGCCCGTGTAAATGGTCAGCAGTTGACGCAACTGATCGAATTCGAGCACCTGCGCGCTGGAGTGATGGATTGGGCTGGGAGAACTCATCAGGGCTGTTTCTATGGTACAGCAGCCAGAGTGGCGATCAGCCGCCCTCACGGCGGCGACCGTACTTGCTTGAGGTGAGGTTAAGCCTCAGTTAAACTAAGTCGTGGCGATGGAGTTCGCCGTTAACCGCCTGCGGGCTGATAACTCCTACCAACTAAGCTGGAGAACTCCATCGTGAATTATCTGTGGATCGCCTTGGGCGCGATTGTAGGCGCCAGCTCGCGTTACTTCCTGAGCGGGTATGTCGCCCGTGTTTTCGCAACTACCTTTCCCTACGGCACCCTTCTCATCAACGTCACCGGCAGCCTGGTGCTGGGCTTCCTCCTGGTTCTTGCCGGAGAACGCATGCTGCTCGATCCTCGCTGGCGGCTGCTGGTGGCCATCGGCTTCTGCGGCTCCTTCACGACGTTTTCCAGCTATGCCTTCGAAACGTTCGCCTACATGGAGCAAGGACAGTGGGCGCTGATGGCGATAAACATTGTGGCCAGCAACGCGCTCTGCCTTGCCGCCGTCGTGGCCGGCGCAGCAATCGCGCGGGGGTTGTAAAATGGCAACTCCTATGGCTGTACAGGTAACCATGTATCTCACGGAGGGCGATTCCTGGCATCATCGTCCGCTGCATCTGGAAGTGCTGAATTATCTGCGCGCGGAAAACGTTGCCGGCGCCGTGGCCTTCCATGCGGTCGCGGGCTTCCAAGGCCGAGGCAGCGTCCAAACCGCTCATCTGGTTGAGGCAGGAGGCGATCTGCCGGTTGTGATTACCTTTGTCGATACCGACGAGCACGTCTCGCGCGTGCTTCCCAAGCTGCGGGAGATGGCAGCCCATCGTCTGATCGTCCGCGAAAACGTTGTGATCGAGCAAGGCAGCCTCGACTGATGGCCGCATTCACCAGTTATTCACCTGGCGGCGGATAACCCAACTACCGTTCCCGCCGCTGGCCGGATACACTGTTGCGAGCGGATTCATGCTTAATTTGCAGCTTAAGTGCATTCCCGATTCATCTGATTTTGTTCACCTGGGGAGAGGAGCCTTATGGCACCGTTGACTTCCGACGCGTTCGTTTTTTTCGGCGCCACCGGCGATTTGGCCCACAAGAAAATCTTTCCCGCCCTGCAGAGCATGGTGAAGCACGGGGCGCTCAACGTGCCGGTGATCGGGGTGGCCAAGTCCGGCTGGAACGTCGAGCAGCTCCGCGAGCGCGCCCGCGACAGCCTGGTAAAATTCGGCGGCGGGGTGGACGAAGAAGCCTTCCAAAAACTTTGCCAGCTGATGAGCTACATCGACGGCGATTACAACGACGATAAAACCTACACCACGCTTCGCTCCACGCTTGGCAACGCGCAATCGCCCACGCATTACCTGGCGATTCCGCCCAACATGTTTCCGGTCGTGGTAAAGGGGTTGGCAAACTCCGGATGCGCGCAGAATGCGCGGGTAATCCTGGAGAAGCCCTTTGGCCGCGACCTGGTCTCGGCCCGCAAGCTCAACGAGACGCTGCACACCGCATTTCCCGAAGAGCGCATCTTCCGCATCGATCATTACCTGGGCAAGGAGGCGGTCGAGAACCTGCTGATTTTTCGCTTCGCCAACAGCTTCCTTGAGCCCATTTGGAATCGCAACTACGTGCACAGTGTGCAGATCACCATGGCCGAGTCGTTCGGAGTAGAAGGCCGCGGAAAGTTCTACGAAGAGGCGGGCGCCATCCGCGACGTGGTGCAGAACCACATGCTGCAGGTGGTTGCGTTCCTGGCCATGGAGCCGCCTACGACAATGTACGTGGACTCAGTGCGCGATGAGCAGGTAAAAATCTTTCGCACCATTCCGCCGCTCAGCCCGGCCAACATCGTTCGCGGACAGTTTCGCGGCTATCGCGACGAGCCGGGCGTCTCGCCCAACTCCGACGTGGAAACTTTTGCTGCGTTGCGCCTGGAGGTCGATTCGTGGCGCTGGGCAGGAGTTCCTTTTCTGATCCGCGCGGGCAAGCGCCTGCCCACCACGGCGACGGAAGTCTTCGTGAAGTTGCGTAAGCCGCCGCTGAGCAAGATGGGCGCGGATGACCGCAACTATTATCGCTTCCGTCTGGGCCCCGATATCGAGCTGAGTCTGGGCGGACACGTCAAGCGGCCCGGGCCGCTGATGGTGCCAATGCCAGTAGAGCTCTCGGCGGTGAAGTACACCACCAGCGACGAGATGGATGCCTACGAGCGTCTGCTTACCGACGCCATGAAGGGCGACCAGTTGCTTTTCGTGCGGCAGGACGCGGTCGAGGCCGCCTGGGCGATCGTCGATCCCATTCTTGGCGAGTGCTGCCCCACTGAAATGTACGATCCGGGTACCTGGGGTCCACCCGACTCGCGCGAATTGGCCGCCGACATCGGCGGCTGGCACGATCCGGAATAGCTACGCTCGGGATCATACCCTCCGCGTCCCCGACACGAACGGACTTCCGGCAATCACAAATCGCAGCGGCTGCTCGACGGCTTTGGTAATCCCGACACGTGGCGTGGCCGTAATGCGCTCCGGCTGATAGCCGTCATCCGCAAACCACAGGTCCGATGCCGGCGAAGTGAGGTCCTTGTCGTTGTCGCGGAGGCGCGTAATGCCGAGCGCCTGCGACATGCGCCCCGGGCCGCTGGCGACGAGGCGCAGTTGGGTAGGTCGCGGCGTGGACGTCAGCTCCAGACCGCGAGCCCGGGCCATCGCTGGCAGTCCAAACACGGGCTCCATGGCCCGCAGTAGCACGCAGCCGGCATGTCCTTCAGGCATACACGAAACATTCAGGCAGTAGTGATTGCCGTAAATGAAGTACACGTAGGCATGCCCCGGTGGCCCGAAGAGAACGGAATTTCGCGGAGTCCGTCCCGAGTAAGCGTGCGCCGCCGGGTCCTCTGCTCCGAGATAGGCTTCATTTTCGACCACCCGCCCAGCCAGGAGCATCCGTCCTGCGCGGCGGATCAGCAGCTTGCCCAGCAATTGGCGTCCCACGGTCACAGGATCGCGATTGAAGAATTCGCGCGGAAGAATCCGAGCACACCTCAGCATCGTCGCCGTGAGGCGGCTGGCTGGCGACGCGGGCTTCTCCGTGGCTGTATGACGATTCGGCATCGTAAGTAACATCCGATTCAGCGATCAATTTACAATCATCCTGCATGATCGCGCACCTTCGCGGACGGCTCATCGCCAAACACCCGAACCAGGCCATCGTCGAGGCGGGCGGCGTCGGCTACGACGTCACCATTACGGTGCCCACATTTTCCGAACTGCCCGCCCCGGGCAGCGAGGTCGCGCTGCACATTCACACTCACGTGCGCGAAGACGCCCTGGCGCTCTTCGGGTTCCTGCGGCGGGAAGAGAAGCAGCTGTTCGAGAAGCTCATCACGGTGAGCGGCATCGGGCCCAAGTTGGCCATCACCATCCTCAGCGGCATGGCCGCGACGGACATGGTAGGCGCGATTCGCGGCAACGATTTCGCGCGGCTCACTCGAATTCCCGGCATCGGCAAGAAGACCGCCGAACGCATGTGCGTGGAGCTGCGCGACAAGCTGGAAGGATTTGGCGCGGCGCAGCCCGCGGTGACCCATTCCGCCGTCGAGGAAGATGTGATCTCGGCGCTGTCCAATCTCGGCTACCAGCGCACGATTGCGGAAAAAGCTGTGGAACGCGCGGCGCAATCGGCCGGGCGAGACAACTTCGACGCCATGTTCAGGGCCGCGCTGGGAGCGTTATCGAAGTAGTTCAGCTGCAGAGAAATCGGGGCTAGGCCGATACGTCCTAACTCCACTCCAACAGGGCGTGGTGGGCGTTCTCTCCGGCGTCGCGAAACTGGGTGTGCTTGCAGGCGGAGCATTGGGCGCGAATGGACTTGAGGTCAATGGTGGGAAAGATGGTGTCACCGGATTCGGCGCCGCCCGGCGTTCTTTCCTTCAGCAGCGCATAGGCGGGCTCGCCGCATCGTGAGCAGTGGAAGATGTAAACGTTCAAGCGCGCCATGGCGACCCTCCGATGATGGCCGGATTATATGCCTGAGCAGCCTAATCCGCTCTAGCGAGCGGCCGCTTCCGAATGCCTCGACCTTATCCCGCTGTCCCACCGCGCTGAACGAATCTGCGGCCTGAAGGCCACACCAGCATGACGACTGCCATTGAGCACGACATTACTTTCCGATGCAGAACGAACTGAAGATCAGGTTCAGAATGTCGTCGGCGGTAGTGGCGCCGGTTATGTCGTCCAGGGGACGCAGCGCGCCGTAGAGATCCAGCAGCAGCATCTCGTGCGGTGTTTTCAGGGGGACCGCGCCAGCTGCCTGGTCGAGCGCAGTAATTGCGTCCTCCACCAGCTTCTGCTGGCGCACGTTGGTGAGAAAGCCGCTTTCCTGCTGCGCGCCGGAATCGCCGCCTAGCAACCGCAGAATTTGCGTGCGCAACTCCGCGATGCCCTGGCCGGTAAGCGCGGACGTTTGGACTACCGGCAAGGTGAGCGCTGCGGGCAGAGGAGCGGCGTTGTTCGTGGCATCAATCTTGTTTTGCGCCACCACGGCCAGGCGCTGCGCAGCCAGCGCGACCAGCTCAGCGTCGCGCACACGCGCTTCCTCATCGGCGGCAGAATGCGACGCATCCAGCACCACCAGCACCATGTCCGCCTCAGCCAGCGCCTCCATCGATTTGCGCACGCCAATGCTCTCGGCTTCATCGAGCGCAGTGCGAATGCCGGCGGTGTCCACCAGCCGCACGGGAATGCCTCCGATGGCGACGGTCTCGCTCACCAGATCGCGCGTGGTGCCAGGCGTCGCGGTAACGATGGCGCGTTCGCGTTCCGCCAGGCGGTTGAACAAGCTCGACTTGCCGACATTGGGACGCCCTACGATGGCCAAAGTTAGGCCTTCGTGCACAACTTTTCCAAACGCGAAGCTGGCCAGCAGCTCCGCCAATGGCGCGCGAACCGCGGCGATGCGCGATAGGATCTGCGCGTCGGGAATCACCGCGACATCGTCTTCGGCAAAGTCCACGCCCGCTTCCATAGTGGCAATCAGTTCCATCAGCTTCTGCTTGGTGGGCTGCAATCGCTTCGACAACGCGCCTTCCAGTTGCCGGGCCGCAACCTGCGCCTGATAGAGGGTTTGCGACTCGATTAAATCTCGCACCGCTTCAGCCTGGGTGAGGTCGATGCGGCCATTGAGAAAGGCGCGCATGGTGAACTCGCCGGGTTCGGCCAGCCGCGCACCTCGCGCCATCGCCATCTGCACCACATGCTGCAGGACCACCGGCGAACCGTGGCAAGAGATTTCGACTACATCGTCGGTGGTGTAGGAGTGCGGGTTGGTGAAGAAGGTGACGACGACCTCGTCGATGCGCTCGCCGCTCGCGGGCTCGATCAATTCCCCGAATTGAGCGCGGCCCGGCTCGAAGTCGCAGCCGTGAGGCAGTCGCAGCATGGGACGCGCGATGTCACACGCCGCCGCGCCAGAGAGACGCACCACGCCGATGCCGCCGCGTCCCGGGGGCGTAGCAATGGCAACGATGGTGTCGTCGAGATGCATGGAGAACATTATTCACCACAGAGGCACAGAGGCTCTTCGCTCTTCGCTTTTCGCTTTAGCCCGGGCGATTCATCGGCGGGTGTCAGCCTTTTGCGAGCAATCTGAAGACTCCCCCTATCAACGATCTCCCATCCAATCGGCGTGACTCAACGTCCGAATGTGAGGGTCGCTCAGCGGCGAAGAGCGAGAAGCGAAGTGCGAAAAGCGGTCGTTATCTTCGCCGCGAGACCGGCGGGGCGGGCGGTTTGCCTTGGTAGTCCTTGGGATAGACCACCACATGGCGCTGCAGAGCTTCGCCATCGCTGTCGGTGCGCAGGTCGTCGAAATCGCGCAGCGCCAGATGAACGATGCGGCGCTCCCGCGACGACATTGGTGCAAAGGCGTACGGCAAGCCAGTCTTGCGGACCCGCTCTGCCGCTACGTCGGCCGCCAGTCGAAGCTCCTGCAAGCGGGCGGAGCGGAAATTCTGGCAGTCGAAGCTGACCTTCTCGTGTTCGTTGGGCGCCAGCCGAAGCATCTCGAGCGCCACATGCTCGAAGGCACGCAGCAACTCCGCTCCGTTCTCCAGCACCAGCGGGCTGTCGGCGCCGGAAATCTCCACCAGAATTTCGGGGCGCTCCCAGTCGCGGTCGGTGCCGAGCTGAGGATCGACGGTGATCTTGTAGCGCAAATGGAAATCGCCGTTGGCGAAGGTGGCGTTCAGCAGTTCGCTGATCTTCTTGGCGGCGGCAATTTTGTCATGTATCGGCATGCTACTTACCCGCCTTCTTGCGGGCGCGCTTCTCCATCTCCTCGCGCATCTCCCGGCCCAGGCCGGTGCGGTTCATGATGTACTGCTGGGCGATGGCGATGAAGTTTCCCACCGTCCAGTACACGCTCAAGCCCGCCGGCAGGGAATAGCTGAAGAAGCCGATCATCAGCGGCATCATCAACGTCATCATCTGCTGCTGTTTCGGATCCATGCCGGCGTTGGGCGTCATCTTCTGCACCAGGAAGGTGGTGATCACGATCAAGACCGGCAGGATGAATATCTTATCGGGCGACGACAGATCGTGCAGCCAGAGAAAGGGCGCCTGCCGCAGTTCGATGCCGACTCCCAGCATGGAATAGAAGGCGAACAGGAATGGCATCTGGATAATCAGGGGCACGCATCCGCCCGCCGGATTGGCGCCTTCGCGTTTGTACAACTCGCCGATCTCGGTGTTCATCTCCGAACGCCGCGGATCGCGCAAGGGGTACTTCTTGTACTTTTCCTGGATGGCCTTCATCTGGGGCTGGAGCTTTTGCATCTTCAGCGCCGACTTCATGCTGGTGATGCGCAACGGCAGCAGCACCAGGTTGATGATGACGGTCAGGATGATGATGCAAACGCCCCAATTGCTGGCCATGTGCTGGTGGGTCCAAAGCAGCCACAGGAACAGCGGGCGGGCGATCAGGCTGAAGAAGCCGAAGTCCACCACGTTGCGCAGATCGGGACCGTTCATTTGCCCGGGCGCAGTGTTGGAGCGTATCGACTCCAAAACCGGGAGGGCTTTGGGGCCCACGAACATCCGTTCGCGCGTGGTGCCGCTGACATCGCCTACGGCAGCACCCAGCACGTCATAGCGGTTCATGCTGTTAGGGTCTGGGTTCTTCGGATCTTTAGGTACGCTAATCGAATTGTGCAGCGTCACCATGGCCGCGGTGTCGGGATTGTCCGGCAGAAAAATGGCTGCGAAATACTGGTCCTGAGCGCCGGCCCAGTTAAAGGGTCCGCGCAAGGTATTGCCGCTGCTCACCTTCTTGGCGGCGAGGCGCTCCACCTTGTCGTTGGCCATGTACTCGACCTTCGCCGAAGCGTACGAAGGGCCGGTACTCTGATCGCCGAAGGCCGCCGGCCACATGGGATACGCCTGTACCGGCTGGCCATTCTGGGTGACGACGGTTTCGATCGAGATTACGTAGCTGTCGGCGAATTGCAGGGTCTTGCGGACTGTAATATCGCCTTGCGCGTACTCGTAGGTCAGCGTGCCGGGGACCGTGATGGAGCCACTGGCGCTGCCCGCGTAGAGCGCCGAATTGATCTCATTCCGCAGGCTTTCGTCATACGCATACAGGCTGAGTGGGAGCCCGAACTTCACCCCCAGCGGGTTCACCAAGTCAAGCGGATGTCCGTCCTCGTCCTTGTATTTCTTCAACACCCACGACTTGGCCTGCGCGCCACGATTGGTAAAGACGATGCGCACGACGTCGTTCTCGACGACGGTTTCGACTTCGCTGCTGGCAACCTTCGTAACTGCGGAGGGCTTGCCAGGGTTGGCGATGGCACGAGCGTGCCCCTTGGAAACAGCCTCCGCCGGTGCACTCGCCGCTTCGGGCTGGGATGGCGGCGCGGCCGCGCTGGACTGTGAGGTTTCAACGGGATTCGGCTTTGGCTGCTGCTTGGACTTGTCTTTGAAGAGAAAAATCTGGCTGATGATGATCAGCGCAAAGGTGACGGCGAACACCATCAACATGCGGCGATCGCCGCCGGGCTCTTGCTGTGGATTTTTATACTCGGCCAAGTTTAAGTTCCGTTCAAGGGACGAGAATTCCCCGGCAAACTATCCGGAGCCCGAAACCCTGTTTTCACGATCGCTGGCGGCACCGGATCGAACCCCGCGCGCGCGAAGGGGTGGCAGCGCGTCAGCCGCGCGGCCGCCAGCAGGCCTCCGCGAACCACGCCGTGGCACTCGACCGCCTCCATCGCATATTGCGAGCAGGTGGGAACGAAGCGGCAGGAATGCGGCAGCATGGGCGAGATCACTCGCTGATAGCACCGCAGTACGAATTGCACCACCTGCTTCATTTCTGTTCCCCTGTCCGGGCGCGTTGTGCGGCCAGGCGCAGAGCGCGTGTCACTTCGCTTACCAACTCCGCGAAGGGCACGTTGCCAACGCTCTTGCGCGGATTAAACACCACATCGATGGGGCCGTCACAGGCCTGGGCCGATAGCCGTACCGCCTCGCGCATCCGCCGCTTGATGCGGTTGCGCTCGACCGCTTCTCCCAGCACTTTGCCCACCGTGAATCCTACACGAGGCGTGTTGCCCGTCCCAATCGCTTCTAGGCCCCCGCTGCGCCGCAGAAAGAAGACCGTCATGTTTCCCGTGAACTGCCGCCGGCCACTCTGGTACACCCGCTGAAAATCCGCGTGCTTCAGCAGATGCCTCGATTTGGGAAACTTGCTGCTGGTGGCGGAGGTCACATTAAGCGCTCGGCGCTGACCCGCCGGGTTTCTGTCTTTGCTACGGCCGAGTCTTGCGACGACTCCCTGTTACTTCATCTGGAAAGGTCGCGATAACGCAGATTTCGGGTCCTCTGGATTTAATCGCGGAAGCCCGGGCCCACGGAGACGCGCTTGCGCCCTTTGGCCCGACGGCGCGACAGCACCGCCCTGCCGCTGCTGGTCTTCATGCGAGAACGAAATCCGTGCGTCTTTGAGCGGTGACGACGGTTGGGTTGGAACGTGCGCTTGGGCATGCGAAAACTGCGCTCCTCACTAGCTAAAAATTGAACAGAGCAAACTCAAAGTATAACGGCCAGTGTGCCTCGCTGGCAAACCCAGCCGGACCTTTGGGGGCCGACGCAAAACGGCTACGTCTCAAGAATTTCCACGCAAGAGCGCCCTAAAGTGCTGCCGTGGACTGCCTCTTGGTGTGCTTCGCAGTGGCTCCGGCACCAGCATTTCTGCACCTGCACCATCAGCGCAGCACTTGCAAAAAAAGATTCGCCGGTAACTTTCCCCAAATCAATCACTCGCGAAAAAATGAAATTTCAAGCGCAAGAATTGTCTGGCGCTCAAATTTTTTCGTGCTAGTATCCCATACAGCCACAAGAGAAACTGACTGCACGAACGCAGGTGCCCGTCGTGGCGGGCTGCTGATCGCCGCAATCGTTGGGTTTGCAATTTGAAGATTTTCAGTTGAAGTGTTCGCCAGTCTGTGGCCCAGTACTCGGTTCGTTTCCCTCTAACATCGGTTTGCTAAAGAGGCAGCAACTGCCTCTGGATTACTTTTTATGTCTTCCTTTGGTGCAGCGTCCGCTAATCCGTGGGTGCGCGTGCTCGACGCACTGGAAAAAAAGGTCAACCGGAATTCCTACGAGACCTGGCTTAAGCCTACGCGCTACGATCATGCGCAGGGCGCGGTCTTGTTCGTGCGGGTGCCCAATCCCGAGTTCTGCCACATCGGCGAACGGTACGGCGATTTAATCAGCGAGGCGATGGAAAACCTCGGCCTGGAGTATCTGGACGTCGAGTTCGTCACCGAAGAGGAACCGCAGAAGAAGGCCAAAGTCATTCCGGCTGACGGAGCACACAACCCGGCTCCCGCATCCCTGGAGAGACCCGTGGCTAGTCCCGCCCAGCAACAACGGTTCGATTGGGATGGCGCCGCGCAACTCAATCCGAAGTACACTTTCGACGATTTCGTCACCGGCGCCGGCAATCAATTTGCCCACGCCGCGGCCCGCGCCGTCGGCGAGCATCCCTCCAAGGCTTACAATCCACTCTTCCTCTACGGCGGCGTCGGCATGGGCAAGACCCACCTGATGCAGGCGATCGGGCACGAGATCAAGAAGCGCCAACCGGAAAAGTCCATCTGCTATGTATCCAGCGAGCGCTTCACCAACGACATGATCAACGCGCTGCGCTACAGCAAGATGACTGGCTTCCGCGACAAATATCGCAACATGGATGTCCTGCTGGTGGACGACATCCAGTTCCTGGTGAACAAAGAGCGCACCCAGGAGGAGTTCTTCCACACCTTCAACGCCTTGCATGAAGGCATGCGCCAGATCGTGATTGCCAGCGATCGGCCTCCCAAAGAACTGGCGAAGATTGAAGACCGGCTGCGCAGCCGCTTCGAATGGGGACTGATTGCAGACATCCAGCCGCCCGATCTGGAAACCAAAGTCGCCATCCTGCAAAAGAAGGCTGAGACCGATCGGGTAATGCTGCCGACGGAAGTGGCCCTGTTCATTGCGTCGAACATTCGCAGTAATGTGCGTGAGTTGGAGGGGGCGCTGATTCGCGTCCTGGCGTACTCGTCCCTCACCGGCGGCGAGATCAACTTGCAGACCACACAGGAGGTCCTGAAGAACCTGATCGACTCGCAGATCCGCAAGATCTCCATCGAATCGATCCAGAAAGCGGTGGCGGAGCAGTTCGGCCTGCGTATAGCCGAGATCAAGGCGAAGAACAACTCGCGGGTCATCGTGTTTCCGCGTCAGATTGCCATGTACATGGCCAAGCACCTCACCGATGCCTCGTTGCCTGAAATCGGGCGGCAATTTGGCGGCAAGCACCACACCACGGTCCTGCACTCAGTCGATAAAATCGAACAGCAACGCAAAACCGACAAGGATTTAAACAGGGTGCTCAATAAACTCATAGAGACCTTGGGTGCTTGAACCGCGCATTCGGCGCGGTTTTTCACTTTGAGCGACCGTTTTCTCCGGATCTCCCTGTGGACTGATTGTGGATTTGGTGAAGAATAGAGATGGAACTTTAAGCTCATCCTGGTTCGGCACAGGAAGCCGCAAGCCAGTCGGGCTCATTTGTACAGCAGTTGGCATCCCCAGTCCGCGTCCGATACGATTTCTCCCAAAATTTCCACTTTTCCGGGGTACCTACTGTTACTACTGGTTTTATATGTTTTTTATTTGGTATAAGGAGTAACAGTAATACAGGGCCAGGCACGGGGCCTGCCGAGGTGCAAACGTTATGGCTGCTGAAACCGGAGTCGTCCAGGGCACAGCGATGGAAATCAGTGTCAGCAAGTTCGAACTGCTCAAGGAACTGACGGCCACCCAGGGAGTGGTCGAACGCAAGACCACGATTCCCATCCTCTCCAATTTCTTATTCGAGGCTGCGAATGACCGGTTGAACATCACGGCTACCGATCTCGACCTCAGCCTGCGCACCTCCTGTCCCGCCAAGGTGAAGCGCGAGGGCGCCTGTACCATTCCCGCCCGCAAACTTTACGACTACGTCAAACTGCTGCCCGATGGCGACATCTCCATCAAGCTGCTGGAGAACCATTGGGTCAACATTCGATGCGGTCGCTCCAACACCAAGATGGTGGGCATGGCACGGTCGAACTTCCCGGGACTGCCGACCTTCCCGGCCACGGGCAGCGTGAAGATTCCCGCGCAGACGCTGCGCAGCATGATCGGTCGGACCATCTTCGCCATTTCCAGCGAGGAATCGCGTTACACCTTGAACGGCGGCCTGATGGTGCTGAAGGCGGAATCCATCACCATGGTGGCCACCGACGGGCATCGCCTGGCCCATATCGAAAAACAGGGCGAGCATTTCGATGTGACCGGCGAGAACAAGACGCTGATCCCCAAGAAAGCGATGAGCGAGATTTACTCGCTGCTGCAGAACAGCGATGCGACCGAAGTTGAGTTCGCCAAGGACGAGTCGACACTCTTCTTCCGGATTGGCGAGCGGCTGTTGACCTCGCGCCAGTTGACCGGACAGTTCCCCAACTACGAAGCCGTGCTGCCGCGCGAGACCACCAAATCGGTCACCGTCCATGGGACCGATCTCAACACTGCCATTCAGCGCGTGGCGCAGTTCGCTGACGAGCGCTCGCGCGCCATTCGCATGAAGCTGGACAAGAATGAACTCAAGATCTCGTCATCGTCCACCGACGCCGGCGAATCGGAAGACTCCATCGAGACCGCCTATACAGCCGATGCGATGACCATCGGCTTCAACTCCGAGTACCTGCTCGACTTCCTGAAGGCCTCCAATGGCGGCGAGGTCCGCCTGGAGTTCAAGGACGCGCAGTCGGCCGGCCAGATGCGTCCTGACGACGCGAACGACGACGGCTTCAAGTATCGCTACGTGGTCATGCCGATGCGGATCTGAGTTTGTTAAGAGCTGTTCTAAGGAAAGGCAACCCGCGTCGACACAGAGGCGAGAAAGACCGTGACCAAAAATACAGATCGAGCAAGTGCCCTAGGAAAGGATTTCCATTATTTCGAGCAGCATAGAGCCGAGTGGGCTCGCCAGCACGAGGGAAAGTTTGTGTTGGTCGTGAACGAGCACGAAGCAGGGTTCTACGATGATTACGAGAGCGCATATCGCGCCGGTGTTCAGCAATGCGGGTTGAGCGGCCGGTTTCTGATAAAGCAGGCATTCGCGGTTGAACCTATCATCGGGATCTACTGACACCGGTCAACTCAATCTCGCCCCTTCCGATACCATTTTCTAGAGGCCCGTAGATGGATTACGAGTTCGACGTCGCGCTGTCATTCGCGGGGGAACAGAGGTCAGATGTTGAACGAGTCGCTGACTATTTGAAGAATGCTGGACTCAGGGTCTTTTACGACGCTCACGAAAAGGCAAGCCTGTGGGGCAAGGACCTCTATGTCCACTTGAGTGATGTGTATCAAAATCGAGCAAGATATTGCATCATCTTCGCTTCTAGAGAATACGCGGACAAGAGTTGGACGGGTCACGAACGGCAAAACGCCCAAGCACGGGCTCTCCGTGAAAAGGGCAACGAGTACATTCTCCCCGTGCGTTTCGACGACACTGAGGTTCCCGGTCTCCCCCGCACAGTCGGCTATCTAGATTTTCGTCTTGAGGGACCTGAAGGGATTTCTGAGGCATTCATTCAGAAGCTTATGTTGCGCCAACACCCACACCCTGTCGGCGGCCTTACCTACATAGCAGACGAGTTACAGAAAGAGGGCTTGCGTCTCCGCATCAACATTAGTGCTCCTCAAATGCACATGCGAGAGGATGAGCTTGCGGGACTTGAATATGGAGTCCTCAATGTGACAGCACTGATCGACACGGGTGCCGCCCGAACAGTGATCAATCCTGAAGTGGCTGAGACTTGCCGGCTCAGGCAGACAGGAAATATATACATGACCGCTGTTGCAAGCGGTCCACGACCTTACCCCGAGTACGCGGCCAGCATCGGCTTCCCCGGCATTGGTCTCAAAACCTTCGAGACAATTCCGGTCGTGGGATGTAAGTTGCCGCAACAATCCATATCATGTCTCATCGGTCGCGATCTCATGCGTCGTTGGAAATTCACCTACGATGGCGGGACGGGCGAGTTCACCATAACGGACTGAAATTGCGACAGGATTTATTCGTACGCCAGCGCGTCGATGGGGTCCTTCTGCGCGGCCTTCATTGCGGGATAAAACGCTCCCAGCAGCGAGCCGATGAGCGCAATGATTGCTGCCTTCACCAGCCACGCGTAGGTAATAAGCACGGGGAGCGTCTGGAACCGTGCCCGCAAGCCCACTTTCGCGCCGTAGCTGATGGCGATCCCAAGAATGACCCCGCCGATCGCGATCAGCAGAGTTTCCCGCAGAACGACGTTCACGATATAGAGCTTGCCGGCGCCCAACGATTTCAGGATACCGATCTCGCGGGTGCGCTCCATCACCGCGGCGTACATGGCCTGGAAGATGACGATGAAGCCGATGATCATGGCGATGCCAATCACGACATCGATCACCGTGGTAAGGCCGGGGATGCTGGCCGACGTCATAAGGCTGAGATATTCCTTCAGCGAATGCACGCCGTACTGCTGCATGCCGGGAATGTTCTTGATCGTGCGCACCACCTCGTCGGCATTATTGGGATCGTCGAGCTTGACGTAGAAGATGGAGGCCTTGCCCAGCGCGCCGATCAGGTCTTGCAGGGTCGCGATGGGGACAAACTTGCGCGCGCCCTTGCCGTGCTCGACGATGCCGCAGATGCGGAACTGATGATTGAGCGTCTCAACCACGTCGCCCACCTTGCGGTGTTTTGACCCGGCCTCGAGATCGTCAATGATCATGTCGTACGGCTCCTGGAACGGACCGCCCGAAAGATAGTGAAAGCCTCCGCTCACCGCGTCGAACGATTGCAGATCGATGCCGTCGAGGACCTCCACAGTGCCTGCGGTAGTGAGCTGGGTGACGACGGGCGCCACGGCCACCACATGCGGCAGCTTGCGCAGTCTATCGGCAACCTTCACCGAGACGGGCGCGCCGCTGACGCCCATCAGCAGCGACGAACCCGGCGGCTGCACCATGATGTCGGCGCCAATGCCGGCCTGACGAGTCTTGCTGTCGTTCAGCATCCCCAACATGATGCCGACGATGAGGAGTATGAGTGTGACCTCGACCGCCACCGCGACCACGCTGATGATGGTGCGAAACGGGCGGTGTACCAGGTTGGCAAGGATCATCCGGTTCATGGTTGAAGCACGATTGTATAGGATGCGCAGGGGTGGATGATGGTGAGTCAAAGAACAGAAAGATGTAGGCGGGAATAGGGGTCCTTCGACTCCGCATTCGCCAAAGCATGCGAATGCTGCCCTCAGGATGACAGCGTCATTGGAAATCCTGAGAGCTGACGGCTTTCTTACTGCTGCCTTCTCCGGTGATACACAGCAAACTCGAATCCGGGGTTCGCGGGGAAGAGTTCGTTGATTTTGCGCAGACGCTCGGCCAAGGCGTTGGGAGCCAGCAGGGGATAATCGCGTTCGCGCAGGTCCTGGTAGTCCACATCGAGATACAGCGACAGCGTGTACACGGCGATGGCATCGGCAAAGGCGGCCAGCAGGTACTCGTGCTTGGCCTTCTCGGCCTCAGGTCCGGCGGTGGTTGCGACTTTGCGCAACTCGTAGGCGTCAAGCGAGGTCTCGCCGCGGGCCTTCTCGTCAACCTGTTTCCACACCAGGTCGGCGAACTCCTGCGAGACTCCGGCGTGCTCCACGAAGTTGTGTCCCACGTTGATGAAGAACTCGAAGGCGATGGCGAAGCTGTCTTCCATCAGGCGGGTCGAAATGAACACGCACTGGGAATCGCCGAGCGTCTGGTTGCGATGGCAGACGGCGCTGTCGGAGAGCTGCACATCGTAGCGGTCGGCGATCATGGTGTCGTCGCCCATGTTCAGGGTGAGCGGGACGAAGTAGTAGGCCTTGCGGTTGAGCGCGGCGGCAATGGTGCGGGGAACGGCGTTGATCATGCGCTCCACGTCGGCGACCGCGGTCGTGACCTCTCCCATGACCGAGTAACAGATGCCATTGGCCGCCTGCGATACCGGCGCCATGCGCACCACTTCGGCGGGGGTTCGAGTGACGGCTTGGGAGGTGGAAGACATGAAGATTTGATTGTAACGCAAGGGCAACAAACGGGCGGCCACCGGTCTGCATCGCTGGTGTACCCTAGAAGTGATGCACAGCACCGCCATGGCGCCCGGCAAGCAACGCAGCACCATCTCCATCGTCTTCACCTCGACGGTGCGGGTGCTATTTACCACGCTGCTGTTCACCGCTGCAGGCATGGGCGCGGGGTTATTCTGCGGTATCGTTGGCACCGTGATTTATGGCATCATAAGAGGTACACAGGTTGATATGACCAACGCATACAAGCACGTCGCCATTCCCGCAGCCATCGTCATCGGCTCGGCCGCCTTCATTGGCGCGCTGGTGCTGGAAGTGCGCGCTCATCGCCAACGAACATCCCGGTAAGCCTCGCTTCCGCCGAGGCTGCGATGGGGCGCGTCATTGCCCTTGGCTTCCTGCCTCCGATACACTCAAAATTCTGCTGATGTGATCTCGTCCGGAGCCAGTCTTTAGAAACAGAGATCCCCTCAGGGGCTAAAGCCCAGTGTATTTTGAGCACTCTGAACGGCACGGCTAAAGCCGAGCCCTTTCAAACCGCAGCGTGAACGCTGCATACAGGTGCGATCATCATGGCCGAAAATATTCATGTCAAACTACCCGACGGCAGCGTCAAAGACGTGCCGCGCGGGACCTCCGCACTCGATATTGCCAAGGGCATCAGCCCGCGTCTGGCTGACGCCGCGCTTGCCGCCAAGATCCGCTGGAAGGGATTCGACCCCGACAGCAGTGGCCACAAATCATTGGCGGCCACGGGTTTTCCAGTTTGGTCCACGTTTGACAGCGATTGGCATCTGGTAGACCTGACTAAGCCACTTGAAAGGGACAACGTCGAGCTGCGCCTGCTCACCGACCGCGATCCCGAAGCGCTGGAAGTCTATCGTCACTCGTCTGCGCACTTGATGGCCGCGGCGGTGCTGGAGTTGTTTCCCGAGACCAAGCTTGGTCACGGTCCGGCGACGGAGAGCGGCTTCTTCTACGACTTCTATCGCGAGAAGCCGTTCACGCCCGAAGACCTGGAGGCCATCGAGAAGAAGATGCAGGAACTGGTGAAGCAGGACCTGCCTTACGCGCGCGAGTTTCTGCCGCGCGCCGAGGGGCTGGAGCGCTTCAAATCGGAAGGCGACTTCATGAAGTGCCACTTCATTGAGCAGTTTACTGCGCCGGACGAGAAAATCTCCATCTACAAGACCGGCAAGTTCACCGACTTCTGCCGCGGGCCGCACATCCCGTCCACCGGGCGCATCAAGGCGTTCAAGCTGCTCAACATCGCGGGCGCGTACTGGCTGGGCGACGAGAAGAATCCGCAACTGCAGCGCATCTACGGCACGTCGTTCTTCTCCCGGAAGGACCTCGACGAGTATCTGCGCAAGATCGAGGAAGCGAAGAAGCGCGACCATCGCGTGCTGGGCAAGCAGCTCGACCTGTTCTCCATCCAGGAGCTGGCGGGACCGGGACTGATCTTCTGGCATCCCAAGGGCGGCATCATGCGCAAGGAGATGGAAGACTGGATGCGCGACGAGTACCTGAA
>PMAT01000128.1:19802-30260 GCA_003152695.1 Acidobacteriaceae bacterium
TGCCGGTGCGTCTGGGTGAGCTGGGCACGGTTTATCGCTACGAGCGTTCCGGCGTGATGCATGGCCTGCTGCGCGTGCGCGGCTTCACCCAGGACGACGCGCACATCTTCTGCACCCCCGAGCAGATCGAGGACGAAGTTGTTGGCTGCATTGACTTTGCCCTCGCCGTGCTGAAGACCTACGGCTTCGAAAAGTTCCACGTGGAACTTTCCACCTGGGACCCGAACGATCGTGCGCCCTACGCTGGCCGTGACGACCAATGGGAGTTGGGGCAGCGCTCGCTGGAGCAGGCGCTGAAGCGGCGCGACATCGAGTACAAGCTGATCCCGGGCGAGGCCGCATTCTACGGGCCCAAGATCGACATCAAGCTGGTGGACGCGATCGGCCGGCTATGGCAGCTCTCGACCGTGCAGTTCGACTTCACTCTGCCCGAGCGCTTCGGGCTGGAGTACGTCGGCGAGGACGGCAAGCGGCACCAGCCGCTCATGGTGCACCGCGCGCTGTACGGCTCAGTCGAGCGCTTCTTCGGCGTGCTCATCGAACACTACGCAGGAGCGTTTCCGGTGTGGCTGTCGCCCACGCAGGTCGTCGTCGTCCCGATTGGCGAGAAGCACCACGCGTATGCCAACGAAGTCGGCGACAAGCTGAAGGCCGCCGGCGTTCGCGTGCATGTTGACGTGCGCAACGAGAAGATGAACGCCAAGATCCGCGAGCACGCCATGCAGAAGGTGCCGTTCCAACTCGTCGTCGGCGACAAGGAGATGGAAGCCGGCGAGGTCAACGTACGCGTGCGCGGACAAGAGAAGGGCGAAGGCTCGGTGAAGGCCGAGGCGTTCGTGGAGCGGGTGAGGGGGCTGATTGAGACCAAGAGCCCGACGTCGTGATTTGATCGCACCGGAGGCAAAGACTGCAGGGCGAGGTTTCGGGGGTGGTGAAACGTCGAGCGCCAATGCCTGGGTGCGGGGCGGGGCATCCGCCTGAAAGCCCCCGTCCCCAAGCTGCACGAAGGTTCTGTTGTGTACTAACGCCCGTGGAACGAAGATTATAAGTGTCTGGTCGAGAGGGTCAGTAGAACCGATGCGGATGCCAAACGCTGAAGTAATGAAGAGGCGCAACCTGAACATAAAGCTCAGGGTTTTCAAGGCGTATTCGGGTGGTGACATCAAGTGCTATTGCTGCGGTGAGACGATTATTGAGATGCTCACCCTAGATCACATCGAGGGAGGGGGCAACGCGCACCGCGTGTCCCTTGGGGGCCGAAAAGACTGGGGCGGACACAACCTGTATAGATGGCTTGCAGGCCAAAAATTCCCACCCGGATACAGAGTGGCCTGCTTCAACTGCAACTACGGAAGGTCATTGAACAACGGAATCTGTCCGCACAAGAGTCCGATCAAGAGGGGGACGCTGTTCGACCTCACAGCAGCCCCGTCAAGCCACTAAGACATCCGCACATCTTGTGAGGCGGGTGGTACGGTCAACGCCTCTGCTTGAACCAGAGAATCTGAAGCTTTCATAGCCTACCGCACACGGCCTCGTGTCGCTCCTAATCGTCTTCTGAATTAAAGATGCGTGGGAGCGTTTTCACCCTGTGGAAGAACGATTGGCGATATCACAGAATCTCTGTGTGGTTCTTGCTAGAATTTGCCTGCCATGAACGAAAAAGGCCGAGTTGCCATCTGCACGAACTTTCGGTGCTTGGAGAGCGTTGGATTGAAACCCGACGGCGAACTGCCACAGTTCTGCCAGAAATGCGGCTCCCCATGCATTGAGTTTTGCCCGAATCCAGACTGTCGCATGCCAGTTATCGACTCAATCAGGGAAGACCATGACGCAAACTGGACATGTGTTCGTTGCGGCGAGCCTTTTGCATACGATCCCGACCAAGGCAACTAGACGGGATCAAGAGCGACTTACAAATGGTAAGATACTTCTATGGATAAGGTTACCGTATCTTCGAAGGGGCAAATCGCCATACCGAAGCAGGTTCGGGAGGCCCTCAACCTGATGGAGGGCTCGAAGCTGACGCTCGAAGTCCGGGGGCAGGAAATTGTGCTATCGAAGGGTGATGCCTGGAGAAAGCTCCGGGGCGCTGGCCGGGATATAAAGAAAGATTTCCTGGAGTTCAGAAAAGAGGAGCGCGAACTTGAAGACTCGCGTTCTTGATTCCTGGCCGATCTTGGAGTGGATTAAAGAAAGACAACCGGCGGCGGACATCGTCGAGAACCTTCTCGCGCAGGCTGAGTCAGGCGCCATGCGGCTCTTGATGAGCGCCATCAATGTAGGGGAGGTGTATTACTACGTCCGCAAGTATCAAGGCGAGAGGCTTGCGGAATCCTGGCGTGAGTTGTCAGGGACGCTACCTGTAACCATCGAAGTGCCGACCATGGAAGAGATTTGGGATGCCGCCCTCCTCAAAGGTCGACATCCAATTGCCTATGCGGACGCGTTCGCCGCGGCACTGGCCCAGAAATATCGCTGTCCGTTGGTGACCGGAGACCCTGAGTTTCGATCCATTCCAGACTTGGAGCTGGACTGGATCGGCCGCGCGCCAGCATAGATCGATCCTGCTCCGCGACCTCCGGCGCATCGGCCTTTTCAACTCATGACAACACTGCGTGCCCAACCCGGCATCTCCCACGCCCGTGCCGTGCTCATCATCGCGCTGGTGGCGACGATATGGGGATTCGGCTTTCCGGCGACGCGCATCGTGCTTGACGGCGGTCTCTCCGTGGGCGCGCTGATGGGCCTGCGCTTTCCCCTTGCCGGGTTGGTGATGTTCGTCATTATTCGCACCAAGGGAATCCCAATTACACGGCGCGGCGTGCTGGATGGCATCTGGCTCGGGCTCGTCCTGGTGGTCGTCTTCTGGCTACAGACCGACGGCATGCGCTTCACCACTACCGCCAAGGCCGGCTTCATCACGGGTCTATACGTGCTGTTTACACCGCTGATTGCCGTGGCCATCGGCCAGCGCGTGAAGCTGGCCTCGGCGCTGGGCGCGCTGATCGCAGCCTACGGAATGTATCTGCTGGTCCACCTGCGGGGCGCGTGGTGGACGGGCTGGAACCGGGGCGACGTCGAGATCCTGCTCTGCGCCATCCTGTGCGGCGTCCACATCGTGATGATGGGTGCATTCACCCGCCGCTGTGAGGCGTGGCTGCTGGCGGGCTCGCAGGTGATTATCTGCGGCGTCGTGTCCGTCGTGGCCACCGCGTTTCTGCCCTCGCCGTACGGGTTTCAGAATGCCTTCGCGGCGCTGGCGCACTGGCCGGTTGCGGGCGCGGCCCTCTTTCTGGCGCTTGGGTCCACGGTCTTCGCATTTTGGGGACAGGCGACCGCCCAGACGCGACTCGGCCCAACGGAGTCGGCGGTGCTGTTCAGTCTGGAGCCAGTGGTGGCTGCGGTGCTGAGCGTGGTCTGGCTGAAGGAGGCGATGTCGGCGCGTCAGGCTGTCGGCGGCGCGCTGATTGTGGTGGCCATGATCGTCGCCGAAGCGTTGCCGTACATGTTTCGCGCCATCACCGTGCCCGACACGAGACCGTGAGGGCAGTTGCCGGTTACCAGTTGTCAGTTGTCAGTGACTCCGGCGGCCAAATGCGGCCGCCGTCGCCCAGAATGACAGCGCGAAGGGTTGCTCACTGACAGTTGAAAGTTGACGGCTGGTTGAGGTGACCGCTGATAGCTGAAACCTGAGGGCTGCATTACCATCATTCCGTGCGCGAAAAGGTGCTTCGCTACATTCTGGAACGCAAGCTTATGCGCGCGGGTGATCGCGTGGCTGTGGCCGTGTCCGGCGGCGCGGATTCGGTAGCGCTGCTGCGGGTGCTGCTCGAGCTTCGAGCAGAGCTGGGCATCGTCGTCTCGGTCGCGCACTTTAATCACAGACTGCGGGGCGAGGCCTCGGACGCCGACGAAATCTTTGTCGCAGAGTTAGCGAGACGACACGACCTGGAGTTTTTCTCGAGCCGCACTGATGTGCGCGATCACGCGCTCACCAGGAAGTTGAGTCTGGAGGCAGCAGCGCGGGAGCTGCGCTATCGCTGGCTGGCTTCACTGTTCGAGTCGCACAATCTGAATGAGGTTGCGACTGGGCACACCCTCGACGATCAAGCCGAAACTGTGTTGCTGAAATTTCTGCGCGGTGCCGGTACGCGAGGGCTGGCGGGAATTTACCCCGAGATCGCTAGCAGGGCTAAGCAGTTTGCTCAAGGCCGAAAAGCAAGCGTGTCGTCGGCTCAAGGTAGCGCCCGCATCATTCGTCCGCTGCTGGGAGTGACGCGCCAGGAGGTCGAGCTGTACCTCGCTGCTCTCGGGCAGGATTGGCGCGAGGACGAGAGCAACCTGGATCGTCGTTTCGCGCGCAATCGAGTGCGACACCAGTTGCTGCCGTTGTTGGAGCGCGAGTACAACCCGAACCTCCGGCAAGTGCTGAGCGACGCGGCGGAGCTGGCGCGCGCGGAAGAAGAGTACTGGCAGGCGCTGGTGGAACGGGAACTGGCCGCGCGCCGACGCAGCAAGACAGAAATCCCTCCGGGGCTAAAGCCCAGCACCGGGGTAGCAGGTGACGGCACGGCTAAAGCCGTGCCCTTTCAAAGCAGTGCGGCCGAGCCATGTCCCACTGTTTCCGAGCAAGCTTCAGCGGCTGCTGAAAGAACAGAAAGTTCGGGTAGTGCAGACCTTCAGGGCCGCGTCCCAGCTGGCTTTAGCATTCATAATTTTGCGGAGCTTCCGCTCGCATTACAGCGCCGGCTGCTGCGGCGTTTTGTCGAGACTGCGAATCTGACGTTGGACTTTGAACATGTGGAGAAGCTCCTGCGCTGCGCCCTCGGTGAACTGCCGAAGGCGGAGCTTCCCGGCGGTTGGCTGGCCTCGCGCACTGGCGAGTGTCTCCAATTGCGTGCGCCTCAGCCAACACTCTCCTGTCCAGACTACGCTTACAGCTTGCCCGTTCCCGGCGAGGTCCGCATCGCGGAAATCGGGTTGACAGCGCGATGCATCCCGGTGCCGCAGGCATTTGCGAAGGAGGAGCCGCCAGATAGCCTACTTAGCACTGAGCTGCTCGGGCCGGAGTTGATCCTCCGCAACTGGCGTCCGGGCGATCGCTTCTGGCCTGTGCACAGCAAGTCGGAAGAAAAGCTGAAGCGGCTGTTCTCCGAGAAACACATTCCGGTCAGGCAGAGGCCGCGCTGGCCAGTCGTACTCAAGGATGAGCAAATCGTCTGGGTGCACGGACTTCCGGTAGCGCGAGCTTTCGCCTGGGACGGCGAGGGCGATGCGGTGAAGATCGAGCTGCTGGTTAGCACTTAGCATTTAGCACTTGGTATTTTGGCCGAACAGTTCGGCTGCCCTATCGCCGAATCCCAGCGGTCCTTCACTGACATGGTTCGCTTTAAGCGGCGGTTTTGCCAATTGCTAACTGCTAATTTTCTTTAACTCTTTCGTGTCGTTCCGTTTAGGCACGAGTTACAATCTAGAGGACGCCGAATTTGTACATCCGGCGTGCAAGCGTAGCATCTAAAGTGTAGGGCGCAGTCTTTGTGTCTGCCCCAGTACACAGGAGTTTTTAGTGAATTCGACGGTCAAGACAGTCGTGTTCTGGCTGGTAATCGTGTTGTCGGGCGTCCTGCTATGGCAGGTCGTCAAGGCCGGCAGCTCGGGCGCCAAGCCACGCGAAATTAACCTCTCCGAGTTTCTCTCTCAAGTGGACCAGAGCAACGTCACCGAGGTGACGATGAACGGCCAGGAGGTTAGTGGCAAATTCAAGAACGACAAGGCTGGGTTCCATGTCACGGTTCCGGGGAACTATCCGGACATGTACAAGATCCTTCAGGACAAGAAGGTCAACATCACGGTGAAGGACCCGGCGTCGGGAGGCTGGCCCTCCTGGCTGCTCAACCTGGCGCCGTTTGTGCTGCTGGGCGCGCTGTGGTTCATCATGATCCGCCAGATGCAGAGCGGCGGCAACAAGGCGCTATCGTTTGGCAAGAGCAAGGCGCGATTGCTCTCCATGCAGCAGAAGAAGGTGACGTTCAAAGACGTTGCCGGCGTGGATGAAGCCAAGGAAGAGCTGAAAGAAATTATCGAGTTCCTGCGCGAGGCGCAGAAGTTCCAGAAGCTGGGCGGACGCATTCCCAAGGGTGTGCTGCTGGTTGGGCCTCCGGGAACCGGCAAGACTTTGCTGGCGCGCGCGGTGGCGGGCGAAGCCAACGTGCCCTTCTTCAGCATCTCGGGCTCCGACTTCGTGGAGATGTTCGTCGGTGTCGGCGCAAGCCGCGTCCGCGACCTCTTCGAGCAGGGCAAGAAGAACGCGCCCTGCATTATCTTCATCGACGAAATTGACGCCGTGGGCCGCCATCGTGGCGCAGGCCTGGGCGGCGGGCACGACGAGCGCGAGCAGACCCTGAACCAGTTGCTGGTCGAGATGGACGGCTTCGAGTCCAACGATGGCGTCATCCTGATCGCGGCGACCAACCGTCCTGACGTACTTGATCCGGCGCTGCTGCGTCCGGGCCGCTTCGACCGCCGCGTGGTGGTCTCGCGTCCCGATGTGCGTGGCCGCGAAGAGATTCTGCGCGTGCATACCCGCAAGATTCCCCTCAATGACGACGTGAATCTTCCTGTGCTGGCCCGCGGCACACCGGGATTCTCTGGCGCTGACCTGGCTAACATGGTGAATGAGGCTGCCTTGGTGGCGGCCCGCCAGAACCGCAAGACGGTGCTGATGTGGGATTTCGAGCAGGCCAAGGACAAAGTGCTGATGGGCGCCGAGCGCAAATCCATGCTGCTCTCGGACGAAGAGAAGAAGGTGACCGCGTATCACGAGGCCGGCCACGCGCTGGTTGCGGCCCTGCGCGAGCACTCCGACCCGCTGCACAAGGTGACCATCATCCCGCGCGGCATGGCGCTGGGCGTCACCATGCAGCTACCGGTGGACGACAAGCACACCTACACCCGCGACTATCTGGAAACGCGACTGGCCATCATGATGGGCGGCCGCGTGGCTGAGGAGTTGTTCCTGCATACCATGACCACCGGCGCGGGCAACGACATCGAGCAGGCGTCGGACCTGGCGCGCAAGATGGTCTGCGAGTTCGGCATGTCCACGCTGGGGCCGATGACCTTNNGACTTCAGCGAGGAGACGGCGCGGAAGATCGACCAGGAAGTTCGTCGCTTCGTGGACGAAGGTTACCAATCGGCAACCAACATTTTGAAGAACAATGGACCGATCCTGGAAAAGATTGCCGCAACGCTGCTGGTGCGCGAGGTGATCGACGCCGGCGAGATCGAGATGATCATCGAAGGCAAGGAACTTCCGGATCGCGTCGATCCCAACGCTCAACCGCCCAAGGACGACGTACAGCAGGTGCTGAAGCCAGCCCCCGGCCAGCAACCCAATGTGGCCCCGGAGAGGCCGGCACAGGCGTAAGCAGCTGTCAGCAGTTGGCGATCAGGTGTCAGGTGAAATAATGCCCCGTCCTAGCGCAGCTAGTACGGGGCTTTTCAATTAGGGTTTGGGGTTGGATGTGGTTTCTATCCGTTTAGCGATGGCAAAGCGAGGAGAAACGAGATGAAACTTTGATGCCGTCAACCAGAATCAAGGACTTCGATCGCCGGATCTCGTACGATAGCTCTGGCAGATCGCTCATAAAGGCCGCGATCAACCGCCAGAATGGGACCCACGACCACATGCGCCTCGGGTGCAGTGCAGCCCTCAGGCGCCTCGTCCGGCCTACGCTCTATCGCAAAGCCCTCACGTCGCAGAACTGCTACCGGGATTCGCGCGATTCGCAAGCCAGGGAACAACAGACGTAATTCTTCGACAGATATCTCTCCTTCCACATAGCATGAGTTTTCGAAGTTCGAATCGAGGATAGAGTCGCTGGTCGGCCGGAGGTGTCCGCCCTTCATTGTTACCCACTTGGTCAACAGCACTCGCAAAAGCGCTTGGTCGCCACGGATATTCGGATCATCCAGGGACGGGGGCATCAGTGCTGCCTGTCACGGTCGGCGGTCTGACATCCACCGCAAGGGCTCCGAGACCTGTTTCGGAATGGCGAAGTTCACTTGCCCGTCATGGAGGATTTCATCGTTAGCGATTTCGAAGTATCGGGCCTGGTCGTTGGGATAGAAAGAGAACTTCACCTCCTTGGGACCCATCGACCAAACGATGCTCAGCCCTCCTCCCGAGACCGGGGCAATATCCGGTACGGGAAGGTCAATTATGTCTATCAGGGACAGCAGCATCCTTGCACTAGTAGCCGTCGCCTCTGGGATTCGTAGATCACCCAAACCTCGAATGACCGCTCCGTTGTTTTCTAAATCCCGGAGCTGCGAAAGCGCCGCATAAAGCCAAGGCGCGGAATCCGACGTCGCCATTTTTTCTAGATGGACTTGTCTAGGCTGGGAGCAACTAAACTCTGGAAGTTCCAATGCAGCATGGGTAGCGACAAACGGAATCATTTCAACCCCCACAAACGGTTTACTTGCTCGCTGGTGAATTGCCTGAATCCGGTGACGACAGCTGACCGTCCCTTATCAAGCCATGCAAAGATATCGCTTTCTTGGGAGCTTAACGGCTTCCCAAGTGCGGTGATCGTTAACTGTATAATCTCTGCACCGTCGGCCTTTCGAACGCCGGGCTGGGAAGCAAATTGCAGCATTCCGCTACCGTCGGGTAGGGAGTAGGACAGTGAGAACGACACCATCTCGGGACGGGCAAATAACCCTACGGCCGGAAGGCCTGCCCATGCGGGGTATAACTCGTGGAGATCCCTGAAATCATGCCATTCTCTACCACGAACGAAGTGGTTAACGTAAGTGACCTCGCATTGCCAAATACTGGGTTTTGGTAATCCTTCTTCCTCCAAAAATCGTTGGAAGGTCGACCAGTCGTCCTGAAATAACGGTCGCACGACGTCGTAATGTAGATAGCTAGCCGTTTCGTCTGCCCTTCGCCAGTTTCTGATGAAGCAATTGTTCTGAATCTGCACAAGTTGCGTATTGTCTTCGTTCAAGAACCAACACCGAACTGGTAGATTTGAGAAATCTGACTCTGGCGAGAACTGGAAAGTTATCTCGCCGATTGGTGGTCTTAATTCGTGTTTTGGATATTTATTCTTGAACTTCTGCAGCAAGGCTCCATAATGGAAGACGTTCCAGCCTTCAATAGGTGAGAAGCGCAATCCCAAAGCCGTCTCGACTGCGGGAGGATTATCATAATCGGGCAGTGTTCGCTCTACCATGCCAATTCCGAACCCAGCAACTTGATCGGCTTCAGACAATGTCCCTCTCTTTGTTCGATGCGTTGAGTAACATTGGCGCGCATCTCTAGCAGTGTCACGTCTTCTTTGAAGACTCCTTCTGATCTAAAAATCCGAAGCCGCCCTTGCCTTATACCACATCTTAGGACATTCCGCAGTGAGGCCCAATATTTTGCGTACTTGATGGTAACACATTTTGTGTGAGAATTACACATTAAGTGTGTGCAAATCAAATCCCTCCGCAATCAACTTACCGGTTCGCCCAATTGCTGTCAGGGCAACTGGTGAAGCAGAATTGGACCCGAAGCGAGCTGGCATCTCGGATTGGGCGTACCCCTGAGCACGTTCGCAAGATGCTCTCGGGAGAGGCATTTCCCGGCCCTGACCTCCAGGGCCGTTTAGCTGTTGTGCTGGGCGTGCGGCTGGATGTTCTCACTCAGGCAGTGATACAAGACAGGTGGATACGAAAGTACGGGACCCTACCGTCCACAAGGGGAGGTCCTCAACCCCCATCACCAGTGGAAAAAGTTTGGAGTGATTTGACTCGGGACCAGCAGGAGCAAATCGTATGCCTTGCACGCTGCATGGCGAAACTAAATCGCTCCCGACCCCGCCATAGATGAGTACGCCGGCCGGCCAGGCGAGCGTTCTGGAGGATACTCACGTCACCGCAATGAGCGGCTTTTGTTTCGGGATGACCTCACCGATTTCGATGGCGTCGATTTCAGAGCTGCGCAAGGCTGCAACCAAGCGCGCGGCATCGTTTTCCGCGACCGAGATCAGCAATCCTCCCGCCGTCTGCGGATCGAACAGCAGCGTGCGAATCTCCTCGGGCACGGCGTCGGCAAACTCGACACAACTCTCGGCGAAGGTGCGGTTCGCCTTCAGGCCTCCGGGAACGTATCCGGCGCGAACGCATTCCATGGCGCCTTCCAGCAGGGGCACGCGCGAGGCATGAATTCGCAGGCTAACGCCCGATCCGATGGCCATCTCGCGCGCATGGCCGATCAGGCCGAAGCCGGTGACATCGGTCATGCCGTGCACCTCGTATCCGGGCGACGAAGTCACGATCTCCGCGGCCGTTCTGTTCAGGGTGATCATGGATCGCACCGCGTCGCGGACCCATGCGGCCCCGGCCTTGCCGCGTTTGATCGCCGTCGAGATCACGCCCGTGCCGATCGCCTTGGTGAAGAC
>PMAT01000128.1:30281-86515 GCA_003152695.1 Acidobacteriaceae bacterium
AGTGCCAGCGCGCTGATTGCGCGGCCGCCCATGGCATATATATCGCTAAGCGCGTTGGTGGCCGCGATCTGCCCGAAGACGTAGGGATCATCAACGATAGGGGTAAAGAAATCGACGGTTTGGACGAGCGCCAGCTCCGGCGTGAGTTGATACACGCCGGCGTCGTCGGCTGTTTCGAAGCCGATGAGCACGTTGGGATCGTGTTGCCGGGCTAATTTCCCAAGCACCGAGTCCAGCACCGCCGGACTTAGCTTGCTGGCTCAACCCGCGGCTTTCACCATCTCCGTGAGGCGCGTTGTCTTGACAGTGGACATGCAGGTTCATTCTAGCGGAGCAGCTAGGCGTTAGCACTTCGTAGTGATCACTTGGCAGTTAGCAATTAGCCTTTAGCACTTAGTTGAGCCGCCGAACTAAACGCCAAATGCCAAGCGCTAAGTGCCAATGGCCAACTGCTAACAACCTTACTTCAGCTTTAAATTCACCAGCTCAATCTCAGGGTAGCTGCGATTCCAGTCGGCGGAGATGTGCTCCAGGGTCACCCGGACCGTCTTGCTCTGGCCCGGAGCAATCGGCGAGCGGCCCAGGTCCACCAGGTCGGGATATCCGCCCATCTGGTTTTCCACCAGCACGTGCAGCGGCAGGGTCTCGGTCTGTACCACCTGGTCCAAGGTGTTCTTAAACACCGCCTTCATGTCGGTGCCCACCAACGCTCTATCCCCCGTGTTCGTGATATTTACATCGAGATAAGTGACCGTGCCTCCGACATAGTTTTCCGCAGCGCTCAGCTTGGGATTGGAGAGCTGCAGCTTGGCCGCATAAGGATTGGTCTGCGGGCCGGTTGGTGCGTGGCTGCGCGTGAACGCGATGATGATCCCGACGACCACTACCACGGCAATCAGGCCCATAACGATAGGCATCCAGTTGCGCTGTTGCGCTGGAGGCTGGGCGGGCGTAAAGAGGTCGGCCATGACTGTCAAGATTTTACTCCGGCTGGTTCCCATCTCGCGCTGGGCGGGCGCAGGGGCGGCGCACAAAGAGATGTAGGCCGGAATCAACATTCCGGCCCGCAGGTTGATTTCAGGTGGAGTTGGGAGTTGCGGGACGTAAATCCACAGACGGGGGAGGACTGTGAATCAAAAAAGAATCCCGAGGGCTGTGTTGGGCCGTTGTTCTCGACCAGCGACTTGCATTCAGTTCCTGCTGGACTGTGCAACTGGTACTGGCGTACGCAGGGCATGTTCAGCTTGAATCTTGGGCTCGTCACCAGCCGGAATGACCGCTCAACGCCTCGGGATTCCGTCTTGCCCTCGACCGGTCTCGCGTTTTCCTCAGCCAACAGTCGCTGCCTACCTTAGTGGTTCTTCTGCATCCGCTCCCGAAGAAGCAGGCGCAGTGAACTCGCTTCAGCCTTTAGTCTCTGCCGACTTGGAACAACTGCAAAACTGTCAAGGAACGAGTGTGTTTTTACTCCTGCCACGGCGAATGTCAATAAATTTTTCGCAATTTTATCTCTTGTGTTTTCAATCGAGTGCAGCTCGTCCACAGCGGCATGCCAAATTTTTGTGCAATCCTGAAAACCAAGATTGGCGAAGTGTCTTGGGCACGCTAATTTCGCGGGCTTCGCCAAACAGAAAATCTGGCTCATGGTCACGGTGACCGCGCGCGCAATTGTGAAAATCTGGCAAGAACCACGTCCCGCGCGGCATTCGCGTAATCTAGATTTTTCACTCAAGCGACTGGACCGATCACTCGCTAGCATGACACCACTTTCGCTGCCATTTGTTACCATCGCCAGCATGCCCCTGCTGGAAGCCCGCAACCTCACCAAGACCTTCAGCTCCGGTCAGACCATGTTTGGAACCGGAACCTCGGGGCAGGTGCGTGCCGTCAACGGCGTGTCGCTGGCAATCGAGTCCGGGGAGACGCTGGGGCTGGTCGGCGAATCCGGCTCCGGCAAGAGCACCTTGGGGCGAATGCTGCTGCGGCTCGTCGAACCGGATTCGGGTGAGGTGCTCTTCGATGGTCATGACGTATTGCGCGCCGGCGGAGCTCAACTCCGTCGCTTGCGTCGCGACATGCAGATCATCTTCCAGGACCCGTTCGGCTCGCTCGATCCCCGCATGACGGTCGAGCAGATTGTCTGCGAACCCATGGCCATCCATGGAACTGATGGCCGTGCCGATCGCCGGCAACGCGCAGCCGAAGCGATGCGTGCCGTGGGAATGGATGCCTCTGCTCTCGAGCGCTACCCGCATGAATTCAGCGGGGGACAGCGCCAACGCGTCGGAATCGCGCGCGCCCTGGTGTTGCGGCCGCGATTCATCGTCGCCGACGAACCGGTTTCCGCGCTCGATGTCAGCGTCGGTTCGCAGATCGTCAATCTGTTGCAGCAACTGCAGCGCGATTTCTCGTTGACGTACCTCTTCATCTCGCATTCGATGCCCATCGTGCGCTATCTCGCCAACCGTATCGCGGTCATGCAGCGCGGAGAGTTGGTCGAAGTTGGCGCCACCGAGCAGATCACGACTGCGCCGCAGCATCCCTACACGCGCAGTCTGCTGGCAGCCACTCCGGAGATTGAATTCAACTCGCGCTGAACGCGGCCGTCTCCAGGGACGGTTCGAGCGATTACACTCTGAGAAGGGGTGCGGCGATGATGCGGCAAATGTTTTTTCTACTTCTGCTGAGTTCGACATTATGGGCGCAAAGCGCTGACGGGCGGCTCAGTCCGGCGGCTGAGGGCGGGCAAAGTCAGGCAGACACTGCGGCGCAAGCCGCGGCGCAGCCATCGCCTGGCGAAGCGGGTGACGATCTGGCGCAGATGCGCACCGACCTCAACCACATGGAGAGTCTGCTCAACAACATGAGCAGCGAGATCACCTTTCTGCGGGACCAGAACCTGCAAATCCTGCTGAACAGCAACGCCCGCATGTGGACCATCCTGATTCGCGACCTGCGTCTTCAGATCGATCGCGAAGAGCAGCGCCGCCCCGGCAAAAGGGCGCCAGCGGCAGCAGAGCGCCAGGCTCCGCAGGTCAAGCCACATCCCTAGCAGGCTGCTGAAACGGCAGGGAGAGAAGGTCCCTTCGCCAGAAATACCAATTTTTCCCACTTTATCCTCCGCTAAGCGCGAAAAGTGGCTGTCATCCGACAAATATTGGTATCTTTTTCACCTATTTGATCCACTTTAGCTGGTCGTGGAATCGCATCCCGTGAGCCAGCCATTGCAAATCGCAACAGTGCAGCTTCGGGAAGTCCAACCCTCGCTAGGGTGCGCTGCGTCACTGCGCACATCCCCCGGCAAGGCCGACCATAATAGCAGCGGATGCCGCTAGGATGACTGCCATGTTGAACGTCCAAGATGAGTGCGACCTTCCGGAAGATGACGGCTACGACTTGTTCACGCGGGAAACCGAAGTCGAACGGCGCCGCTGGGATGAGCTGCGTTTCGGGACAAGACGCCGAGTTGGCGACGATCGCGAATGGCCGAGCTTGTCCGTAACCCCTTACCGCGCTGAGTAGGGCAGGGGCAAGCCTCGATGCGATGAGGTCTCGGCCGTGCTTCTTCACATCAACTCCCTCGACTCCTGGAAAAATTTCGTAGCCGTTGGGGGCTGTCATGCGCAGCATCGATCTCTGACTGCTTGACTCGCGATTCGGCTTTATGTGTTCACAAGTACGCATGATTTCCGCCTTTCGCTCTCTGCTATTCGCTCTTCGCCTTTCGCTTTGGTCATTAACCTCCGGCCCCTGACCTCCAGCCCCTCAGTCTAGCCACTAGCAACTATCAACTGACCACTGCCTTCCACCCCCTCCCCCTCCAGTAAAGTATTTAGTATGAATACTTTGCCTGCAAAGTATTGATTGCATTATGGTTATTTCCATCCATAAGTTGCCTGTTTTGAATACTTTGAACGGACCCAGGCAAAGTATTGATTCCCGGTGACTTGCAGGCAAAGTATTGCGGAATAAGGACTTGTAGCCGATCCTGGATGAACTTGTGTGCGGGTGTCCCACCCTTGTCGCCCTGTTTTGGCGACAGGGTGGGTACTGGCAACTGCTACTGACTACTGACAACTGCTTTTCCATAGACACAAATGGGCAGGAGCGCCGGGCGCGGCGGTTCCTGCCCTACAAGCAAAGTATGGTTCTGCTGGGCAACGCGGTCAAGTTACGAAAGTAGCAATTGCCGCTCCTATTTTGCTCCCGGTTCCGTAACGGGAATGAAGGCAGTTGGACGCAACCCCAGCGCCTCGGGCGCGAGAGATGATAGCCCACCGTTTCAACGATGGGTAGAGGAGGAAGAAGAGATCGAGTCTCCTGGGGACGGCACAGGATTCTGTTTTAGCGCTGGCCCCGCCCTAGCCAAGAGAAGGCTAGAACGGGGCACCCCAGATTTGGGATTTGCGTGAATCTCCGCTTGGCCGAGGCACCCGGCTTTTCCGACTTTTTCAGCTCCCGTGCCGTTGTGCTGGGGTTTTGCACAGAACCACGATCTTGGTCGTTGTGTACTCGACGCCCACCATTTACCCTGGGAGCACAAATTCTATGAGCCTCGACCCATTGGTGCAGCTTGTTCACTTACTTCAGCAGGAAGATTGGAACAAGCGAAACGATGAAGCGTTTAAGGCACTTTTTGGCAGTCCCGAGGGGCGATACCCGAAGGCTGCTGAGAAGTCCGTCACGCTTCGTGCTCCCGAGATGAACCAAGATTCTGGAGTTCCCTTTGCAGCCTACATTCATCCATCAAATCCCACTAAAGGCGCTTACGGGGGCTTCTCGTTTGTGATCTTTCCCGCCACGGAGGCGCCGTGTCTTGTCGCGCTTGTTGTGGGTACACAAGGGCTCGCTCCTGACGAAGCGATCTTGGGTCGTCCCGGCCATGCCCGAAAAGCTCAAGCAATATGCACTTGGTTGAACAAAACATTCGGAGTGGGCGAACAGATTGCGTGGGCTAAACAAGACCCTACTCGTACAGACCTCAATGTTCCTGACGACCTACAACGACGGTGGTCTGCACATAAACCAGTATTCGACCGCTACGGGAAAGTCCTGTATGCAATATTCAAGCCAAACTTAGATATAAAGATCACCAGGCAAGCCGTTACCGCTCTTTTGGATTTGTGTTTTGAGGAGCGAGGGTTTGATGTCAACGCGAATTGTCGAAACGACCGTGACGAGATTCGAGCCAATTGGTTTGGCTGTTTGATGCCGGTGGTCACGCGAGACGAAGTAGGAAAACTGCTGGATTCCAGGAGGTTCGTCATTCTTCAGGGGCCGCCCGGAACCGGCAAGACGATGATGGCGCTAGAGCTCCTAACTGACAAGTATGCCGGAACAGGGAGGTCTATTCAGTTTCATCCAAATACCACCTACGAAAACTTCATTGGAGGCTTAGCTCCCGAAGAGTCGGGAACTCAACTGGGGCTTCACTTTGTGCCCAAGCCGGGTTTTCTAATGGGGTCCGCCGAGCAGGCGAGAAACAGCTATCCGAAGCCTTACTTGTTACATATAGACGAAATCAATCGGGCTGACCTGGCGAAGATTCTCGGAGAAGCAATTTACCTATTTGAATCCAAATCTCCGCAGAAACGAGAAATCGATTTGCCTTATGATTTTGGTGAACCGTTCCACACCAGGTTGCAACTGCCGGAAAACCTACAGGTTCTTGGCACGATGAACAGCGCCGACCGCAGCATTGCAATCGTCGATGTCGCGGTGCGGCGCCGGTTCGCGTTCATTTCTCTCTGGCCGCAGATGAGCGTGGTCGAAGAGTACGGTTGCGAGCTAATGCGGGACGCGTTTCGGCGAATTGTATCTATATTCATCGAGCACGCTGGTGAGGATGCATTCTCACTCGTGCCCGGCCACTCTTACTTCCTTGAATCCAACGAAGGCGCCGCCAAAGAAAGTCTCAGAGTTAATCTGGGGCCACTCCTAGAGGAGTACCTGGCCCAGGGGTATGTCACGGGATTCGCGGAGCAGATTCGGACCTACTTGCAATGGCTACAAAGCTTGTGAGGCACGGTAAAGCCCGTAGCTACAGGAGAAATCCGCCGCCGTTGCTACCTCCACAGTTTGCACGAGAAGTCTGTCTCGAATTACAAGACAACTCCTTCCTCCAGAAGTCAGCAGTAGAATTCTTTGGCTTGCGCAGTACTCATCGGGATCCAAACCCTACCGCTGCGAGGCTGCTCGAACAATTTGAAACGCAGAACCGCCCTCTTTTTTCGTTAATGGATGTTCGGCTTGCTCGCCAATATGACGGCAGCGATGTTCGTGTCACACTGCAGGCGGGTAATGTTGTAGGCGCGATTCCGCTGTTCTCCCCCACCAGCGGAATGCTCGACTACGGATTGGTCATTCAGCCACGATTTCCATGGCCGGGCATTGGCCCAATGCTCGCCGAAATGGGCTGGCGAATAGCACCTACACCGTTGAAATTGCCTCTCCTAAAACGCTCCGAGCGCAAAGTCCCGCCTTGGGTAATTTCGTGCATGGTGCTTGCCCGATTGAAAGCACTGCTGGAATCCTTGAGCAGACGCTTCGAGTTAGTGAACGAGAACAGAACAGCGCCTCGGGGAACGGTCCGCTGGTCTCAGTATGCGACTCAGTACTTGGCAAGAGGACAATTTCTCTCTGTACCCTGTACTTTTCCAGATTTGCGAGACGATCGACTGTTAGTTGGTGCGATTCGCTACTCACTGGAAAAACAACGGAGTGCTCTCGAGTCGCAACGTGAACACGGCGGATTCGTTCATCAACTTATTTCGTTCTGCAACGAGCTTCTGCGCAGGGTTCAAAATAATCCGCCATTCTTACCGTCACCCAATACACTGGCATCTTGGCTGCAAAGGCCATTGCGAATTCAGCACTTTCGGGAAGGTTTGCAAGCGATTGAATGGACGATTGAGGATCGTGGCTTAGCGGGCGTTAGCGATTTGGAAGGGATACCTTGGCGGATGCCAATGGAACAATTCTTTGAGGCGTGGGTCGAGACCGTCTTCCGTTCCGTGGCCAGAGAGATTGGAGCCGAACTTCGGGTTGGAAGGCGAAGGCAGACCGTTCACCCAATTAATTGGGAGCCGTCTTACCTTGGATCACAGAAGGCCTTAATACCGGACATCTGGCTTGAGTGGGGATCGACAACTCTGATTGTCGATGCAAAATACAAGCGCCACTGGGACGAGCTAGAAGACAACCCTTGGGGATCGATCGAAGAAATGGTAAGGGAACAGCATCGAAACGATTTGTTCCAGGTGCTTGCGTATGCAAACCTTGCGCGAACAGCCCGCGTTATAGTCTGCCTCGCCTATCCCTGTACACCCCACACGTGGGAACGAATGATTCGTAGAAACCGGGTACTTCACAAAGCAGAGATAAGCACAAGCGGCCGAAGCATTGCTCTCTGGTTGACTGCTATTCCGATGGCAACCGCCGTCGATAAAATCCGCGCACCGCTTCTGGCGGAATTACATTCCGCAGTCGCGTGACAAATTCAAGAAACAGGCCCAGACCGACCGCCAGCTTCCGCACCCCCGTATACCAGCAAACTCAAGACCTCCTTGGCGAATGTGAACTGCTCCTCGCTTACTTCGCGCACGACGCGCAGCTTGGACGCCGTGCTGCCGTCGCCATACGACCAAGGATGTTGCTCGTCTTCCCCGTCGTTCCAGTGGTTGAACTCATGGGTGAGCGAATCGGCGCATGAACGCGCTTCCTCCGCGCTGCTGGCGCTAATCAGGAGGTGTGCACTGTGCTCGTGCACTCCGTCAATCAGTGTGTATGTTGCAAGGTAACGATTAAGGGACATTTTCCTCCATTCTCTTTAAGCAATCCTTCGCCGGGTGCCCCATCCTACCACCTCCTAATTAACCCTGGGTGCCCCGTTCTAGCCCGGTTTTGGCTAGGGCGGGGCAAGTACTAAGACAGCATCCTGTGCCGTCCCCGGGGGACTCGACTCTCTTCTTCACGCCCACCCACCGTTGAAACGGTGGGCTATCATCTTTCGCGCCCGAGGCGCTCGTGAAGCAGTGGTTTGTGCCGGGTGCCCCATCCTTGTCCGCTGCTTTTGCGAACAGGATGGGAGCGGACGATGAGCCCCGCTGGTAATCACGCCCACGCAATGGTATCGCCGGCTGAAGTCGGCTCGGGATCTGTTGTGACGCTTACCCAGGACTTCCGTCCTGGGCTAATTTTGTTTCGCCCTGACGGGCTGGTTCCTGCGCCTGGTTATCAATTTTACCTTCCCCAAGCGAGGCGGTTGAAGGTTGGGACCGCCTTGATAGACTTGCCGGACTTCCTGCAAAAGAGGTGTCGCCGGCTGAAGCCGGCTCGGGCTCTGGTGTGGGGTTTACCCAGGACTTCCGTCCTGGGCTAACTTTATGCCGCCCTTCGGAGGCTCGACGCTGCCGCCGTAACCGGGAACTTTCTTCCGCTTTGTGGCAAAATCCTTCTCCAGAGGTGCTGCATGGCTCTCAGCTTTGCCAAAGACATTCGCCCCTTGTTTCGTGACACTCCCGATGTGGACACCATGAAACAGTTCGGCATGGATCTGTCGGCCTACGATGACGTCAAAACGCACGCCGAGGCGATTTACTCCCGCCTTGACGACGGCAGCATGCCGTGCGACGAACCCTGGCCCAAAGCGCAAATCGCAAAGTTCAAGCAGTGGATGGACGACGGCATGGCGCCGTAAACCGCTTGCCGAACCGCATCACGCACACCCAGATTTCCCGCCAGATTAGCTCTTCCGGCATCGGCGAGGCGGCTGCCGTATTTTTCGCTGCCGCCTCACGCCAGCGGGACGGGCCCAGACGCGGTAGAATAACTGCAACGAAAGCGAATTTGATCCCGGGTGAGGCTGCGCGTTTGCAGGCCTGCCTGTCAGGTATTTGATGAAGAGATTTGCTGTCCTTTTGCTTGCCATATTCGTCGGCGCGCCCTGGCTGATGGCCCAAACCAGCCCATCGTCTGGCCAGGACGACACCGTGGTCGAGGAAATTATCGCCCGCATCAACAACAACATCATCACCCGGGCCGATTTGCGCCGCAGTCAGGAGCAACTACAGGCCGAGTCCCGTCAGCCCGATCCTTCCGGTGCTCCGTCCGACCCCAAAGAGCGCGAGCAGGACTTGCTGCGCGATCTGATTGACCAGCAACTGCTGCTGCAAAAGGGCGAAGAGCTGACGATCTCCGCCGACACCGACCTGGTCAAGCGGCTGGACGAGTTGCGCAAACAGATGCACGCCGAGGCTATGGAGGACCTGGAGAAGGCGGCCCAGGCGCAAGGCGTCTCGTGGGAGGAATTCAAACAGAACCTGAAGAACAGCATTATCACGCAGAAAGTGATCGGTCAGGAGGTGGGCGGGCACATCAACGTGTCGCAGCAGGAGATCCAGCAGTTTTACGACCAGCACAAGAGCGAGATGGAGCGCCCGGAGCGGGTCCGCATGAGCGAGATTCTGATTTCGACCCAGAACAAAGCGGCGGTCAAAACCGAGAAAGGGCAGGAGGCGCTGCCGGAGACTCCGAGCCCGGGAGTGGTTGCCGCCGCCGAGGCCAAGGCGGACAAGGTTTACGACCTGCTGAAGAAGGGTGGCAAGTTCGAGGACTTGGCCAAGCAGTACTCGGACGGCCCGACGGCCGATTTGGGCGGCGACCTGGAATACTTCAAGCGCGGTACCCTTTCCAAAGACCTCGAAGAACGGGTGTTTGCCATGAACGCGGGTGCTTACAGCGAGCCGGTGCGCACCAATCAGGGCTGGGTCATCTTGAAGGTCACCGAGCACCAGACCGCCGGTATTCCTCCTCTGAAAGAAGTGGAGGGCCGGATCCAAGAACAGATTTACATGACCAAGATGCAGCCCGCGCTGCGCGATTACCTGACTAAGCTGCGCGAGGATGCCTACATCGACATCAAGGCCGGATACACTGACACCGGCGCCAGCCCCAACGAAACCAAGCCGATCTACACCACGACCGCGACCCAAGGCTCGTCGAAGACAAAGAAAAAGAAGAAGTTCGGTCTGTTCTAGAGGTCAAGTGGCCGTAATTGGGTACTGTGCCGTCGTGCCCACCCTGTCGCCAAAATCGGGCGACAAGGGTGGGGCACCCGCAAGAATCTGTAGCAACCAGATAGGTGAACAGAGGCACTCGCCCTGCGTTTCTCTGGCGCCATCCCCAGCCAAGTGCGATACCATGAAGCCCTGGTCGCATTGTCTTGCCCGCGATGTGCCCCACGGTTCCCGCTATGAAGGAATTCTACATTTGCGATTGCGCCCGTCTGGAGAACCAGACCATCACCTCGCTGTTCGTGGTAGCCGCCAAGCAGGTGAAGTCGAAAAAGAGTGGTGACCTCTACCTTTCCCTCACCTTGGCCGACCGCAGCGGGCAACTGCAAGCCAATATGTGGGACAACGTCGCCGACACTCTGGACTCCTTCGAGCAGGACGACTTCGTCAAAGTGAAGGGCGTGGTCCACAAGTACAACGGCCGCTGGCAGCTTACCATCCACAAATTGCGCAAGCTGGAAGATGCGGAAATCGACTACTCCGACTACCTTCCCAAGACCTCGAAGGACATTGATCAACTATGGCGCACGTTGACTGACTTCGTCGACAGCATCGAGAATCGCTGGCTGAAATCGTTGCTGCAGGAATTTATGGCCGACGAGACCATCGTCGCCGCATATAAGAGCGCCCCTGCGGCCAAGACCCTGCACCACGCCTTCGTCGGCGGCCTGCTCGATCACGTGGTCTCGCTCTTTACGGTTTGCGACCTTGCCGCCCGCAACTATCCTCAGGTGAATCGCGACCTACTGCTGACCGGCGCCTTCCTGCACGACATTGGAAAGCTGCACGAACTCGCGTACCAGCGCTCGATTACTTACACCACCGAGGGCCAGTTGCTGGGGCACATGATTATCGAACTGGAAATGCTGCACCAGAAGCTGGCGCATCTGCCCGGCTTTCCCGCCGAGCTGAAGATCCTGATCGAGCACATGATCATCAGCCACCACGGGCAGTATGAATTCGGTTCGCCGAAATTGCCCATGTTTCCCGAGGCGCTGATGCTGCACTATCTCGACGATCTCGACTCCAAGATGGAAAGCATGCGCGCGCAGTTTGAACGTGAGGCGGAGTTCGACAGTCCATGGACCAACTACAATCCATCGCTCGGGCGTCCGCTGCTGAATAGCAAAAAGTTTCTGGAGAAAGGCCTGGCGGAGTCGCGCGAGGCGGAGTCGCGAAAGTCGGCGGCAGTTGCTGGCGGTGAAAGTGCCGCGCCGCCACCGGCGGTCGTGCAGCACGTCGAGGCCCAACCGGAAGCCGCGCCCACCCAACCCGCCGAAAAAGAACCGGCGGTATCTCCCTTGGAAGCCCTGGAGCGTAAGTTTGCTTCGCACAAGGTAACGCCGGTGGCCGGCACCGAAAAATCGTCGTCCTGACGGCGGCTGCACTCAAAACTTCCATGCTCGACTTCGCACGTTTCCAATGGCTGTCGTTCGACTGTTACGGCACGCTGATTGACTGGGAAACCGGCTTGCTGGGCTATCTACGCCCGTTGCTGGAGAGCAAGGGCTACGCGCTCAGCGATGCGCAGATCCTCAACCTGTATTCGGAGTTTGAGCCGCGCGCCCAGAGCGGCCCTTACCGCTGCTATCGCGAAGTGCTGGCGCAGGTGGTTGGCGACTTCGCGCGCCAGTTGCGCTTCTCGGTCAGCGCCGCCGATGCCAACGGATTGGCGGAATCGATCCGCAACTGGCAATCCTTTGCTGACACGGTTCCCGCACTGCGCCGTTTGCAGTCGCGCTACAAACTCGCGGTGCTCTCCAATATTGACAATGACCTCTTCGCCTACACCGCGCCGAAGCTGGAGCTGGACTTCGACGCCGTCGTAACCGCGCAACAGGTGCACAGTTACAAACCGTCGTTCAATAATTTCGAAGCCCTATTGCGCCGTTACCAAATTCCGCGCGAGCGCCTGCTGCATGTCGCCGAGAGCTTGTACCACGATGTGGTACCTGCGCATTCACTGGAGATCGCTACCGTGTGGGTCAATCGCAGGCAGGGCAAAGAGGCGGCAGCCACCAAACTGGTCGAAGCCCATCCTGATCTGGAAGTGCCGAATATCGGCAAGCTGGCGGAGTTGGCTGTGCCGGACGATGCGCGCGGCTAGAGCCTTCCCTGCTCAGCCCTCGTCGTCACCCCGCCTTGTGACGCGTCACACAGATTCCGGCACACAAGAAGAAGAAACTTATTGGGCGGCAGCTTGATGCTGCTTTGTGGACATTGCTACGAGGCAAAGTACGCTCCCCTCGCCCTTATACGCGATTGCATTTCATGGCCTGCTCGTCTCGAACGTGAAGAGGGGATTGCCTAACCAAAGGGTTGCCGATTCCCTCTTCGGTTTCCGATCTTTCGGCAGTTACTGTGCTGGCGCGTCCACCGAGTGCCGCTCCTGTCGGGGCGTTGAGCTGACCTTCTGCCGCACTTCATCTTCTGGAGGCTCTCATGCTTCACCTCGACACCGGTAATACCGGTTTCATGATTTTATGCACCAGTCTGGTCATGCTCATGACCCCGGGCCTCGCCTTCTTTTACGGCGGGCTGGTAGGACGGAAGAATGTCCTTGCCATCATGATCCAGAGCTTCGTCTCGATGGGCTGGACGACTGTCATCTGGTATCTCTACGGATATTCGCTGTGCTTCAGCGGTGACTGGCACGGCATCATCGGCAACCTGGATAACTTTTGCCTGCGCGGCATAAGTCTCACGACCCCATCGCCCAATAACACCATCCCCATGATGGTCTTCATCGCCTATCAGATGATGTTTGCCATCATCACCCCGGCGCTCATTTCAGGCGCCTTCACCAACCGCGTGAGTTTCAAGGCCTACTGCCTGTTTCTGACGGGGTGGCTCACCTTCGTCTATTTCCCCTTCGTGCACATGGTTTGGGGCGGCGGAATTCTGCAGCGCTGGGGCGTGCTCGACTTTGCCGGTGGCATTGTGGTGCACAACATTGCCGGATTGGCGGCACTGGCGTCGGTCCTCTACGTCGGCAAGCGCCGGATAGTCGATCGCGGCCCGCACAGTATTCCCCTGGTTGCCCTGGGCACGGGACTGTTGTGGTTCGGCTGGTACGGCTTCAACGCGGGCAGCGAAATGCGAGTTGACTCGGTGACGGCCAGTGCATTTCTGAACACCGATATCGCCGCTTCGTTCGCCGCCGTGGCTTGGTTGGCGGTGGCCTGGTTCCGAGAGAGAAAGCCCAAGTTCCTCGGACTGCTCACCGGCGCGGTCGCAGGACTGGCGACCATCACTCCCGCGGCAGGCTATGTCTCGCCCACCACGGCCGTCATCATTGGACTGGTGTCAGGCGTGGTTTGCTACTTCGCGGTCGAAATGAAAAACAGTCTGCACTGGGACGACGCCCTCGATGTTTGGGGTGTGCACGGAGTCGGTGGTTTCCTCGGCATCGTTATGCTGGGACTGTTCGCCAACAAGGCGTTCAACCCCGCCGCTGGGACGAACGGTTTGCTGTATGGCAATCCGTCGTTCTTCGTGAAACAACTGGTCGCGGTGCTGTTTTCGTCCGTATGGGCATTCGCTTTNNCTGGATGAATCTATCCATGGGGAGCACGCCTACGAGACGCTCGAAGTGGAGGAGTTGTTCCAAGGCGAACCGCACAATCTGATCGAACAGGTGGACGAAAAGGGAGAACTGGTCGGCAGCAGAAAGTAGCGATGGCCGAGCCGCTCAACGTGTTTGGCCGGTTCTTGGGAAGTATCGCCTTGGCAGGGGTGATGATCATCTCACCCCTGTTTTTGGGTGCGCAGGAGAATCCCGTCGCCGCAGGTCTGGCCTCGGCTAATCCGGCCGGCACTCCGGAATCCCACAGCTGGTGGCGCGGCATCACCACCGACGGTTTCCTGTCGCTGTCGTACAGCTATAACACCAACCAGCCTGACTCCCGCCAGAACCAGTTCCGCGTCTTCGATTTCAACGATAACGAGCCCCAGCTCGACGAGGCGCAGCTTGTGATCCAGCGGGCCATTGAGAAGCCCAACCAGTTTGGGTTCCGCTTCAACCTGATCGCAGGCTCGGGCGTTCCCGAGGTCACTGCGGCTTACGGTTTGTTCCGAAGCTGCGAGACCGGGACTGCGCACCACGTTGATATTCCCGAGTTGTACCTCAGCTATATCGCGCCGCTGGGGAAAGGCCTGCGATTCGATGCCGGGAAGTTTGCCACACACATGGGATCGGAGGTCATCGGAGGGTATGACGGTTACAACGACGAATTTAGCCGCGGATTCATCTTCGGCTTCGGTGTGCCGTTTACCCACACTGGCGTGAAGGCCACCTACGCCTTCACCAGCAAGATCTCCGGAATGCTGCTAGTGACCAATGGATGGGATGAGTTTCAAAGGTTCAATCATGGCTACTCGGTGGGTGGGCAAATCACGATCACGCCAACCAAGAGCACGGCGCTGTACTTCAATTTCGTCCATGGCCCGGAGCGTCCCAATAACGATCACGACCAGCGCAGCGCCTACGAAGTGGTGGGAAGCTGGAAAACGACTGCGAAGCTGAACCTTGGCTTCGATGGGCTTTACGCTCACGAAGAGAACGGAGTATCGCTGGGCCATGACGCAATCTGGAAAGGCATTGCCGGATACGCCAAGTACAACCTGACCAAGCCATTCTCGCTGGCTTTCCGGGGCGAGGTCTTCAACGACGGTGGAGGGACCCGCACCGGAGTTCCGCAGACTCTTCAGGGATACACCTTGACGCCGGAATACGACATGGCGGCAAAATTCTCTGATGTCAGCCGGCTTCTACGGAAGCTGGATGGCAAGTTTGTCATCCGCGGGGAATTTCGTCAGGACCTGTCGAACCAAGACGTGTTCCAGCGGCGCGACACCCTCGTCGGTCAGCAGTTCACGTCGGCCATCAACCTGATCTACCTGTTCTGATCGGACTTCGTAGTCCGGCCTATCCCGCAAGCATTACCCCCCCAGGTGTCGCGGGAGGCGCAGCATGAACATAAAGCTTGCCCTACTCGCGAAGGGCAATCAAAATGGCACCATGGAAATGCCACTGCGTTTCGTGGACGACGAGTACACCCCACGGCTCTGGGCCGAGCTATATCCCGTGCTTCGCAACATCAAGACCGGCGAACTTGCCCGGAAAATGCTGGCCTACAAGAACAAGCCGGTGGCCAGCTGGCGCGCCGACGATTGGGGCCTGCTGGATGCGCTGAACCAGATGCTGACCCTGCGGACTACGTCGCGAGAGCATGCCTTGCGCGACGACTCGCCTCCGGTCCGGGATGCGGCATTTTGGGCCAAGCTGGACAAGGACCTGGAGTTCTACTACGAGGCCCAATATCCCGGCGAAGAACTGGAGGAGGAGGACGACGAGGACCTCTGATGCTGCAACTCTTCGCCTAGAAAACACATTCCCGGCTTATTTTTCGCGCTATCATGTTGCGCATGGCACCTCATCACTCGCCGCGATTTCTCGATATCGTCAACACCGCCAAGCAGCGTGTCCGCGAAGTAACCGTGGACGACGTTAAGCAAATGCTGGACGACAAAGCAGATTTTCTCCTCATCGATGTCCGCGAAGACAACGAGTGGGCGAAGGACCACCTGCCGGCGGCCGTGCATCTGGGCAAAGGAATCATCGAACGTGACGTGGAGCAGCGCGTGCCTGACCTGGGTACCCCCTTGGTTTTGTACTGCGGTGGCGGGTTCCGGTCGGCGCTGGCGGCTGACGCCCTGCAAAGAATGGGATATACCAATGTCGCTTCCATGGACGGCGGCATTCGCGAATGGCGAGAGAAAGGTCTTCCGCTGACAAGCGAATAAAGGTCGCCGGAATGGTTGGCTGGATAAGAGTTCGTGTCGCCGGGATGCTCATTGCGGGTTTGTTGCCTGGCGTGGTTTGGGGAGTTCCGGCCCAGAAGAAACCCAATCCCGACAGGCCAACGCTTCCCTACAGCATGCTCGGGCCCCGTCGCGACGACATCGACGCATACGACAGCAAAGCCGAGCCGGTGGCCCGAGTCAGCGAAGCACTCATAAGTGTGAACCAAACAGGCTGGGAACTGATTCACGGGTACTATCCAGCCCTGGGTACCAGTCGCGAGGGGCCCGAAAAGAGAGTCCATCCTGACGATCCCGCCGATCACCGATTTTTTGCCAGCTTTGCCAACGAAGATCCCTCTTTCAGCCCCATGCCGTTACTGTGCATGATTGGGTCGCTCCCTGAATCTCAACTCTCCGGCCCGCTGAAGAACCTGCACAACGAATTAGCGCCAGCCATGGCGCTGGAGGATTATTCCAGTTGGAAGCTGGACGAGCTGCGTAAAGCTGTCGACAAGTTGACGGACGCCACAGCCACACGAAAAGGAGTGAAGTATCGGACGCCGAAGAGGCGATTGTCGTTTAAGCAGGCATTGCAGTTATATGCCATGACCGTTGCCTTGGTTCGGATGGAGACGAAATGGGCCGACAAAACGGATTCTCCGCCACCGGACATGGTGGACTTCACCAACCGCCTCAGGCACCAGTTGCCGCGGCGGATTTCCGACGGTGAAACGGCGGTGCTTCTTCTATATCTCCCCGCCAACATTGACGAACCCCTGGCCAGAGGTGAGTTTGAGGAAAGAGCCGACGTGGTCGTAATTAAGAGGAGCGATTCAACCTTCGAGGCCGACCAGTTCCCTGTCTATCTGACCGCGGACCAGAAGGAGTGGAACCCGTCATGGATTGAGCTGGCGGACGTAATCAGCGACACGACCCTGGTTGCACGGAAGTACGAACACGACTGGACCAGGTTAGACGGCCCGTACTTATGGTTTCGCCCCGACCAATTGAACGGTGAAGTCGTGTATCGGGCCACCGTCAAGTTTCAAGCGGCCGAAATTGTGATTGAGGCTGAAAGAAGCATTGTGCGTCGGAGGGCGGTGAAGCGGGCGGACCGGCCTGCGGATTACGATCCAGCGAAGATGACCGCATTCAATCCCGATGTGGATGCAGCCGCTGTGCCGCATGATCCGCTGTCGGTTGAACCTGCCGCCATCGCCGAGCAGTTCAACGGTTTGAAGTGGCCCGCTCCTTATTTCTCGAACGCGTTCCGGGCATGGTGTGCTTACGGACGTTCGACCACGGGACGCACTGACGACGGAAGAACTTGGGTGTTCGTTGACGCTGATGCGCCTCGCAAAGGAGCCCCGGCGTCGAGTGCGCCGTCGCCTGCTGGTATTCCGCAATCGGCATTCACTACCCAGCAAACCCCCTCCTGGTGATCTTTCCGGCCTCGCCTCAGGCCGGCCTCGCCTGACACCGATCCGCTGGCGGCTGATGTGCGTGCACGACTGGCTTGCGCGCGGGTCTGCCTCTGACCGGACTCGACTGACTGCCACATGCAGCAGCGACATCAGGCGGTATGGATCGATTGGTGACCTGGGATTGCCTGCGATCGGGACGGTCCTCGCGGAGCAGGCGGGCCTGCAGGAAGATTTCGCTCAGTGCATCCAGGGCTTCGGCGACACGATGGTTCACCCAGGTTCTGCTGGCGCGCAGCATCTCCGCCACTTCGTCGCGGGAGAAAGAGTACAGTGCGACCAGGGTAATCATCTCGGCGTGCGACTCGCTGAGGCGGGCAAAACAGAGTTCGACATCGCGCACGAAGACCGCCTGGTCTTCAAAGCTGGGGATGGCGTGGTGAGTGACTCGGGCGCGGAAAAACTCTCGTCCCAGCAACGAGGGAAGCCTCCCCACTTGCGAGGAGATCTCGAAAAAATGGCGCACGATGGCGAAGGTCTGTCCGCGGTAACACAAAATTTCCGGGCGGGGATCGATCTCGTCGCCCTCTTCGACAGTTGGGTGGCTGGTCTGGAACAGCCGTAACTGCGAAGGCGATGACTGGAGGTTGTTCATTGCAGCCTCCCAAACGGCAATTCGGATGGTGTATCGCCGGACACCATCGGCGCTGCGACGGATTTCGGCCGCGACTTGCACAGCAGCAGAGTTGCCCGCTGCGCATGGTTGGGGAGCGAGTAGTTGGCCAGCATTTGTTCGCACGGTTCGCAATAGGTTTCGGCGGACGCGGCCGGGCGCAGTCTCAACGAGCCGCAGCGTTCACAGTATTTCAGTTCGTAGGTGGAGAGTTGCATGGGGTGTCCTCTAAATTCCTCTTGTCATAAAATGAGAAGCCCTGCGGACAGGCCTGGTTACGACAGGCTCTGCACACAGGGCTCGTTTCAGTTACGATGACCTGCTAGTGGTTATTTGGTTACGTGCAAAACGCGATGCGGGCAGGGGCGCGGCAAGTCAGTAAGCGCGAACGCAAGCATGGTCCTCGCCGCGCATCTGCCATTGGATTTCAAGGTATCATCCGCTCATCTTGCCGGCGGCTGAAATAACCCTCCTCATATCCGGACTTCAGAATGCAACCGTTTTTCACGACGACACTGAGTCTTCCCGAGAAGTGCAGATTGCGCAGGAGCTTCTCCGTGGCCGCTGAAAGCAACTCGGCCTGCCTGATCTTGCGCCGCAACTCGGCGAATGTTCTTTCCTCATCTTTTGCTTCGGTCTCCATCATGGTCCATTTACCTCGGCCAGAACCACAGGACCTGGCGACATTTCGACTGTGGCATAGGGAACCTGCGCAGTCAACAGTTTATTGCTCCAGGAATATTACTAAAGTACATATATAGCTTTTAGAAAATACAATGGGCCATGGGATTCCAAGGCTTGCATGCGACTCCAAGACCTGCAAGACAAACTGCGTGCGCATATCCGGGCCCGCATCGACCGCAGGGAGATGACCGGAAGCGGCTTGTCCCGCGAAGCCGGGTTTCAGCAAGGCCATCTTTCCAACTTCCTCAACGCCCGCCGCGGTCTCAGCCTGGAATCCATGGACCGGCTGCTGGAGACCCTGAACATCGGGGTGCTGGACTTGGCCGATCTCAAAGAGATCGAGCAGCAGGTCTCGTTCCCGGCCGGGGGATTGGAGAACGTGGCCTTGGTGAGTGGGGAGCAAGCCGCACGCCTGCCTCGATTCAGCCCGGAGCAGGTGCGCGAAAGCCGCAGTTTCAGCAAGTCACTTCTGCGCCGGCTGAAGCCCAACGATGCCAGCAATCGCAGCGACTGGGTGCGCTTCGTGCTTCTCCGCCTCGACGCCAGGGAGGCCGCGGGCATGTTTCCCCACCTGCTTGCCGGCGTGACTCTGCTGGTGGACCGCCACTACAATTCCTTGCAACCGTACCGCCGGTTTCGGCCCAACATCTACGCGGTGCATGTCGAGGCCCGCAGTCTCATCGGCTACGCCTCAGTTTCCGGTGATCACCTGGTGTTGCGTCCGCAGAATCCGCAGCACCCCGTGGAACTGGTGCGCATCGAACACGGCCGGAGTTATCACGATTACATCGTGGGTCGGGTGTGCCACGTTGGGTTCGAGGTATGAGGTTCGACTCTCTGCTATGATTCTTGCCCGTCGGCGCTAGAAGCCGGCGCAGCAGGAGGCCAGCACTTATGGAGGAATACGGGATCGGTAACGCGATCATGCGGCGCAACGAAGACATTGCCCTTGACATGATGAAATTCATCGCCGTCACCACCGGGTATGGGAAGACCGGTTCGCCGGAAGCCGGGTTCAAGGGCGGCACCGTTTCCAAAGCCGAGGACTATGCCCAGCATTTACTGGACCTGTTTGGGCAATGCCTGGCGGCGGTGCAAGGCAAGAAGTAAGCCGAGGCGCACAAAACGCACCCCGGGCCGCGCCCGGGCAGCTCCGGTTTTCTTTGTGCGGGGGAGGGGACCGCCGAACATCACGCCGGCAAGTGATTTCGGTCACTGCCGAGGTGGCGCCGCAGGACGACCATCGAGCTGGCGAGGTGCACCATGGCAAGCCTGGATCCGAAGTTCCACGAAGAGACCCTCAGCATTCATCAAGAACACCAGGAACTGGTGGCGCAGTTGGACCAGATGGATGCCGCCCTGGAACAGATGGCCTGCTATGCCGAGGTTTTCACCGATCTCGCCACCGCCAACCAGGCAATAAGTCGCGGCAAATGGATGGCGGAGTGGCTTCCTAAGCACTACCAGCATGAAGAAACCACGGTGCTGGCAACCATCGCGAAGATGAGTCCGGAGTTGGCTTCGTTCGCCCGCGAGATGAAGCGCCAGCACAGCGAGATGCGAGTGCGACTGGAGAGTTTCCGCGATACCATCGAGCATCTGAGCCAGACCCGCGACCTGGAGAATGCCGTCAACCAGCTGAAGAGAGACGGCAAAGACCTCACGCGCAGGATGCGGCTGCATATGGCAGCGGAAGAGAAAAAGTTCGCCAGCCTGGAGAACTAGAGCGGAAATCCAGTTACGAAGAACAGGCGCCCACGATCAAGCTGCTCGAGGTTTTCCTAATAGTCGACAGGACTACTGGTATCCCGTAGTATTATGAAATTGCAATTTGAATGGCACGAGGCCAAAGCCGAGGCCAACTTCGAAGCCCACGGGAGTGAGCTTCGATTTAGCGACGACGGTATTCAAAGACCCGTTCGCCGTCGAGCGCCGCGACGAGCGTGAAGACTATGGCGAGCAGCGTTTTGTCATCATCGGCATGGCGGAAGGTCATGTGCTGTTGTTTGTAGCCTACACAGAACGCGAGGACCGCATTCGCATTATTTCAGCTCGGAGAGCAACGCAACGTGAGCAAGACGACTACTTCCGGCAAAACAGCTAAGCTTCCACGGCCGATGACCGCTGAGGCCATTGAGCGCGCGGCGCGCGCCGATCGCGACGCCCAGCCGCTCACGGCAATCGACCTAAAGCGGATGAAGCGAACCCCACAGGCGAAAATTATCCGCCGGGCTTTGGATCTGACCCAAGAGGAATTTGCGGCCCGCTATCACATTCCTCTGGGTACGCTTCGGGATTGGGAACAGGGTCGGGCGCAGCCGGATCAGCCAACGCGGGCGTATCTAACCCTCATTGCCCGCGATCCCGACCGCGTGAACCAGACCTTGAATCCAAAACCAAGCTAAGCACGAGCAAGGGTTGCAACAACCCATCCAAGCCAAGCAAGCTCGGGTGGAGCGCCCGGCAGAACTGGCCATGCGGACAATCTACCAGCGCATCGGTTCCCGGAAAACCTCACCTGACTGGGCAGACCCCGGGGCGCTCCTCTCCGGCCCTGGGTTGAAATGGTGAACGAGAGAGTCCTCTCGGGGCGTCATGGGCGCCCCAACCCGCCTCAAGTTTCCTGCCCCTAGGCCGATAGACATAACAGCACCGTAAGGCGCTACTGCTGTCGTACCGTCGTTGCCAATGCATTCTGCTCCTGTGCAACCGGTCCCAGCCGCGCGCTTGCGGGGCGCTGCTGGGCTCCGTATCGGCATGACTGGCACGCGGCCTAGGAAGTTAATCGAGCCGGGTAAATGCCCGCAATGGAGGTTGCATTATGTGGAAACTTTTCACGAACCTGAATAAGGACGAGTCCGGTCAGGACCTGATCGAGTACGCTCTGGTCGCTGCTTTGATCGCCCTGGGCGCGGTGACCAGCATGAAGTCCGTTTCAACCGCAATTGGGACCCTGTTTACGTCGATAAGTACCGCACTGACCGCGGCCTAGTCAGCATGAAAGCGGCCGCAGACTCGATGGGCAGTGGGTCTGCGGCAAGCCAGGTCCAAATCATCAACCCTCCCGTCTAAACCGGGCCATAGAGACGGGAACGCGAAAGCAGATAGGTTATGGCCCTCACCAGGCTGGGTTGTGCGGTGGTGGATTGGTTCGTCAGCGCACCCCCCGGCTTCTGAAGGAGCGGGCATCGCCCGGACTTTTTCCGGGCCCCGCTGAGTCAATGAAATGAACCCCCGCCGACTGCTTATCGCCCTTTTATCTGCGTTGTTGCTTTCCGGCGCACTCACCTATTTTCTGACTCGCCGGATCAATGGAAAAAATGGGCGCCCCGCTGCCCAAGCCACCCAGCAATATGTCGCTGCGTCACGGCCTTTGCCGGCCGGCGAGCTGCTTAAGCCCGAGAACCTCACCTTGGTGGAATGGCCGGTAAAAGTGCCTCTGCCTGGCGCATTTCGCAAGATGGAAGACATTTCTGGCCGGGCCCTGGTCTACCCGATGGCCGCGCGGCAACCGGTGCTGGAGGGATATTTGGCGGCCGCGGGCTCCGGCATAGGCCTTACGGTCAAAATCCCGGACGGCATGCGGGCCGCTTCGGTGCGCTCCGATGAAGTCATCGGGGTGGCCGGATTCCTGTTCCCCGGTTGTCATGTGGATGTGCTGGTCACCTTCCGCAATGAGGCGATTTCCAGTCCGGGTACGCAAATCGTTCTGCAGGATGTCGAAGTTCTCACGGTGGGTCAAAGAGCAGAGCCAGAACCGGGGGGAAAGGCGGAAAACGTCAGCGTCGTGACCTTGCTGCTGAAGCCAGAGGACACCCAGAAGCTGGTGCTGGCGAGCACCCAGGGCTCCATCCATTTCGTGCTCCGCAATGGGGCCGACCGCGGGCGGATCGCTGCGGTGCCGGTGCGGGTGGGTGAGATTTCGAGCGAGGCGCGCTCCGCAGCTCCAGCGGTGGCGCGCGCCCATGTGGCCGCGACCCACCCTTATGAGGTGGAAACCATCACCGGCGATAAACGTTCCACGATGAAGTTCGAGTGACAGCATGCCTGCGATAAGAACTGGCGACCTACCCATCCTGGGGCAGATGGTTGGTTCCCGAATGCTGAACCATTCCCCCACCGAGCTGATCGTCATCCTCACCCCGACGGTCGTCCAACCGCTCGCCATGCCCGGCCGCGAGCGCCCGGCAATTCCCTCCTGGCAGGTGCTTTTCGTGCAGGCACCGGAATTCGATCAGGGGCCATCCGGCGGAAAGAAAATAACGCCCGCAGTGCCGTCTGCCGATATGCATTAGTGAAGGAGTGTGGCGTGATCTCGGTGACTCCCCATACCGAGGGTGGAAGTCTATGCCTGATTACGGTTGGACTCGACCCGGAAGCGACTGAGACCGCAAAACGAGCGGCCATGCAGGAAAGCGTCAAGTTTCTCAGTGCGTTTCCCGATTACCCGCAAAACCTGTCGCATGCACAACTGGAGCAACAACTGGAGGGGGCTGAGGCTTTGATTTGCATGATTGACTTCGACAAGGGCAAGGACCTGGCGGTGCAGGCGGCCACCAACCTGCAGCCCATGCTCAACGGCAGGACGGCGCTGATTGCCCTCTCCGGAGATGAGAATCCCGGCCTCATCCTGCAGGCGATGCGGGCCGGTTGCAGCGAGTATCTCACCAAACCCTTGCAGACCGGTCAACTGTCAACCTGCCTACAAAAATTGCGGGCCCGCTGGCTGTCGTCTCCGCTTCGCCCCGGCCAAGCTGCGGGCCAGGTTCTGGCCTTTCTCAGCGTAAGAGGAGGAGCGGGGAGTACTACCGCGGCGATTCACCTGGGGACGTTTCTGGCCCGGCGGCACGGCCAGAAGGTGCTCATTCTGGACCTGCATCCCCACCTCGGACACGTGGCCCTGCTGCTGGGCATGGGCTCGCACCGCTACAACTTTCACGAGCTGCTGCGCAACGTCACGCGGCTCGACCTCAGCCTGCTGAACGGCTATGTTGCCCATCATTCCAGTGGCGTGGATGTGCTTCTGTCTCCCGACTCGTTGAGCGAAACCGATCTCATTTCTGCCGATGCGCTGGGGCAAGCCATCCGGTTTCTCGCCAAGGTTTATCACTATGTCCTGATCGACTGCCCCTGCGGCCTGGGCGAGTTGAACCAAACCGCCATCGCCGGCTGCAACCAACTTTTCCTGGTGGCGACGCCCGAGGTGCCGGCCTTGCGGGACCTGGCCCGCTACGTGGACCGCCTGCTGGAATGGTATGTGCAGCCGGAGAAACTGAAAGTGGTCATCAATCAGCATGAGTCCGATTGCAGCGTAACCCTGGAGCAGATCGAGAAGGCCATCGGGCATCCGGTAGCCATCGCTCTGCCCATCAGCTCCGGGGACCTGAAGCGGGCGGTGGAGAGAGGCGAGCCGATCTCACCGGAGAAGAGGTCGGAATTCGCCAGCCAAATCAAGAACTGGGCGTCCACCCTGGTCCCGGCCGAGGCCGCCCCCACGGAAAGCAAACGCCGATTCGCGTTTTGGAATTAACCGGGCATGGAAAGAAGAGCTTTGAGGAACGATGCTATGGCCGAATCCGTTTTAAACCTCGCGCTGCCGCCCCGTTCGCTGATGGAGCGGAAGGACCGGGCGTCCCAGATCCTCTCCAAGGGAGCGCAGGAACTGAAGTCCAGTATTCATCGCGAATTAATTAAGCGGCTGGACTTGGATAAATTGATGCGGCTGCCGGATGGACGCAGCCGGCAGCAACTCCTGGGTGTCATTCATGAGCTCATCGGCCAACAGGAGGTCCCGCTCAGCGCCCTGGAATGCGATGCTCTGGCCCGCGAAGTAATGGACGAGGTTTTCGGCTTTGGTCCGCTGGAACCTCTTTTGCAGGACCCCACGGTCAACGACATCTTGGTGAACACCTATCAGACGGTCTATGTCGAACGGAATGGCGTGCTGGAGGAGACCAAGGTCGTGTTCAAGGACAACGTCCACCTGATGCACATTATTGACAAGATCGTCTCCGGGGTGGGGCGCCGGGTCGATGAATCCTCTCCCATGGTGGACGCCCGTCTGCCCGATGGCTCGCGCGTCAACGTGATCATACCGCCGCTGGCCGTCGATGGCCCCATTCTCTCCATACGCCGCTTCGGTTCCTCGCCGCTCACCGCAGAAGACCTGCTGGCCAAAGGCGCCTATACCGTGGAGATGCTCGAGGTCATGAAGAAGGCGGTGCAGGCCCGGCTGAACATCGTAGTTTCGGGGGGAACGGGCGCCGGCAAAACTACCTTGCTGAATGTTCTTTCCGGCTTCATCTCGGAGCGCGAACGCATCGTCACCATCGAGGACTCGGCCGAACTGCAATTGAAGCAGAGACATGTCGTCCGCCTGGAGTGCCGCCCGCCCAACGTGGAAGGCAAAGGCGCGGTCCATCAGCGCGAGCTGGTGATGAACGCACTGCGGATGCGTCCGGACCGCATCGTCATCGGCGAAGTGCGGGGCGGGGAAGCGCTCGACATGCTGCAGGCCATGAACACCGGGCACGACGGTTCGGTGACCACCATCCACGCCAACAGCCCGCGCGACGCTCTGGCGCGCATCGAGACCATGGCGCTGATGGCCAACCTCAGCCTCCCCGAGAAGGCCCTGCGGCAGCAGATTTCCTCTGCCATCCAGATTATTGTGCAGGTCTCGCGCATGAGCGATGGCAGTCGGCGCGTGACCCACATTACCGAGGTGACGGGCACCAGCGGCGACGTCATCAGTTTGCAGGACATCTTCCTTTTCGAAAAAAAAGGATTGGGACCGAACGGAAAAGTTCTGGGTCGCTTCCATTCCACCGGAATCGTTCCCAAGTTCGCCGAGAAACTGAAAGACGCGGGCATTCCGCTGGAGATGAGCTTGCTCGAGGTGTCGCAAGAGGTATAGGGAGTGCGCTGATGGCTGTGACGGTATCGCTATTTATCTTCTTTGCCGTGGTGACGTTTGCGGTCGTCGTCTTCTTGACCCGCCCCTCGGCCACCGCCCGCCTGGTGGAGCGCCGTCTGGCGGGAGTGCGGATGCCGGGCAGCCCCGGTGCCCTGGGCGGAGGCGGGTCCGCGGAATTCCTTAAGCAGTCCATCCTGAGCGAAATCAAATGGCTGAACCAGCTGCTGGAACGTTGGGGTATGGCGCACAAAATATCGGTGCTGCTGACTCAGGCCGAGAGTTCCTGGAGTGTAAGTACGGTTCTGCTCGCCTCCGGAATTCTGGGAGCGATGGGGTTCTTCATCGCTCGTTTTTGGCTCGTCGATCTCATCCCTGGACTGATAGCCGGGACCCTGGCCGCCACGCTTCCCATTCTGGTTCTGCGGGCCAAGGGAGCCCGCCGGCTGAATAAGTTCAACCAGAAGCTGCCCGACGCTCTCGACCTGATGGCCCGCGCTTTACGCGCCGGGCACTCCGTCGGGGCGGCCATCGAGATTGTCGCGCAGGAGGGCGGCGAGCCCCTGCGTTCGGAATTCAAGGAAGTCTACAAACAACAAAGCTTTGGGCTGCCGCAGCGGGACGCCTTGCTGCAACTGGGGCGCCGGGTGCCGTCTGCCGACTTGCAGATTGTAATCACGGCCATGCTGGTGCAGAAAGAAACCGGCGGGAACCTGGTGGACATTCTGGAGCGGACCACGGCCGTGCTGCGCGATCGCATGCGCATCCAGGGCGAGTTGCGGGTGCGTACGGCGCAAGGACGGCTGACCGGCTGGATCCTGTGCTTGCTGCCGGTGGTCATGTTCTTTCTCATCAATGCCGCCAATCCCGGTTACGCCGACGTGCTGGTGCACGATCCGGTGGGAAGAAAGCTGACCTATGCCGGGATCGGCATGATGGCGTTGGGCGGATTGCTGATCCGCAAAATCGTCAGGATCAAGGTGTGAGCCATGACACTTGTACAGATTCTGGGCCTGCAGTTGACCGCCTTCTTCGCTACCGCGCTGGTGGTTGTCTGGTTCATGACGCGACCGACCTCAGCCGCCAAGCGTGTCTTAGGGATGGCCCGCTTACTGCCGGCCTCGGCTGAGACCAGGCGGGCGGGTCCGCGTAAGGTGCAAGGTCAACTGCTGCGCGCGGCCCATTTCCTAGGGGCACGGCTGGGAATCGCGGGCGGGGAAAAGTTGCGCAAGCGTTTCCTGGCTGCCGGGCTGCGCAATCAGAGCAGCATCGATGTCTATGTCGCGGCCCGCCTGCTGGCGCCCATCGCGGTGCTGGTGCTTTGGAGCTTTTTTCACCAGATCACGTTTCTTTGGATCACCATAATGCTGGGGGCCGCCTATCTTGGCCCGGACATGTGGTTGAAGGCCGTGACCAAGAAGCGCCGGGAGCGCATCCGCTTCGGGCTGCCTGACGCCGTGGATCTGATGGTGGTCTGCGTGGACGCCGGCCTCGGCCTCGACCAGGCACTGCTGCGCACCGGAGAGGAGTTGGCGACCAGTCATCCCGTGCTGGCGGAAGAATTACTGCAGCTCAATCTGGAGCAGCGGGCCGGCAAACCGCGCATTGATGCCTGGCGCGATATGGCCGATAGAACTCAGTTGGAGGCGGTAAAAGGTTTTGCGAACATGCTGGCCCAGTCCGACCGGTTTGGTACTCCGATTTCGAAAGGGCTCAGTATCTTCGCTGACGGCTTGCGCAAACAGCGCAGTCAACAATCGGAGGAAATGGCCGCCAAGAGCACCATCAAGCTGATGTTTCCCCTGGTCCTGTTCATCTTTCCCAGCATGTTCATTGTTCTGCTGGGTCCGGCGGCGCTGCTGATGTCGCGGAACCTGGGGGCGCTTGGAGGCAAGTAGGTATGGGCAGAACCCATGGGTGCAAGGGGCCGGGAAGCGCAAGGTCTTCGTCCGGTAAGCGGCGAATCCGCAATCTCAACCAGAAAGGAGGCGAGATGGACGGCACAACGATTATTCGCGTGGTTTCAGGAATGCTTTTCGTGTTGGTCCTGGCAGTCCTGATTTGGCGTAGGAAAAAAACAGCCTAGGCCCCCTCGTCATTACAGGCGGAGGGGATGGCTCAGGAACCCAAGCAGGGGGCGCGCCCTAGGGCGTGAGCAATATGGTGAGCACACCAGTCACACCATCTGAATCCGGGATCTCTCTGGTCACGGTATGCCTGGACCCGGCAACCGTTAGCGCCGTCTCGCGAGTGGCGGCACAACTGCTGGGAGCATCCTTCACCGGCAATATGCCCGACTACTTACCCCGTAATCGGGATGTCGATCTGCTGAAAGCGATGCAGAAGTCGGAGGGATGCTTGTGCGTGATCAACGCCGATCGCGACCGGCAGCTGGCGATGGAGACAGCCATGTCTTTGCACCAGTTGCTGGGGGAACGTATCCTGCTGATAGCGCTCTCCGCCAAGTCGGATGCCGATCTGGTCCTGGATGCCATGCGGGCGGGCTTCGCGGAGTATCTCGCGAGTCCGCTGAATGCGGACCAGCTCCACGATTCGCTGGTGCGCTTGCAGCGCCGTTGGGCGGTAGCTCGCTCTGCCAAGTCTGGCCACGTGCTGGCCTTTCTGGGAGTACGGGGAGGGGCGGGAGCCACCACTCTGGTGGTTCATCTGGCCACGTTCCTGGCGCAGTTGTGCGGCAAGAAGGTCCTGGTGGTAGACCAGCATCGCCAGTTAGGCCATGTGGGACTCTATCTAGGCCTGCCCGCAGCCGACTATCACTTTTACGATTTGGCCCGCAACATCGAGCGGGTCGATGCCAACCTTTTGAGCGGCTTTGTCGTGCACGACGTGCATGGGGTCGATGTGCTACCGGGCCCGGAGGGGCTGTTTGGATTCACCGACGTGCCGCTTAGCTCCATTCAGCAGACCATTCGCTATCTCCGCGGCAGCTATGAGTACGTAGTCGTCGATTGTTGCCAGGGCGTAGGCAATGCCAATGAGGCCACCATCGCAGAATGCGACCAGCTTTACCTGGTTGCTACTCCCGACGTGCCGGCGTTGCGCGACCTTTCCCGCTACGTGGACAACTTACTGCAATACAACTTTCCCCCGGGCAAAGTAAGTGTGGTCATCAACCGCTTCCGCTCCCAAGGAGAAGTGACGCTTGAAGGAATTGCCGAAGCGGTGAGGCTGCCGGTGGCGCTAACCATCCCGAATAATTCCACGGAATTGATTAACGCAATGAATACTGGCAAGCCGATAACGCCGGAATCGCGTTCCGAGTTCGCCAAGCAACTGCGGAAGTGGGCCACCAGCCTGGCGGGGCCGGCGGTTCAGGATGCAACGGCCCCGAAACGAGGGTTTGCATTCTGGAAGGGATGACCGCCGGCCTGGGGCTGGAACTGCACCAAGCATCGCGACCACCACCCCGATGGCCCGCACTACCCGTACAAGCGGATGTATCAATCCTGAACCGCTATAATCCAATTCCGGGGAGACACTCGACGGGAAAGGGAGTCTAGGTTCTGGCACGCATTCAACTACTCGGAGTTCTTCTGTGTTACAACGACGGCGATCTTCTGGAGGACTCCCTCCGCTATCTTCTTGACCAAGGCCATCATGTAATTGTGTGGGACCACGGATCTACGGACGAAACTCCGGAAATCATCCATCGCTACCAAAGCGAGTTACTGGAAAGTCGCCACATCCCGAGAGAGTTCGACTTTTATGAGTTGTATGCAGCCATGTCGAGACATCTTCTGGAAAGCTATGTATCGACGTACGACTGGATTTCATGGCCGGACCAGGACGAGTTTCTGGAGGGACCGTCTCGCGCAAAGCCGTACCGGGAATGCGTCGAAGAAGTGCACGCTTCGCCCTATAGCTGGATACAATTCCATAACTTTAACTATTGGCTGACCAGCGCCGACGATCCGGAAATCCAGTCGCCGTCGCTTCGCATCCGGCATTATTCGCTCTTTCCAGATTGTGCTCCGCGCATTCGCTCCTGGCGCGCCTCGGCGACCAACCTCCGGGTCTTCAACCACAATCCGCCGCTGGGCGATCCCTGGCCCGCGCACTTCAACCTTCGTCATTACCCCATGCGATCGCGTGAGCAAATGCTGGCCCGCATCTTGCGCGACCGCGCGGGTTTGCGCCGCGGCGACAGCAACTACCATTACGACAATATGAGGCTGAATATGGATCGCCTGGAGATCGCGCCCGAGCAACTTCACTGTGACGACGGGCGCTCGGAGTTGAATCCCGAGCCGATTTTTAATTGGCGCTCCATTTACGGATTTGGCGCACCTGTAGAGTCCTTCTCCTGAGGCCGGGCGGCGTGTCGGTATTCGGCGTGGGAACGAAAGCGGAAAACCGCGCTAAGGTATCGTATTTGAGAGGAAACCATCGGGCCGGTTCGCCAACGCGGCAACCTCACTGCTAGAATATCGGTTTCAACAGCCTCGGTTGCGGAAGCCGGCCGATACTCGCGATCAGGACAAAACTCTCGCGCGACGCTACGGCTTGGATTGCCTATGAGCTCCAATGAATTACTTCTGGGATGATCAGTTTCATCTTTATCGAACTAAGAATCCGGGAGAGTTCTCCTATTCCGACGGCGTAGAAGTGGAAGAACGCCTGCTTAGCATTGTCGCGAACGCCACAGACCGCAGTACTTTCTCGCAAGAATTAGCGCAGCACATTTGCGACTGGCCTACTGAGTACTACTTCAGCCGGTCTCGCCACTGCCTGGTGCGGCCGCTGGAGTTGCATTCGGGCGATAAAGTTCTGGAGCTGGGGTGCGGTTGCGGCGCGATCACCCGCTATCTTGGGGAGATTGGCGCGCAGGTGGTCGCCGTCGAAGGAAGCTTGGCCCGGGCGCGTGTCGCCGCAGAGCGCTGCCGGGACCTCACCAATGTTCGAGTCGTGGTAGATGACCTTCTGAGTTTTGAAACCGATGAGCGATTTGATTGCATACTTTTAATCGGAGTGCTGGAATATGCGGCCTTGTTCTCAGAAAGAGAGAAGCCGTTTGAGCACTATCTGCAGGCGGTAAGCCGTTTCCTCGCGCCCGGCGGCCGGGTGGTTCTCGCCATCGAGAATAAGCTGGGCTTGAAGTACTTCAACGGTTGTGGCGAAGACCACATCGGTGTGCCGTTCTTCGGAGTTCAAGATCTCTACGGGAGTAGAACCGCGCGTACCTTCGGAAGACAGGAATTAATCTTACTGCTATCTGCATCGGGACTATCCCGGGTCCGCTTCTATTATCCTTTTCCAGACTATAAGCTGCCGACGGTGGTTCTCTCTGAGAACGCCTTGACCGATCCTGGGTTTGACACGGTCGATTTGCTGGCCCGCTGCCATGCTCGCGACTATACGGGTTCGCCCTACCGCGGCTTCGACGAAGCGCTCGCTTTCTCCGTGTTGCATACCAATGGCCTGGTCGCCGACCTGAGCAACTCATTCCTTATCGTCGCGACCCCGGACAAGGGACCGCAAGCAAGGGCTACGGAGCTTGCCTTTGCATGGTCGGTAAATCGCGCGCCTGAATTTTGTACGCAAACGACCTTTGTGCAGGATGGTTCTGAAATACGAGTGCTGAAGAAGCCGCTGACGACGTCGGTCGTTGAGCGTCGTACGGTAGATGAGAGCCTGACCATCACGCATCAGGTGTCTGAATCCGTGTACCGGCCCGGCCGGCAATTGTTGTGGGACCTGTTGCGAGCGCGAGCTGCTGGTGGAGATGTGGAATCCATCGTTCAGGCGCTGCGGCCGTGGATGGAATTTCTCTTGCAGCATGCTCGTGTGTCGCCGTCGCAAGTCGTTGGTGCTTCCGGGGAACTGCCAAGACTAGCGTCCTACGTGCTAGCTGGCGACCTCCTGGACTGCACTCCCTTCAACCTTCTCAGGATTGATGGCGACCTGGTGCCCATTGATGATGAGTGGCAGAGCGAAAACGACGTTAGTTTAGGGTGGGTGGTAACCCGGGGTGTTTTATGGTCGATGCCTTCCGGGTTGTCAGCGGGCAGTCTCGCGCCATCGATTCTGGAGCTAATCGAGGCACTCTGCGGCAGCTTTCATCTGGCAGTTTCGGAGGCCGACCTGGAAATCTGGCTCCGCCAGGAAGCGGAGTTCCAGAAACTCGTTGTTGGTTATCCCTGTGAACCCCTGACCACGGGAAGAACATTTCGCGGAATGCGGCCTTTCATAAGCGAGATCTCCAGCTTGAAGCAGACGTTAGGCCAACGGGACGAGCAGGTCAGCATCCTGAAGCAGGCGGTTGCCGCGCGCCAGGTAGATGTCGCCAATCTCAGGACCACGTTAGGCGAACGAGACGCCGAGCTTGACCAAGTGAAGGCACGTAGCAGCCTGTTAAGCGTGGAGTTGGCCCAACGCACTCAGCAATTGAACAGTGTCCTCCAGTCGCGAGCGTGGCGATTGACCGCTCCGTTGCGCGCCGTTGCCAAACTCCGGCCACGCTCCCGCCTTGAAGCGCGTCAAATGAAGATAGACGCGCAGCTAATTGCGCAATCCGGTCTCTTTGACGCTGACTGGTATTTGTCGCAAAACCCGGATGTTGCGACGCACGGTGCAGACCCAATCGCTCACTATCTTCAGCAGGGGGCCTTGGAAGGGCGAGATCCTAGCCCCAATTTCAGTAGTAAGTGGTACCTTGAGCATAATCCTGATGTGCGAGCGGCTGGGTTCACTCCCCTGGTCCACTACCTGCGCTTTGGAGCTACCGAAGGTCGCAGACCATCACCTACTGACGAAGCTGCTAATCCTAAGCAAAGTGTGGCGGAGGCCCAGAAGGAGTGGGACAACCTAGGTCATGCCCGGCTTCAGCAACTTCTGCACAGCGACGACCGAGTAGCATTTGGAGCAACCGAAAACCCCACGGTTTCCATTATTCTAGTTTTCTATAACAAAGCCCACCTGTCGCTGCTGTGCCTCGATTCCATACTGGACAATGCTGACGTTCCTTACGAAGTCGTAATTGTGAATAACTGCTCGAGCGATGAGACTAATAGCTTATTGGAGCGAATTGATGGGGCAACCATCATTAATAATGCAGCTAACCTTGGATTTGGCGATGCCTGTATGCAAGGAGCGGAGCAGGCGCGGGGCGAATATCTTTGCTTCTTAAATAATGATGCCTTATTGCAACCCCATGCGCTTTCGTCAGCTGTGGCAAGCTTTCGCGAAGCTTCCAAGGTCGGAGTAGTTGGCGGTAAGATCCTCCTGGCGAATGGCGACCTGCAAGAGGCCGGAAGCATGATCTGGTCGGATGGAAGCGCATTAGGATATGGGCGAGGCGATGATCCTAGCCTGCCGCAATATGAGTTTCGACGCCCGGTAGATTATTGTTCCGGAGCATTCTTGATTACGCCGCGTTCCCTTTTCCGTCAGTTGGGTGGATTTAACCGGATATTCAGTCCCGCTTACTATGAAGACTCCGACTATTGCATGACTGTTTGGGAAGCTGGCTATAGTGTCCTATACGAGCCTACAGCCGTTATTCGGCATTACGAATCGGCTTCGTCGGATGGGAACGAAGCCGCCAAACCGGCAATGGCAGTCAATCAGCAAAAATTCCGGACAAAATGGAATGACCGGCTTCTTAAGCATCTGCCCTATGCGACAGCCAACATACAACGCGCTCGCATCTCGGCAAGTTCCGACGCGCTCAAGATTCTATATATAGAGGATCGAATACCCCATCGCCACCTGGGTTCGGGCTTTCCTCGGAGTAATGAAATCCTGCACCATCTTGTGAGGCAGGGCCATCGGGTCACCTGCGCGTCATTCACCTCTCGCCTTGAGGAGAACGAGTACGGTGACATTCCACGAGAGGTTGAGTTGTTGGACGGGGTTTCGCAACGCGAACGGCTGTTTCGGGAGTACGTGCCGAACAGCGACATCGTTTGGGTGAGCCGGCCTCACAATATGGAGGCCTTCCTGAAGGGCAGGGCTGACAATGGCGGTTCCAGCAACGCGCGCGTGATTTACGACGCGGAAGCGATTTTTGCGGAACGGGATTGGCGCCAGGCCGAGATGCTGGGCAGCGAGATTTCATCCACCGTGAAGTCGGCATGGCTGGACCGCGAGTTAGCTTTGGCAAAGTCCGCTGACGCCGTTGTGGTCGTATCGCAACGAGATCGCGCGACTATGGTTTCGAGGGGAGTAAATCATGTATCGATAATCGGCAATCGAGCATGCGCTAACCCGACAGCCGCGGCATTTGACGAGCGGCGCACGTTCCTGTTCGTCGGAGCTATGCACCGTACGGACAGTCCAAATGCTGATTCCATGCGGTATTTTTGCGGTTCAATCTGGCCAACGGTCCGCCAAGTGACGGGCGCCCAGTTGATCATTGCCGGGTACGGAGCCGACGCGGTGTTGAGCGATTGCCAGGCCGACGGAGTTCGCATTCTTGGCCGGCAGGACGACTTGACCTCGCTCTATAATCAAGCGCGCGTATTTGTGGCGCCCACCCGATATGCGGCGGGAATTCCTATCAAAGCGCACGAAGCCGCCTCATTTGGTGTGCCTCTTGTAGTATCCAACCTGATTGGAGAGCAACTGGGATGGCAGCATGGGAACGAATGCCTTATGGCCGAGACTCCCATCGCTTTTGCGGGAGAGTGCTGCCGTTTGTATCAGGACGCAAATCTTTGGGAACGGCTTCGCACCAATGCGCTGCTGCGCGTCATCAACGAACTGAGCGACGAGGTTTTCGACAAGGCGGTCGCTTCGGTAATTACCAACGTCAGCCTTAAGGGGGAAGCACAGTGGACAATCTTGCAGCGTTAACGGTCAACGATTGGTTGAAGTCACAGATCGAGGCCGAAAAGTACTGGTTTCATAGGATGGAGTTACCCGGTGGTTTGGTCACTGCGGGCTGGAATGATCCCAAGGTAACGAAGCTTCCATATTTTGGGTTGCCGGACGATATGACCGGCATGCGAGTGTTAGACATCGGACACGCGGAAGGCTTCTTTTCCTTTGAGGCAGAACGCCGAGGAGCTGCCGAGGTTGTTGCCATTGAGAATTATCCTCCGATGGCGCGCAAGTTTCAGATTTGCCGGACCGCCTTCGGTTCGCGTCTGACATCGCACCTCGCCGGTGTTTACGACCTAAGCCCCAAGACTTTCGGGACATTCGATTTAGTCTTGTTCTTCGGAGTTTTGTACCACCTTCGTCATCCGCTCCTGGCGCTGGAAGAGATCCATGCCGTCTGTACCGGGACATTATTGATGCAAACCGCTATGTGCGACAACACGAAAGACCAACCCATGGCAGAGTTTCATCCGTTCGGTATCAAGAGTGGACCGCCGGATAACCCCAGCTACGATCCGACCTGTTCGTGGTTTCCTAATCCTGCCTGCTGCATCGGGATGCTTGAGCACGTTGGATTCAAAGAAATAAAGCGCATTTCACCATCCGCTCCAGTGGAAGGAGTATTCTGCGCCAAGGCGGGATTGCAAGCCAAAGGCAAACGGCCGGTTGAAGAAACACTCCCTTGGCCGTAGAATGTGGCAACGCGATCGTTTAGCCATGATGCGTCAGGCAACGCCAGTGGTTGGGTTCTTCCACTTCGCAACCGGCCCCCGCAGCCGTCGCAGCGATGCGCTACAATTAAGATACTTATGTATCCGCCGATATTGAGGAAGCCCATTCTGCATTCGGTGCCGGGTAGCAAACATGAGGCGCGGTCGCCGCTCAACCTTTTGTGATGGCTACAGTAGATAACGCACAAAGGAAGGTTTATGGGGCTGTCCCAGGTCCAACATCCAGATTCGAATTATGAGGGTTCTTCGGGAGCCGTTCGCGATCGCGCCTACGACTCACAACGGTCATCTTACGATTATTTTACGGCTTTCTATACAGTCGCCGTTCTTGTTCTATTGGCCTTTATCGCTCATAAGGGATGGTCGGATCTGGATGAATCCTGGGACTCGCTTGCCTATCACATGCCTTTCGCTGCCTTGCGAGCAGGTGTAATATCGCAGCAACAGTACCACCTTTCCGAGTGGATGGCAGCCTTGTATGCCGGAATTCCCGTTCTTCCAGATTATCTGCAAGGCGGTCTGTGGCGCTTGACCTCGCGGGCGCAAGCAGCAAACTTAGTTAGCTTGTTTGCATTGATCTGCGTCGCCGCGTTCTTTTGGCTTCGTCACAAGATTCCTTTTGCATATATTGTTGCGGGATTTTTGGGCATGCCTGTGGTCTTGTTACAAACTACCAGCACTGACGTTGACCTGTTCACGAATTCCTTCGCCACTATACTGCTGTTCTCTATTTTTACGGCCTGGATAGATCCAGAGCATTTCTCGATTGTCGATGCTAGCATCGCACTCTTCTGTGTAGCCATCGTCATAAACTCCAAAAGCCAGTTTGTAGTCATTGGAAGTGCAGCCCTGCTTGGGATGGCGCTCATAACCTACGTTAATAGGCAACGGCTTCTACTCATGCGCAATCAAGTGGCGGCGGGTTCGGGATGGAGGCGATATTTGTTTGCAGTGATTATCCTTTTATCCATTTCCACAGCCTACATAATTCCAGTCAGGAACCTTATTAAGTTTCACAACCCACTCTATCCTGTCGCAATGAATATTGGGCCTATACATTTGCGGGGGCAATTTGATTCTCGCGGCCTTGGATGGCAGCCAGTTTACCTGGCGCATTCTCCCCAGTGGAAGCGATGGCTGCTGTCGGCAGTTGAGTACGACGCTTTCGACGGGCGGAGTCCGTTATGGACCATTGCTCAAGGCGATGTTAAGCTGGATTCAAAGGCGATTCGGATGGGTGGTACCTTTGGGGCTTTGGCACTCTTCAATATCTTCTTTTTTATGGTTCTGCAATCCAGGGTGCGGCATCGCTATGGAATGAAGCCGTCCGTCTTTCTTCTCGTGATTATCTTGGGAACGGCTTGCATGCCGGCTTCGCAGGAGATCCGGTATTACATGTACTGGCTCATGTTCCTTATCGCCTTAAATTTGTTTCTGATCGAGAATGGGTTGGACGGTCCCGAACGCACAACCCTCAAGCTAGTGGCGGTTGCGGCCATCAGTTCCTTTCTGTTATTTGTATTGTTCTCTAACGGGTTCCGTTATGTGCACGCCAACCATCACAGTCCTGAGGTCCTAGTCAAAGGCGCGGGCCTTGCGAAACAGTTGGAGGACATGCACTTATACGACGGAGAGGCTATTTGCGTGGACAAGAAGCCCCGCACATTTCTTTACTCGCCAAACTTCAACCCTGAGGTGGCAGCGCGATTCCATTACAGGATTCTGGAAACGTACATGCCTCAAGACGAGGCCGCAGATTGTGGCTCAAGCCGCGTATTGCGGTAAGCTTTCCGCGACGAGGAAATGTAGGCTGAACTCATGTTGGATGCCGTGACGGAACCCGGCTGAGATAAGCAGTTTCTGCGGCGAGGAAGGTTGAGGCTCGGGCTACGAGGAGCCCGCCGACACCGTGCAAGTCGACCGGACTGATCCGAGCTTGGCCATCCGGGATGAGTAGGACCTTGATCTGGAAGCTTCATGCATGAATGATTCACCCGCATCTGGGGTAGGTAATGGCAAGCCACGAGTTCTGGCCATCGTCCCCGCTTACAACGAAGCGGGGTCGCTCCCAACTCTTATCGCGGACCTCAAGTCGCATTATCCGCAATACGATGTGGCCGTCATTAACGATGGATCAACGGACGATACGGCGGCGGCGGCGCGCAGAAGCGGCGCACGGCTAGTTTCGCTGCCCTGCAACCTGGGCATCGGCGGCGCAGTGCAAACCGGCTTTCGCATAGCTCGCGACGAAGGTTACGACGTCGCGGTACAGGTAGATGGCGACGGCCAACATCCCGCGGACCAGGTGCACCTGGTGGTGAATGCCCTGCTGGAGACTGGCTCCGACATCGCGATTGGTTCGCGGTTCCTAGGCGGCGATGGCTATCGGTCCACGTTGAGCCGTCGTATGGGGATAAGCTTCTTCTCGCGATGGCTCTCAGCCATCTGCCACACCCGCATCACGGACGCCACATCGGGCTTCCGCGCCATCAACCGTCGCGCCATCGAACTGCTCGCAGGTGACTATGCGGAGGATTATCCGGAGGTTGAGGCCGTGCTAGTGGCCCATCGGGCTGGGCTCAGGATTTGCGAAGTCCCGGTGCAGATGGCAGCCCGAACCACGGGAAGCTCGAGCATCGGCGGATTGCGCTCCGCCAGCTACATGGTGAAGGTCTCGCTCGCTGTCCTCATGGCGTCCCTGCGCAAGCGGAGACCAGCGCGTTAAGGAGGTTGTATGCAGGCTTACGGCCACGCCCTAGTCTTTATCACCACGCTGATTGTATTTCTGTTCGTATTATGGCTGGTGCGTCGGCGCGCCATTGGCGAGCGATTTGCGATCCTCTGGCTCCTCATTGCGCTGTTGTTGCTTGTGGCGTCGTCCGTTGGTTATCCCTATCTGTTTGTGATAGCAAAGTTCGTGGGAGTGCCTTATCCTCCCTCGGCGCTGTTCTTCCTGTGTATTGCGGGGCTCACGCTGCTTATCATCGAGCTGTTCGCCTGGGTCTCCAAGCTCAACGACCGCACCCGTGTGCTCACCCAGGAGCTTGCCATGCTGCACGAACGTTTTGATCGTGAAGTCAGCAGAACGGAGCCGTAGATGGGATCGGGTTACTCCGGGCGTCAGGTATTGCAATTGCCTGAAGGCGCCGGGGTCATTCCCGTTCTTCGCCGGATGACCTCGCCGCAGCGCTCTGCAATAGGATGGCTGGCTCCCAATGCTGTGTACAGACTGAGGTTCTTAGCAGGTAGTGGGAAGCGCCGGATGGATACATTCTTAAACAGATACCTAGTGAGAGCGACGATTTCGTCGGAGCAGTTTACGTGCTCATGCCGCATGATAACTTCGTAGCTGAGTCCGGTGCGGAGACGAAACGAAAGACCTGTGGTCATCCGCCAACCAAAGCTCCAAAGGAAGCCTCCTTCGCTCGGAATACCAGCCTTAAACTCGCCGTCCGCTCTTAACATCAACCCACATTGAGCCAAAACGGAAGGTAAGTCAGTGAGATGTTCCAACACGGCGACGGAAATGATTCGATCATAGGAACGATCTTTAGGAATATCTGAAATGTCTTTATAAATTGCCGTCACTTGGTCGCGGTTTGGACTGTTCTCCCACAGCTGCTGGAATGGCTCGACTACGTCGTAAACGCTCGTTCTTTTTTCATAAGGAACGTGATTTAGTGTCCCGGCCCCCAACTCCAAAATGCGCTCTTCACGAGCCGCGCCAAGGACTTGACGATGCATCCAAGCTTCCATGTTGGCCACAAGCGCTGGAAGGCCCTTGCCTCCTGAACGGCTGCGCTTGTATTCGCCGACATAAAGCTCTTCGTACCGCCCCCCAAGCGGTGGCCGCACTCGAGGATAAGTTTCCAACAATGCTTGTACTTTCTCGAACATTCTCTCAAGCGCTCCTTCCTTTAGTTTCTCACAGCAACCAAAGAAATTCGCGTTGAGTTGGTGCCCTTTTCTTCCTATGCGACGCGACTTTGGCACGTCACGGTACGAAGTAGCTGGAGATATCCAGTACCAGTTGCGGATACAGTGAAGGCGCCCGATCAGCCCCGTCGGCGAAAAGCTTGATCTGCAACTCGGAGATGCTTCTCAGGATGGCTCCCCCGTTTTCAGGATCCAGTCAACCGCTTCGGGCAGAGAGCCCACGCGGGCATCGGGAGCCGATGCGGGAGCCTGTTCGCTGTAGCCGCGGTCAATCCAGATGGTCTTGCATCCCGCATTGGTTCCGGCATCCATGTCGCGCCAGCGATCGCCGATCAGATAGCTGCGGCCCAGATCGATTCCGTACTGCTGTGCGGCGCGCGTAACCAGGCCAGGGCGCGGCTTGCGGCAATCGCAGTCATCCTGATCGTCGTGGAAACACGTCAGCACGTCGTCGAGTGGCAACTCGGCCCGCAGCCGGCGGTCCATCTGTTCTACGGTGTCACGCTTCTGGACTCCACGGGCGACGTCCGGCTGATTGGTAACGACCAGCAGAAGGAAGTCACGTGCTTTGAGTTGCGCTAGTGCCTCCGCAGTTCCGGGAGGTATCCGCAGGTCCGCGAGTTCGGTAGGAGCGTGGGGCTTGCCATTCCGAATCATGGCCTCGTTCAACACGCCGTCGCGGTCCAGAAAAACGGCGCGGCGCAGCAGTCGGGACGGCAGGGAGTCGCCCTTGGTGGCGTCGAACGAAACCCGCGAGGGTGACCGCGTGATGATCATGGCTCACTGTATTCTATCGGGATCGCAGGAGACCGTAAGCTAGGACCTCAGCACGGGTTCGTCCCCGCCGCATGTTTTGCTATACTTAATTGCCTCTACGTTTCTGCTTGGAGCCCGTGATGCTCGCCGCATCCGGTCGGGTGTGCGGAAGTGGTGAAATTGGCAGACACACCATCTTGAGGGGGTGGCGCCGAAAGGCATGGGGGTTCAAGTCCCCCCTTCCGCACCATGCCTCACCCAAGTTGTAAGCAACGTAAAGAGTTACCATATTGCCGATGCTGGCGCGGTTCCGCGTAAACGCGGCCGCCAGATGCAAGGATTGAGAATTACATGGTTGTCCTGGTCACCGTTATTCACGTCGTCGTTTGCCTGTTCCTGATCATTGTGGTGCTGCTGCAAAGCGGACAAAGTGCCGACATTGCTGCCGCCTTTGGAGGCATGGGCAGCCAGACTGCCTTCGGTACTCGCACCGCCGCGACCGTGCTGTCGAAAGCCACCACCTGGGCGGCCATCATGTTCATGGTCACGTCCATCACGCTTTCGGTGTTCGCCACTCGTCATGCCAACCGTACCGGGTCGGTATTGGAAGGCTCACGACCCGCGCCCGCGAAGTCGGTCCCGATGCCGCAGAAACCCTCTGCGCCGGCGCCGAACCGCTAGAAGCTTCTCACTCGTGTCCGAAGCCCGCAGAATGTCCGATCTGCGGGCTTGATTCCTATCTATTAGCTACTCCATCTTCTTCTTTTCTGCCATGCCGCCGGCCTTCGTGTACGTGACGGTCATGGCCTTCTGCAACTTGCTGGCATCGGGGCCCATTTCCATGGTCATGACGAAGGAATTGGGCTTGAAATCGGAATAGGTGAACCGGGTCATCATTTTTTGACCGTTCACCTCGCCTTGCATAGTGCCGACCAGTTTGTCGCCCTCCCACTTTGAGCTGCCACTGTCGTCGCAGCCATTCGGCGACATGTTGTCGCACCAGGCGCCCCGGTACACTTGCGCCTTGGGGTCCCACCAGGAGGTTCCGAATCCGTCGAAGCTACCCATGGCTCCGTTGGAGTGATACTTTTCCATCAACGACATCCCGCCGGGACCCGGCGTCAGTACGGCGGTGCCCTTGCTGGTGCCGCTGGTGGGCATCCAGGGATTGGGATCGTGCTTCTCGGTTACCGTCCAATTCCCGCCCATCATCTTGATCATCTTCGTCATCTCCGGCGCGGGCTTGGGCATCGGCATGCCCTGCTCTTTCGGCTTGGCTGCCGCCTTGGGCTTGGCCGACATTGCCGAGTCCTGCGCCGCCAGCGGCATCGCGCACAGTCCGCCCAGTACCACCAACATCGTTACCCGTAGAATGGTCTTCATGGCATCTCCTCTCAGGGAAGTAAGTTCGTGCGGCAAGAATCTTATACGATGAGGGGAGTTTCGCAACAGACTTGAGCCTCAGTCGTTCTTGTGCCAGATTTCATTCAATGTTGCGCTGACCGGGGTAATCGCCTTGACCGAACGCCTCTACTACACCGACTCCTTTCTCACCGAGTTCGAAGCTTGCGTGGTGGCTGTCAGCCGTGAAGCTGGAGACACCGCAGTCACGCTCGACCGCTCGGCGTTTTATCCCACCAGCGGCGGACAAGTGTTCGACACCGGCTGGCTGGAACTGCCAGGCGTGAGCGGCCTGCCGCGGATTCGCGTGAAGGACGTTGCCGAAAACGAGCAGACCGGAGACGTGCTCCACATCGTCGAAGGTGTCGCACAAGATCTCCAACCCGGTGCAGTCGTGCGCGGCGCGATCGACGCCGAGCGCCGGCGCGATCACATGCAGCAGCACTCTGGGCAGCACGTGCTCTCCGCCGCGTTCGAGAAGCTTTACGGATTCGCTACCGTTTCGTTCCACATGGGCGACGAGAGCTGCACCATCGATCTTGCCGCCGACGCGGTCAGCGCGAAGCAACTGCAATCGGTCGAGAAGCTGGCCAACGAAGTGATCGCCGAAGATCGGCCAGTCGAGATTCGCTTTGCCACGCCGGACGAAGCGCGCGCCCTGGGCGTCCGCAAGATACCCGCAACAGAACGCGACCAACTCCGGCTGATTGACATCGGCGACTTCGACTTAAACGCCTGCGGTGGAACTCACGTCCGCAGCACGGGACAGATTGGCGCGATCCTGCTGCGCAAAACTGAGAAGGTGAAGCAGGGCGTTCGCGTGGAGTTCGTTTGCGGCTTGCGGGCGGTTCGCACCGCCCGTCGTGATTTTGAGACTCTCACCGAGGCGGCCGCGGTGTTTTCGACTCATATCTGGGAGGTCCCGCAGCAGGTGCGTAAGTCGCTCGACGAGATCAAGTTAGCGCAAAAGGCGCAGCATCATCTACTGGAAGAGGTCGCGGAACTGCAAGCTGAACAGCTGTTGCAGGCGGCACAAGACCGTGGTGAGTACAAGCTGGTGGTGCAGTTCTTTGCCGATCGCGATCTCGCCTACATCAAGATGCTGGCGCAGAAACTCACCCGGAACGGTAACGCGGTCGCGTTGCTGGGTTGTGGAGGTCCGCAACCGTCGCTGGTCTTCGGGCAGACACCGGGGCTGGGAAATGACATGGGCGCTTTGATGAAGCAAACCGTGCAGCAGCTCGGCACACGCGGCGGCGGTAATCGCGACATGGCGCAGGGCGGCGCGCCCGATAGCGCGAGCGCCGAACAGGCCCTGCTTCAGGCCGCTGGCGCGCTACGATAGTGGCTACTGGCAACTGACAACTGACAACTGGCTACTGGCAACTGACAATGGACCATCGCCTCATTCTCGTGACCGTGCTGATCCGCCTGGGCGTCGCCGCAGCCATCAGCAGCGTGCTGGTGCGGGCGCGCCGTTTTCGCGTTTTGCTGTTTCGCGAGGAACGCACGCTCAGCGAGAAGATCGAGATTGTTTTCATCGTGGGCACGCCCATTGCCCTGGGCGTATTGGTAAGCCACTGGGTGCACAATTTCTACGCGGCCGACATTTCCTTCGAGGGCGCGATCCTGATGGGCGTGATCGCCGGACGCCTGGCGGGAATCGCGGGCGGGGCGCTGGTTGCGCTGCCGGCGGTGCTTTTCGGCGAGTGGCTTACCTTGCCCATGTATGTTCTGGCGGGAGGGTTGGCGGGCGTGCTGCGCCATCTTGGCCCCGATCGCGAAGCCATCTGGTCATTCTCTCCGCTCTTCGATCTCAGCATCTATCGCTGGATTCGACGCAGCATCCGCAAGTCTTTCATCGATTGGCAGACTTCGTTCTTCTTCCTCATCCTGGGCCTGGAGTTCATCCGCATACAACTGCATCGCGTCTTTCCCACGCGCATTTTCGCGCTCGATGCGAAGAACTGGCCGATCAACCTGGCCATCTACGCGGGCACGGTCATGGCAGTCGCCATCGCGTTGAAGGTGCTGAACAACGTGCGCATCGAGATGAAGCTGGAACAGCAGGAGAGATTGCTGTTGCAGGCGCGCATGGAAGCTCTGCAAAGCCAGATCAATCCCCACTTCCTGTTCAACACCCTGAATTCGGTGGCTTCGCTGGTGCGCCGCGATCCGGATTCGGCCCGCGAGATGATCGTGAAGCTGGGCAACATTCTGCGCCGCTTGCTGCGCAAGGGTGATTCGTTCGTCCCGCTGCGCGAGGAGTTGGAATTCCTGGATGATTATCTCGATATTGAAGTGGCGCGCTTCGGCCGTGACAAGCTGAAGGTGGTCAAGGAACTGGAGCCGGCCTCGCTTGAGCATCTGGTGCCCAGCATGATTCTGCAACCGCTGGTGGAGAATGCGGTCAAGCACGGCTTTTCCTCCACGGTTGACGGAGGAAGCATCTACATTCGCAGCCGTTGTGCCGAACAGCGCGTGGTCATCGAGGTGGAAGACGACGGAGTCGGAATGTCCGTCACCAGTGCCAGCACGGGGACCGGTATCGGAATGGTGAACGTTACCGAGCGCCTTCAGGTGGTGTACGGCGATGCCGCCGAGATTACGGTTGAGAGCCAGCCCGGCCGCGGCACCCTGGTGCGGATGGTGCTTCCGATGCTGCAGGCCGAAGAGATGGGCGGTTCCGTAGCGGGAGCGATTTACGAAGAGCGATCCAGTACGCCGCGATAGAACCTTTCGTACATGGGAATGATTTTGCTGGCGCAGAATCGCGCTTGGGCGCTGGCGCGCGCCGCTTCACCCATTTGCCTCAGCTTGTTTTCGTCCGACAGGATTTCAATCGCATAATTTGCCATCGTTTCCACATCGCCCACCGCCGCGAGGAATCCGGTTTTCCCGTGATCGACAACTTCCGGAAGCCCGCCTTCATTGGTTGTGATCGGCACGACTTCGCAAGCCATCGCCTCCAGGGCCGCCAGTCCGAACGACTCCAACTGGCTTGGCAGCAGCATTACGTCGGCCACCGCCAGCTTCTCGCTAATGCGGTCCTGTTTGCCGAGGAAGTCCACCTTCTTGTGGATTCCCTTCTTCACCGCCAGCCATTCGGCGCTGGAACGCTCCGGACCATCGCCGATCATCAGCAATCGCGCGGGGATTTTCTTCTGCACCCGATCGAAGATCTCAATGACGTCCCCCAGCCGCTTCACCGGCCGGAAGTTCGACAGGTGCACCAGAATTTTCTCGTCAGCGCCGGCGTACTCGGAGCGATGCTCCAGCAATTCCGGAGTGCGGTGGTAGAGGTCGCAGTTCACGAAGTTGGGAATCACCTGGATGGGCGTCTGCACCGCAAACACTTCCAGGGTCCGCCGCTTCAGATACTCGGAGATCGAAGTGACGCCGTCGCTCTGATCGATGGAGAAGCGCGTGATGGGCAAATACGACGGATCGGAGCCAACCAGCGTGATGTCGGTTCCGTGCAAGGTGGTGACGTAAGGCAACCTGCGACGAGGGCGCGCGTGATCGCAGCTCAGCATCTGGCGCGCCAGCATCGCGCTGACGGAATGCGGAATCGCGTAGTGCACGTGCAACAGGTCGAGCTCGTAAATTTCGGCGACTTCCGCCATGCGCGTGGCCAGCGCCAGATCGTACGGCGGATACTCAAACAGCGGATAGCGCGAAACCTCGACCTCGTGATAGTGGATGTTGGGGTAAGTCTTGGGAAGCCGGATGGGCTGCGAATACGAGATGAAATGCACCTCGTGGCCGCGATCAGCCAGCTCCAGTCCCAACTCCGTAGCCACCACACCGCTGCCGCCGTAGGTTGGATAACACGTGATTCCGATTTTCATGATGAAAGGATTTCGTCCGTGCGCCGAGTCGCGTTCTACCGAAGGCCGTTACGGGCAGCCAATGCAAAATTGATCAACCAAGGATTGGATGGATTTTTGGGAGCAGGGATTCAGGCGCGCGCCTCCGGGCCACAAGGGCGCTGCGCTCATGAATAATCCAGCAAAAGCACCGCTCGATCCACGCACACCGCACACCGTAACCCTATCCACATCAGAACGGCAAACGAGTGCTGAGAATCCAGCCGTGATTGTAGCTGTGAAAATGAGTTGCGGCGATTTGAACGCCAGTGCCCACGGTCAAGCCCAGCCGGCGCCAGAGGGGAAATTTTCCGAAGACCACGCCTGGGGTGAGAAACACCTGCTGTCTCCCATCGTTGGGGCCGTTGTGATAGAAGGTCGAATTCATTTCCAGCTCAGGCCATATCTTGCGCAGCACGCGATATTGCGCTGTCAAATTCCATGTGACCGGCTGGCCGAGTTTCTGGCTGTCTCCAGTCGGCAGACCGATTCCGGCCGTGGTCTGAATATCGAAGGGGCCCCAGCCTTTTCCAAATGCCAGGGTCGGCGTAATCGCCGCATGAGTCGAGCCGTTCTTGTAGGTGCCGGTCGGGATGGACCAGCCTAGAAAGGCGGTGAGAATGTAATTGCCGCTTTCCTCGTTCCGCGACAGGAAACGATACTTGACGAGGAAAGATTCGTCGCCCCAGCCATCCACTTGTTTGGGATTGTTATGCACGATGTAGGGCGGGAGATTGACGATCACTTCAACGTTGTTCGCCGGAATCAGTTCCAGTCCCTTGCCGCCATCGTAGTTCTCGGTGGTGGTGCCGTCGGCGTGCCCCTGCCAGAAGATGTCGTAGCGAAACTCCTGCTCCAGACGGTAGTGTCCGTCGCGACCGGAGTCACCCAGTGCGGCTGCTCCGCCTGATTGCGAGCGACCCGGGCAAAATAGTCGTCGAGAAACGATTGCGCGCACGATGGCAATGCCGCAGCCATTGACAGGAAGACGAGCACAACACGACGTCGGATTTGCAAGCTGGGCTCCTTTTCAGGCAGAGAGTATATCAGCGTATAAATACGGATAGAAACGAAAAAGATATACGATTTGATGCTGATCTATTGATCGTGCGGCTACAGGCCTGCGACAGGCGGAGTTGACTGCAACGGGGCCGGGTAGTTCTTCAGGCGGTGGGGTCGGGTTTGAAGATCATGCCCTGGCTGGTTTTGCCATTCATCAGCACCACCAGGGGCGTCGCGAACCGCAAGTGGCGGACGCAGCCATGTTCGTCGACCGCGGGTTGTGCCGCCAGCCACGGCCAATCGACGAAGCCCTCGCCCGCGTCGGGGTTGACAGTGAAGTAGCCGATCTGAAACGCGGTGAGGTTCTGGAAGAAATGGCTGCCTTGCGACGGAATCACGCGTAGGTCGCGGAATCCCGACTCCACAATGACGCGCGCTCCGGAGATCTGGTCCCAGGCCACGGGAATGCCGAGCCACGGATCGGTCGATCCCCAGCGCCCCACTCCGATCAGGAGATACGGCGTATTCTCCTCGGAAAGCTGGGCGTTGAAATGGGCGACGCTTTGGGCCACGTCGTGGCTGCGGGCGCGTTCAAAGCGCTGGAAGTCAACTACGATCACGTCGCGCAGGTCCTGCAAACGACCGTGCCCCAGCACCTGCGAGCTCTGGCATACCAGGCGTTCCGGTTCCACGCTCTCCAGGCGAATCTCTTCGCCGCCGCGGGCCAGCACCAGCGGACGCAACTGAAGGAAGCTGAAGTCAGCAGCTTCGTTGGCTTGCCTCGGGAGCCGAACGGCAAACTCGATTTCCACGGGACGTCCCATGGCGTCTTCGCCGATTGTCATAAGCTGATCGAGGATGGCGGGCAGGGGAAACAGGCCGTGCTTGAGAATGGGCGCGAAACTGACAATGCGCTGGCCGGGCCGGCTCAGCCCGTCATAGACCGCGTGATTGTCGCGCGAGTAAGTGGAGCCCAGCATCTGCAAGGTCCCATCGGCCTCGGCCGCGTCGAGTCCAAACGGCACTTCGCGCAACTCGGTGACCGGATCGGTTGGGTCCGCCGCATGGTCCAGATCAAGCGCCCAGAATCGCGTCTGCGAGTTGGCCAGAATGTCTTCCACGGACGAAAACTGCACCAGGTGCCGAGGGTGACGGGGACTGAAGCTCAGCGATTTTCCTCCACCCACGACGGCGCATCCCAAGCCCAAGGCGACGGCGGCGAATCCGTCCTCCACCTTGACGGGCGCAACCGGATAGAAGTTGCGCGATCGCACCACGCCGGAGAAATCCGGATAGAAGCGGTTGCCGTGGGTCGCGCCCGCCACCTGCTGGACCAGCACCGCCATTTTTTCTTCTTCCAGACGATACGGCGTGGCGCGCACGTACGACTTCGCGTGCTGGCTGAAGGTGGAGGCATACACTCGTTTGATCGCCTCCAGAAGCTGCTCCAGGCGCAGTTGAATGTCGGCCCGATGGTTCCCCAGCATAAAAGTTTCGTACACGCCGGAGAACGGCTGGTATTGCGAGTCCTCGAGCAGACTGGAAGAGCGGACCGCCAGCGGATAGCGCACCTCCTGCAAGAAGTCCAGAAGCTTTTCGATCACGGCGATGGGCAATGGCGCAGCCAGGAAGCGCTGCACGATCTCCTGGTCGTCGGTGCTGTGAATGGCGAGTTTCAGCAGGTCGTTTTCGCGCAGGAAATTGTCGAACAAGTCGGTGGTCAACACCAGCGTAGGCGGCACGGCAATGCGAATGCCGGGAAACCTGCGGGTCACGCTGCGCTGGTGCAGGAGGTGCCGGATGAAAGCCAGGCCGCGCGCCTTGCCGCCCAGCGAACCGCCGCCGATCTGCAAGAAGAAAGCATCCGCCGGCTGAAATGTTGCGGGATTGAATTCGCCGATGAGCGTCTGGGTTTGCTCGCGGCGATAGTCGGCGATGGATGCGATGAGGTCGCGGCGCAGGTGTTCGGTGTCCACAAAGTCGGAAACTTTGCGTGGCCGCAGCTTTTGGGCCAGGGCGAACTCGGTGCGGGTCATCAGCCAATGCGAGAAGTGGTTGCGTTGGGCGTGGTGTTCAATGCTTTCGGCCGGGACCGTCGCCAGTTGGGTCTCCAGTTCGTTCAGGTTGCTGGCGCGCCCGACCTCGGTTTTGCCGTCGGAGAGGCGGAAGACGAAGTCGCCGAAGCCCGCCTCGTCCACCAGCATGCGCCGCAAATCGCCCAGCAGGGTAGGCGAGCGTTTTTGCAGGAAGCCAAAGCCCTCCGCGAAGGCAGGCTGCATGAACTCGGTGCTGCTGGATTGCAGCACGATGGGCACATCCGGCACGATGCTACGAATCATGCGTGCCAACTGGAAGCCGGCTTCCGGCGTGAGCGCATGATTGCGCGGAAACTCCACATCCGACACCACCCCCAGCAAGTAATCGCGATACTTCATGACCTGCTTCTCGGCGTCCTCGTAATTGGAACAAAGGAGGATCTTGGGGCGGGCGCGCATGCGCACCAGCTTGTGTGCGACATTGAGGCCCTCGTTGAGCAGGCGCCGCGACTGGCTGATGAGTTCGGTGTAAATCACCGGCAGGAAGAGGGAGTAATAGCGGATATCGTCCTCGACCACCAGCATCACGGGGACGCTCATGGCGTGAGTGTCGTGCAGGACGTTGCGTTTGTCTTCGATGTACTTGACGATCGAGATCAGGATGCGGGCATTGCCTTGCCACAGAAATATGCGCTCGATATCGGTCTGTGGATTGCGCGCGATAAAGTTCTTGATCTCGCGGTAATCGTAGGCCAGAACGATGACCGGAACATCCAGACCCGCGGCCTTGACTTCACGCGCCAATTGCGCGGCATCCATGTCGCCGACTTGCAGGTTGGTCACGATCAGGTTGAAGCGCGGCTGGGAGCGCGCCAGCTCCAGCGCTTTGGCTCCGCTCGGGACGTGGGTGATGCCGGGGACCTGATGAATGTCCAGCTCCAGCGACTCGCCCATCAGCAGTTCGTTGAGGCGTCCGTCCTCGCGCAGAATGAAGGAGTCGTACAGGCTGGAAACCAGCAGAATGTCGTTCACGCGGAACGGCATCAGGTTCTCGAAGCTCTCGAATTGGAGCTCCGCGTGAGGTGCAGGATCGGGAATTGGGCGAACTGCCATTAGAACGTTCCTTCGGGTGGAAACACCGACTCTTACCTGACGATCCTACTTGCAGTGTAGCTAAGTTTCGAGGGGACTCGTCACCTTCGAATGTGAGAGCGGCACACACCGGAAAGTCCGAAGCATGCGATCGACAATCAGCTATCAGGGTTTGAATTCCGCGGTCCAGTTCTGCACCAAGACCAGAGGCTGGGAGCTATCTTGGCCGCTGACAATTGCCACAAAGCGCTGACCATCTCGGGCGACTGCGTAGCGAAAGGGATACTCGCCAACCAAGTTGAGGCGGAACAAGGGACGCGGCTGACTTATTTCCAAACCTGAACCGGCTTTGTTCACCTTGGCCGACATGATTTGGTCGCCATCTACGAAGAAGAGTTCCTGTCCATCGTGCCGCCATCGTGGTCCGGTGCCTTCGTTGGTTGAAACCTGCCACTTTGCCCCGGTCCACGGGAAGGCAGCCACGTAGACCTGGGTATTACCGCCTTCGTTTGACTGATAGGCCACAAAATGGCCGTCGGGTGAGAACTGGGCTTCCCGTTGGTCGCCGGGACCCGCTATGTAAGGAAACGGTTTCTGGCGTCCGTCGAGGGAGAATACCCATAAGTCGGTTCCCTGGGTACCCGCTCCGAGTGCGCCGCGAGTGTAAATCATCCAGCGGCCATCCGGTGACCAGTCACTCGGCGACTGCTGGACCTCATCACCGGGCGCACTCGCCAATATCTGTCTTGCCTCGCCCGCCCCATTGGATGATTTGCTGAACACCACAGCTTCTTGAAGCCCACCCTCAGCGACTGCATAGGCGAGCTGGCTGCCGTCGGGAGACCAAACGGGATCGGAGTGGGATTCATTGTCGAAGGTGAAACGGCTCTTGGTGTCGCGGGCCAAATCGTAAACCCAGATGTTCCGATTCACTTGACCAATCGCAAGCGCGAGCTTCTTTTCGTCCGGGGAAAGTCTGACCTGATAGTAGGCATCCCCATCACCGATTTCTTCTACCTGTTTCCCACTACGATCAAACCAGACCAGCTTCATCCCTGTCGTCGCCATGGCAGGCTGATAAAGCAGGAGACCATTTTCCGAAGCGGTCACGATTCCCCGCCACACTTCGCTGTCATTCTGTACACCGTCGGCGAGCACCGTCGAGTCGCCCCTGGTTTGGCCCGAACCCGGATCGAAAGGTTGTGCGCGCAGGACATTGCCAGCAAGATAAAGCAGGTATCCGGAAGCGTAGATGGCATTCGAGGCCGATGGGAACAGCAATCGATTTTCCTTGCCTTCCAGGGAAGCGAAAAAAACGCCTCCGGTGTTCGAGTTGTTAGGAGTCAAGTGATTGGCTGCAAAATAGAGGAAGTGCTTCCCGTCAGGCAAGAACCATGGCCACCGGTAGGTACTGTATTTTGGTGAATCGAGTTTGAAGACCTCGGTCGGAGTTCCTCCTCCGGCTGACACCTGCCAGATGGACGAGTTGAAGTTGGGGGTGAACACGATCGTCCCCGTGCTGCCCCAGCTGCCTCCGCGGCCGGTGATGGCGTCGCAGATCGCCACGGGAATGCCACCGGAAATGTCGAGCCGCTTCAACTTACCGTCGGCGAAGAACGCCACCGAATGGCTGTCGGGCGACCAGAAAGGGAACCAGCCGTTGTCGGTGCCAAGCAGCGGTCGAATCGAGAGATCGCTCAAGGTCCGAAGATAGAGCTGGGCTTTCCCTTCATTCGTTGCCGAGAAAACGATGTGGAGACCGTCAGGCGAGAGGACAGGCGGTCCCGCTATGTCACCTGCGAAGTTGAAGCGGAGTTTATCCGCGCTTCCAATGCTGGTTCGCACCACCGGCTGCGGCTTTTGGGCGGCAAGATGCGCAAACGCCAGCCCACCCGCCAACAGCGCGCATAAAGTGGCCACCGCCCACACGACGCGCTCGCGCCGTTTGAGATGGCCGGTCCACGACGCTGGCGCCTCTTCCTGAGGTGCGCTCGCCTGGCTTTCCGCCAGCCACTTCAATTGCAGCTTCACATCTTGAACGGTCTGTATCCGTTCGTCGGGATCTTTTGCCAGGCAAGCCTTTACCAGTCGATCCAGCGCTGGCGGCAACCCAGGCTCGACAGCGGTGAGCGGAACAGGATTCCGTTCCAGAACGGCCGCCATTATGCTGGCCATGCTCTTGCCCTCGAACGCCCGCTTGCCCGTAGCCATTTCGTACAACACGCATCCCAGGCTGAAGATGTCGCTGCGGGCATCCGCTTCTTTTCCCTCTACCTGCTCCGGCGACATGTACTGAACGGTACCCACTACTGTTCCTTGCATGGTCAACGGATGGCTGGCTGGAGTGAAGGAAGTGGCTGTGACGTTCGAGACCAGAGACGCGGCAATGGCCACCGATTTGGCCAGCCCGAAGTCCATCAGCTTCGCGCCGGTCTTCGTCAGCATGATATTGCCGGGCTTCAAGTCGCGATGAATGACTCCACTTCGGTGAGCTCTATCCAATCCCTCACAAATGTCGATTGCGTATTTAAGTAGTTGGCCGAAGGGTAGCGGGCCTTTGTCCAATCTGTTGGCCAGCGTCTGGCCTTGCAGGTACTCCATGACGATGTAGCTAATGCCGTCTTGTGTGCCGACGTCATAGAGAGCGCAAATGTTGGGATGGTTTAGCGATGAAATAGCGCGGGCCTCGCGGTCGAAGCGCTGCTTAGCATCGGAATCCTGAGAGGCCTGAGTCGGCAATATCTTGATGGCAACGGTGCGGTCTATTCGTGTGTCGCGCGCCTGATACACCTCGCCCATGCCGCCGGCGCCGAGGGGGGATTGGATGTCATACGGGCCGAGTTTTGTTCCCGTCGCAAGTCCCATTACTGGCGTGAATTATAGTCCCTGCAGCTTTGCCCGAACTCATCCGACGTTTGGTTTGGAGAGATCGGCGGGTGAAATCCCAGCGAGTTTTTCCAAAGCAACTGCTATCCGTCCGAGCCTCTTGATGACCTCACAAGCAAAAGACCAGCAATCCAACGACAAAGGCTACTGTGAACAATGTCCCAAACAGGGCCCCGATACTTTCGCTCATGTTTCCTTCCTTAAAAGGATCAAGGCCGATTTGTATCACAGAAAAAACACGGGGTGGATTGCTCCGTCCCGCACGTCACTCAAACGCTGCAACTGAGAACTACACCAGCTGCTTGGCGGCTTGACAGTTTCCGTGCATCCGCTATGCTGAATATATGCCTGTCAGAAATTCAGCACGACCGGCCGCGGTTAGCCGCATTGGTCAGCGGCGCCAGGTCGTAATCCCTAAACGGGTCTTCGATGCCCTGCAGCTTCAGGAAGGCGATTTCGTCGAGGTAACGGTGGAGCGCGGACGCCTCGCGATGCAGCCCAAGCGGTTGGTGGATGTGAGTGATGTTCTCACCAAAAGCGAGGCGGCAAAGGTGCGCCAAGGCGAAGGCCAACTCAAAGCCGGGCGCTCAAAACCGTGGCGCGCGGTAAAACATGATCTGGGCCGTTGAGCTTTCCGCAGCCGCCGAGAAGGACCTGCAGCGTCTCCCTCGCGATCGGCAGGCGCGCATCGAGCGCGCGATCGACGAGATGGAAGAGAATCCCTTCGCCGGCGACGTCAAGCCCCTAAAAGGCCCCGAGTGGAAGGGACGTTATCGCAAGCGCGTGGGGCCCTACCGGATTATCTTTACCGTGGATCACAAGACTAAGGCGGCGGCGATCTCTGCCATTCTCATTCGGTCCGGCAAAATCTACCGATAAAACAGTACAGACGCCGATCAGGGAATGAGGACGCGGGTACGCGCCCAAAAGCGTTTACATCAGATGTGACCGTCTGGTGTCTAGCGCATTCTGCACTTGCTTCTTCGGCGAAATCCGGAAGTCTCCAGTCCAAAAAACGCGGGGTGGATTGCTCCACCCCGCATGGTACTCAAACGCTGCGACTGAGGACTACACCAGTCCCTGATCCAGCATGGCATTGGCGACTTTCAGGAAGCCGCCGATGTTGGCGCCGTTCACCAGATTGCCCGGGGTGCCGTAGGTTTCGGCAGTCTCGAAGCAGGTCTTGTGGATGGCGATCATGATTTTGTGCAGCCGATCATCCACTTCCTCGCGGGTCCAGTTCAGCCGTGCGCTGTTCTGCGACATCTCGAGGCCGGAGGTAGCCACACCGCCCGCGTTCGCCGCCTTGGCCGGCCCATAGAGGACTTTGGCCTCCAGGAACAGCTTGGTGGCGTCGAGGGTGCTGGGCATGTTGGCGCCTTCGGCAACAACCTTGACACCGTTGTTGATGAGGTTGGTCGCGTCCTTGGCGTTGATTTCGTTCTGCGTGGCGCTGGGGAACGCACAATCAGCCTTGATGTTCCACAGCGGGTTGTAGCCCAGCTTGAGGTCGGTAGGCATGAAGATCGCTTTCTTGAACTGGTCCGTGTACTCACGAATGCGGCCGCGTTTGGCGTTCTTCAGTTCCATGATCCAGCTAAGCTTCTCGTGGGTGATGCCGTCGGGGTCGTACACCGCGCCGTCGGAGTCGGAAGCCGTGACCGGCTTGGCTCCCAGCTGGAGCAGCTTCTCGATGGTGTACTGCGAAACGTTGCCGCTGCCCGAGACCAGGCAGAGCTTGCCCTCGAGGGTTTCCTTGCGGGTCTTCAGCATCTCCTCCGCGAAGTACACGCAGCCGTAGCCGGTGGCTTCGGGACGAATCAGCGAACCGCCCCAGTTCAGGCCCTTGCCGGTCAGCACGCCGGTGAATTCATTGCGGATGCGTTTGTACTGGCCGAACATGAAACCGATCTCGCGTCCGCCCACGCCGATGTCGCCGGCCGGAACGTCGGTGTCCGGTCCAATGTAGCGGCAGAGTTCGGTCATAAAGCTCTGGCAGAAGCGCATGACTTCGTTGTCGCTCTTGCCCTTGGGATCGAAATCGGAGCCGCCCTTGCCGCCGCCCATGGGCAGCGTGGTCAGCGAATTCTTGAAGACCTGCTCGAAGGCCAGGAACTTCAGGATGCCGAGATTGACCGAGGGATGAAGGCGCAGTCCGCCCTTGTAGGGGCCGATGGCGCTGTTCATCTGGATACGGAAACCGCGATTGACCTGGACATTGCCCTGGTCGTCGAACCACGGGACACGGAACATGATGACGCGCTCGGGTTCTGTGATGCGCTCCAGGATGCGCGCCGAGATATATTCCGGGTGGCGCTCCAGCACGAGGCGCAGAGAATCGAGTACTTCCTGGACGGCCTGATGAAATTCAGGCTCTGCTGGGTTCTTGCTCTTCACCAGCGTCATAACATCGTTAATGTAGTTGCCCGGAGTTTTGATTCCGGACTGGGATGTAGTTACGACACTCATAGAGGTCCTCCTCGAACCTTGTAGCTTATTTCTGTGGCCGATAATAAGAACTGGAATCGCTCGTTATTCGACTGGAATCGAACGATTAGTTTGAGGCCTGTTCTATTTCAACCCAAGCGGGGCAGCCCCGCCGTGACCGCTATCACCGGGACAGGTGACGGGGCCCGCAATATGGTATCGCTTCTGGCACCCCGCGCGGGCTGGAAATAGTCGCAACCAACCAGACAGCGGTCAAAAACAGTCCACAGATAGCCACAGATCGGTATTCCGCTCCCCTGCAAGAGTAAGGTTCCCCGAAAACCCCCGGGGTGGTTGCCTGCTCAGAGGCCTAGACGGCCATGATGTCGGGATAGTATCTTTGAGCCATGCAATGAGAGGGCATTTATGCTTCATTCTCATTGTGCAGGACGTCAAGCTTGTTGAACGGAGATGCCATGATGAAGAGCCGAATTTTTGCCCTGGTTGTCCTCAGTTGTCTAGCTTGCGTTACAGCCGTTGCGCAAAAAACCAACATCGATTGGGACCGTCAAGCGAACTTTTCCCAATACCATACCTACGCCTGGGAGAAGAGTCCTCACCCGGCGAATAGTCTGTGGGACCAGCGCATCACCGACGCGGTTGACAAGCAACTGCAGGCGAAGGGGTTGCAAAAAGTCGATTCCAATTCCAATCCCGATGTTTGGGTGACGTACAGCAAGAGTATCAAGGACCAGAAGACGCTGGTGGGAACCGGATACGGCTTCGGGCCGGGCTGGTATTGGGGCCCTTGGGGCGGCGGTGGTCCTATCACGTACAACACTTATGTGACCAAGGAGGCTACGCTGGTGGTCGAGCTGGCAGACGCGAAAAATAAGCAAGATCTCTGGCGCGGCGCCGCTACCGACACGGTCACCGACAATTCCAATAAAAATATAAACAACCTCGACAAAGCGGTCGCCAAGCTGTTCAAGGGATACCCGCCGAAAGCGAAATAGAATCGCGGGAGGTAGGACCCTGCGTCTCGGCGATCACGTTGACGATTAGTGCAGCGCTACGCGTTTGCGACGTATGCCGTTGGGGCTACCGCAAACGTGTTCGCCGTGGCCGACGCCATGGGCCATGGGGACCTGAAGACCACGCGGATCTACCCAGCATCCTGAATTGGGCGCGATTCGGGATGCGATTGATCAGCGCAATCGGAGGGTGATGTGAGAGTCCCCACAAGATCCCCCAACAATCAAAAACAATGCCCACCATTCACGGAGGGCAGTTGGTGAAAACAAAAGAAGCTGCTGGAGCCGACGATCGGACTTGAACCGATGACCTGTCGATTACGAATCGGCAGTCCCTGTTCACTAAATCTCTGCAAACAAACAACTTAATTCAGCCTCGGTTCGCACAGATGCGTTGGTTGCGTTGGTTCGTTTTGAATGAGTTAGAAAGTCAACGACACAAATACGACACAGTCGTGGGGGTCCCAGATGCGCCAATCACGACACAGGCCCACCCGCGTTGTTATGTGGGCGGCCCAACATTGATGAGCTGACTTCCAAGAAGCACGAGAAATCCATACTGAGGTAACCGCCGGAAGACGGTTTTCTTGTTTCTTGGTGAATCCGGCAAATCTCCGTTCAACCTAGATCCTATTGACCGCCCTCTCACGGGGC